>NZ_JADMKV010000045.1 GCF_015476545.1 Methylobacter sp. BlB1 | reverse complement strand
GCCTATTAAGCCCTAAAATCAAGTGCTCTGTCGGGTCGAAAAACGCGTTTTTAAATGGTCTTTTACTTTTTTTGGGGGTTCAGTGGGGAAAATGCGGTTTTTGACGGGCATAAAAAAACTGAACACTGAAACATCAGGTTCGGTTTTGGTGATCGTTTGAACAGAAAAAAACGACATTTTCCACATTTGGCTGGAAGAAGTATGCTTGAAAACTCCACTCCTTTAGGAAGTGGATTCTGACTATCGCAACCGTAGGGCATCGACAATAACCGCGGTCGACTCAGGCTACGCAGATTCAGGCGAATATGGCTAAATCTGCTGGTTGTCGAATCGTCTCACGTCTCACAGTCGAACCGCTCTGACGATAACGGAGTTATCGTGCCAGTGTGAATCTGTTTCTCAACAGTATCGCTTAATCTCGCGGTTTCGCCTTCACGCCTGGACGTGGAAGGCAGAAACAATCCCGACTGCACAAGCGCGTTTTCCAGCGCTCGCCACGCCAATTCAAGCCGTGGTGGATTGTAGGTTGTTTCATCACAATTTCGCGCCAGAAACGCGCTATACACGTCCCGATCCACCACGCCGCGGCCGTCACCAAACACATCCTGGATCGAGTGAAGCGGCCTTTTATGGCCTTTGAAGCGCGGCCGACCGCGTTTGCCCAATACCCATTCATTCAACGCATTGAATACTTTTTCAGCCAGTGCCTGCGCTTCATGGGAGCCGATCCGCTTATGCAGATTGGCGGCTTCGGCATGATGTTTAACCAAGGCGTCGAAATGGCTTTTATAAAAGCGCTGCGCTTTGAAGGCGGCATGACGCCAACGCCCCCCTAGGTGAATTGCGTAATGCAATGTAGCAGTAGCCGCGAGGGAAATTTAATACTTCTATTTTTGTTTTTATGTCAAAAATATGTAACCTGTTGATTTTAATTGTGATCTCAAATTATTTAGTGGTTACAGTTGTCAAAAATTAGCGTGAGTTATTTATTATAAGTCATTGATTTAAAACGTGATGTCAAAAATAGCTTTATAAAAAATCAGTATTCATGTTGTTGGGAACGATGTGAATACTGATTAAAAAATAGACTCCTTCCGTAGGCTGACAAACGCATCCGATTTTAACCTTTTATCTTCGGCTGTTTTGTTAGGCATGGCTGCGGCCGCGTGCCATTCAGCGGATGACCTCATGCGCTGAACGATGTTGATGCCGACTTGCAGCAGGGTATTATTCAGTTTCTTGGCGCAAAGAAAACGATCCAGCAACAAACGCTCATCATCAGCCGTCACTTTCAACGGCAAGGTCACGATGAACGAGGGTGTCGATGCTTTTTTAGCCACTGTTGCGATAAATAATCAGAAAATATTTATTCAAGATTTAACACTATTAATTATTTCCGCAATCATATCAACCAATATTTTTAATCTGTGTTGATTTGCGCTATCCATCCTTGACCTGAAGGACGAGGCTTTTCGCGCTTTATGGTAAAATTATTCAACGATATTCAAGGATCTGAACGTAGACGGATGATAGGTCACTCTATTTCTTAAAATAGCTGGTCAAAACAACGTCAATCGTTGTGCGAAGTTTCAGAACCGAATTCTCGTTTAATGGAACTAGATCTTCATTACTCCACGCGGCAACCAACCCGGCCAACCCAGCATGAATGTCTTCAAGGGAAGGTTCAGGAATCGCTGTAACGCTCATAGTCTGACCTATGAGCCTTAATGAAGAAGAAATTAAGTAAGCATCATTTGGGTTAATTTCGACGCCATCTTTCGGCACTTCAAACCCAAGATATTTAAGAATTTCATGGGGTGTTAAAATCATAGACTTATTCCTTTGATAATTTATTTTTCAGTATTGTATTGGCTTTGGCAATTTGCATTTGTGGTGATTTTAATAGTTTTCATCTTTTTTAGACCTCGGAACCCGCCGAATCGATAATTTGTGGATGTCCTCCACGTTTTACCAAAATCGCCGAAAAGCACCGTCCTTTAGGGAGAGGTTCTTCAAGAATAACCAATCATTCTTTGGATTGGGCAAAATACTGAGATGATCACTGCCTATAACTAGACACCATCCAACGCAGAATGTAACCGAAGGCAAGTCCCATACTGCACACCTTCAAATAATACCAAGGGTTCTCATGGAGCGCTGGTTCTCCAGGGAACGGACCAATGACTGCCAATAGAAAGCCGACGGAAAGTAATCCAATCGCCGTTAACGCAAAGTCAGTCCAGCTAATTTTTATTTTTATAGGTTTCATTGTAAATTTTAGGTATTAAGATTTATGTGTGGGCAACCGCATCAGTAGTCCTGTGGAGGATAAATGGTGCCATCTTCGCACTTGCTGGTCGTTTTCATGGTGCAGTCTATGCGTGCGCCGGCCGGGACCTGGACGGCTGTGCTTTTGGCAACAGCGCGCGCTTGCAGCATTTCGGTGTATGCCTTACCAGCCTGGCGCTTCCAGTCTGCCGCGTCTGCTTCCGCATTCATAGCGCGCAACTTGAAAGCACCTACAGAGGTTGCCATTTCAGCGGCTGTAAACCATCCCGCGACAGCAAACGAAATTGACACCAAGAGAATTTTTTTCTCACGATTCATTTGATCTCCTTCAATACAAAAACCGGATTTCATTAAGGACAAACATACACTCTAATCCAGATAGCCTAAATTTTCCCATAATTTTCGAATAATCAGATCGGCCGCATCATCCGGATGAGTAACTCCGCAATCAGCTAGTAATGCGCTTCCCGGTTTGTGCAAGCCAAAAGCATTGCGGATCGCCGCTCCCAGGCTGAAGTGCAAGATTATCAGATCTTCCTTTGGCATGGCCGCAAGCATGATCTTTTGTTCGTCTTCCAGAACACACATCAACCGATCAATAGCTTCATCCATGGTTGTTGGAGGCTGGATATTTTTCACGATGAGTTCTAGCCAGTTTTTAGTCACTTTCTAAATCCTATGTTTTTATACGCAGAAATCAACAGAATTTCTGCGCTTGTTCCTTTTTTAACGGTTAGCGACAGATCGATTAAGTTCGCTCACATAACAGCCGGAAAGTGAGAATCCTTGTTCCCATCGTTCGTTTAGAAAGCACTCAAACATACTTTCATTGGCCTTGTGAATGAGGCGGTCGAGCAGCAGGTATGTGATATTGCCTTCCTCATCTGTTTTGAATTCCAGCGCTTTGGCTTGAATGGCACTTGAACTGCCCCGAAACTGAAGGATAACATCCTGTGATTCTTCGGTCAGTGTGATTTTTGTAATAACACGTTGGTAATTCATTTTTTATAGCAGCTCTAATTGGTTTGTTGGGCATTGGCGCAATGCCGTCTTTTTGTCCTCATATATTTCAATTTCCGTAGTTCCTTTCCGGTTCGTGGTAAACGCCAACTATAACGACTCATAGCCCCTTGGAACTGCTCCATGCTGCTCCATACACGCAACTCCAGTAGCGACAACCTTGCGTATTTCATCAAGTGCTCCAATGTCGCCGCGCTGACCCATATAGGCCCGCTCTGCATCATTGAGTAGCTGGCGCATTATCGTTAGCCATGAACCGACTTCATGCGGGTGCTCATCTATTGATCCCCATTTTTGATCTTGAAAACTGCGTTCATCTTGAATTGCCTTGAATACTTGTTCTTGACTTGACATGCTTGACATAAAACCTCTGTACTAAAATTGGATTTGTAAGGTGTAAATAAAGTGGGGTAAGCGGAATATCTTCATGGAAATCATAAATGATTCAATTTTCCTGTCCGTGTTGAAATTCATTAATTTGATGAGCAGAATCCATAGAGCGTCTCAACCTATTTTTTAAATCTTGCAACTTGCGCATTTCGTGATTTATCTCATCATCAATAATTCGTGATAGATGATTCCGTGATGCTTGCACGGAAATAAAACAGTGTTGTAGTGAATAAATACGCCCTTCTGGATAACGCTCCGATTTACCTGCTCTAACGCCCCACGGTTTACTGGTTTCGCCTGTACGAACCCATGATTGCGGCGCTATTCTAAATGGCGGTTTCCCTGCCCTTGCTCGATCTCGTGTAATAACCCACAGCTCAACAGGAGGTTTATCGTTTTTAAAATAATCATCACTGATACCCATAACATCACCTAATTAAATAAATACGTTTTACGCAGACCCGTAAAAACATAAATAGAACATGTTTTCGGTCTCCGTTTGAATGGTTTCTATTATCCATTCTACGGAGACCGGGAAATATGCAACCCCTTCTAAGCCACTTTTTTCAAGGATTTTATGATTTCTTTTAGCTCGGGAATCGAGTTGATAAAACGGTAGATAAACGCGTCAAAATGCACAAATTCTTCATCATCAGGTTGTTCGCCATAGTCCAATCCGCTTTCCGCCGCGAAGGTTTTCCAGCGAATTAGCTGAGCCATATAACAGTCGATGCTTCCTTTCAGGTGCAGAAAATAACAGAACACGTCGCTGGTCTGTTGGGGGCGTATGAGTCTGTAAATGGCCTGCATTTCCTCCCGGCTCTTATAGCTGCGGTTGTAAAAGATTACACTGTTGAGCATGGGCAGGTTTAGCCCGTCCTGCGTGACGCCAAGACTTGCCAGCATGACCTGATCTTTTCCGTTGCGGATTCTCTCGTTGAGTTTTAGGGTGCGCTTAGCGATCGTCTCCTCGCCCGTGAATACCAGATTGCTGATGCCACGCTTGTCCAGTTCCGCCGACAGTCGGTGCAAAACGACAGGGTTTCTGGCAAAGACGATGGGGCGCAAGCCTTTTTTGACTTCACGCTCGATCAAGTCCAGGCAGGCCGCTTCTTTCCTGGTCAGGGATTTGAAGCCCTTGCCGTAGCCTTCAACTAAACTCGGCACATTGGTCGCCTTAAAGCAGGCCTCCAGCCGGGCCAGAATCATCGTAAGGTTGAGTGATTTGCCTTCCTCGCCGCGCTGCTTGGCGTAGGATTTGTACCAGTGAGCGAAGTCTTCAGCTGTTTTAACATAGAGCGCCAAATGCTCCAGGTCCCAATCCACCTCGATCGGATCGCACAGGGTTGGTATCGGAAATTTCACATACTTGCTGACGGCGGGTTCTTGCTGGACCCGTCGCTTGATCATCGGAGCCACCCATTCCCTATAGTCTTGCAAGAACGCTGTTTTAATTTTGGGGACCTCGCGCTTCGCACCTCGCTCGTGATTGTCCAAAAATTCGTTGGTTGCCCACTCCAGGGTAATATAGCGGCGCGCAAATTCCTCCCTACCCGTTGGCTGAAGCTCTGCGCTGTTAAAAAGCCGAGGCTCGATAAAGCCGCCATTCATCGAGAACGGCTGGTACGCTCGTTCTTGCCCGGCGACAAAAGCGGCTAAATTCAGCATCTCCCTGGGATAATTCGGGCAAGGCGTGCCGTCCAGAATATATCTGCGCTTAGCGCCAAGCGCCCAAACGGCCTGAGTCTGTTGCGAGAAATAGTTGGCCAGCAAGCCCCCTTCATCGCACAGCACGTTTTTGATTTTCTTACGCAGAAATTTAGCCAAAGTCAGCTTGGGGAATCTGGGATCGATGGTTCTTTTCAAACGCTCGTAACTGACGATATTGACCTTGCCCAGCTGATCGGTATCCGCCTTGGATTTCACTACCTTGTAATCCGTGATACCAAGCGATTTCAGCTCGTTGACCATTTCCGGCACCAGTCTGGATTTCAAAACGATCAGTGATTTTCCATTGAGAAGTAGCGCCAGGGAAACCGCCAGCCTGGATTTACCCAGTGCCATCTGCCAGCCGCAAACGGCCCCATTAGGCCTAAACGCCAACTCACAAAGATCATCGAGCTGATAGTTCCAATTCAACCATTGATCAATGCCGAGCCGCTTGGCCTTGGCTTTAAGCCGTCCAATTTCCGTGGGGAATTTTGTCGCTAGCGGCGGGAAGATTTCTTCCCAATAGCCCGCATCAAGCGCGTCGTTTTCGGGCTGGAATAACGAGAAAAACGTATCATGCTCACAAGAAAATGTGCCTCTTGATGTCTCAACCAGAAAACCGGTATCCACTCGCAATGCCTTAACAGTTTCACCCGGCTTGACAGCGGCGCCTTTCTCACTGCGATTGATCAGTCCCATGCGATTCGCCGTCGCCTTAAAGCTGGGTGCCCCTTTGCGATAAACGGTGCGTCCGAACGGGATTCCCATTTTCCGGTTTTCTTTCAGTATGCTGCGTAAACCGCTTTGGAGTTGCCCAGTAATTACCGGATTGCCGCCGGCATCACGGATCACCGTGCAAACCGAGGATAAGGCCAGATAAGGGTCGCTCTGCATGGATATAACATCCAGATTCAGCTGAAACTGGCCGCCATAAAGCGTTTTTCTGGGATATTTATGCTCATGGCTCGAGAACAGACGATTCCGGTACAGCGCGTTCATAACGCGCGCTTCAGTGGCCCCGTCTTTAAACGACAATTTAATCCAGCGTCCTGCCCTGTCCAAAGTAACCGTTTTGTCACCAGTAATCGGTGTGGTAATCACGGGATTGCTGTGTTCGATCTCCTTGGCCCTGATCGGATATCGGCTGAAACCAAGCTCATCCATAGTACGGCACGCCAGCTGGAACAGTTTAGGAACTGGCGAATGCTCATTGATTTGGCCGCGTTTGATCCGCAGGCTTTCAGGCGCTGATGCCGCGGGCCCTATTAGCTTGCGGCCAAAGATAAGCAGGTCGGTTTTTACCGACTTGACGTTTTCGTGTTTGAAGGTGTCCTTGGGGAGTTCATAGACAGCCCGCAAGCGGCCGTACATCTCACTATTTTGGGCGATCACATCCTTGGTGGTAGACGGCACAACAGCCGCGACGATATCGCAATGAGCCAAGGCCTGGGCCAATGCGTATTCATGGGATAAAGCCGAGCTGTTGGGGCCAAATTTGCCATAATGAGTAATTGCTGGGAACGCCTTCAGGAATGGACTAGCAAGTGGAATTGAAAATGGCGGGTTGACTAACGCCGCACTGAACCTGTCCAGCTCTACATTCTCCATAGAGGCATGCACGACATCGAACCGGTACCCGTTTCCGTCAAGAATTCTGACAACGTCTTCGACAAGCTTGCCGTCAACGTCAAGACCGCACAAGTGGAAGCGCTTGGGATCGGCATAACGGAACATGCCGGCGGCACCTATGCTGTTATCCAGCAGGCTGTAACGGCCTTCGGTGGCATTAAAGGCGGGCAGTAGCGATTTCCATATAAATTGAATTACCCAATCGGCTGTAAAAAATTGCGAGAGCGTTTCCTGCCTTTTTTGATGCAAGCCGGCCAGCGATCCCGCCTTGCTGGCCGTACTACCCTTTGACTGCAATTGATCAAGCTCGACAGGCAAATACCGCACCAGCATCACGCAGCCTCCAGCAAACCGGCTTTGCTCATCAATTTATCCGCGATGTCGGCTTCACCGTTGATAGTCAAAAAAGCTAGGATGGCATCAAAAGTCTGGATGCTGAATCGATACTCGTGCTTGTCTTTGAAGCAATGGATTTCTAAATGCCCGCCTTTACCAAAGACCGACCGGGATGGGATCTTCTCGCATTGCCAGTTCAGCTGCTGGGCTGCCTGGATGTATTCATCCAGCGCCACACCAAACGATAAGACCGCCTCTCGCTCGACGACTTTAAAGGCGTTTTTCAAAACAAGCAGATCGCGGATTTTGGAATGCGAATCGTAATAGTTGAAAGCCCATGCTGGGCAGACAATCCGGTTTGATCGCCCGCGGTAAGGCTCGTAGTATCCTTGTGAACTATCCAGGTTAAGCAGACTGATGATTTTCTTTGCGAAAATATTCAGGCCGGTTTCCACCAACCCAGCCATTTGTTCATTGATAATCTCGGCTATTTTTTCAAAATCGACCGCATTAAGGAATTTCAACACCATTTCTTTATCGGCGTCCAGATCTCCATCAGCGTGCTCTTGGAAGCTGTAGGAGAAATCACGATCGCAGGATCTATCACTTATGATCTTGTATAGGTCAGGAGCAACACGAATTTCAGCGGGTGTTCCTCCTGCATGTTCAGCTGTTAATTTTCTACACAGATTATTTATGTATGCGTCCGTCACGGACTCCAGATAGCCTCCGATACATAAGCTCGTGTTTTTTACATCAACACCCAGGCTTGATAAGCGAGAGACTTGCTTGATTAATTCATGCCGAGCCTCCGACATTTCGAGCAGGCGGGTTTTGATTGCAGATTCGATTGAATTGGCAGTGATTGTCATTTCTCAGCTCCCTGTTTTGTATTTTTGATAAAAACACGCTAAAACAGGAAGCTGATTATGCAAGGTCTAAAATTGATATTTTTGATTGCTATGGTTATTAGCTATTGGATTTTTTCAACATCGAAGATAGTGCCACGAATGGCCGTAACTTTGACTTTGGCGCCGATTCCACAGTCTTCGCCCTGTGCCTTTGATGATCGGCGCATACAAATCAAATACTCTGCCGATATATTGTGCGCCACGCTTATTCAATAAAGGATGATCTGATTAATTAGCACGGATATTATTGAGAATATGGCCACCTGTATATCAAAACTAATAGTCGGTATCAGAAACAACAGACAGCCAGTGACAAATCCCGCGCTCGCCAGCCCAATAAAGTAAAAACCAGGGACAAGTAATTCGATGGTGATCAGCACCAGTGCTGCTGACCACCAATTTTCTTCCGTCACAATAAAATCCTCTTCATGATTTTTCACCTTGAGGATGATTTTCCAAGCGCTTTTGATTAGTGCGTCACTTTCGGCAATGGCGGCCGCCGATAAGTCAGCCACGTACTTTTTGCTGGGTATGATCAAGAAGAATGCCAGCAGGACCAGCGCGATGAATATAGGAAACAGATTGGTCCAGCGCATTAGGTTAGTAGTCAGTGTTCCCAAAACAGGATCGTTGCCTGTTATTGATTCCGAGACAGGACCGTTAGCAGAGAGGTTGTAGAGCAGCACCTGGAGCGCGATTAGCGCGACACACACCAGAGGTAATACACCCCGCAACACTGAGCCATTTTTTGTCACTTCTTCCTTGCTTACGCCTTGAGGAAGTGCTGGGTCGGCCTTTTCTTTTACTGGTTTATTGGTATCGATTTTCATTGATCTTTCAAATTTCCTTAGTTTACGGGTTTAAGGCAAAACTTAATAAGTCATGCAGGCCGCATACAAAAATGCCGGCAAAAATTGAAGAACTTGCCAGAATGACGGCTATGATGATGTCACACTCTTTGATGCGTTCCTGATTGTCTCTGAAGACAATAGCTACCAGGAAAAACGTCACGATTTGTACCACGCTCGTCATAGTGCCCCAGGCAAAAAAGTCGATTAAATTAGCAGAGTTGGCAATGAGGCTGACGACTGGCAGAGAAAAGCCAATCATGCCGCCTGACAGCGCGACCGCAGCGGCGGCATTGCGATTGTTTCTGATCTCAATCAACTCGCGGTATGGCGTTATGCACGCGTAGATGCCAATGAATATCAAAAAAATGAGAATTGCACTGCCGTAATATAGCGAAATATTAGGCAGATTGATAAAATAATCCATACTTCATTCCTAATAATAAGGGAAAAAACAGCTGTTATGGGTAATTGGAGTGCTGTTTTCATGAATGCCGATACCGGCCGGTCCATGATGCAAATCTCACCATGCTTCGACATGGTTAAGAGAAATTGATTATACATAGCCAAATGGTTTCACGATTAGCCGTTTAGTGAATTCTCCGTTGTTTCTGCATTTTTCGTGGATTTTATCTTCATCTTCCAAGATTTTTTGGAATATCGACTTTTCATATTCATCCGCTTTTTTCCACGCTTCTTCAAAACTAACTTCAGGACCACTTAAATCTATTAGAACCGTGTCGCCATCTTTTACCCGAGCCAGGGCCATCCTGGTCATACAGGCGTCAATGATTTTTTCTGATGCTATGTCCTGAGTCCACTTTTGATTAGTCAACGCTGCGTAGTCGGTTCTAAACGTCTTCAATAATTCCCGAAGCTCGTATCTGCTGATTCCTGAATGCTCGTAATATTCGCCCAGAGCATCGATAACGCTGTCGACAATGATGTGCATGTGAATACTTTCAAATTTGGCACCAGAGTACTGAGAGATAGCAAAAAGGGCATTGTCTTTGTGACCAAAATCGGGATGAGGAATAGCAATATTCTTTGCGACAATCCAGAGAATCCGGTTTAGGCCTTCAGGCTTGTAAGGATGTTTTTTTTCTTGTTGTTTTGACATTTCTTTTCTCAATTTTGGGTTGTCTTTGTTTAATTACTACGTATTCTCCAGGACCACGGGCATGCTCTTAGCTAGACATTCGCGGTCGATCGGGTAGATGTTGTTGAGGCGGGTGGTCGTCGGTGCGCTAAACCTCCAACCTTCGATAGCCCGTTGCCATACTGATGGCCTGGTCGATCAGCGGGTGAAAATCGACATACCATCTGGCGTGAGGATCACTTTTGAAATCTCTTCGAGAGACCGCCTGTAATTGCGTGAAATAGGGGCTGACGATGTAACCACTGTCATCTTCACCTTCAGTTTTTATTTCTATGATGCTTTTAGCGAGAATTTCCAGGCTTAATACAATTTCTTTGTGAGATCTTGTGTGTCCATGCCTGCTTAATTCTTCCCTCAGTTGGGAAACTGTGAACGCTACGCCGCTACTTCTGAGGTTCGAGTCGTCATCTTTGTAAAAACCATGATTTTGAAGGGTCGCAATGCGACGAAGCGCCTCTTCAACAAGCTCTTCCGTGGTACTTGGATAATATACAGAGACATCGTCTTCATCTTCAGAAATGAGAGCTGGCAAGATTTTAACAGAGAACCATTGCTCGAAATGCTGGCATTTGAGCTTAATCATTGGAGGAAAATGATTTTTCCTTCCTGATTCGTTTGCTGTTTGGCTAGAAAGAACATATTTCGGCAAACAGTCCCAGAGTGGAACGGAATCGGACAAGCTCTCTAATTCCTTCGGCGTGTTGTACAGAAAATCCTGGAACATATCGATCTGCTGACATTTGAAATAGCCAGATGACGGAGGAAGATATTTTTTTGTTGGAATTGTGTTTTTAGATGACATTGGCTTTACACGACGCAGAGAATACCTACGCGCAATGATAAGCATTTTTTTAACGTTGTGTCGGGTCGAAAGAAGGTCAAAAACGGCCTGTTTTGATTTGATACATTTGTGCACTTTTTTCGAAAAAACTAAGGATATATAAGGATATTAAGAAAGGATATATAAGGAGGGGTTGAAAAACATTCTACTTTTCAATTAGATACGGCGTCAGTTGCGGGTTAAACCTACCGTCAGTTGCGGGTTAAACCTACTTTCGCATTTCAGTTGCGGGCTAAACCTACCGCTTTTTTGATCACCTGCGGGCTAAACCTACCGCTTTTTTGATCACCTGCGGGCTAAACCTACTGTCTTTTTCTGAAAAATCTGTGGATAAGTTAGCCCGATTTTGCACCTGCGGGTTAAACCTACCGCTAGTTGCGGGTTAAACCTACCGTCACCTGCGGGTTAAACCTACCGTCAGATTAGTCAACGAACGGTTCGCGGTTAAGCTGCCGCTCAGTCCTGATGGCTGTTGGTTTCGATGCTGGGAAGCTGATCGAGGGCTGCTGACGCCCTCTGCGGGGGATGCACTGGGGCTATTGCTGGTCGTAGGTTGACCGGTTGCCAATGCGCAAGATCGGAATGATGCTTGCTTGTTGGTGCGTCAACTACCGGGATATGGCAAGAAGTTGAGAAAGATGTGGGCGGATAGTAGTTACAGTGGCTGGTTAGTAGATTGGGTGATGGTTTTACCGGTTGTCACATGCAGTAATTTTTCTTTAGCATCAGATTGTCTTTTGTTGGCTGCCTTGACCATTTTAATGAAATTCTGATGTGGATTGGCTTCGTAAACAATATTGATAATTTTATTCCGGGGACCTCGTTTGTCCTCTATTCTTTTTACGGATGAAAACACGTTAATAGCTTGGAAATTTTTGAAAATTTCTTCTAGTTCCTTGATAGCGTCATTTCCTCGCGCACGCTCCAGCATACCGCTTTCCTGCCGGATAGCGGCGTAAGACAGGGTAATTGGGGTCGTTAAGCTGGCATTGGTGTAGTAGTGCGCCAATCTCTTGTATAGCCAGCGTGCCAAATGTGATTTCAAGTGCATCATTTCGCTATAGTTAAATTGCCTGTAATCAACATATCTCATGGCTTTTTCTACAAGCGGATGAAAATATGCAACCCATTGCGAATCTGGATTTTCAAGCCTGTCTTTTCTTGAAAAGCCAGTCAGGGAGATGAATTTTTCGATAGAAACGCCCTCTCCTTTTGCATTTTTAGTTCGGATTTCGATGTCTGAACCGGATAGTATGAGTAACGATTTAATGACTTCCTGATAAGAACGGGTATGGCCTTGATTTTTCAGTTCGGTTCTCAATTGATGTAGGCTGAAAGTGACTCCGCATTGCATGTCCTTAAGATCGTGAAAACATTGGTTTTGAAAGGTCGCGATCTTTCTTAGTGCGTCCTCAATGAGAGATTCATTCGCAGACGGGTAGTAGGCTCGCCCGTTTTCGTCAGATAGCAATGCGGGCGAAATATAAATGCTATAGCTGTTCCCCATGAATGTTACATCTCTTCGAAGTAGCGGCAGTAATCCCTCTTTTGTACGCATCTTGTTTTGTTCGACCTGTGAAATCGAATATTTCGGCAAGGCATCCCATAACTCAATCGTATTGGATAGCGGCTCCCGCTGGAAATTATGGTTAACCAGAAAATCCTGGAACAGATCTATCTGCTGGCATTTGAAAGCGGCAACTGATGGCCGAACATGTTTGGTTTTTGCTATTTGAGGCGTTTTCATCGATCTCTGATCAGTTGTTTCAGTGATCGCTTATATTATGCGCATTTTTGAAAATGCGTCGGGTCGAAAAACGCCTAAAAACGGTCTCTTTTGATGGAACACATGCAATTTGAAAATTGAAATTTTCGAAAATCAGTGTGTTTGCTTCAATTTATGGAGCACGTTATATTTGTCTTTGGCTCTAACTGAGACAGAACGTTTTTTTGATTTTTAGCCGGACATAGAGTATTTTTGTATTGAATACAGATAACATTTGAGTCGTCTAAAAAATTGAAAAAGCGAAAACGACATGTAATTTTCGCTGTTTCTATATTGGCATACTCAAAAATAACGAATTTTTGTAGTTCTCTAAGAGAACTCAAAAGCAAGTGCCAGTTCAGCACTCAAAATAAGGAATCGATGAAGCGCTTTTAGCGTGATTATTTTTTAAGCGGCTCTGCCGTATTTTCAACCTGTCCAGGGAAAATCCATGTTCCCCGGCCGGGCTTCGTGTGTTTCCTCTGGTATTTTCCGAGGGAAATAACATGAGACTATTAATTCTTGTTCTGATGATGTTCAGTATTGGCGCTGTTTGGTCTGCCAATCAGACATTGAAGACAGGCTCGGCTTTAATTGCCAATCGTCACGCTTTAATTGAAGCGCTGACATCCAACTAACCCCTCTGGGAGATCATTCCCAGCAACGGGGCATGGTCTCCTTTTTTCTTTTTTGTCTATTAGGAGACTTTCAAATGTACAACAAAACAGTTCTTATTGGTCGTTTAGGCGCTGATCCAGAAATTCGGTACACCGCGCAGCAAAAGGCAATTGCCAACTTGAGCGTGGCCACGACGGAAACCTGGCGAGACAAATCTGACAAGCGTCAAGAACGGACAGAATGGCACCGTGTTGTTCTGTTCGGCAAGCTTGCCGAAATTGCCCGCGATCACCTTAAAAGTGGCGCTCTAGTCTTGCTTGAGGGACCTAGCCGTACCCGGAAATGGCAAGATAACAGTGGCGCTGATCGGTATACAACTGAAATCCATGCCGATGTCTTGAGAATGCTCGGTTCCAAATCGGATAAGGCAACTTCCGGCCCTGCGCCATCATCAACTCCATCGGATGCTTATGCAGGCTACGATGATTTTGATAACGAGGAGCCGTTCTAGGCGTCTTTAGCTGGTTAATCACGGCGTTGCTCCGTCTGTTCTGAGCATCGCTTAATTTTAAATTTTCCCATTGGGACACTATTTGTCCCTTGGGACTCATGGTGTCCATGCATTAATTCATTTTTATTTTAGGAGTCACACCATGAGCAAGCAATCATCACTGTTTCAGAAATTCGCAGAAAAATTCAATTTCTCGGATGAAAGAGAGCTGATCAGTACGTTGAAGGCGACCGCTTTCAAAGTCAAAGACGGCGAAGTCACTGATGCCCAGATGACGGCTTTATTGATCGTTGCTGACCAATACGGACTTAATCCTTTCACTAAGGAAATCTTCGCTTACCCCGACAAACAGAACGGTATCGTACCTGTGGTTTCTGTCGATGGCTGGTCACGCATCATCAACCAGCATCCTGATATGGATGGCCTTGAGTTCATTTACGATGAAAACATCGTGACTGAGCCGGATGCCAAACCTTGTCCTGCATCAATCGAGTGTGTGATCTACCGCAAAGGCAGAACGCATCCGGTCCGTATCCCGGAATTTCTTGATGAAGTGTATCGACCTCCTTTCCACGGCATAGGTAAAAACAACCAGCCTTACAGTATTAACGGCCCCTGGCAGTCGCATACAAAACGCATGTTGCGCCATAAAGCCTTAATCCAGTGTTCCCGTATTGCTTTCGGTTTCACCGGTATTTATGACCAGGACGAAGCTGAACGCATTATCGAAGGCCAGGCTGAGCGCATTATTGAAAATGAAGCTCAAGCCGAAGCCAGTGAGAGAGCCAAGCAGATGTTGCCCCGCCTGATCAAGCGCGCTACCCAAGAAGGTTCTTGGCAAGCCGCGCTGGAGTATGCGGGTGAAACTTTCTCAGGATTCGATCTGGATTTCATGAGACATGGACTGAAAGCGGCTAAAGTGGCGGTTGAAGTAGCTCAGCTTCCTGCTGATACCAATGCCAAGCCAGGTCCAACACGACAAGCCTCTGCGCCCAATGCTGGCCCTAACGCTAAGCCAGCTTCAGCACAGCAAGCACCTGCGCCAAAAACTGATGTAGCTCAGAACACCGATTCTGCATCAGATTCTGGCAAGCAAGCTCAGGGCCAAAACGCTACTGTCAACAGGCAACGTAAAACGCCTCTAAGTGAAACAAGAGCCACATTAGCTTAATTGTTAACTGTATCAACCCTTTCGGGCATTCTGAATGCCCGCATGGGGATCAAGGATGCCCTTTATTTTTTCGGAGCATCTTATGAAAGACATACTTATCAACTGCATATCCTTTTTGTTCATCGCGCTGACTTTTACGCTGGCATTAATCGGAGATCTGACCTTTCCTGAGTTATTCGGAACGGTTCTTAAGTAAGTTTCATTACTAAATTATTAACCCGCTTGGGAAGCATCGTTCCCTTGTGGTTCATCGTGCTTCCCATTATTTTTTGGAGGCATTATGACGATAATAATAATCAACAAGTTGTGGTACGGCATTGACTACCGTGAGTACGACACCCCGACGATTATTCGTCGCCAAGGGTTCGGCGTCCTCAGAAAATTCTGGAGCTTGCGTGAAACGGGAGATCGACAATGAAAATTGTCAACTTTCCGCAGCGCACGCCCGAATGGCATGAATGGCGGACTTCCGGTGTTTCGGCATCGGAAGCTATCGTGGTGCTTGGGAAGTGTTCGGCAAGGACAATTTACCGTCTGTATACGGAGAAAAAAGGGATTACGCTGCCAGATAATCTGGCCAACAATCCCTTTGTTCAACGTGGCATTCGCCTTGAATCCACCGCGCGCAGTTCTTTTGAACGCCGGCATAACACCCTGCTTTTGCCGATCTGTGCCGAATCTGAAGAATTCCCATTTCTTCGGGCCTCGTTTGATGGCCTGGACGATGACGGGATTCCGGTGGAATTGAAAGTGCCGATGGAAGCCAATTTTCGTGACGCGCAACAAAACGGCGTCAATTCGAAGATTTACCAGCGGTATTACTATCAAGTCCAGCAGCAGATTGCGGTTGCCGAGACCGATCGAGGTTATTTGTCGCTCTACTGGAACGACAAGGAGCAACTCGATTTCTTGATTCTAAGAGATGATCAATTGATTCATGAGCTGATCTTTAAAGCGCGCGAGTTTGTCGAGCGTTTGAAAAAGAATCAGCCGCCGCCAACGGATCCGGACAGAGATATCTACATCCCGCCCGGCCAGGAGTTGGATCAATGGCAATTGCTTGCAGCCGATTACCATCGGAATGAGGAAACGATCAGGGAATTGAAAGCCCGGATCGAGCCTCTTTTGCGGCAGCAGGCCGACATTGAAAAAGGCTTCCTGGACTTGATGGGTGAATACGCCCAGGCCGAAAGCGCAGGACTTAGAGTCAGCCGCTTTCTGGTTCAGGGCAGCGTCGATTACAAGGCGGCGTTAATGGCCTTGCAACCCGATGTCGATCCCGCCTTTCTGGAGCAATTTCGTAAGCCGTCCTCGGAACGAACGCGTGTTACGACCAAGGACGAGGACAAGGCAACTGTGCCCTTCTCAATGGATGCGGTCATGTCTACATTAGAGCGCGATTTCTGGTTCTGACGAGCCTTTAGTCGGTAATTTTTTAACCCACCGGGGAACACTGTCCCCGCTGGGTGCATGTGTTCCCCTTTTTTTGGAGGCACTATGCGCCGACGATCCCGAGGATTTGATCCTTCGCTTAATCTCGATTGGATCGAGGATGAGTGGCTATGGCTTCACAGCACGGAACCCTTGCTGGAAGAAACACCGCCTTGGTCTGAAGAGGAGATTATCCATGTCTGCGAATGTCTTCTGCAGGATTCTTTGCGGAATCTGTTTGACAACCGCTGCTCATTGAAAACCGTGGTCGAAATACACAAGTGGATAACGGATGACAATGATCCCAATCCATTCAGTTTTGACAATTGCTGCCGATTGACAGGACTTGATCCCGATACCATTCGGGATTCGGTACTGTACCGTCTGGCAAAAATACGCAAGTTCTTGCATTAACTTAACCCAACCGGGGAAACACCATTTCCCGGTCTGGGGCTTGGTGTTTCACCATTCTGATTTTGATTTAGGAGAAACACCATGAACACTTTATCTGTATCCGATGTAGAGAAATATGCGATTGAAGCTTGCCAGGCTTTACTGGCTGGCGATATCGAAATAGCCCAGGATTTTGCCAAAAAGGCTTGCCAAGGCACTATAAAAAATCTGGAGAAAGACCTTTTTACCAGCTTGGAAGTGATTGATCTTGCTAAAGATCATGACCTTGAGCTCAGTTTGTTCGTTAATGAGGATTTATTTTTGACGAACATTTTCCTGGGTGCGAAATCCGGCGATCATTACCTTTTCAGAAGAGTCGACGGCCATTCAAAAATGATTAAAGAGCATGAGTTTCTGAGCGCTTACCCGCTCTCACAAGGCGATGTCTGGCGTGTTGATAGTAAAACGCCAGCCAAACAGGCCGATCAGTTTATGGTCAGTGTTTTGCGCGTCGATCCCAAAGCGATGACAAATTCGTTGCTGAACGGTTTTCGAGCAGCTCGGCAATATATTGATCGGAAACTGATGTTATTGGCGTTTTTCTCGCCTTTGACGCACTTAATCTAACAGTAAGCGTGAGCAGCGCGGCCACTGAACTTAACGAAAACTGCCTAGCTTTCCCGCGTCTGCTCGACGCTGTGGTTAGGCATGGAGGATAACATGAAGCTACAGACCTTCAATCTCCGCAACCCATACAGCGGATTTTTTCTCGGAACCATACAGTTAATGGCGAAGACGGACCCGGACACAACAGCGGAACGGCTGCGCCGATACATTGCCAGACGGATGAAAAAGGGCGTGACAGTGCATCCGGTATTGAATGCCTAACATTCAATTTATCTTGAGGGAGAGCTTATTTTTCTTTTAGGAAAATAACCTTTCCCCTTTATGGAGACAATCATGTCAGTTAATACACTGAAAACATTCGGTCCTTTTCGGATTGTGAAAAAGCCCAGTATTTACACAAACAGAAACGGGAAGTGCGATATTGTCATTTACAGAGAAACTGGTCAGAACTGGGGCGCTGTATATGATGGCAAACATTACACGATTGCCACGATCCTCGACGCCGATACGCTCCGGCCTATTCGCTCATACCTTACGGTAGCTGGCGATGTTCTGGATAATTTGAAGGCGTGGGGATTTTGACTATGCTGGAATATTTGACTAATCGTTTTTTTCGGTTAAAGCAGGCTTTGGAACAAGCCAGAGCCGCATTGCCGGATGTAAGCTTTGCTGAACAGGAAGGCATTGATCCGGACCTGATCGTTCGTATCAACTGCGTTTTGCATAGCTCTGATGATTATGAGGTATTGAAACTTGCGTTAATGGATGCGAGAGAAGCGTTACCTACAGCCTGGATTAACCATGGCGGCGTTTCACGGGAATTGCTGGATTTAATCGATTCAGCCATACAGATGTAATCAGGCACCTTCCCTTCCAGGAAGCGTGTTTCATTTTTGAACCCTCGCGGACTTATTCCCGCCAGGGAGTAACTCCGCGATTTTTACTTTTCAAGGAGTTACTAATATGTCATTTGATAAAGACACTATAAAACCTGTTGAGCCCGAAGCGGTACTGACTGAAGACGGTTATCTGTTCTTCAGGGTAAGCAATGGTCATTACGTGGACAATCCAGCTTGTGCCGATCTGGGCTATAGCTCATTGGCTCAGCTCACTGAAACGGTCGACATCATGCCTCCTAAGGCGACTGCGAAACGTTTGGCCGATTATCACGGATGGACGCAAGAAGAACTTGCTCACGCCATCTCTGCGATAGACCATGTCTATGACGCTGAGAGAGCGGTTAAGCTCGCAAACGGCCGCGAGATTCGCTGGCCTTCGGCAGCTTGCACTTACGTTCGCGTGGTACAGTCAGGTTTCGAGCTTGCTTATTGGTCCAGCATCAACTGGCAGTTTGCTTCCGAAAAGACGATGGCGGCGATCCTGGTTTGTAGTGCAGGCGGCAAGCGGTAAGTCCTCTTTGCTAAAGGCGTGCAATTTTGCCGTCTTTAGCATTTAACATTTAGACGGATACAGGACATAATATGCCTGAGCCGTCTTTCCAGAATGCTTGTGCCGAGTATTCTGGAAAGACGGAATTTTTGTAGTTCTCTAAGAGAACTCAAAAGCAAGTGCCAGTTCAGCACTCTAAATAAGGAATCGATGAAGCGCGTTTAGCGTGACTATTTTTAAGCGGTTTTGCCGCCTTTATATTTTTAACCTGTCCAGGGGAAATCCATGTTCCCCGGTCGGGCTACGTGTGTTTTCCTTGGTCAACAACTAAGGAAATACACAATGAATACTCAAAAAAAATTCCCAATCGGCCAAACATTCGGAATTCAGGCACCTGCTACCATGATGGTGGAAGGTTTTGAGGATGATCAACATCCTTCCATTCCGGCCAAAAAGGAATACTTGTTCAGAAATGAACATCTAAGGGATGTATTGGCTTTTCTGGCCAATCCGCTCGGTGATGCGTTGTATCTGACCGGACCTACAGGTTCCGGCAAGACTTCGCTGATCTGCCAGGTGGCATCCCGTCTTAATTGGCCCGTTCAACAAGCGACCTGCCATGGTCGTCTTGAATTGAATGACCTCATTGGTCAATTCATGCTCGTCAACGGATCCATGACTTTCGTCCATGGTCCTTTGGCCAAGGCTGTCCGGGATGGACATCTGTTGATCTTGAACGAGATTGACTTGATGGACCCGGCCGAACTGGCCGGGTTGAACGATATCATAGAAGGGCAGCCTTTGATGATTCCTCAAAATGGCGGCGAAGTGATTAAGCCTCATCCCAAGTTCCGTTTGATTGCTACCGGCAACTCGGCCGGCCAAGGCGATCAAAGCGGCCTCTATCAAGGCATCATGCAGCAGAACCTTGCGTTTCTCGATCGCTTCAGATTAATGGAAGTCGGTTATCCCGAAGCTTCTGTTGAGAAGGACATCCTGAAATCCGTCTTGGCCAGCATGGGCATTCCTGTCGATTCCGTGATGGAAGCGTTGACAGAGAACATGATCAAGGTTGCCAATGAGATCCGTAAGTTGTTTATCGGTGGTGCTGATGGTTCAGGCGAGTTGAGTGTCACGATGTCCACCCGAACATTGGTACGCTGGACCAATCTCATGATTGCTTACAAGCGCGCTCCCAATGCGCTGGCTTACTCGCTGGATCGTGCCCTCACCTTGCGTGCGGAACCGGCCCAACGCGAAGCTATCCACCGTATCGCTCAAGACGTGTTCGGCGATGCCTGGAGTAACTAATCATGTCAAAGCAATATGATCTGTATCGCTTCATTCATGGCGATGGCTCATCTAAGGATTGGGCTTTTCACAACAATGGTGATGGTACCTATACACTTCGATGGGGCAAGACTGGAACTAAATTACAGACGAAAGCCTTTGAGAATGCGCAGCCTTTGCAGAATCGCATTCTTGAGAAAACGAAGAAAGGCTATCAATATGTTGGTCAGGTCATGATTGATGATGATGGGAACATTACTAAGGCTTCCCCGGCCTCTTCAAAGCCTGCCGGCGAAGATCCCCAGCCTACCCAGGATGAGGCGCGCATTTATTGGCGCATCAAGATACCCAGTAACGTGGACAGCACAGCTGTTTCACTGTTAATGGGTCTTGTCACGGGTTACGCGATTGCTATTTTGCGAGCTTATCCCGATTGCGCATGGGCAGAGAAAATCGAAGACGATCTTGGCGATCTTATTAAGCCGGGTGCCGGCTCTTTGCTGAAAGAAAACGGAGTAGGTTCTCTGCTCTTGTTGATGGCGCTGAAGAAAAAAGGTGCACCCAGCGGTGTCATTGTGACCCTCTGCCATGAAGATGGGGTCGAGATCAGTGACCAACTGAAACTGGAAAGTCAGGCCTTGTCATTCTTCGACACGGATCTGGAATCCGTCCGTTCGATTGCAGAAAGCCTTGATCTGCTCGACAAAAGGCTTGACCTCTCTACGGTCGAGACCTCAGTCGACGATTTTTATTTCTGACAACTTTTTGTATTTAACCCACAGGGGGCAACTATCGTCCCTGGTGGGCGTAGTCTGCCCTCTCTTGTATTTATTCTTTTGGAGACGCAGCTATGTCAACACACAATGCAGAAGTTATTCTGGACCAGATCGATGTTGTTAAATTGGACATCAACCTCTGGACCAGTTCGAAAAAATTACGCCCCGAGGACCTGGTGCTCGGCGATGGTTCAAAGCTTCCACCGGAAGATTTGGCGCATCTCGGTACCAAGAAAACCGTCGATCCTGAAAAGTTGAAGGAATTCAACCGGATCAAAAAGGAAGCGGAACGGATTTGCCTGGAATCGGGCACCCGTTTTCTCGGCGGTTTTGCCAATCCCAGAAGCGAAATTCCTCGTATTATTAAAGAGCTGGATGACCTTTCCCAAACCTTTGAGAAGGCCAAGAAAGACTTCATCTCGACCTATGACAATGACACCAAGGATTGGATCGCCCGCCATCCGGAATTCGGCGATGCTATCCGTCGTGCCATTGAGCCCGTTGCCAGCGTGGCCAACAAATTGCGTTTTGACTACGTTATCTTTCGTGTTACCCGACCGGATTCGGACGGGAAAGCGGATGAATCGTTGGCTCAGCACGCGAAGCAGGCGGATGAAGCATTGGTTCGGCGTACTAACTCCATGAGTGATCAGCTTTTTCATGAGATCGCCCAGGAAGCTAACCAGCTGGTCGAGCGATCGTTTGTCGGCAAAGACACCGTTACAGCCAAAGCGTTGAACGCTTTCCGTCGTATGCGGGACAAGCTGGACAGCTTGGGTTTCCTTGACCATGTGTGACTTGAAGTTGCCTAAGTAATTGTTTTAATTGATGAATATTTCAATTGAAACCGAGTATTTCCTTACTCCGAGCCTATTGGCACATGCGTTTCTGGTAACGGAAAGGTGTGAAGCTGCCAAGACAATGAAGCTTGACCACAAGGTCTAGGTGACTCCGTGAGGATAACCGAACTCTCCCAGCATCAAGGGGGTATAGGCTCTAGGCTAAGGATGTCATGGCTAACATATGTGAACTATCGTTTAAATCTCGTCAGGAAAAGACAGGCTAAAGATGCTGATAAGCCTGAACCAAAAGGTATATGGACAGGTTGATTGAATATGGTCATCAATCACAGGAACAACAAGTCCATCGGGAAAGAGATAGAGCCTAAAACATCCACATTATTACTTAGGTGGAACAAGGTAAGCCCCACGAGTTGCCTGCAATGGCAGGAGAGCCGCAAGGTAATCTGTTGACTTAGGGGGTAGAAGAACGCGAGAGAAAGCGAACGGTCAAGCTGTAATGGCATGGACATAGGAATTGAGCAGCAATGCGACATCATTCCACGGGAAACCGGGCAGACTTCTCGCATGGTCTTTCTTCATAAGAAAGTTTGTTTTTAATCTTTAAAGAGGAAAAGCTGATGACAGCTACAACAATGAAAATTGATGAAGTGGGAGCATCCTCTGACATGTTGGAACATTGGCACGACATTAATTGGGCCGAATGTCACAAAAATGTTAAGAGACTGCAAGCGCGTATTGTGAAGGCTACTGCGGAAGGACGATGGGGGAAAGTTAAAAATCTCCAGCGTATCCTAACGCACTCGTTTTCCGCGAAGGCAATCGCGGTGAAACGCGTTACTGAAAATTTAGGCAAAAGAACTGCTGGTGTAGACGGGGAAACCTGGAACACACCAGAATCCAAGGCTGATGCTATAGATAGTCTGAAACGGAGGGGATACAAGTCCTCACCGCTGAGACGTGTTGAGATACCTAAGAAAAATGGTAAGAAAAGGAAACTCGGCATTCCGACCATGAAGGACAGAGCGATGCAGGCATTACATCTGCTAGCCCTTGAACCAGTGGCGGAAACAACGGGCGACCAAAACTCTTACGGTTTTCGGCCAGAGAGATCCACAGCGGATGCTAGAGAGCAAGCTTTCAATGCCCTAGCAAAAGCAGCAAGTCCACAGTGGATACTGGAAGGCGACATAAAAGGATGTTTCGACAACATCTCGCATGAATGGCTTCTAGGAAACATTCCAACAGATCGCAAGATTCTAAAGGAATGGCTAAAGGCTGGTGTTATCTACAATGGTGAACTCAATGAAACGGAAACAGGAACGCCACAAGGAGGAATTATTTCTCCTACGCTGGCAAACCTGGCTTTAGATGGGCTTGAAAAAGTCATCAATCATAACTTCAAAACCCTGCGTTATTGGGAAAATGAAGTGAAGAAATCTAAGAATCCAAAAGTGAATTTCATACGATATGCGGATGACTTCATCATAACAGGAATATCGAAAGAATTACTGGAAAACGAGGTCAAACCGTTAGTTAAAAATTTCCTCAAGGAACGAGGCTTGGAACTATCACCAGAGAAAACAAAAATCACTCATATAAAAGATGGTTTTGATTTCTTGGGTTGGAATTTCAGGAAATACAACTCTAAACTTCTCATTAAACCGTCCAAAGAAAGCGTTAAGAGCATTCTGAGGAAAGTGAAGGAAATTTTAGATAGTAATAAGACTACCAAAACCGAAAATGTTATTAACCTATTGAATCCTGTAATAACAGGATGGGCGAATTACCATAAAGGCACGGTGGCAAAGGAAACATTTAGCTATGTAGATCACCAAATTTGGATGAAAACGTGGCAATGGGCAGTAAGAAGACACCCCAACAAAGGAAAGATATGGATTAAGGAAAAATACTTCAAATCTGTAGATAACCGACATTGGGTCTTCTCTGGGGATAATCAAGGTGAACAATCGACTAGGCTGGCATCAATGTCAGAATTTCCTATCGAACGGCACATCAAGATTCAAGCGAATGCCAATCCTTACGATCCAAAATATGAACAATATTTTGAAAAAAGACTCCACGCCAAAATGACAAAGGGTCAGGTCGGAAAGACGAAACTCGCTAGGTTATGGGTACAACAGAAAGGAATATGTCCGGTTTGCAATATGCGAATTGATGACGTGGAGAATTTCAATATTCATCACATTGTTGAAAAAGCAAAAGGCGGAAAGGACATTAACTCCAATCTTGTAATACTCCATCCTAACTGCCACAGAAAGGTTCACAGCCGAAATTTGAAAGTAGGTAAGCCGGATCGGGAAACCGATCTTTGAAAGGCTTGAGCCGTGTGAAGGGAAACTTTCACGCACGGTTCTTAGGGGAGGGAAAGTCAGCAATGTCTTTTCCTTACCCGATCGGTGCATGCCGGTTGTCGACGAGATCGATGCGGTTCTGCGCGCTTTACCGGCTAAAGGTCCTTATAACGGCGTGGCGTTCCATAGCCTGTTCAGGTTGGGATTGCTGTTGTCCGATCCGGACAAGATCAAACGTCATGGCAGCGGCTTGCTGCAGGCGCCTGGTATCTTCCCTGAAGAAGAGGAAGCTGACGATGATGCTGTTGTGAATGAGCAGGTTATTTCTGATGACCAGGTCATTCTCGCGGCCGATTCCGAGGTTGCTGTTCCTGCGCCTGTTTCTGCCCCGGAAGTGATTCAACCGTCTGCGCCAGCGATTGTCGCTGTTACTGAAGAGAGCACTTTGGGTGAACAACCTGAAGCGCCATCCGAAAGTGCTGACATCGATGATATTCCTGGGTTTGACGATTTCCTGGCGGCTTTCAATCCTGGACAGGATGTTTTCGATGTCGCCCCAGCCGCTGTTGCCGATGTTCAAGTCAGCACCATTCCGGAAGATGTATTCGAAACTCCCGCTGCAGCCGGCTTTATGGAATCCGTTAAGGAAACTGTAAATGCCGCAGCTCAATCAGCCTCAGCCATCCCTGCTGAATCCGTTCAGGATGATCGGGACGTCAATACTGATGAGGCGGAGACTGAGGAAACCGTTGCTTCTGTTGAAGCGGGAGATTTCTGGTTCTAACATTTCTTTTTTTATTTTACCCGGCGGGTTGTCTTTCAATCCGTATGGGTTGCATTGCCAATCCGCCTTCTATAATTTTCGGAGGCTATATGGCAAAAGCAAAAGTTATTCACAGTGATGATGCTGTGATGATCCATTTTAGAGGTGATAAGAAATCCCCAGAGCCAAGTACGGCTGTAATTAAGTTTCCTGGAGGGCATGTAGAGGTTACCAGATGCAGTAATGGTGAATATTGGGCTCACATTGATGTTGTGTCGCCGGAAAACATCACCCAATCTCGTTTGGACTATACCTATGAAGCATGGGCTGAATTGCACAATGTTCCAGACGTTCCACGAGCTAATGAAATACGTCATATTGCTATTAAGGTGGCAAATAATGTTTCTAATCTCGATCTGGATGCGTAATTCTGTAACTGGCTATTTCTGGTTCTAATCTCGCTTTTTTCATTCTACCCGGCGAGTGCAATTCATCCCGCAGGGGTGTTTTGTCCTCGCCTCTATTTCTTGGAAAGAATATGAGTACATTAAAATTAAGTGCAAGCATGCAAAAAAAAGTTATTACTCGCTTGCAAGGAGAATGGCATATTGACTTGAGGTATAACCATCAATTTGATATTGCTTTCAACTGGATTCAATGTCACTTGTTTGATGAATTAATCAGCGGGTGCCATCTGATGTTTAATACGGCGACATGCGACTCTGAAGTGAATGCGAGAAAAACGCTCGAACTACTTCAGCTGTTTGCTAACATCAAGCCTATAACCGAAGACGCTGAGGGGTTGGAACAGTACAACGCACAACGCCAGTTTGATACAGATTTCGGGAAAATGACTGTATCAGCTTCAAATCTGTTTTCACTCTATGATCACAAAGACGAACTAAGTATCCCGGATGAGCTTTTAGCCATTCTGGATGACATGTTTGCAGATTCTGTGATCCGGCCAAAAAAGGAATGAACGGATTTTGATGATTTAAACTTTAACCCTCAAGGGGCAAACATGTCCCTTTGGGAATCATGATTTGCCCCTCTTTTTTCTATTGGAGCCAATCATGGTAAAAGTCCTGACTCCGGAAAAAGCCATTGCCTACTGTACGATGGTGCTTTCTGAGCTTTCCTTACACCCGGTACATGAGAATTCAATCATCTCATCGGATTATTTGCATTTTGACTTTTTCGGCGTCTCGATGCCGCCAATTCAAGTCGAAGGCTGTTTGTCTGATGAGCAGCTGGCGCATATAAACGAATTATGTGAGCAAAACCGCAATTCGAGCCTGTATCGCTTTGCGAAAATTTACCGTCATTTTCGTCGGAAAATTTCCATTTGCTTAAGAAGTCAAGTGCTGCAAGGTAAGCAGAACGCTTGGTTATTCGATCCTGCCAATGCAGGCATCGATGTGAAGGAAAGCCCTCGGGGAATGGTCGAGGAACGCTTGTTCAAATGGGCAAAGCGGGCCTCCGATAAAGCCGTTCCAGGCCTCAAGTCGAAAGCGTATACAGAATATTTGATCAGCGTTTTTGATCGCCTCGATTAATTTTTAGGAGGCTGGCAGTGAAATCTGAAGAAGAAATTACGCAATTTATTTGCACTATCCTCCAATCGAATGGATGGACACTTTTTGATCAGCCCTGTGCCGCTTTGTTATTTAAAATGTACAAATCAGCGGTTGGTTTAAAAGAGGCCCAAGCTTATCTTAGTGGAGGTAAATATGAGTGGAGACTTTCTGGTCAGTATTACAGTCAAGGGCGAAACATCTTGGAAACCCAAGCCGTGCTTATTCCTATAGATTGTGGCACTCATCAATTGCATGAGTTATGTATTAAATTTATTGAAAATGTCGAATCAGCTATAGCTGATAGCTACGCTGTTAGATTATTTTTAAAATACTCATTAATTGTATGAGTTAGATTACTTTAATTTGTCATTTTAATTTTTAACCCTTGGGGTAAACCATTACCCCACAAGGGCTCATGGTTTGCCCATTTTTTTGGAGTAGACCATGAGAAATAACACATTGAACAGCGCCTTTCCCATTGTTGCGGCAGCCTTAGGCAACAAATTTGGTGTCAAGGTCAGAGTGGGCGGCAAAGATGCGTATACCGATGGCAAGTCAATTACTCTGCCGGCTTACAACCTTGAAGATTCGTCTTACAAGGATGTGGCCTGGGGCTATCTGGCGCATGAAGCGGCCCATCTGCGGTTTACCGATTTCGCTGATTTTGGTAATGCCGCTACCAGTCCGGTCCGGAAGCACATCCTCAATATTCTGGAAGATATCCGTATCGAGAAGCAGATGCAGGAAACTTATCCGGGTACCAGACGGACGACGGAAAAGGTGGCTGAGCATTTGATTAAGACGGGCGATTTTAAAGTCGTCAATCAAGATCAGGAGGTTCATCCCGCTACCGTTTTGGGTCAGTTTTTGCTGTTTCGTCTTCGCAATGATGTGCTGGGGCAGAATGCCCTGTCAGCTTATGCGGATACCGCCGAAGCCTTGTTGGAAGAAACCTTCCCTGTTGGTGCTGTAACCCGACTTATTGGTCTTCTTTCCGAAGTCCCAGATCTTGATTCTACGCGTGCTTGTGTTCGGCTTGCTGATCGCATCCTGCGCATGATCGAAGAAGAGCAGGAAAAGGAACAGGAAAAAATACGACAACAGCAACAACAGCAGCAGTCTCAGCCACAAGAGAGTGATGATTCGTCATCGCAATCGCAGGCTGCTTCCAGTAATTCTGATCAGGATGATGATTCAAGCGATGACGATTCCAAACAGGATGACTCATCTCAGGTTGATGATTCTCAAAGCGATCAGGATGATGGTCAGGATCAAAGCCAGACTCCAGCTCAATCGAGTGATGATGACGGTGATGATAATGATCAACAATCTGGTCAGGGCCATACACAATCCGCCGGCAGCAGTAGCGATCAATCACAGGACCAGGATAGCGAGCAATTGGCGCAAGCTCTTGCCTCTGTATTATCAGCCGGTGAAAACGATGTGCCTGATGACTTGTTTGAAGCCGTTCAAGCGCTTTTGGGCAGTCAGCCTAGAAACGCTTATGATGCGGATGTTGAAATGCCTATTGCCGTGGACCCTTCCAGGAATCCTGCTGTTGGAAATGCGGTGTTAAATAAGGTGCTGAGTCACTCCGGCAAAATCCGGGCTTCTCTTCAAGGTCTGGTGCAATCAAGCCGTTATGACAGGCCTGTGGCCAAGCGTTCAGGCAATCGTATTGTCGGTGGAAAATTGTCCCGATTGGTTCAAGGTGATACGCGCGTTTTCGAACGCCGATTTCATCACCGGGCGCCAAATACCGCAATTCACCTGTTGATTGACGGCTCCGGCTCTATGAGCGGCGTGCATGATCAGCAGTCAAAGTCACGGTTGATCGATATCGCCATTGAATCGTCTGTGGCATTGGCATTGGCGCTGGAAGGCATCTCGGGCGTCAATCCGGCTGTGACGCGATTTCCGTCTGGTGATACGTCCAACGTGATTCCACTGTTGAGGCACGGGCAAAAGGTTCGTCCTAATGCGGCGGTGTTTTTACCGGTTACGGATGGCTGTACGCCACTGCACTCTGCGCTGTGGTATGCGGCAGCATCTGTGCTTGCCACGCGTGAAGAGCGGAAAATCATCATCGTTCTGACCGATGGCGAACCCGATGATCGAAGCTTGACTAAAGCGATCATCAATCGTTGTGAAGCGACTGGCATTGAGCTGGTTGGCATTGGCATCTGCCATAATGTCAGCCATTTGTTCGATAACTCGATCTGCATCAGCAACGTCTCCGAGTTGAAAACTGAACTATTCAGAATCAGCCGAGACCTGTTGTTGACAGCTTGATCTTTGCCTTATGGCCAATCTTTTTTGATTGGCCATTTTTCCCTGCCTGGACAAGGCGTTTTTTCCTTCTCTGGGTAGATTAACATTTAGACGGCACAGATTCATTTCTGTACCGTCTTTCCAGAATGCTTACCTGGATCGAGCATTGCGGAAAGACGGAATTTTTGTTGTTCTCTAAGAGAGCTCAAAAGCAAGTGCCAGTTCAGCACTCTAAATAAGGAATCGATGAAGCGTGATTAGCGTGATTATTTTAGCGGCTTTGCCGTATTTTTTAACCCATAACGGGGAAACATTCCCCGTTACGGTGGCCGGTGTTTCCCTGAGTTTTTTAACTTTTGGAGATCACACCATGAATAATAAATATCAAACTTTAATTTCGGCTTTCTCAAATGCTACTCAAGGACAATGGGCCGCCGACCAAGTGCCAGTACTCATTCATGAGGAGAACAATGTCACTTTTATCGGCCAGGCTCAAAATCTGATGCCGGACATTCTGGCGGATCTTCAGCGCCTGCAGCAGATTGACGAAGTGCTGAAACGAAACGGCATGGATTCCGCATTGGAAGCCAATCTGAAGGATCTGAAATCAGCCCTGAATGAATGTACAAGTGATTACTGGGTTGTGAGCGATGATTGTGAATATGTCCAGTCCATGAGCCAGTATCTACCCGAAATTGTTCAGGTCATGAATAAGGGTTCCGCTTTCATTTCAGAAGATGAAGCCATAGCGAATCTTTTCTTTATCGTAAAAGCGCACAATACGCTTCCATCCTTACTGGAAGAGATCGAACGGCTGCAATGGCTGGAAGCTGAATTGCATCGAGTCAGAGATCGCGCAGGTAAGCTTGAATCCGCTCTTTACTCTGCTGGCAATGTTATGCAGAGCATGAGATGTCAGATTGAGCAAATGCTTGGCATGTTCGAGGATGAAGACGGCGCCATTCAGGCCGTATGTAATGAGCATGAGGATGTTGAACAAAGGATTGCTCAAGCTACAGCCAAATAATTCGTCACGGATTTTAAATTAACCCACCTGGGGAACTTCAATCGTTTCCCATGGGGTGCGTATTGGGTTCCCCGTTACTTTTTGGAGAACCCTAATGGAAACTAAACACTTTTTAAATCTGTATACCGACTCTGTTGAGCATAATCATGGCACTTACACAGCGCTGGAGATTCATGGCGTGCAGAATAACGGCCAAGAACACTGGGTAGATGATGACAACCCTCAGTTTTTCTCCATCTATGCCAGGCATGCCGATGACACTTGTCTTGTTTGCGCCGATGCAAGTGCAGTCTGGCTTAATGAGCTTCGTGCATTCGCAAGAAATCTTGCTTCGAAGTACAACTGGAAATATCAAGACTTCACGCCTGATAAGACTTACCAAACCAGGTTGAGCCCTATCCTGGCCGGCACCCGCATTATTTCCATCAAAGGCGAAATGTCGACCGAATCCGGCGATTGTATTTTTATCGCTCCCAATGCCAAAGGCACTATATCCCAAGTTTCTATTGATGAGGACGGTCTTTGGTATTTGATTGCTTTTCCTAATGGAGTTGTTACGTTTCGTAGACCTGAGGAACTAGCCGACAGTAGTCGATATGTTGTTCTTCGTCGTGTGATCGCGCGCTTCCAGCCGCAAGCCTGGGTGCACGATACCGCGATGAATATCGATGGCGACTGCGATCTGGATGTCACTGACCGGCTTCTGGACTTGCCTTTGAAGGACATACTCATGCTTGAGGACGATGATTACCCAAGCGACGAATTGGTGTATGGCTTGACTGAGCATGTGGGGCCTCACTACGTCGAAGTGAAGGATTCGATTCTCGAGTTCTTTGCCGTCGAAAAACTGACCGATATTACTGAGGAAATGCTGCTTGAGAAACGGAAGCTGTATGCCACCGAAGCCTCCAGTAGCGCCATGATTGAGACCGACGCTAAGACCCCAGCGCACTCACTGGTTCTGGTCAATCTCTCCTCGGGTGATGTTGGCTTGGTGCTTGATGGCAAGATTGTTTTAACGGCAGATCCCGACTTCGATTCCGTTGATCAGGTTAATGAAGCCGCCAGCAATCTGGCTGGTATTTTGGGTATTGCGCTCAACACGACGAGTATTAATCGGCCTGAAAAGGAAGATTGGAATTGGGGTGATATTTTACCCAACCTTAATGCCGTTCTTATGAGCGAATAACCATTTGAAATAACTTAACCCTACTGGGGAAACACTCCCCATCAGGGCGCATGGTGTTTCCCCTTTTTTTATTTTTGGAGAAACACTATGACTATTAATACCAACGAAATTCGCCTTGTCATTCATCTTGAAGGCGGCCTGGTGCATGCTATTTACGCGAACTGTTCAACACCCATTCGGGTCGTTATTCAGGATCTCGATGTGGAAGGCGCTGATGCTGACGAGATAGCAGTCCTCGAAGATGATACGGAGTTTGTCGGCATCATGCATTCGACTATTGAAAACGCTGAACTTGTTTCCAGTGTTTTTAAAGCTTTGGGCGAAGACGTTCCGGCAATCGATAAACAGCAGGCCAATTATCTTGTCCAGCACGGACAATGTTGCCCAAATTGCGGCAGCAGAGATATTGAAGCCAATGTTGTACTGGATGCTGATGGTCTGACTGCCAAAGGCCAAGTGGGTTGTTCCAACTGCGATTCCACATGGAAAGACCAGTACCGGCTCATCGGTTTTACCGACTTAGACGCTACACCTCTGTACGTTATCAGATCCGTTTCTGAGCGTGGTTACTGGTCAAATGACAAGGGATGGGTACTTGATGTCGCCTCGGCCACAAAATTGCCTGAGAATACCGCATTTGTGCCCAATGCCTCTGGTAAGGATGCCGTGTATGTCGATGCAAAATCGGCCAAAGATTTTTTGCCGAGTGAGTTGTCGATCGGTGATGAGGTTTTCTGGAACGATCCTGATGACGGAATCTGTAGCGGTGTTTATACCATTGTTGATATTCCGTCTGGAAAGCTGCTTCATCAGGACGATATTTGCACAATCAAAAGCGCGCATGATTCAGAAGTCGAAGTTTTTGCGCATGAACTCAGTTAATTGCTGAGTAGTTAGTAGTTTTTAACCCCGCAGGGAAAACAATCCCTGTTCGGGTTCTTGTTTTCCCTGTTTTTTTTGCTAACAATACAAGGAAAACAATGAAACTAAATACTACATCAGCCGGAGTGAATTCTATGGCTATCGAAGATGATCAAGATGGGATCTGCATGACTGAGGAGGAGTATCTGGACACGGAAGCCGAATCAGAGGTGAAGCACGAATATTTCGATGGCCGAGCCTATGCAATGGCTGGAGCCGGATACAACCATAATTGTATAACCGCTAATGTCCTGGGTGAGTTTCGAAATCACTTGAAAGGCACGCCTTGCGTTACCTTTTCATCGGACATGAAAGTCCGCATAGGCAAGGATTACACGTATCCAGATGTTTTGGTTTCCTGCGACAAAATGGCCAGCAGCGATTATTTCTGCAACTCGCCAGTAATTATTGTCGAGGTCCTATCGAAAACAACCCGCGAGAGAGATACCACGACTAAATTGATACGGTATCTTAACCTGCCATCTTTGCAGGAATACGTCCTGATAGAGTCGGGAATCGTTGCCGTGCAAGTATTCCGGAAGTCTAGCAATTGGCGGTCTGAATACTATTACCTGGGCGGTGCTGTGACCTTCAATTCCATCGGACTAACTTTGTCCGTTGAGGAAATCTATGATCGCGTTGATAATGGCGATATGAATGAGTTCAGGCGGCGAAAGAACCCATCGCCTGAACAGTGATTCAAAAGTCGCGCAGTTTTGGCGTCTTTAGAACTTAACATTTAGACGGATTCAGGCATAATATGTCTGAGCCGTCTTTCCAGAATGCTTGGCTCGAATATTCTGGAAAGACGGAATTTTGTAGTTCTCTGAGAGAACTCAAAAATAGTGCCAGTTCAGCACTTTAAATAAGGAATCGATGAAGCGCTACGGCGTGATTATTTTTTAAACGGCTTTGCCGTGTTTTCAACCTGTCCAGGGGAAATCTATGTTTTCCCGGTCGGGACTCATGGTTTTTGTCTGGCTTCAGGCCATTATCGCCCCATGCTCCGTATGGCAGGCGACCTTTACTTTATCAACCCGCCGGGAACAATTCTGCTCCCAGTGGGGGAAGTTTTGTCTCCCGGCTTTTTGGAGACAAAACTATGAAACAAATCTCAATGCAAGTGAACCAAGGCAACCTGGTAAAAAGCTTGAAGTTCAGCTTTACCAACCAGACCACTGTACTTGGCGAACTCCTGCAGAACGCCCGTCGTGCCGACGCAACTGCCGTTCAATTCGAATTCGCTCCGGAGACTAATATTCTTCAGATTACGGACGACGGTTGTGGCATCAGTTCCCTCGAAACGCTGCTAACTGTGGCAGAATCCGGCTGGGATGCGGATGTCGTTGCTCAAGAGCATCCATTCGGTATTGGCTTCCTGTCGGCTCTGTTTGCCTGCCGGCACATCGCTGTCGTCAGCAAAAACGGCCGCATTTCCGTTAATACGGAGGATGTTCTGGCGTTCAAGCCGGTGACAGTATTCCCCGTCACTGATTGGGATGGCATCACCCGCATCACGATGATAGGTGTTGAGTTTGAATCGAAACTGATCGAATCAACGCTCAAACGCTTCGCGAAGGGCTTTCCAATTCCGGTTTTTTTCAATGGTGAAAGCCTGGAAAGAGAGCATGCGTTGGATTCCGGTCTGGACTTTATCGATACTGAGGTTGGCTCAATTCATCTGGTTGGCCTGGATAAACCTGATGGCGCTCATTATGCCTTTGAAGTTTATCTGCAGGGCTTACCTATTTACCGATCCCATCTGTATTGCAGCACGACGCATATCGTCCATCTCGATTCTGCGCGTTTCCATGCGCGGTTGCCGGATCGGGACAAGCTCATTGATGAGTCTGATGTTCTCAAGCTCATTAAGGCTGCGTTGAGACAGGCCATCGAAAGTCGTCTGCTTCAGCTCAAAAGCACATTGTCCGCTCAGGATTTTGTGCAGTTTTTCGACATGATGAGGCACTGGGGATTGTCAGCTTTGCTCAATGATGTGGATGTACTTCCACAGCAGGCAGTTTGCAAGATCACGTCCTATCCTGTCTGCAATTCCGAGCTGTACGGCTGCTTCACGGCTTATCCGAAAAAGCCCGTGACTCGCGCAGAAGTTGAAAGTCGTCAGGTGGAAATTGTCGATATTGAAGGCGATATCCAAAGCGATGGCGCTGCGCGTTTCATGTTTGCCTGGATGCGGGATTCCCTGATTTACTATGGACATCTGGATAACGGGCATTGGATTCATTCGATGATTCGCTATCTCGATGAGGAAGAAGTCACTGTTGATCTGGTTCATGAAACGCATATCTCACAATTTAAAGGCAGTTGGGTATGGGTTGATGTTAAGTTCTGCGATGCATACCGCATTCGGATTGGCAACGATGTTGTTGAGATCGCCGACCACGCTTTCTACCAAGGAAGCGGAAACGGTGATTGCATTGTCATGCCTAAAGACGATGGTTCTGCAGCGGTCCTTAATCAAGTATCAACGTTCCAGTCAGAACATGACGATTATCAGGAAGCCACGCATGATACGGATTGTGATGATTTTGCCACGTTCGTTATCGCCAATGTGCTGAAAGATCCTAGCCATGCCTTCCAACGATTGCTGCCCAGCTTTCAAGGCTGCCCTGCCCTTTATGGCAAAGCATTTGAAGTTGTGCTGGATGACAATGGCGAAGTAGCTTCGGTAACCGCTGTTTAATTCGTTTTTTAACCCCGTTCGGGAAACATTTTCCCGGTCGCGGCGTAAGTGTTTCCCGATTTATTTTTTCTATATTTTGGAGAAACACGATGAAAGAAATTTCTACTTCGATTGGCCAGCCGTATGAAAATCTAAACGGTGATTTGCAATGCGATGCGGTGGGGCATCTGGGCGATTATGTCATCCGCAAAATGCCGGATCATACCTGGATCGCCATCCAGCTGTTTGGGGCGATAGGCAGTATTGCCGCAACGGCCCCCACACCTGAAGATGCATTTAACCAGGCGGAAGCCTGGCATTACGCCCATGGCGCCCAGAAACGTTTGATGATGAGCTTGGCTATCGAAGGCGTTGAGGCATTTGATCTGGAGCTTGCTTTGAATGAAGTGTTGAAACTGGTCAGCGAAGGCTACACGTCCGGTTTCGATAGAAATGAAACAGGATCGTACAAGTTTTCAATTGACGCCATCAATTAATTAAAAAATTAATTATTTAATCCCCGCGGGAAAAATCTTTTTCCCGGCCGGGACTCATGATTTTTCCCGCTTTTTTGCTTTTAAGCAGGAGAAAAAATCATGACTAATTCATTTTGGGCCAAGAAAGTTGACCGTCGCAGCCGTTCGGCCATGGTTGATTTTTTAAGAGACCATTATTGCTATAACACCATGAATTCATGGAATGGCGCTTCGTCTTATGCCCATTGCATCAAGATCCATCGTCTCGGCTTGACGTCTGAGCAATCAGACAAAGCCTATGACATGCTGGATACCGATTTCTGGGAGGAAATCCGGTGGCCGATCAATGAGTTCACTGACTCTCAAAACGGCTTTTATACCATCGGTACCAATGGCCGTTCTGGCGGTTACCTGGTGCTATATGAGTCTCGTTTCGAAATAACGGGGCATCTCAGTTACTGTCCTTCCTGTGGTCAGCGGAACTTCAAGAAAGTGCCGCCCACGTTCGAGGATGCTAACGAGCAGGTTATGGCTCAGGAAATTCTTAAAAGCCGAAACGCTTGGCAGTTAGGTGTTTATTTGAGTCAGCCTTCCATTGAAGCTTTGCCGCTTTCCAATGATGAGAAATTGTCGACAATCACACGCCTGAAAGCCCTATTAGTGGATTGCTCCCTGACCGATGCTTGTGGTGTCTGCGGAAAGCCACGGCGTAATTTCAGCACGCCACCTGTGCAATTGGCCGTTTACCCGGGCAAAGGCATTGATCACGGTGAAGCGTTTGATGCCGAAGAATGGTCAATGGAAGCGCTGCGCGAGCGTGTCGATTTGGTTTGCGCCTTTGATGCCGCTTGCGATCAGATCCGCCATAACTTCATCGCTTTGCTGATCGGTTATGACGTGGTCGAGGAAACGGTTCATCGTCCCGTCACCGTCAAAGTTCTCCGTGAACGCACTGTTTAGGAGGTTTTGATGTGGCGCGAAGTGGATGAAATCGATGAAGAAGGCTTGGAGGCTGCCGCTGATTTTTATAGCAGTATGTATTGCGGGGCATGTTGTATTGGACCGTATTTTGGAACGGTACGCTTGTTCTCTGTTGACTATTGAAGAGTGCGTCATCGCATGTTTTGAACAGTCAGGCTTTAAGCGTCTAGTTGACTAGGCGTTTCAATTAACCCATCCGGGAAAACCTCCCGGCTGGGCTCATGGTTTTTCTCGGATGGTTCTCATCCTGTCCGCCTTCCGGGACTTCCTTGATTCTCTCCGGTAGGGGGATCAAGGAAGTCCCGGAAGGCGGGACTTTTACGAGGAGAAAAACCATGTTTTACCCAAAACTTAAAAGTGGTACCCAAGTGAGTCCCGTTGGTGTTCTTGTCGAAGAGGTACTGGCATGAGCACTAAACCGATTGAGTCTAATGTTGTCAGAAATGCCGCTCGCGGTGTCTGGTTGTCCGTCCTGGACTCCCTGGCGCCCGAACTGGAAAAAGCGATCTCAAAACCCGGCAGGCACGTGGGTTGCCCTGTCCATGGCGGAAAAGATGGCTTCAAGCTGTTCCGTAATGCGGATATTTACGGAGGCGGCATTTGTAATACCTGTGGGCCTTATGCCGACGGGTTTTCATTGTTGATGTGGTTAAGAAGCTGGAGTTTTCCGGAAGCCTTGTCGGCTGTGGCCGATGTGCTCGGACTGTCTTGCGATTCGTATCAGAAACCGATCCTTGATCGGCAACCGGCGATGATTGCGCCATCAAGATCGGCCTCGGACGATGAGAAAATCAAGCGCAGTTTGAGGACGCTTTGGCGTGAATCAAAATCGCTTCATCATCCCGATGCGGAACCGGTCAGGCTGTATTTAGAGTCCCGCGGTCTGGATGGCTGGTTATCGGATTGGCCTACCCTGCGTTTTCATCCCCGGCTTCAATACCGGGATGAAGACAATCGGATCATTGGCTATTTCCCGGCCATGCTGGCTCTGGTCGAAAAAGGCGACCAGGCGATTACCATTCATCGCACGTTTCTGACGCGCGATGGTCGTAAGGCGCCTGTGGATTCGCCCAAGAAGATGATGTCGATCCCTTCCGATCGCTCGATCATGGGCGCGGCTGTCCGTCTTGGCCGGCCTGGCCGGGTGCTGAATGTTACTGAGGGCATCGAAACAGCCTTGGCTGTTATTGAAGCCACGGGCATGGTCACCTGGCCGTTAATCAGTTCCACCTTCATGCAAGGCTTTGAGATACCTGCAGGCGTTGAAAAGCTAATCATCTGGGCGGATCTGGATCAGCCTAACAAGAAGACCGGCCTTCGGCCCGGCTCTGAGGCTGCGAGCAAGCTAGCTGAGCGTGCCAATGCTCAAGGTGTTGAACCCGTCATTCGTGAGCCTAAAGGCCCTTTGCCTGTGGATGCCAAAAGCATCGATTGGCTGGATATCTATAACCAGGACGGGCCGAATGCTTTCGCGTTCCGGTCTGTCATTTAGAAGGAGGTTACTATGAGTAAATATGTGTTCGACGCCAGTCGGATCGATACCTCGCCGGGTAACCTGCTGTCGCCGTTCTCGCCTCCTGCTGATTGGCAAGGAGTCGACGATCGGCACTACGTTCGATGGCTTCGGAATCGGTACCGGATCGATCCTAATCTGAAACAAAGACTGGGTATCGCTATCCGGGCCGTTCGATTGCGAAGGCCTCTCGAAATCTCAGGCAACTACAGCCAAGTATTGCTTGAGATTATCGAGACTTATGGGCAAAAAAGGCGCTAAATTTTCATGTTAGCGCTTATGCCACCACCAAAACCGAACCTGATTTTTCAGTGTTCGGTTTTTTTATGCCCGTCAAAAACCGCATTTTCCTCGCTGAATTGCCAAAAAAAGTAAAAGACCACTAAAAGACGCGTTTTTCGACCCGACAGAGCACTTGATTTTAGGGCTTAATAGGG
>NZ_JADMKV010000044.1 GCF_015476545.1 Methylobacter sp. BlB1 | reverse complement strand
ACTTTGGCACATCGTGATGCCGCAGGGAAGAGGAGGAGTCCATACCATTATCCTAATATACTGATAAATAGCTGAATAACAAAAAAGTTAGAATACGACAGCAAAATTTGGAAGATGGATTCCCTATAGAACAGAAGCTTTGCTATGATCTCAAAGCTAATACTCGATGTACGGAACTTTTTTCAAACCAATCGAAACCAGGACTGGAAATGTATATTCAAATTGACCGAGAAGACATTTGGGATGTCTACACAAAAGCAAATGCCCCGCAGGGCCTATATCGAGGAGGAGGTAATGAAGCCTCTCCTAAGATGTACAAAAGCGAAAATGGAGCAGAATCCGTAAGACCCGCTGACTTTAAAATCTTATTCGATAAAACCCTTGGAGAATACGTCGTTTATCCCGATGTAACAAAAGGACTCTCTTTTTCAAACTCACTGCAACGACTAAAAGATCTGCCGATACGAGGAAAAGTTTGGCGACTGCCTAGAGACAAGACTCTTCCTGAAGATCTGGTGATTAATTACAATTCTATCGATCACCCACTTGTGAATGTCAAGAAGAAGATGACTGTACCTGAACTTGTAGAAAAGCTAAAAGAACTCGAAAAAATGATGGAATATACTGGAGTGAAAATATCATGAGTACGATAATCCCTTTCCCCGCGTCGTTAAAAAATACAATGAAGCAGATTGCAATGGAACGAAAATATCCTGTTGTAATTGAAGTATTGAATAGAGGAACTGAAGAGGAGCTAATTCTTAATTCTCAGACAGAAGCCCAAGCACTAATTGATGTTGCTCGGATTGAAATGCTTAATGCATCTCTGAAGTATCCATTTTGGGACGAAGACTCTGCAAAATACGACAGAGCCCATGAGGACGCATTTCAAGAAATTCAAATGGGACTATTCGAAAAAACAACTATGTACATAGGACAAGCATACAAAGTTGTAACTACCGTCTGAGTCAGTCAGCATCGGCGCATACGCAAGCCAACCCTAGTATTCGTCCCATCCACAACATTTATACGATATAGGTCAGAGTCTAAACGTTAGAGGAATCTTACTCAGTGAATTGAATCAAACGTAACAACAGCTTCATTTTTCAGATAGAAAGACAGTGGGAGGATTATGAGCCGGCTGACATTGATTGAGTCGATATTTCCCCGCATGGTGGAACTGCGCAGGACCTTCCATCGCTACCCGGAGCTGGCGTTTGAGGAGGAGAGAACCGCGCTGGTCATCATGGAGGAACTGCGGCGTCTGGATATTCCTTTTGAATATGGCGGCGTGGGCGGCGGCATTGTCGGCAAGATCACTGGTCAGGACGACGGCCCGACGATTGCATTGCGGGCGGATATGGACGGCCTGCCCGGCGACGAGACGACCGGACTGCCTTTTGCCTCTGTCAATCCGGGCAGGATGCATGCGTGCGGCCACGACGGCCATATGTCCATGCTCCTGGGAGCGGCGGCCATGCTCAAGGAAAACCCGCCGCCAGGCCGCGTGGTGCTAATTTTCCAGCCTGCCGAAGAGCGAGGGGGCGGCGCCAAAGTGATGATCCAGTCCGGGGCGCTCGACCGTGTGAAAGCAATCTTCGGCGGTCATGTGATGCGCCAGTTCAGGGTGGGCGAGATCATGGTCGCCCATGGCACAATTACCGCCCAGTCCGACAAGTTCACCATCCGGATACGCGGGCGCGGCGGGCATGGCGCGCGGCCTCATGAGGCCGTAGATGCCGTAGTGGTCGCCGGTTTGCTGATCATGGCGGTGCAGACCCTGGTGTCGCGAGAAATCAGCCCGTTTCACCCTTCGGTGGTGACTATCGGCCAGGTACAGGCCGGCACGGCGGCCAACGTCATTGCCGAGCATGCTATTTTACAGGGCACGATTCGAACCACCGAGCGCCCGGTGCGAAGACACATCATCGAAGGACTCAAGCGCATAGCGAAAGCGACCGGCGCTCTGCATAACGCGGTCGTCGATGTGGAAATTTCGGAAGGCTACCCGCCCGTGGTCAATACCCAGCAAGAGGCAGAGATCGCCAGACTCGCAGCGCTTAAGGTGGTCGGGCAGCAGGGACTGGTCCCTATCGATAATCCGAGCATGGGGGCAGAAGATTTCGCCTATTATCTCAAGCAAATCCCGGGCTGTTACGTCCGTTTCGGCGCCCGGCGCGAAGGCTGGGAAAATATCCCCTTGCACAGTCCCGCCTTTGATTTTGATGAAGAAGCCTTGAAGGTCGGAGCGGCCTTCTTCGACGAGGTCGCCAGGGAAGCGATCAGAGCCTATGCCCAAGAAGAATCCTGAGCATACAACTCATCCGGACATTGAGTTCAAAGCTTGCGCCGATGCCACGCTAGGCATCGAAATCGAGTTTCAGCTGCTGGACCCTCTGACGCTGGACTTGACGGACGGCATCTCGTCGCTGTTGGACAGCTATCCCGAAACGCCGGCAATCAAGCCGGAAATGACCCAATGTTCCGTTGAGATCAACTCGAAGGTATGCGCAAACATCCGGGAATTGGAAGCGGATGTGATGTCGCTGGCCAGGACGTTGAAGGAACGTTGCGATGCGCTGGGCATGGCCCTTTGTACCGCCGGCACCCATCCTTTCTGCCGGCGTCCGGTCGGCATTACCCCGCGGCCGCGTTATCTCGCCATCGGGGAGAAGATGAGCTATCTGTCGCGCCGGCTGAAAACCTTCGCCCTGCATGTCCATGTAGGGATGCCTTCCGGCGATGTGGCACTTGCCGTCATGACCCTGCTCAAGCCCTATTTGCCCATCTTATTGGCATTATCGGCCAGCTCGCCTTTTTGGGAAGGAGAAGATACCGGTTGTTCCTCATTCCGTCAGCGATTTCTGGCGATAATGAGAGATTACGGCGTGCCGCCAAGCTTCGGTACCTGGAGCGATTTTGCCGAATTCTTCAGCCACACCCGTAAATCCGGGCTGAGCCTGATCTGCCGCGATATCCACTGGGATCTTCGCCCTTCCCCCGGCTTCGGCACCCTTGAAGTCAGGGTGATGGATGCGCTGCCCACTGTCCGCGAGAACATCATGATGGCGGCGTTGACATACACCCTGATCGTTTATCTCCTGCGTTGCCACGAACAAAAAGCATTGGGCCATCTTCCTCCGCAGCACTGGTGGATGGAAAAGATGAATCATTTCAACGCCTCCTGCTGGGGGCTGAATGCCGACTATATTGTCGATAACCAAGACCATAGCAGCCCTATCAAGGCAGTGATTGAGGAGACCTTCCAGAAGCTGGCTCCAACCGCTCTTGAACTGGGAACCACAGACTACCTGCGGCATCTGGAAAATCATCTTGTCAACAAACCCAGCTATCTCCGTCAACGTCGGCTTTTTCAGGAAACCGGCTCCTTAAGAACCGTGGCCGCCACGCTGGTCAGGGAATTGGAGGAAGAGCTGGCAACCCGCTGAATATCCGCCGTGTCTACCGTGGGACCGCAGCCCTTGCCAGGGCATTGGCTGGCTGGTTGTGCAGGCGAGGGATAGCGCGAAGGATAAACCGCTTCAGGCTTGCTGCCTGCCTGCGCAACTCATTGAGCCGATTATCGCCGCGGTGTTCGTCCCATAACTGCACCAAACCCCGATTGTCGGTGTAAAGCCATAGCCATTTTTGCTGTCTTTCCGTGGCGCATTGCATGACGACTGCCAGTGCGGCCAGTTCAGCGGCGAAGGCGCCTTTCTCCCCTATCGATCGGCTTATACGTTCAATGACCAGGCCGTCACTGTCCACCAGCAGGCCGCCGATACCGGCTTGCTGGCGCCCGTTAGCTTCAAAGCTCGCCCCATCTGCCCAACCGCAGCTCCACCCCTTCGGTACCTCAGCGGCATAGACGGCCAGGATCAGTTCATCGCGCAAGCGTAACAGAGGCGTACGGTCAGCGTTTCGCCGCCTGGCCAACAGCGTGGCGCGCCTGCGGATCCGCTCGGCCAGCGGCCCGGGTTCACTGGCTTCGGCAAGCTGCCTGAGCTTTTTGCGAGTCTCGTCGGTCGGAGCTAAAAGCGCACTGTCGACAAGTGTGTTGAGTTGTTGGGCCTGGGTTTGCCGTGTCATAAGGCAATGATGCATGTCTTTTATGGCATTGTACCGAACGGCGTGATCAGCTGCCATGGCCTCTCTGTCGCCGGCATCGCGAGCGATGCGGTTCATGCTTCACCACATCCTACCGCACTATCCGGGAGAGCAAATACTTTGCTCGGCATCCCCATAAGAAACGCCTGATGGGAGAATCTAAAGCCGACTTTTTCCAGAACCCGGATTGATGCAAAATTATCGAGATGAGTGAAAGCCATCAGATATTTCAAGCCGAGAGCATGAGCGCCATGCTGCACCCATGCCGATGCCGCTTCAGTAGCCAGCCCTTTGTTCCAATAGTCCGGCAATAGCCGGTATCCCAGCTCAAAACGCTTTAATTCGGAGCAATACATAAGACCTGAGTCGCCGATGGGCTTCCCTGAACCGCGCTCAAGAATAATCCATTTCGCAAAACCGTATTGCGCCTGATGCTCAAGATAATGCCGTATCCTGTCAAGCGTGGCATCAACCGATTTATCCGGGCCGAAAGGCGTGAATTTCATAACTTCGGGATCACCGAACCATGTGAATGCTTCCGTTGCATGGTCCGTTGAAAAAGGAATGAGGATAGTACGGGAGGTTTGAAGCTCAGTTATGTTCATGGGATATCCTTATGATAAGTTAATGAAATCAAACCATCAGCAGCGGGTTGCCAAATAAAATGCCAGAAAAGCGTGTCTGGCTGCCGTATTTACAAGCTTTTTCACTTCATTCACGAAACACAAGCTTATCCACAAAAACTGTGGATAACTCTGTTAAAAAAACAGGGAATTCATCCCAAAAACCTTATTACTCAGTCATTTGGATCAGTTTGGCTAAAAATTGGCCGAGTGCGAGATACTCCTAATAAAGTTGGAGCGCCGAATTCATCCGCTTCCTTAAAGATTTTCCACATTCAACAGTATGACTTCAATTTCCTCGGTGATTTCTTCCTGTCGATGGATCTGAAATTTCCGGCGCAGTTTTACCGTTTCATTGTCGAGATGCAGCACCGCGCCGTCCAGATGCTGCAAGCGCAGGTGATTTTCCGCCATCAGCGACGTGTAACAGAGCTTATGCATGACGGCGAATAAATAATGCTCCACCATATCTGCGAAGAAATCGGCCGGATCAAGGTTCAGCAACGGCGGAAAACCGGAGCGGGGATGGCTCTGAGCGGCTTCCTGAAAAGGCGGCAACAGGGTCAGATGAGAGAGCCGGTTAAGCGCGCTGTCGTGATAGATGGCTTTCAATTCAAAGAAACCGCGCGTTTCCTGCAAAGAAGTAACTGTGCCGAGCAGACGGTTAACGACATCGGGGACTTCTTCCGCCGTATTGGCGCCTTCTATCGTAGCCATCGGTTCAGGATAGGTATCCGGCCACTTGTTGGCCAGCCTGCTGCCGATAATAATGACGTCCGCGTAGGCTGTCGTCGCCATTTCATTGATCAGACTGTCATTGAAATCACCGCAAAGGCCTCGCTCGGACCCGATCACAATAACGATAGGGGGCGCGCTGCCAGCGGTATCCGGTACATAAGGGTAAAACGTAAGGAAATCCGCGGCCGCATCTTCAATGGCTTCGACGACCTTGTTCTGCATGGTTTGAAAGCGGAGCAATTTATGAATTTCTATAAATGCGAGATTTTTCATCGAGTTTAAAATACTCCGGATGTCCTCCATCTGGGTAATATGCTGCTTCAGCCGCCGGCTCTGGCTCATGGCTGCGGCTCCGGCTCCGGCTTAATGCCCAGCCAGTCTCTGATGGCCTGCAGCCACTGCTCGGGGCTGCTGTTCAGCGTCAGCGCCGTGCCGCTGACGCCTCGCTGGAGCCGCGCCAGAAAATCTTTGATGTCCTCCGGCTTGGCCTGGTCGAACAAGTGTTCGTTGAAGGCGATCAGCCAGGCGAGTTGAAAAGCACTGCTGAGCGGACTCAGCCGGTCCTGCTTGAGAATTTCCCGCAGCACGCGCCCGCGTTGAATCCGTGCCTCCATCGAGGCCTCCAGGCGCTGGCCGAACCGGGAAAAGGCTTCCAGCTCCAGAAACTGCAGATAATCCAGCTTCATGCGTCCGGCTTGGCTGCTGATGCTCGGATGCTGGGCCTTGCCGCCTATCCGCGAGACCGACTTGGCGATGTCGATGGCGGGGCGGAATCCCGATGCGAACAGATTGGCATCCAGATAGATCTGGCCGTCGGTAATGGAGATCAGATTAGTAGGAATATAGGAGGCAATTTCGCCTTGCTGGGTTTCGACGATGGGCAGGGCCGTCATGCTGCCGCCGCCGTTTTCGGCATTCAGGCAGGTCGAGCGTTCCAGCAGCCGGGAATGCACGAAGAAAACATCGCCAGGATAGGCTTCGCGCCCGGGCGGGCGGCGCAACAACAGGGACAGTTCGCGGTAGGTCCTGGCGTGGGTCGACAAATCGTCATAGATGACCAGCGTGTCGCGACCCTGCGCCATCCAGTGTTCGGCCAGCGCGCAACCGGCGAACGGCGCAATATATTGCAGGCCAGGCAAGGCGCTGGCTTCGGCCACGACGCAGACGGTGTAGTCCATGGCGCCTTGTTTTCTCAAGGTTTCAATGGTCTTTACCACGGTCGATCGCTTCTGGCCGATCAGCACATAAATGCAGACCACATTTTTGTCTTTCTGATTGATCACGGTGTCGATCGCGATCGAACTGCGGCCCAGGCCCTCGTCGCCGATCAGCAATTGCCGCTGGCCTCTGCCGATCGGAATCAGGGTGTCGATGATTTTAATGCCGGTATACAGCGGTTTATGAACAAAATCCCGGGCGATAATCGGCGGCGATGCTTTTTCCAGACAGCTCCGCCCGACGGAGGCCGGAGCGGGGCTGCCGTCAAGCGGCGCACCCAAGGGATCGACCACCCTGCCGATGAAAGTGTCTCCGACCGGTATGCTGGGCGCGTTTTTTGACAGACGGACCAGCGTGCCGGCTGTCAGCGCTTCGGTTTCATACAGCAGGATCGCTCCCACCAGGTCGCGGTTGAGGTCGAACACCATGGCCCGGCTGCCGTCGCCGAAAACCAGGATATCTTCGATGGCTGCCGAAGGCAGTCCCTTGATCCAAGTAATGCCGTCCCCGACCGTTACGACTGTGCCTTGTTCGGTGACCCGAAGCCCCGGTTGGTACTGATCCAGCCAGGCGCTTTGCTTGTTTACCAGGTCGGCAGCTTCGGGCTCAATCAGATCCATGATCAATCTCGGCAAAACCGGCCAGTTCATGCTGCAGGTTGGCGTGCAGGACCCAGGCGCCGATGTCGATGCGCAGGCCGGCGATCAGCTCGGCATCCTGGGCATAATGAAACACATCGGGCCTGTCGATGAGCGCCCCCAGCTTTTGCTCCAGCTTTTGCCTTAACTCGTCCGGAAGGGGATAGGCGCTGGTAATGAGGATGGACACCGATTTTTCAGCGTCTAGCATTTTCAGGCAGCGCTTGCATTCCTCGGGCAACTCATTGAAATGCTCCAGCAGCATGGCGCACAAGCGCGCTTCCAGTTCGGGGCCGGCGGATTGCCGCAGCACCAGACTGGCAAAGCGGGCGCCGTTCTGCAGCGCTTTTTCTTCAGCTTGACGCTGAATATCATGCTGCTGCCGGGACAGGATGACTTTGGCTTTTTGCCGCTCCTGCTCAAGATCGGCCTGCAGCTGGTCCATTTGCGTTTTTCTTTCGGCCTCGATTTCCCGCCGCAGTACGCCAAACGCGGCCTGTTTTTCCTTCTCCCACTCGTTTTGCCGGTTTTCATAGTGTTGGCGCAAATCTTCGGCTTCCTGCCGCAATTTCTGGGCATCGGCCAGTGTCTGGTCGATGTGCTGTTTGCGCCGGGCAATGACGGCCAACACCGGCTTATAGAAAAGCCGTTGCAGGATCCAGATCAGAATCAGGAAATTGGCGATTTCAAGCGCAAAGGTGGTGAAGTTGAATTCCATGATTGTCTGGATTGATTACTTGGCGATGAGCTCGAGCAATGGGTTTCTGAACAAGACGATCAGAATAATCACCAGACAATAGATAGCCAGCGATTCGATCATCGCCAGTCCGATAAACAACGTCCGCATGAGCGACTGTTCCGATTCCGGCTGACGGGCCAGTGACTCCAGCGCGCTGCTGATCGCTTTTCCCATGGCCAGCGCCGGCATCATGACGCCTATGGCGATGCCGATAATGGCGGCAATGGTGGAGCCGAACACGATTAAGGCGATGTCTGTCATAACTGTTCCTGTCTATTGAATTGTTGGGATTGTATCGCACCGGCCAGATAAATCAGTGCTAACATGCCAAAGATATAAGCCTGCACCAGCGCTTCGATAATATGCAGCATCAGAATCGGCACCGGCGCGAGAAAACCTGCGACCAGCAAAATGAGCATCGCCGCCATTTCCAGACTCATCATGTTGCCGAACAGACGAATCGCCAGCGCCAGCGTTCGGGTCAATTCGCTGATGATGTGAAAAGGCAGCAAAATCGGGCTGGGCGCCAGGTAATGATGCAGGTATTTTTTAAGCCCTTGGATCTTGATGCCGAACCAGTGCACCGAAAAAAACACCAGCACGGCCAGCGCCGAAGTGACCGAAAGATCGCGTGTCGGCGAATGCAGGCCGGGTATTAAGCTGAGCAGATTGGCGACAATCAGAAACAGCCATAAGGTTGCGATAAAAGGCATGATCTGCCGGCCGTACACCGGCTCGACCGCGGAAATGGCTTCCTCCAGCGCGGAAACGACGCCTTCCACCACCGTTTGCAGCGGGCCCGGCATCATGTCCAGATGCCGTGTGGCAAGCCAGGACAGCACTGCAGCGGACAGCATGATGCCCCAGGTGGTCAGGATGGATAAACTGACAGCCAGCGGCCCGAGCTCAAAAACAAATTCACTTTCCATGATTCAACCTTACCAAAGAGGCCATTCAAAAACTCTATTTATTTTGAATGAGAAAATAAACGTTAAAAATGCCGACCACAATACCGGCAAACATCAGGCTGAAAGTCCAGCATATCGGAGAGCCCGGCATAATGCTGTCCAGCCAGTGGCCCAGGTAGACGCCGCCGATGATGGGCAGTACCATGACCAATCCAAGCGTTCCGAGAAAGACCGTTTGCGCAAGCAGATTCGGGCGTTCTCGCTCCGCCTTTTTCATACGTTTGACCTGATTGTCTACCTGCTGTTTTAATCGTCGCCGGTGCGTCATAGCATTTCCCACTTGAGCGCCCGGAGCCGGGCCAGCATGGCCTGTTCCATTTTTTGCAGGCTGGTCTTGGTCGCGCGCAGATCATCTTCCTCGGCTATGAATTGCTGTTCCAGTAATGCGCTGATGCGGTCGAGATCTGTATCTACCATGAAGCGCCGCGTGCTGAGTGTCAGCTCGTTATTGTTGAAATACAGGACTGCGCCGGGCAATGCCAGGTATTGCCAATCCCCCTCCCCTTGCCGAAAGCGCGCCAGACCGAAGACGAGCGTGGTCATGAACCGGGCATGGTTGGCGCGAATGCCGAAGTTGCCCGACGCATCCTCGCCGATGAAGGCCGTCACGCCCGTTATGCGCTGTTCCTGGGTGGCATCGTATAATTGCAGTGCGAATGCTTTCATGCCGGTTCCTGCATGCTGCCGCGCATATAACACTGGGCTTCGGGCAAGTCATCATAATCCCCGGCCAGAAAAGCCTCGCAGTCGGTCAAGGTCTGCTCAAGCGGAACCGAGACGCCGGTTTGCCGGGTGTGCTGGGCCAGAACCGCAAACGGCTGGGTCAGATAGCGCTGCAATTTGCGGGCGCGCATGACGATTTTCCGGTCCCGTTCGGACAATTCCTCGATGCCCAGCATGGCGATGATATCTTCCAGTTCCTCATAGCGCGCCAGATGTTCGCGCACACTTTCGGCCACGTTGTAATGGCGGTCGCCCAGAGTATGGCGGTCCATCAGATGACTGCCGGAGCGCAGCGGGTCTACGGCAGGATAAATGCCTTTGCTGGCCTGGTCCCGGGACAGGATGACGGTGGTATCCAGATGGCTGAGAATGGCGCTGACCGCCGGATCGGTCATATCGTCCGCCGGCACGTAGACGGCCTGAACCGATGTGATGGAGCCGTGACGGCTGGACAGAATGCGGTCCTGCAGCTCGGCGACTTCCGTGGTCAGGGTCGGCTGGTAACCCACCGTGGCCGGCATGCGGCCGAGCAGGCTCGATACCTCGCTGCCGGCCTGCACGAACCGGAAGACGTTGTCCATCACGAACAGGACTTCCTTGTGCAGGGTATCGCGCAGGTATTCGGCATAAGTCAGAGCCGACAGTCCGACGCGGAAGCGCACGCCGGGCGATTCGTCCATTTGCCCGAACACCATCAGGGTGTCGGACATGACCTTGGCCTGCTCCATTTCCCGCCATAATTCATGGGCTTCGCGAATGCGCTCGCCGACGCCGGCAAACACGGAAACGCCCTGGTGAATCGCCGAAACTGCATGGATGAATTCCATCACCAGTACCGTTTTGCCGACACCGGCGCCGCCGAACAGCCCGGTTTTGCCGCCTTTGACGAAAGGGCACAGCAGATCGATGACCTTGATGCCGGTCTGCAGAATGCCGCTGATGCCGGTCGCTTCCGACAAGGCCAGCGGTTTCGAATGGATATTACGGAATTCAGTTTGAGGCAGCGGACTGCCGCCGTCCAGCGGCTCGCCGAAGATGTTCAATAACCGCCCCAGGCATTGCTTGGAAACGGGAAGCTGCAGCGGCGCGCCGGTGTCGTAAACAGTCAAGCCCCGGCTCAGGCCCGCCGTGCCGTGCAGCGTAATCGCCCTGACATGCCTTTCATCGAGATGCTGATGCACTTCGAACATGTAGACGGTATGATCGAAACGGGTGCATAAAGCCTGGCGCAAGGGCGGTAGCCGGTCGCAGTCGATAATGACCACAGGGCCATGAATTTCGGCGATGATCCCGATCGGATGTCGATCTTCTTGTTTAACCGGCAAACTATTCAATGGTACTCGCTCCGCTGATTGATGATGGATGCGCCCGACGCTTTCATCTTCCGGAATAACTCCTCCGCGCCTTGATTATTAGTATTACAAAACGCAGTCCTCACGGCAACGGGAGATGCCCAAGTTTTGTGTCTATGAAGAATCATGCATTTTTACCTCTGAACCGGAAAGTCGCCTGCCATTAATCCGATTCTGTGAGATGCTTCTCAACACAAATTAAAAATATGGTCTAGCCTAGCGGCCTGCCTATGTGGCAGGTATGCCCGTCATCTTTTGCGATGGCAAGAGATCAAGCATACGCTCAATTCAAATACTTTAATAATAATCAGGATTTAAAAATGAAGAAAAAACATTCCTTAACGCTATTGGCATTGGGACTGATGCTGTCACTCAATGCCAACGCCGCATTTATTAATGGCAGCTTTGAAACGCCGCGTTTTACGCCGGGTACTGCCGACTGGACGCTCTACTCTGACAGCACCGAAGGAATAGGCTGGAAAACCACCGCTACTGACCACCAAATTGAGTTATGGAGCGATAACTTTCAAGGAGTCGCCGCTTATGATGGCGCCCAGTTTGCGGAATTGAACGCCAATCAGGTATCCGCGCTCTACCAGGATGTTGCCGGCATCGCAACGAACAGCATTGTTGACTTTCATTTCGCTCACCGCGGCAGGCTAGGCGTCGACACCATGCAATTGGATATCGTTGACCTGGGTGCTGACAACCTGTTCGGAAGCGGGGACGATATTACATTGTTCAGTAGCCAATACAGCGATGGCAACACGGCCTGGGGCTTTTACACCAGCGATGGCCTGGCACCCATCGTTGCATTAGGCAATACCCTTCGTTTCTCATATGTCTCGATTTCGGCGGCAGGCGGTAACCCGGCTATCGGCAACTTCATTGATGCGGCCGACTTTGGCGTTGGCGTAAATGATCCTTCGCCCGTACCCGTTCCTGCCGCCTTCTGGTTATTCGGTTCGGCACTGGCCGGATTGGGCGTTTTCGGCAAACGCCGCACAGCCTAAGATATCAACCGAAATGGCACGGCCTGTTCAGCCGGAAACCTAAGATTTCCGCACTATAAAGAAACCTGCCCGGCGAAAGCTGCGGCGGGTTTTTATTTCTCTTCTCGTCTGTGGAATATTGCCGGCCGCCATCGTTAGTTTGACAGGATGTATCCCGGGATGAGATACATCAATTGCAACCGATGCGCTTCCACATGTCGGCGCCTCTTATAGCCTTAAGGAAGATCGAAAATGACTATTGCGATTAAGCCGGCAACGCCGGAACAATCCCCTGACATAGCAGAAATGGTGGGACAGCTGCTGGCAGAAATAATAAGCAGAATCGATGTAAAAGCTTTCAACTTTGATCGTAACCAAACTGCGGAAAGACTGCGGCAGTTTTTGGTGGATCAGAAATACTTCGTGTTTATGGCAGAAGACGCAGGCAAGCCGGTGGGATTCATAGCGCTTTATGAAAGCTATGCGCTCTATGCTGAAGGAGCGTTTGGAACAATAGCGGAGCTTTATGTACGCCCTCAATACCGTTCAAAAGGCGTCGGTAAAAAACTCATCGACAGGGCAAGAGAGCTTGCCGCGGCGAAGGAGTGGACCCGGCTCGAAGTCACGACGCCGCCTCTTCCCCAGTTTGAAAGAACGCTTGGCTTTTACGAGCGGGAAGGATTCGCTATTACAGGCGGCCGCAAGCTCAAGGCAGGCCTGTAATGGACAAGCCTGGAGATTGCTTTGAAAGGCTGCGTTCTCTTCCGTTGCGCTCCTGGCAAGCCGCCCCGTGTCAAGATGAACCTGCCAGCCAGGCGTTTGTGCCGATACTCACAAAAGCCGATGAGCTGATTGTCGGTAATTATTTTACAGCCGCTACCAGCTTCTTCGGCTTAATCTCGGCAAATGAGCCGCGTTCCTTGATATATAACCCCGCCAGAAAAGCGCCGCCGACCATTAACATACTCCATAGAAGAGGATGAAATTTGGTTTGTTGATACAGGCTATTTTCCAAAACGAAGCGCTCTTCCGCGCCTCGCTCATGCAGTCTGGAATTGGTTGCATAAAGGCCGTCAGACCGGTTTGCCTCTGCCTTTTTGCCCGAGTTCTGCCTTGAATCGATCATGGCTTCATTCATTTTCTCATAGAGGCGGGGCGTGTGCAGGGCCATGGCAGAATTAAGCTTCGCCATGTCGCCGACAAAAAATTCCCGTTTCGCGTGTTCAGCGCAGTAAAGGATAGCTTCGGCGACGAGCTCCGGCGCATACACCGGCACCGGCAGCTTCGGCTCATACGGCAGGTAATTTCTTGCATCCTCAGGAAATGGCGTGTGAATCGCTGTCGGTTTAATCAGCGTCACGGATACCGGCAGGCCATCAGCTTCAAGTTCTATGCGCAGACTGTTGGTGAACCCTTTGACGGCGTGTTTTGAAGCCGCATAAAGGCCTTGCAGCGGCAAGGAAGCATCGGAAGCTTCGCTGCCTACATTAATGAGCGCTCCGCCTTTGCTGCGCAAATGCTCCACGGCGATCTTGGAGCCGTTGACCACGCCCCACAGATTCGTTTCGAACAAACGGCGCAAATCTTCCTCCGGCACGTCCATTATTCGTCCGTAAATGGAGACGCCCGCATTATTCACCCAAGTGTCATAACCGCCAAACTCGGCGATGGCTTTATCCGATGCGGCCTGCAGCGCACTTTTGTTGGCCACGTCCGCAACCGCATAAATGGCCTGTCCGCCAGCGGCGATTATTTCATCCGTCAAATCGCGCAGCGCTTTCTCATTCCGTGCAACAAGGGCCACTTTGGCGCCCTCTTTCGCCGCCAGACGCGCCGTCGTCAGGCCGATACCTGAAGTGGCGCCCGTAATCACCAGAGTTTGTTCTGCTAACGGTTTTAAATTCATATGCTTGCCTCGTGTCTGTGTCTCCGGTTTACATTCGCCTTGTTACAAGACGGGAGGTTAACTCATCAGAAAATACCAACTGAATCAGCACACAGCATCGATGCCTCGCTTCAAGCCCATGAATTTTTTTATTCAGCGGCAACAGCTGGCATTTCTAACGGGCAAACAAGGTTAGTCCTTTATCAGAAAATTTCCGTGCGGTATCCAACCGACATCCGGTAAAGTACCCGCAGGTTTTGACAGTTAGCTCGACGGCGTTATGGGTGCGGGCTTGATCTTTCAGTCTTCTCATAACAGCCGAACCGGAAGCGCAAGAGCCTGCTGCGCTTTGGGCCGGCGGGCCGCTCAACGATGATGCACGCCGGCACGTTCGGGTTGATAGGTAATTTCCTTGATGCGCACTCGCAATACACCACCGCCCGGCTTGGGCCATTCGATTTCATCGCCTTGAGAAAGCCCAAGCAAGGCGCTGCCAACAGGCGCAAGAATGGAAATCCTCTCGCCCGAAGCGTCAATATCCTTGGGATAGACAAGCCTCAGGCAGAACTCCTCGGACGAAGATTCGATTTCAAACCTCACAGTGGAATTCATCGTTACCACTGTGAGCGGGACATCCTCCGGATCTACTATTTCCGCACGCGCCAGCTCACGCTCCAACTCGTCCTTTCCCGGAAAAGACTTGCCCGGTAATGAATCAATAAGACTATCGAGCCGTTCCGCGTCTAGCGACGAGATTATCAATTTCGGTTTCATATACATTTCAGGTCTCTTAGGTTTCTGTTAGTACGAATGCATAAGCCTAACATGACGTATATAACATCAAATGTTCGTATAACTTAATTTACCGTCTGTCTTTCGTGATGTTTCAATTGATCGTTTTTATTGTTGCCAGTTCAGACGAATAACTCAGGGTGTACAAGCTAATCCGGCATAGCCTCTTTTGCCCGACAGCCAGGTAGGGTATGCATCGCATACCTTTTTTGCAGTTTGATTCATGAAGATAATGCGTGATGAGTAACCTGCTTCATCAACCCTTCAATCTCCTCATAACAGCGGAACTGGATGTGCAAGTCGCCAGCAGCTTGCCGCCGGGACTTTTGACTTCGGCCCGCAGATCAACCTGCATGGGCGTTATTTTTACCATATCCAGAAACTCGCCTTGCATTGCCTTGAAGATTTTGGGCGGCAGTTCCAGCCCGTATTCGGTCCTGCCGACTCCCTGATTTTCACTGACAGATAATCCTGTATCGAGTTGCCCGCGCTTTGGGTTAAACAAAAGATCAATTCCTACAAATGGTTATCGCCTAAGTGCCCGTTCAAAGACAAAAATCGAATAGCCATGCACCAGTGTTCTCATAAAAACGTTAAACAGCAGCATGGGCGCTTTTACCGCTCCGTATTCCACGGCTTTGCCGGCGATGGAATGCTTTTGAACGATCTGATAGCCGCAGCGGCAGAATAATTCGGCAGGATTTGATAAGGTAAACCTGAAATCGGCGCCCAACTTGCCCAATTTCTGCTGCAGGGTGTAGCTGTATTTGTTGAAAAACTTTTCCGTCATGAGGTCGCAGACCAGTTTATGCGCCGGAAACAACCGGCGCAAGGTTTGCAGAGTCTGCCTGATGGCATCTTCTTGCAGATAAATAAAAACGCCTTCTATGACAACCATGACGGGCTCATCGGTGGAAAATGCCTGCAGTTTCTCTTTCAGCGACTCGGTTTCAAAATCGATCGCGATGCGCTGCAGCCGGTTTTTGCATGCATCAACCGGCAGCCGCTCGTTTTTATAGGCGATGATTTGCGGCTCATCCAGTTCGATCCATACGCCGCCGTCAAGCCGGTAGGCGCGGCTGTCAAAGCCGGCGCCGATCAGGATGATCTTTAAATCGGGATTCTCGGCCAGCGCCTGCCGTATGCAGTCGTCGATAATCCTATGCCTTGCCACGTTGCCGGCATTGGGATTAGTTTCCTCTTTGAAAGCGGAAAAAATGTTCAAGCCGCGCTCATCCATAAAAACCCTGGCGTAGGTGTCTCGGCAGACCGGGTTTGCAGTTTCGGCATCCTGCATGCGGACCCCGCAGCAATAAAAAGCGGTATTGGATATCGGTTTCATAGTGTCCTTTTTTGGGTGGAGGTAAAGGTTTTGGTCGCGTTTTTTGTTGCAGATATTCACGGTCAACGGCGCATCCGCCGGCAGTAATCACGATTAAGGCCGCTAGAGCGTCCGTGCAGGGCGTGAGAGAAGTTCGGGCTCAGAAAGGCAACCGGCGCGATCAGCAGCGGTGCGAATGAAGATTGCAGAAGTACGGGCATGAAAGCTCCTTGTATGCCTGATGTGGAAGCAGCCATTGCCGCTTATTATCCATGTTAGAAATCATTTTAAGCATTTTTCAAGCCCGGATCAATCCGGCGCATCAGCTTCCGTCTCATGCATTTGATGATGTTTTGTTTGAAGAATGTGTGGAATCACACAGTTTTAGTGCGACAAATGCCCTATTTTAAACACTTCAATCAGAGGCAAAGCCGCTACGGTACTGGTTTTCCGAAGGCAAAACCTTTAATACGGTGCAGATTGCATGCCAGCTATAGAGGCATATTGTCGCGCGTCATCATGTCGCATTTTCAAAGAGTTCCGGGATGAATACACTCTCCCTGACTCTTGTATGCGCTCTTTACGAGAACCGGAGTTTTTTTATCCTTCCCTTCAAATGCGGGCTCCCTTGCCCGCATTCTTTTTCGGCACATTAAATCCAAGGTTGAATTATTTAAGGAGTGTTATGATTTTTTTCGATAATCAAAACTTTCAATTCCCTCAAGATCTCGATCTGGAAAACAAGTTGTTTTTGCCGACATCGAAGCTCTATGCACAGTTGAATGCCCAGTTGCAGGTGCTGTATCAGGATATCCGCACAGCGCTGATCGATAGCCATACGCTGATAGCGTCATCGGCCAAACAGTTGTATGAACAACCGGGGCCAACCCTGGCAGCCTGGTATGGTCAGGCCGCTGGCCGCGCTGCCGAACTTCACGCACAAATCAACGAAGAGCTGTTGCCGAAAGTACAGACCTCTTACCAACAGCTTGTTGTCAATGTAGCCGATGCGGGGCGGGAAACACAGCTTTATCTACAGAATTTCATGGAAAATCCTGAAGCCACTGCAGCGGCAGCAATCCAGCCTGTCACAGCTTACCTTGCTGCGGCGACCGAAGCGGCTGAAGCGGCATTGGTAAGCGGTTATTACGCCTTAGGCAGCCTGCTCGGCCAACTCATGAAGCAGCCTGCTGAAACACTGGAAGCCTCTATTCATTACCTGCTGTCGGAGCTGCTCGAGCTCTATTTTCGGGCCGTCTCTTCGTTATTGATACAAATTTAGCCGCAGCAGCGACATCGTTCCCACGCTCCGGCGTGGGAATGCATCCTAAGACGCTCCAGCGTCGCCTTTCACCACGAATCGATGTCGATCAGACCTGCCAATCCCGTATAGTTTCTGGCGCTGGAATAGCGCCAATGCTCAGGCAGATCCACATAACCGCGTTTAACGGGATTAGCATGAATATATTCGAGCTTTTCCCTCATCATGGTCTCGCTGAAAATGAGCTCGGCATGAACGCCTTCCTGCCAGAACTGATACTTGCGGTCAATCTTATGCGCCCTTTTGGAAAAGCTTAACCGCGTCAGTAACAGCTTGACCTGGCGCGCTTCCAAATAATCAATGATGCGTCGCGCCGTATAGGATTTAAAGCTGCTGACGCATTTATCCAGCCGGTTTGCCTGCGCTACAAAATGCAGATGGTTTTCCAGAACGACATAACCGTATAGCCGCAAGCCCTGATGTTCCCGTTGGTAGCGCCAGCAGTCGAGCACGATTTGCACGGTTTCCGGGCGGGTGAAAACCGGCAGCCATTCCAGCACCGTACAGGTTAAAAAATGCGGCTTGTCGGGTTCGGTAATAAAGTAACGGCTTCTGCCCATGGGTGATTTTTTGTATTGATTAGTTGACGCAGGAGCGTCTTGATCGGCATTCCCACGCCGGAGCGTGGGAACGATGATAAAATGCTGGCGATTCTATAGATACTCAATGGTTCGAGGAACTTCACAAATACCAAGTTTTATTTTCGTCATTTCTGGCAATTCCTCAAGACAATCAAAAATCCAGTCAACTAATCCTTTTCCATCAATAACAGTGATATCTAACTCGTTGGCATCTTCGCGCAGCTTCTCACTAACTGATGCTGACGTAACTAGCACTAGCTGGTGATCAGAATAGTCAATTTTGGATTGGTTTTTGATTTCTTTTAATTGCCAGATTCCCCAATGACCTGTTGTCCCTTGATGGTGTTTAACTTGTATCAGTAAATTTGTTTGCGTGAATCTATCTGATTTTGATGCTTTAACATCAGCATCTGCAAAACTCGAAAATGCTCTTTTACTTAGAACATCTGCTTCATATCCTTCTACCTTGAGGAGCTCCTTTACAAGGTGCTCCAATCCAATGCCGCCAGCTTGAAGATTTGTCTTTCCGTTTCTAATGTTTTTTAAAAGCATCGATTTGAACTCCTCTTCAAGCTTTTCTATTTCCTGACGAGCTCGGTTGCTCCATGAAAAACTTTTACTTGACTCTAAATCATTAATGATTTTGTCAAGCTGTCCTTTGAATTCACTGATGTCATTAACAATTATTCCTGGCGCTCTTAATCTGCTCTGAAATGCAGTAGCGAATGATTTTCGTGGGATAAGGGCAAGTTCCCCATTACTATTTTTAAAAAAATTAATGCGCCTCTGATTTGCTCGATCTTTTGCTTTATCTTCTGGCGAATAAATAAGATTATCATCCTTTACAGAACCGATTGCGACTGCCATGGAAAGTGGGATAACTATGGTATCTCCCTGTTTCATATTAACAAAACGACGAATTTGATTTGCTCTCCGACCGATCATGTACTTATTACTAATTGCTTCGACGATCTCTTTAGAGTTTGAATATTGCGTGAAGTCAATGTTACTCCATCCTATAGCAACAAGACCTCTATCTACGAAATGACGTTTAGTCCGGATCAGATAACACCGGTTTTCGGTTAATTTTTCCATTTTTGTTTTCCAATTATTAAATATAAAACGTTCAGAGCAGGCAAAAACGCAGTAAACTCGATCTATTAAACTAAATTTATATCGTTCAGGCTCCGGCGTGGGAACGATCTTTTTCCCGTAGATCTTCGTTTTGAAGTTTTTCCAATTCCACATATATTTTCGAATTGATGATTATAAAACCGTGTAGAGCGGGCAAATAGTTTTATAATTTTCTTAATTTTTACAGACTAAACTACCAAGCCTGAGCTGGAAATATTGCCAGCCTGGCAGAACAAGCAGAAAACAAAGAACAGTAAATGACTAACCATAAATTTCAGGATTTGCTCGAGCCGTTGGATAAACCGGCATGACTGATCCAATCCGCCAAACCGCTATCGACCTGAAAATCCCCTTCCACGACGTCGACATGATGGAAATCGTCTGGCACGGCCATTACGTCCGGTATTTTGAGATCGCGCGCTGTGCCCTGCTGGACCAGATCGGCTACAATTATCGGCAAATGCGCGATTCGGGCTACTCGTGGCCCGTGATCGATCTGCGCATGCGTTATATCAAGCCGGCCGCTTTCGAACAGGTCATCACCGTAAAAGCGGAGATTGTCGAATGGGAAAACCGGCTGAAAATCAATTATCTGATCGTCGACAAGGAAACCGGCGACAGGCTGACCAAAGGCTACAGCATTCAAGTGGCCGTCAATCTGGCCAAGGATGAAATGTGTTTTGAATCGCCGGGCATTCTGCTTGAGAAGCTGGGCGTGGAGGTTTCGTGATTTATTTGAAAGCCCTGGTGCTATTTCTATTAACAGTCAATGTCTGCATGGCCGATGAGCTGCTCGATCAAATTCATGCCCGTCTGACCAAAGCCACGATTACGCGCGGCGCCTTTGAGCAGACCAAGCAGCTGAAAGTATTGCGCAAGCCGCTGATTTCGAACGGCACGTTCATTTACCATAAAAGCCGCGGCATCGCCTGGAAAACGCTGTCGCCCGTGCCGTCGCTGCTCTTGATCAGCGACACGCGCCTGTGGACGGAGCAGGGCGAACAGCCCGTTCCGGCGGCGTTCGGCAAGGTGTTCCAGGCCATGCTGGGCGCGGACCTGTCGCAACTGGCCACGGCGTTCGACATCAACGGAACGGTCAGAAAGATAGCCTGGCAGGTCAGCCTTGTGCCCAAGGACGAGATGATGAAGAAAGTCATCAGCCGGATGCAATTGTCCGGCGACCATGAACTGCGCGAGCTGGAAATCTTCGAGAGCAACGGCAACAGCAGCATATTGCACTTTCAAAACATCATTCATCCCGAACGCTTAACCGCCGGAGAAGAAGCCGATTTTGCGCATTTATCGCCCTAGGACAGCCGCATTCGTCTGGCTGCTGGGCTTGCTGGCGCTGGGCTTCGCCGGCAGCCGCCTGTTGACGGCAGACTGGCTGGAAACAGGCTTCCTGGCGCTGTTGCCGGCCACCGAACAGCAGCCTGAAATCGCCCAGGCCGTACGCCAACATAACGAACTTATCAACGGCAAGGTCATCTGTCTGACCGGCGCGGGTTCGGCGCCGCAAGCGATCGCCTATGCCGGCCAGCTTAAGGAACGGTTCGAGCAAAGCGGCCTGTTCAAGGATATCCGGCTGCAGGTGGATCAGCAGGACTTTGCCAAACGTTATCAGCAGCTGTTCGTTTACCGTTACCAACTGCTTGATGCGCAGACGCGCGGCATGCTGCTGGCCCAGCCCGAGACGCTTATAGGCCGCAATCTGGAAATGCTCTACAGCCCGCTCGGGCAACTGCAGGCGGCGAATCTCGAACGCGACCCGCTGCTGCTGTTCAGCCGCTACTTCAACGCCCAGAATCCGGGCCGGTTCACGCTGGAACAGGGCGTGGTGCTCGTGCAGGACGGCGGCCGCTTCTGGGCGCTGCTGATCGCTGACATGGCCGACAACAAGCTGCATCTGGACAATCTGGATGTATTGCGGGAGCTCATGAATGGCGCGCAAGGCCGGATCGAGGCAGCCGGCGGCGAACTGCTCGCGACCGGCATGCCGCTGTTCACGGCCGAGGGCTCGCACAGCGCGCAACGCGAGATCGCCATCGTCAGCATCGGCTCCACGCTCGGCATCCTGCTGTTGCTGCTGACCTTCCGCAGCGCCCGGCCGCTGCTGCTGTCCTGTTTAGGCATCGCGGCCAGCACGTTTGCGGCGCTGGTTGTCAGCATCATGGTGTTCGGCAAAATCCACCTCCTGACCTTGGTGTTCGGCGCCAGCCTGATCGGCGTCGGCATCGACTATGCGCTGCATTATTTCTGCAGCAGCTTCAGTTCGGAAAACTGGGCGCCTGCCAAGGGATTGCAGTACATCCTGCTGGGCATCACGCTGGATCTGGGAACCAGCCTGGTCAGCTACGCCAGCCTGGGCGTCGCGCCGTTTCCTCTCCTGCAGGAGATTGCGTTTTTCTCGGTCATCGGCCTGATCGGCGCCTGGGCCACCGTGGTCCTGCTGTTCCCGCTGCTGCTGACGGGCTTCAAGCCTGCGCACAAGCCGACCATGCTACGGCTGACGAATTATTGGCAACAGCACTGGCGGGTCTGGCTGCTGAGAAACCGAGCCTGGCTCGCGCCGGTGGCGATTGCGGCAGTTGCGGGCGGGCTCTGGCAGCTGACGCCGCGCGATGACGTGCGCCTGTTGCAGTCGGCCTCCACCGAACGCCTGGCGGCCGATCAGAAAATCCGGCAGTTGCTGCCTGTGAGAGCCGACAGCCAATTTTTTCTGGTGTCCGGAAAAGACCCGCAGGACTGGCATCGGAACGAGCAGGCGTTGCTGGCGCGTCTTGAAACCCTGAAACAACAGGGCGCAATGGAGTCTTACGACGGCCTCAGCCGCTACTGGCCTGACCCGGACACGCAGCGCGACAATTATCATCTGCTGAAACGGACGTTCTATGAGGCCGGCCTGCTGAAACGCTACATGGCGGAGCTGGGCTTTGACGAGCAGGCCATTGCCGCAGAACAGCAGCGGTTTAAAGCCGCCGAAAACAGCCGCATCAGCCTGGCCGAATGGCTCGACAGCGCCGATGAAGCCCGGAAAATTCACTGGCTGGGCTGCGATGCCGGTCGTTGTATAAGTACCGTGTCATTAACCGACATCAAGAATCTAAATGCCCTGTCGCAGCTGAACGACTTGCAGGGCGTACGCTGGGTGGACCAGGCGACCCAGCTCTCGTCGCTGTTCGAGCGCTACCGGACCAGCGCCAGCGCTCTGCTGATCGCCGCCTACGGCATTGTACTGATAGGATTGGCACTCAAATTCGGCTGGCGCAATGCGCTGATGATCATTTCCGTGCCTGTTTTCGCGACAGCCGTTTCCCTGTCCATGCTGGGCTGGTTTGACCAGCTGTTCAGCCTGTTCAACCTGTTCGCGCTGCTGCTGGTGCTGGGCATAGGCGTGGACTACGGCATCTTCTTCTTTCTGGCCGAAGATGAACGGTCCAGCACCTCGCTGGCCGTCACGCTGTCGGCCATCACGACGCTGCTGTCTTTCGGTCTGCTGGCCGTCAGCTCCACAGCTATCGTCCACGCCTTCGGCTTTACCGTCGCGGCCGGCATTCTGACGGCCTTGCTGCTGGCGCCGCTGGTGGGTAAACAGACACGATAAGGGCGATCCGCAACCGTCGGGAACTGATCAGCGCTCATAAGCCTCTGTTCGATAGGAACATCGTGCTTGGGAACCGCCATGAAAATACATCAGTTCAGTATCGATGAAGCACTTGCCAGCCTCCACAGTCATCATGAAGGACTGTTGGCGGCACAAGTTGAAAACCGTTTGCGCGAATACGGCCCCAATCGCGTCGAACAGGTGCAGGGCGAGCCGCTGTGGCTGAGCTTTATCCGGGAGTTTGTACATTTTTTTGCGCTGATTCTCTGGATTGCGGCGGGGCTGGCGTTTTTCGCCGAATCCCGGCATCCGGGCGAGGGCATGGCCATGCTGGGCTATGCCATCCTGGGCGTTATCGTTATCAATGGCTTGTTCTCTTTCTGGCAGCAGTACCGCGCTGAACGCGCCATCGCCGCGCTGCAGAAACTGCTGCCTCAGCATGTCAAGGTGATCAGGGACGGCAAGGTCGGATTGATTTTCGCGGCTGCCCTGGTGCCAGGCGACGTCATTTTATTGCAGGAAGGCGATAACGTGCCGGCGGATTGCCGCCTGCTGGAAGCGTTCTCGCTGCGCGTCAATAACGCCACCGTGACCGGCGAATCACGACCGCAAGCACGCGATGCCCTGCCTTCTTCCGAAGAACGTCTGGAGCACAGCCGCAATACATTGCTGGCCGGTACGTCGGTCGTTTCGGGCGAGGGCCGGGCCCTGGTGTTTGCGACCGGCATGCATACCGAATTCGGCAAAATCGCCCATCTGACCCAGACCGCGAGCAAAACCCGCTCGCCGCTGCAGCGCGAGATCGTGCGCCTGAGCCGTTTGATCGCGATTCTGGCCGTCACGCTGGGCCTGGTGTTTTTCCTGATCGGGCACAGCATGCACATGTCGTTCTGGGACAACTTCATTTTTGCGATAGGCATTATCGTTGCCAACGTGCCGGAGGGCCTGCTGCCGACGGTCACGCTGTCGCTGGCTATGGCCACGCAGCGCATGGCCAAGCGCAATGCTCTGATCCGGCACCTGCCTTCCGTGGAGGCATTAGGCTCGGCGACTGTGATCTGTACCGACAAGACCGGCACGCTGACCGAGAACCGCATGACAGTCAACGCGCTCTATCTGGACGGGCAGATGTTGACGCCGACAGCGGTACAGCGGCAGCCGGAACTGGCGCATACGCACCGCCGGCTCTTCGAAGATGCGCTGCTGTGCCATAACCTGAAGGAAACGCTGCTCAATGGCAAGTGGCAATTAATGGGTGATCCTATGGAAATCGCGCTGGTGCGTATGGCCAAGACTTGCCTGGGCGAGGTGCGCGGCTATCCCAAGATCAATGAAGTACCGTTCGATACCGATCGCAAGCGCCTGTCCACAATCCATCATACGCCGGCCGGCATCGTGCTGTATTGCAAAGGCGCCCTGGAAGCGCTGCTGCCATTGTGCACGCAAATACAGACCGCAGCAGGGACCGTACCGATGACGCAGGATGCCCGGCAAGCGTATCTGAATGCTCAGGAAGATATGGCCGGCAGAGGGCTGCGCGTACTGGCGTTCGCATGGCGGATGCTGGAGGACAGCCACAATGCGCCGGCGCAGGAGAGGGACCTGATCCTAGCTGGGCTGGTCGGGCTGGAAGACCCGCCCAGGCCCGAGGTGCCGGCCGCTATAAGTAAGTGCCGGGCCGCAGGCATCAAGGTCATCATGATAACGGGTGATCATCCGCATACGGCGCAGGCGATAGGCCGGCAGATTGGCCAAATTCAGACTGACAACCCGATCGTGATTACCGGCGAACAGTTGCATAGACTGTCCGACATCCAGCTGCGCCTGGTCCTGGATGCGCCGGACCTCATTTTCGCGCGGGTTGGGGCCGACCAGAAAATGCGCATCGTCACAGCGCTAAAGAAGAAAAAACACGTCGTCGCAGTCACGGGTGACGGCGTCAATGATGCGCCAGCTCTGAAAACCGCGGACATCGGCATCGCAATGGGCGTGGCCGGCACGGACGTGGCCAAGGAGGCTGCCGATATGGTCCTGCTCGACGACAATTTCGCCAGTATTGTCGCAGCCATCGAGGAGGGGCGTACCGTTTATGAGAATATCCGCAAATTCCTCACCTATATCCTGACCTCCAACATTCCCGAGGTCGTACCCTATCTGGCCTTTGCGCTGCTCAAAATCCCCTTGCCCTTGACCATCATCCAGATCCTGGCCGTCGATCTCGGAACGGATATGCTGCCGGCCCTGGGACTGGGCGCAGCCAAGCCCGAGCCGGGCAACATGGCCAAGCCGCCGCGCCCGCGCAAGGAAAGACTGCTGGACTGGCGTCTGTTAACCCGCGCTTATCTTTTTTTAGGAGTAATGGAGGCGATTGCCGCCATGTCGGCTTATTTCTATGTGCTGTACAGCGGCGGCTGGCAGTGGGGTGAAGGGCGGGACAGCCAGGATCCTTTGTACCTTAAGGCCACGACCGCCTGCTTCAGCGCCATCATCGTCATGCAGATCGTCAACGTGTTTCTCTGCAAGACGCCGGAGCGCAGTGTATTCAGCGCGCCCGCCTTCGACAACCGGATCATCCTGGGGGGCATCGTCCTGGAAATCGCGCTGGTCGTCATCATCGACTACACAGCCTGGGGCAATTTGATATTCGGCACGCTGCCGCTGGCGCCTGATGTGTGGCTATTCATCCTGCCGTTTGCGCTGGCGATGCTGTTGCTGGAGGAAGTGCGCAAGTTCGCGGTTGCCAAATGGAAATACTGGACCGGAAAAAGTTGAGGCGATGTCTCATGCCCTAAAGCGCGGGCAGCTTGTTCGGAGAGCGGCGGTGCCGCTCGCTTCGCGCTCGTCTCGTCTTACAAGACGAATTTTAGGCCAATTAATATCAAAAGGCTCGCCAATAGGGGTCTCAGCACCTTTTCCGGAATCTTGGCGCTGAAATAGCTGCCGACGTAAATGCCGGGCAGGGAGCCGACCAGCAGGCTGCCCAGCAATACCAGATCCACATTGCCCATGTGCATATGCCCGAGCCCTGCGACGGCCGTCAGCGGAATCGCGTGCGCCAGGTCGGTGCCGACGATGCGCACGGTCGCCAGGCGCGGATACAGGAATAATAAAGTCACCGTGCCCAGCGCGCCCGCGCCTACCGAAGTCAGCGTGACCAGTGCGCCCAGAACGATGCCGGTCAGGACCGTTAGAGGGCTCTGCCAGCGTCCGAAGCGCTCATGGTGCGTCTTGCGCTGCAATGCAATTTCATGGCTTTTGCGGGTAAAAACGCTGCGGAAAATCAGTGACATGGCCGTTAAAATCAGCGTCACTCCCAATGTCGTGGTCATCAGTTGCGTGACGCCGTCATTCTTTTCCATCACATAAGTCAGCAAATAAACAACCGTCAGCGAGGCCGGCAGACTGCCCAATGCCAGAAGCCCGACGATTTTCCATTCGACCGACTGATGCTTGTTGTGATGAACTAGCACACCGCCGGTTTTGGTAATGGCCGCGAACAACAAATCCGTGCCGATCGCCGTTTTCGGGGCAAAATCAAACAGGAAAACCAGCAGCGGCGTCATCAACGAGCCGCCTCCCACGCCGGTCAAACCCACTAAAGTTCCGACCAGCAAGCCCGAAACGATATACGCTAAGTCCATATTAAAGAGCCTTAATTTTTAAAATAATAACGGTAACCCGCCATTATATAATCAATGGCCGGTCAACGTCATAAAGTGGATTTTAAACGGCGGCCGTTTTTTCATGTGCCGATTGCGGAAAATCGGTTTTTATCGATGGGAGCTGCGGCCCGCGCCGCGCCAATGATTGAATGCTGAGAGAAAAAGAGACGAAACCATTCAGGCCGGACAAGCAATCGATGACCCTGATTTCGCCGGACCTATTCTGATATAATTAGCATTTTTTATCAGGTCGTAGGCATTTAACCATGTCATCAGCAGCAGGTCAGCAACAAGGCGCTAATATTCAAAACAGCCATCCTCACCACGTCATCATTATCGGCGCCGGGCCTTCGGGCAGCATCGCCGGAGCCTTGCTGACAAACAAGGGCTATCGCGTCACGATTCTGGAGCGCAATCTGTTCCCGCGCTTCAGCATCGGTGAAAGCCTGTTGCCGCAATGCATGGAATTCATCAAGGAAGCCGGCATGCTGGAAGCCGTCATTAATGCCGGATTTCAATACAAGGACGGCGCCTCGTTCGTGCGCGGCTGCAAATACACCGATTTTTCCTTCGAAGACAAGTTTACCGCCGGCATCGGCACGACCTTCCAGGTACAGCGCGGGGCATTCGACATGCTGCTGGCGCAGGAAGCCGAGCGCATGGGCGTCGAAATCCGCTGGCAGCAGGAGGTCTTGGAGGCCGATTTCTCGGCCGACAAGCCGAAGCTGACCGTGCGCGATGCGTCGGGCGAATTGTCGACCTGTGAAGCCGATTTCGTGCTCGACGCCAGCGGTTTCGGCCGCATATTGCCAAGACTGCTGGATCTGGAATCGCCTTCGGGCTTTCCGATCCGGCAGGCGTTGTTCACGCATATCGAGGACCGCATCGACGCCGATGCGCGCTTCGACCGGAACAAGATCCGCATTACCGTGCATCCCGACCATGAAGACGTCTGGTTCTGGCTGATACCGTTCAGCAACGGCCGCAGCAGCCTGGGCGTCGTGGCCCGGCAGGAATTCTTTGATGCGCTGCCCGCTGACAACAAGGCGGCGTTGCGGCAGGTCGTGGGCCAGGACCCGAGCCTGACGGAGCTGCTGGGCAAGGCCGAATTCGACAGCCCCGTGAACACCATTACCGGCTATTCGGCCAATGTCAAAAACCTGTACGGCAAGGGCTACGCCCTGCTGGGCAATGCCGGCGAATTCCTGGATCCGGTGTTTTCGTCCGGCGTCACGATCGCCATGAAATCGGCCAGCCTGGCCGCCGCGGCTTTGGACCGCCAGTTCAACGGTGAAGCGGTCGACTGGCAGTCCGATTACGCGAGCCCCTTGCAGCGCGGCGTCGACACCTTCCGCGTGTTCGTCGACGCCTGGTACGACGGCCGGTTTCAGGATGTGATCTTCCACGACAAACAGCGGCCCGAAGTCAAGGCGATGATCAGTTCGATACTGGCCGGCTATGCCTGGGACGAAAACAACCCTTACGTCAAAAATGCCCGTTCAAGGCTCGATACGCTGGCGGCATTTTGCCGCAGCGACAAGGAATGACCGGATTGATTGACGCAGCGACCGGCAGGCCGCCCGTTTTTATGGCTGTTTTTTTCATGATGCTGACCTTGTTGACGGGCTGCTCGGCGCTGCAACACAAAGAAATTGCAGGAGAACCTGTCGCGCTGCCGATTGCGCCGCCGACAGGGCCGGCGCGGCATGTCGTGCAGCAATTGACGGCCACCTGGACGGACAGGCAGGAAACCCTGGTTTGCGTGCTGGAACTGGATGACCGGCATATCGCCATGGCCGGTCTGACGAACGAAGGGCTGAGCCTGTTCAACTTAAGCTACGACGGCCATACCCTGACGTCCGACAAGAGCCCGCTGCTGCCCGATGCCGTGGCGCCGGAATTCATAATCGCCGATCTGCAGCTGGTCTACTGGCCCGTCGCCGGCCTGGAAAAAATACTGCCGGCCGGCTGGCGGCTGGAGGCCGACCCGAACGGCCGGATTTTATATCATCAGGATGATAAGAAGGCTGAAGTCCGCTATTTGTCGCCCGATGCCGCATGGCCCCGGGACGTCGAGCTGACCAATCATCAATACCATTATCGCTTGGACATCAAGACTCTCAGTTATGACGTTTTACCTGAATGATTTAGGCCTCTTGTGCGCGCTCGGCGGTTCCAAAGCCGAGGTCGGCAGGCGGCTCGTGGCAGGCGACCGCTCGGGGCTGGTGATGACCGATCGGTTCAGTCCCGGGCGCGAGACCATCGTGGGCCGCATTGACAGCGAATTGCCCGAGATCCCGACTGAATACAGCGTTTACCAGTGCCGCAACAATCAATTGCTGCTGGCCGCTCTGGAACAAATCAGGCCGACCGTCGATGCGATGACCGCATCGTTCGGGCGCGACCGCATCGGCGTCGTCATCGGCACCAGTACGTCGGGCGTACTAAGCACCGAACAGGCACTGGCTTCGGTGACGCAAGCCGGCGCCCTGCCCGACCGGTTCCACTACAAGCAGCAGCAAATGGGCGCCGGCGCCGACTTTCTGACTGCTTATCTGAACCTGGCCGGGACTGCCTACACGATCTCCACAGCCTGCTCGTCCAGCGGCAAGGCGTTTGCTTCGGCGCGCCGACTGCTCAATCTGGACCTTTGCGATGCGGTCATCGTCGGCGGCGCCGACAGCCTGTGCGGCCTGACCATCAACGGCTTTGCCGCGCTTGAATCGATCAGCGCCGGCCACTGCAAGCCGTTCGGGCGGCGCCGCGACGGCATCAACATCGGCGAGGCGGCCAGCCTGTTCGTGCTGAGCCGGCAGCCCGGCCCCGTCGCCTTGCTGGGCATCGGCGCGACCAGCGACGCCTACCACTTTTCGGCGCCGGACCCGGCCGGCAAGGCCGTGATCAAAGCCATGCAGCTGGCCCTGGCCGATGCTGGCAAGACGCCCGATCAAATCGATTACCTGAACCTGCACGGCACTGCCACGGTATTAAACGATGCCATGGAAAGCGCGGCCGTCAACGCCGTGTTCGGGCCGGCTCTGGCGGTCAGTTCCAGCAAGGGCATGACCGGCCATACCCTGGGCGCGGCGGCCGCGCTGGAGCTGGGTTTCTGCTGGCTGCTGCTGACCGGCAGCAGCGAAGACGCCCTGATCCCCAATGTCAGCGGCGATGAGCCCGATCCCGAACTAGCGCCGCTGCATCTGGTAAGAAAAGGTGAGCGCCTGGGGCGGCGCATCGACACCTGCCAGAGCAATTCGTTCGCGTTCGGCGGCAACAATCTATCGATAGTGGTAGGTAGAGCATGATCGGCGATGGAAGAATTAAAGAGCACGGCATAAATAGATTTGCCACAAAGGACACGAAGCTTTGTAGGGTATGCATTGCATACCTTTTTCAACATCTGCCGGTCCATCATGAATCCGGGATGGTACGCGCTGCGTACCCTACAACTTTCATAGACTTATGAACGATTTTCCCGCTATTGCCGAACTGATCCCGCATACCGGCCCGATGATACTGCTGGACCGCGTGATTGCCTTTGACGATAACAGTCTGTCGGCCGAACTGGTCGTGCGCAGCGGCCTGTTCGGCGACGATAAAACCGTACCGGCCTGGGTCGGCATCGAATACATGGCGCAGACCATCGGCGCCTATGCCGGCATGAAAGCCAGGCTCGCCGGGGAGCCGATCAGGCTCGGCTTCCTGCTGGGCACGCGGCGTTACAGCGGCAACGCAGCCGAATTCAAGGTCGGCACTACTTTGACGGTGCATGTCGAGAAAATCATGCAGGACGACAGGCTGGGCGCTTTCGAATGCCGGATTCTGGGCGATGACATCGAGATCAGCGCCAATCTGAATGTTTACCAACCTCCGCTTAATGACACAGAGTTATGAATAAAACGATTTTAGTAACGGGCTCCAGCCGCGGCATCGGCAAGGCCATTGCCTTGTATCTGGCCGAGCGCGGCTTCGATCTGGTGCTGCACTGCCGCAGCCGGCGCGCCGAGGCCGAGGCCGTAGCAGGCGACATCGAGCGGCTGGGCCGGACTGTCCGCATTCTGCAATTCGACATCGCCGACCGGGCGCAATGCGCCGAGCAAATCAACGCCGATATCGAGGCTTTCGGCGCTTACTTCGGTGTGGTCTGCAACGCCGGCATCACGGCCGACAACGCCTTTCCGTCGCTGACCGGCATGCAGTGGGACAATGTCGTGCATACCAATCTGGACGGCTTCTACAACGTCCTGCATCCCGTGATCATGCCTATGGTCAGGCGCCGCAAGCCGGGCCGCATCGTGACGCTGTCATCAGTGTCGGGGCTGATCGGCAATCGCGGGCAGGTCAACTACAGCGCGGCCAAGGCCGGCATCATCGGCGCCACGAAAGCGCTGGCGCTGGAACTGGCCAAGCGCGACATTACCGTCAACTGCGTGGCGCCGGGCCTGATCGATACCGAGATGGTCAGCGAACTGCCGCTCGACGAGATCAAAAAAATAGTGCCGGCGCGGCGCGTCGGCAATCCGCGCGAAGTCGCCGCGGCCGTGGCCTTCCTGATGTCGGACGATGCCGGCTACATCACGCGCCAGGTCATTTCCGTGAACGGAGGCCTGTGCTGATGAGGCGAGTCGTTGTGACCGGCATGGCCGGCATTTCGCCGATAGGCAACGATTGGCCGCAGGTCGCGGCACGGCTGAAAACCCGGTCCACGGGCATCCGCTATATGGCCGACTGGGAAAAATACCGGGGCTTGAATACGCGGCTCGGCGCGCCGGCCGAGTTCACGAAGCCGGCGCATTATACGCGAAAGCAGACGCGCAGCATGGGCCGCATCGCCCTGCTGGCCGTTTACGCGACCGAACTGGCGCTGGCCGATGCCGGACTTTTAGGCGATCCTTGCCTGAGCAGCGGACAGACGGGCATTGCCTATGGCAGTTCGGCCGGCAGCCTCGAGGCAGTGGCCGAATTCGGCAATATGCTGATCAATCATGCCGTCGACGGCCTCAACGCCACCTCCTATATCCGCATGATGGGGCATACGGCGCCGGTCAATATCGGCCTGTTTTTCGGCATCAACGGCCGTGTTTATACGACTTCCAGCGCCTGCACCTCGGGCAGCCAGGGCATAGGCTATGCCTATGAGGCGATCAGGCACGGCTACCAGACCGTGATGGTGGCCGGCGGCGCCGAGGAGCTTTCGGCCTCCGAAGCGGCCGTGTTCGACACGCTGTTCGCGACCTGCATCCGCAACGACGAGCCGCACAGAAGGCCGCGGCCTTTCGACCGCGACCGCGACGGCCTGGTCATCGGCGAGGGCGCCGGCACCTTGATTCTGGAGGAGCGCGAGCATGCGCTGGCGCGCGGTGCGCATATTTACGCCGAGGTGGCCGGCTTCGGCACCAACTCGGACGGCCTGCACGTCACCCAGCCCAACAGTGAGAGCATGCAGATCGCCATGCGTCTGGCGCTGCAGGATGCGAGGCTTGAAGCGGCCGACATCGGCTACATCAGCGCGCACGGCACGGCGACCGATCACGGCGACATCGCCGAAAGCCATGCCACGGCGGCCGTGTTCGGCTCGCGCACGCCGATCAGCGCCATGAAAAGCTATACGGGCCATACGCTGGGCGCCTGCGGCGCACTGGAAGCCTGGACGGCCATCCGGATGATGAACGAAGGCTGGTTTCATCCCACGGTCAATCTGGACCACATCGATTCCAAATGCGCGGAGCTTGATTACATAACAGGCGATGTCCGGATTCTGGAATGCGAACACATCATGAGCAATAATTTCGCTTTTGGTGGTATAAATACGTCTCTGATTTTCAAACGCGTAGCATAGAGGAAGAAATAAAAATGATAAGAAAAATTTGTGGGGTTCTAGCGTTAGCGACAGCCGTAACGGGCTGTACGACAACGGGCCATTTCAAGGTGCCGGAAGGATCGCAACTGTATGTTTATAAACGGCCGGAGCCGGTAGATATCAAGGCCAACGGCGAAGTCACGACCAAACCTTTCTTCTGGACTGCGGCGGGCATGCCGCCCGGCGGCGGCATCCCCTACCGTCTGGAGCAGAACGGCCAGACCGTCAAGGAAGGCAAATTGAGAGCCAAATTCCGCACCGTTTCCATCTTCTGGCCACCGGCGGCCCTCATCTACTGGCCGATGGGCTTCAATCCGGACATCACTTACGACTTGGTTAACGACAAGCAGGAATAACCGGCCGGGCAAGGGCTTTAGCCGCGGCTGAAGCCCTTTTACTCTTCTCAGATTCAACAACGTCTCTTCGCGGTTTTCGGACATACCGAAGTCGAACACTCCAATGCGTTGATATCGGGCGACAAAGTGTCCAGATCATCGAGAGCGCATTTCAGCAAGCATTGCCGCCACATGTCCGCATTGAGAAACCAGATCCCGAAGTTTTATATAGACAATCATCTGAAGCCAAACGACTGTCTTTTGAACAAGAACGCCAGAAGTCTTGCGCCATGAAGTTTACGATATTTCCATAATTAAATTATGGTTTTTGTGCGTTATAATCCGATTTCGGCAGGCGATGAGTTTCGCGCCTGACGCCTGAATTCGATAGCGATGCAAACAAAGGAGACTTTATGTCCACAACCGATACCCTTTTAAGAACCGTGCGAGAAATCGAGCCGATCATCCGGGAGCACGCACCTGAGGCCGAGCGCAACCGGAAGCTGGCCGCGCCCGTAGCCAAGGCAATGCACCAGGCAGGACTTTACCGGCTGTGGCGGCCGAAGGCGTTCGGCGGCTTCGAGCTTGATCCAGTTTCCGGTTTACGCATTATCGAGGACGTTTCACGCATCGACAGCGCGGCGGGCTGGAACCTGCAAATCGCCGTCGCACACGATATGTTCGCGCCCTGGTTCAGTGACCAGGCTGCGCAGGAGATTTTCAATGTCGACGCGATTCCGGTCGGCGCTTTCAATCCCGCGCGCAAAGCCGTTCCGGTTGCGGGCGGCTATCGCATCTCAGGACGCACGTCGTTCGTGAGCGGCGCGCACCATGCCACGGCATTTATCGGCTTCGCCAATATGTATGACGGCGACAAGTTGCGCCTGGATGCCAATGGCGTGCCCGAGATGCGGTTGATTGCAGTTCCCGCAGCCGAAGCCGAGATCGTCGACAACTGGAACACGATGGGCATGCGCGGCAGCGGCAGTCATGACGTCGAGATGCGGGACGCATTCATCCCCGAGCACTGGGCCGCGCCGTGGGGGCCGCTGGAGAAGCCGGGCAGCGCCTATCAAGGCCCGCTTTACCGGCTGACGGTCTGGCCGGCGATCGCGGCGCTCGTCGCGCCGGCGCTCGGCATCACACGTGCGGCCATCGATGAAGCCATAGAACTCATCATCAACAAGACGCCGGCCTATGGCTCAAAAACGCTCAAGGATTATGGCGTCGTGCAATCGCAGCTCGCGCAGGCCGAAGCCAAGCTCGGCGCCAGCCGCGCCTTTTTCTTCGGCACCTTTGAAGAAGCCTGGCAGGCCGCTGTCGCCGGCAGGCCCATCACAGTAGCGCTGAAAGGCCGGATGCAACTGGCCATGACGCATGCCGCGCTCGAATGCGCGAAGGCCGTGAGCCTCATTCACGAGATCGCCGGCGCTTCGGGTATCCGCGAGGAGTATGCCTTTGAGCGGCACTTCCGCGACATTCACGTCATCACGCAGCACGGCTTTCTGAACGCCAGCAAGCTGGAGTCGGTCGGGCAGATCCTGCTCGGGCTCGATCCCGAGTGGCCGTTTTTCCAATTCTAAGCTTGAAATACGGACCTATTCAGAGAGCGGTCCAGATGGTATATTAGAAAGTAATGATTTATTAACCAATGGGGGTAAAAGGCGAGTATGGAACAGAGTATGAATGAACTGATGAACCACACGGCCGACATGGGCCAGGCGGAAATGTTTTCGAAGGCCTGGTACAACGAATATTTCCGGCGCGCAGCCGAAAGTCAGGCGCACTCGCGCTTCTGCGAGGCCGTTTATGGCAGGGACCTGTGCCAGCACGGCATGATGGATGTCGAGGAGATGGATTTTCTGGCCTCGCTACTCAAGACCGGCGAGAAAGTGCTGGAAATCGGCTGCTCCAACGGCCACATCACAGAGCATCTCCACGAAAAAGCTGGCTGCAACATTCTGGGCCTCGATTATGCGGATATCGCCATTGCCCAGGCGCAGGCCAGAACCCGGGACAAGGCCGCCACGCTGGATTTCCGATGTGCGGATTTGATTCAGGACGAGCTGCCCGGCGGCGATTACGATGTTATCCTGGCCATCGATTCCATTTACTTCATGGGCGATTACAACAAGACGCTGGCCAAGCTCAACGCCAAGCTGAAACCCGGCGGCCGTATGATCATCGCTGCGTTTCAGGCCAAAGAGGACAGCGATCCCGACACAATCCTGCTGCCCGGCCATACGCGCATGGACGAGGCTTTGCAGGCGCTGTCGTTCCGCTACATTCAGCACGACTTCACGCCAAACATCCGCAACCACTGGATCAAGAACTACGAATTTTCACGAACGCTCCAGCCTGACTTCGCCGCCGAAGGCAACGCCTTCCTGTGCGAGGCCCGTATGGCCGAGAACGGCTGGTTCAAGGACCACGCCGAGCGCGAGACGCTGGTCCGGTTCATGTATGTCATCGACCATAATGCGGATCTGGCGCAGGGTTGAGCGGATTGATTCTCAGCGAGGCGGGTTATTCAACCCGCCTCAAACGTTTGATTGAACTTCCAATTCAGTCGAATCATCTGGCGCGAGATATATCTCGCGCTGCTCAGGAGAAGGTCAGCTATGTGCCATTTCTTGCCGGTCAATGTAAATTTTCGAGCAGCTGCTTTAGGTTACAAATTGCTCTCTCAACATTTAGGTTAACCCGCAGTTGCGCGGAAGCGTAAACGTCGGTCTGAACCGCTGGTTAGCCAAAATTTCACTGAGCGCTACCACCCGTAGAGGTCTATTGATGGACATGACGCTAAAGCTAATTTTTTTCTTAAGTCATTTCCGAAATTCCAGAAGTCTTTCATTCACTCAGATACCAAATGAACAGAGGCTTCTATTTTGACAGGACTTACGCATTTTGCTCTTGTGCCATTGGTTGAAGGTGGGATTGGGCTATCTAAAAATGAAAAAAAGCTGTTTTTTAAAAATAATGTGGGGGCGACTTTAGTCGCCCAGATATAGGCGGACTATCAACAGTAAGTGCTTTAGGTGCAGTTGCCCCCACAGGCTTGCGTAAGTCTTGGCATAATTTTTTAAAGTTTAATTCATCTGAGTTTTTAAAAAACAATACGCAATATCCCCTTCAGAAATTTGGTGTTGATGCGGTCTATCGCATGAAGCCAACATGATTTTTTGTGCTTTCTATGAACACCTTTGAAGCAATGCCAAAGACATTTTTCACATGTACAGCTTTGAGGCGGATAACAAAGTCATCAAGAAAAAGCTCAAGCGAGCTGAAGTATTGTTATTGCCAATTACCCGATTAGTTTGATCGGCGAACAACGACTATCTCTACCATCAGCTTCATCGACAGAGGCCACTTACTGAACAACCTCTCGCACGTGCGCTTGCAGCCGTGAGGGCGGCACCTCGTAATCGTAGATCGCGAACTTGCCGATCGCTCCTTTGAAGTAGCTGCGCTTGTCACGTGTTCCGATGCGAAGCGGCGCAGGTCCGGCGCCCGGTACCACGCCGAACTGATCAAGTCCCGTCGTATCACGCAAGACTCCGTTCTTGTAGATGCGCACATAGCCGGTCGGGTAGGTGGGCGAGATGGCTTTAGTGTTGATCACCGCGGCGACGTGGATCCACTCGCCCTGCGCGACCGGATCTTGGAAGTAAGACCCCGATCCGAATCCGCCCGAGAGATTGAAGGCGTAAGCGGAGAGCCGGTTCGGACGCGACTCGTCGTTCGAGAGCGAGTACATGCGTAGCACATATTCCTGCATGTTCGGTTCGCCCTTGCCCGCCCAGTGCACGTAGCCGGTGCCTTCCTGAGAAGGAAACTGCAGGGTGTCGGGGCGTATCCAGGCCTCGATCGTGAGGGCTCCGGTTGTTGGTACGGACAGGCGTGGATGTGAGGCGACCTCGAGGTACTGGTTCGTGCCGTTGAGGACGCTCGCCCTGTCGCCGTTGGGCATCGCAGTCCACGGCAATCCGCCGCGTGGGTGGCGGACGGCGCGAAACCCGGAGCGAGTCTGATCCGGTTCCCAAAGTACCCGAAAAGGGGAGCCCATCGTGAAGTAAGCAATGGGCCTGTCTTGCAGGACCGCATCGTCGGCTGGTGACGCCAGCGCCAACTGGGCCAATGCGCCGATCGTTAACGTGAATGCAGTTCTGAGAAGCATTGCGCGGACTCCTTCTATCTGGTGCCCCCTGTCACGCATCCTTCGTGTCGAGTGACAAAGATGTTCATAGTGACAAGTTAATATCAAAATGCGGACGCAAATAATGTCTATTTCGCACTTAGCTTGGCGCCGCTGACCTTTCGCTCAGTGCTCAAGCAAAGCCCGGATGTCTGATAAGTGATTGGGTAACTGATGATCGTTCATCATTCGACGAGCCGATGTCCGGGAAGGTTCCATTGCTTAGTCAATAACCACTATGTGCCAAAACCGGTCAGTGAGAGATCAGTGATCTTTATGTATTTGTTTACATGTTTAAATAACGTGAATGGGATTTGGAATAACAAAACCGCTAATTTTTCGATTCAGTGCTTATGGGTATTCATACATATTGTGTATTAAGCTCTCAACATATACTGTTCATATACTGTTGATCTAAGGTTGGGGAAATAGGGCTATATCGCATTTTGCCGCAGCCATTAAAAATGGTTATCAGGATGCGGTAATTTATTCGTAGCCTGAGAGCTAGATTTAGACTAGCTTTATAGAGGACTAAGATGAGCATGCCACAACGGATAAATGTATTTGACTCGCAAACCAAAGAATACCACCACGCATTCCAGATCTTTCTCGATCACACTGACCAGAAGTTGCAGGCCCAACAGTGGCTCAACCAACTCGTGCAAACGCTGCCGTCACGGCGTGTTTTCATAGATGCTGGTGCAGGTAATGGCAAAGTAACTGCTTGGTTCACCGATGCGTTCGATCAAACAATTGCGCTTGAGCCTAATGAGTCACTGCGCACGGAACTGAAGCAGCATTGCCCTCAGGTTGAAGTGTTTCCTGAAGGGATTTTGGATGCGAAAATAATGAGCTCTGGAGACTTTGTGCTTTGCTCACACGTGCTCTATTACATCGATAGTGTAGAGTGGATGCTTTATCTGGAACGATTGGCTTCGTTTTTATCACCAGATGGGGTTTTGGTGGTGATTCTCCAGCACCATAACTCAGAATGTATGCAGATGTTGCAGCATTTCTTTGATCAGAGCTTCGACTTAACCGAACTGGCTCAGACTTTTCAAAATGAGAACAAAGATCGGTACGAAGTAGCGATTGAAACTGTGCCCGCGCATGTTACCACGTCGGACTTTGACTCCGCCTATGCGGTTGCTGAGTTCATGCTCAATTTGCTTCCGATGCCCAATCCGCCTACCCGCAATGATCTTGAGGCTTATGTACGAAGCTACTTTACTTACCCAGCCGGAGGATTTCGTTTCTCTTGTGATCAAGATTTCCTCCAGATTCGCCCGCGGAAATAACCTGGATCTTCCACTCACGGCTATCACAATTCAAAAATCCGTCCACTGACGGTGCTGAAAATCATAAATCCTATTCAGGCTGAAAAAAGGTGTCAGTCATGAAAAACAGTCATTCAACGAAACGTCTATCCCGGCTGGGCCGATGGGCTCCCGTCGGATTTTATTCCGCCAACATTATCACATGGCTTAGTATTGGCATAGTCGCAAACAAATGGGATTTACTCCCGTTAGTGTGTAAGCGTCCAGTCCGACCATCTGTGCTAACGCCGCCAAACCAGTCATCCTTAT
>NZ_JADMKV010000043.1 GCF_015476545.1 Methylobacter sp. BlB1 | reverse complement strand
ACAATCATGTCTTGCACGAGCAAGTCATGGTGCTGACGGTCGTGACCAAGGAAGAGCCTTATGTGGACGAAGCGCATCGCGTCAAGATCCGGACTTTCGGGCAGAATCAGAATTACCATCGCGTGAAGCTTTATTTCGGCTTTCAGCAAACACCTGATGTGCGCCGTGCTCTGGAATTATGCAGGCAGCAAGGTTTAGATATTGATCCCGAAAAGGTTTCGTTTTTCATCGGCCGCGAGCGGGTTTCTTTTCGACGTAAAAGTCCGATGCCGCGATGGCGTCGACCTCTGTTCAGCTTTTTATTCCATAACGCATCCAGTGCGATAGAGTTTTTTAAAATCCCCGTCGAGCTAGTCATCGAGTTGGGCATTCGCATTGAACTTTAATGAAAATGCCATAGGGTTTTTACAGTAAAACCAGCAAAATCCACTGACTATAAAAACGCCCGATATTGTTGCCAAACTCACGTGGAGATCCATTATGAGTTTTTATTTAGCTACGGCCGGAACTCGCCTATTTCTATCTACCGCCTACCAAAAATAATGAGGTACAAATTATTTTCCAATCAGTTTTGGCTGGGCTGAGGACTTCTGGAAGCTTGACCTGATGCAGTGGTCAGTTCCGCATGATCTCGTGATCATGACCGCGACACTGTCTCTGGCCAGCGAAAAATAACACGCAATGAAACCACGTTATTCCAGGCTGTTTCATTGTGATGAGAACATTGCCGAAAATGGCCTTTAGCCAAATACCGACTGGCTTCCCTGCTACAAAACCCGTTTTTAAATCGCGCCAATCGGCATGACAATCCAAGCGATATTTTAGGCTTTGTCTTCAGCAAAAAATCCTTAACCTATCTATTTTCCGTCGTCCTCCGAAGACAACAATTTCTCCAGCGCGTCCATCCATTGATGCAGCCGCGCCAATTCGTCAAGAATCCGGTCTTTTTCATCGTGACTGACTACTGTCTTCTGGTCCAAGGCATCCATGTTTCTGCCGATCAAAGCTATCGAAACCAGAGCCATAAATAGCGAAAAAAACACCACGCCCAAAAAAATCAAACCGGCCATCAACAGGCGGCCTAAAAAGGAAACCGGGACCACATCGCCGAACTCGACATGGGTCAGCGTCACCCAAACCGACCAGACTCCGTCCTGAAGCGATTTGACATTCGGATCGACCAGAAACAGCATTAATCCGCCCATCAAAGTAACCATGACCGCCAGCAACACCAGATAACTCAGATGCCGGAATTTGGACAAGTGAGTTTTAAGGCTGTTCGCCCAAGCCACCGCGCTATGGACATCGTCTAACCAGTGCATAGTGTGCCCTCTCTTGTTTGTTGTTCGATATTGTCAGATCATGCTCTCGAAGCGGCTGTAATCCAAACGCTTCGTAGCGCAACGTAGATTATCCATTTTTAGCTATGTCCGGCATTAATTGCTGTTAGGCAATTTACAAAGAAATACCATAAAAAAACCGCAAAGCGAGTGCATTGCCGAACATGGCATTTGGCTGAGTCCATTGCCATACCCTGCAAACTCAATCTTATTTATCAGAATATAAGATAGGATCATCTAATAATATCGTTTTATTCAACATAAAGATTTCACTAAGATAGTTTCCAACAGCAAAACAGCTACAAATGGTTTCTTCTAAAGGACTGCGTATATTGACTCTCATTTCATGGATGCTCTCGGGCGGGTTTTTCAACCCGCCTTTTTTTTGCCCGGAAAAAATTGGCGCCGGACATAAAAGCATGGAATGACCAAGACTTAGTTGATGACTTTCATCAGTTCAAAAACCTGATCAGATTTTTTCCGTTTTTTAAAATACTGTCATTTGGATTCAAGTTAATACATTTTTCATGGATAAAGTTTATAATCCCGCAGGCTCCGGATGGAGCACCGGCATTCCTGAATATCTGTTTCTTAATCAATATAATCACCGAGAGCACTGCGGGTAATAAACAATGAAGGACTTATTCAATCAATGGGGAAACGCTCTCTTTCACACCCGAAATGTGCTGTTTCCTGTTCTTATCGCCACGCTGCTGTTCTTTTTTCCGCCTGTGGCGATTGGCACGGCGCCCGGCGATTATTTTCTGGCGTTTGGCCTGCTGCTGGTAACGGCTGGCCAGGCTTTGCGGATATTAACTATCGGTCTGGCCTATATTGTCCGCGGCGGCAGGAACAGACGGATTTATGCTGAAAATCTCGTGACGGATGGCGTCTTTGCGCATTGTAGAAACCCGCTTTATATGGGCAATATTTTGATTGTCATCGGTTTTATGTTCATCTCCGGCAACACGGCGGGCATCATTCTCGGCTCATTAGGCTTTATGGCGATTTACCGGCTTATCGTCTTCAGTGAAGAACGGTTTTTAACGGAAAAGTTCGGCCAGGCCTATCTCGACTTTTGCACCGACGTGCCGCGCTGGCTGCCCCGGTTTAAAGGCTTGCGCGAAACAATCAGCCATTATGAATTTGACTGGCCTGCGGTTGCCGTTAAAGAATACGGCACCCTGTTTACGTCGCTGATGATTTCGCTGGGATTAGTCAGCTGGAAACTTAAGCTTGCCGACAGTCTGGCTCAAAACAGAATGCCCATTATGACAGCGGCCATACTGATCGTTTCGGCATATGCCATTGTGCGTTTTCTGAAGAAAACCGAACGTCTCAGATCAATGAGATAAGCAGATCAATTAACAACATATCATGACAAAGAGCAAATCAATGACACAGGAAGACCGGATCTTTCAACAAATCAATCGTGTGGAAGATTTTACCTTTGATGAACGCGTTGCGACCGTGTTTGACAACATGGTCTCCAGGAGCGTGCCTTTTTACAGCGAAATTCAGCGCCTGCAGTCAGATCTGATCGTGGAATTTTTATCGACGCAGGACGACGGCGTAGTTTGTGATCTAGGCTGTTCAACGGGAACGACCATCGAGCACATCATCAATCACCCCAAATGCCCCAAAACAGCCCGATTTGTCGGCTTTGACAATTCCGAGCCCATGCTGGATAAGGCGCGCGCCAAATTGTCGGCGGCCGTTGCAGAACAAAGCGTATCTCTGCAGGCTGCCGATTTAAGCGATTTGCCGGCATTGCCCGCTTGTGATGTGGTGATTCTCAACTGGACTTTGCAGTTCGTGAGACCGATTGGCCGGGAGCACCTGCTTAAAAATATCTATACCGCGCTTAAACCGGGCGGCGTGCTGTTTTTGTCGGAAAAGATTTTAAGCGGCGATGCCGCCTTGAATCGTCTTTATATTGATCATTATCTGGAATTTAAAAAGTCGCAAAGCGGCTATACCAAAGAGGAAAACCAGCGCAAGCGCGAAGCGCTGGAAAATGTGCTGATTCCTTACCGGCTTGAAGAAAATTACCTTTTACTGGAGCGGGCCGGCTTTAAGCGCATCGACACTTATTTCCGCTGGCTTAACTTTGCCTGCCTGATCGCCATCAAATAACTCAGCGGGTTTAACGTTGAGTGTCCGTCTTCAGTTGTTATCCGGACATATGCCTTTGCTATTCAGGATGAGGTAAACATATATGATTACAGGCAATATGGGAATCCGTCACGCCAGTATTTTTTCGGCCCTATGTCTTTCGGCCGTCGCCGCTTGTCCAGGACAGGCACAAGCTGGAACCGTCAATCATCCCAAAAACACATTCAGCGGGCCCTGCGTGGGGTTCTATGCGCATATTCTGCAGAATGGGCCTGCTGACTCCCAAGGGGTATACCATGCTGAATGGGCCGGTTGGGCCGGCTATGCGACCTTTTATGTCAACTATAAATCGGAGTGGAAATATCAAACCGCCAAGCCCGAACCAGCCGGCAACGGTTATAGGGTTTGCGTCAAACCCGTTGGCCTCAAGGCCAGCTTCTACTCATCAACCACGAAGGACATTCTTCGATGGACTCCGGAAGCTCAAGTTTCACCGGCCTGCTTACAGGAAAATATCGCCTGGACCAAGGCTGCGCTGAACCATGAAGAAGAACACGAGAAAATCACCAACCAATTCATTGCAGAAAAAAACCGGACTTGGAACCCGGCCCGTTTTCAGACCGAAGCGTGTGACGAGGGCGCGGACGAAAATGAAGCCATAAATAAAGCCAAAGCGTCACTGGAAAAAATAATCCATTCCCACCTCCAAGCGGAAGCAGAACAGTTAGAGGAAAAGATTATGAAAAAGCAGAAGGAGCACGACGACATGAATCCGGTCAGGCTAATCAATTGCAGTATCTGTGGAGCAGACTAATGCTTGCCCACACCAGCCTTTTTAGCATTCATATTTCCGTAAGATGTACCGAGGCACGAGGCGCATCGTTCGCGATTGATGCGCTTCACTACGTTCAGCGTATTATAGCTCTACCGCTAAACGTTTTGGACGGGGCAACAAGCCCCGTCCAGCCACAGAGATTGGCTGTCGGCCTTATGCAATGGGTTATTTAGTTGCGTCAGGCCATTTTTCGGCTAGACCGAAAAACGCCTCAGCCTGCATCACATGTGCAGTTCACCCAACATAAAGATACCATGCCTCATTCGCTGCTTGTGCTTGGGCCACTGATTTGACCACGGATTTCACCATTAGGGTGTTCATCTGTGTGGACATTAGCATAGGTGACGCCATTCCTCATGGCGGCAATAATCTCGGCACCGTCGCCGGGACTGATACCTTGCTCTGCTGGTCCGACGACATCAGCAGCGGTCACGGTGCCGGTCACTGTGCCCTGAGCAGGGCACGGCGGTTTATTACCTCCACCGCACAGGAAGAAGCTTATTCCACCATTCACACCCCTCTGACCGAAATGAACGTGGGCAACTGTAGCTGTGCCTTCAAGCCCCGAATACTCGAGCTCATATGTCAGCGTCGTTCCGGCTTCATCGAGTTGCGCACGAAACTCGCCTGTTCCGGTAGTGGAAATGGCAGGAACCTCTTGAAACCCGCTTAAGGTCGTATTGAAGCTATTCTGATTGGGCTGCTCTGTCGCCAGAGTATCAAGGAGTGGCAAGAACAAAACGACTATCAAAGAGACTTTCATATAGATCTTTTTCATCTTTCAGTTCCTCCGTACATGCGTTACACAACGTAGAATACCCCCCTGGAGTAGTTTCTGAGTGGATATGGGCACTTAAGTTCCTCCCCAGATGTGCCAAAAGATAGAATAGGAAAGTAGCTCGTTGACTTTTCAGATTACAGGTTAAATCAAAAGAGAGGCAGATTCACTTAATCAGCTATTTATTCGACACTTGAGCACCAAAAAGCCTTGTAGGGTACGCATCGCGTACCATTTACAAAGTTTTCCGATGAACCAGACCTCAAAAGGTACGCGCTGCGTACCCTACGGGCCTATCCAGTTTCCAGCGCAGATCACTTCACCGGCACCGGCAAGAACTGCGACCATTCCGTCTCGCCGCCGGCTTCATCCGAAGTCGGCAATTGCGCGGTACTCCAGCCACCGCCCAAGGCCTTGACCAGCAGCACGGCGGCAACCAGGCGCTGGCTCAGAAGATCGACGGCCGTAATTTCGTTGTTGAGGGCGTCGGCCTGGGCGGTATTGACGTTCAGGTAGCTGAGCGTGCCGGCCCGGTACTGGTTGGTCGTCAGCTCGACGGCCTTGCGCGCGGCCGCGACGGCTTTGGCTTGCACCTGGATTTCCTGTTCCAGGATGCGCAACGCGGCCAGATGGTCCTCGACTTCCTGAAAGCCGACCAGCACGGCCTGGCGATAGAAGGCCACGCTCGCATCATAGCTGTGAATGGTCTCGCTCAGGCTCGCGCCGCGGGCGCCGCCGTCGAACAGCGGCAAGGCCAGCGCTGCAGGGCCCAGCGCCCAGTAGCGGGCCGCGTTGGTGAGCAGGTTCGAAAACGTGCTGGCCTGGTAGCCGTTGGTGCCGGACAGATTGAGGCTGGGGTAATAAGCCGCCTTGGCCACGCCGATCTGGGCATTGGCGGCCGCGGCCAGACGTTCGGCCTCGGCGATATCGGGCCGGCGCTCCAGCAATTGCGATGGCAGGCTGACCGGGATGGGCGGGATTTTGGCATTGAAAGCCGCCACCGGGATGGTCAGCTCCGCCGGGGTTTTGCCCATCAACATCGCAATCGCATGCTCCAGCTGCGCCCGCTGCACGCCGAAGTCGATAGCCTGCGCTCGGGCCGATTCCAGCTGGGTTTCGGCCTGCACCACATCCGACTTGCCGGCGACGCCGACGGCATAGCGGTTCTGAGTGATTTTCAGCGTTTTGGCAAAGGCCTCGACGGTGTCATTCAGCAGCTTGATCTGCGCATCGAATGCGCGCAGCTGAAAATAGTTCTGCGCGAGCGTAGCCTGAGTCAGCAGCCGCACTGCCTGCAAACTGGCGGCGCTGGCCTGGGCGCTGGCTTGATCGGATTCCACCTGCCGGCGCACCTTGCCCCAGATATCGGGCTCCCAGGCAACGCTGAACACGCCATTGAACAGCGTCCTGACCCCGGACACGGCCACGCTCTGGCCGCTGGCCGCGCGAAAGCGGTTGGCTGATATGCTGCCTGTCACGGTCGGGAAATAGGCGGACCTGGAGCCCTGCACCAGCGCTTGCGCCTGTCGATATTGGGCCTCGGCCTGGGCTATGGACTGGCTGGAAATGTCGACCTGTTGCTCCAAAGAGTTCAGATACGGGTCATCGAAGATCTCCCACCAGTTGCCGGCAAACTCATGGTCGCGCGGCTGCGCCATCTTCCAGCCCTTCAGCTCCTTGAACTCGGCCGGCACGGGCATGGCAGGCCGTTTATAGTCAGGCCCGACCGTACAGGCTGCGAGCGATAAGAAAACGGTAACAGTCAACAGCTGTAATTCCAGCCTGTTCCTCATGATTGATAGTCTCCCAAGGTATCCACAGGCGCGGATACCGAATGCTTGGCCTTGCGGCGAAAAACGCGGCGGACCTTTGCTTCAAAGCGGTCCAGATAAAGGTAAATGACGGGGGTGGTGTACAAGGTCAGAACCTGGCTGAATAGTAGACCACCTATGATAGCGATACCCAAAGGCCGTAGCAATTCAGACCCGTAGCCCGTACCGAAAGCCAGCGGCACGGCGGCCAGCAGGGCCCCGAAGGTGGTCATCAGAATAGGCCGGAAGCGCATCTGGCAGGCCTTGCGAATCGCGTCTTCGCTGCTCAGTCCGCCATGGCGCTCGGCATCGATAGCGAAATCGACCATCATGATCGCATTCTTCTTGACGATGCCGATCAGCAGAATCACGCCGATCAGGGCGATGATGCTGAATTCCGTTTTGAACGCCATCAGGGCGACAATCGCGCCGACGCCGGCCGAAGGCAGCGTTGACAGGATGGTCAGCGGATGGATGTAACTTTCGTACAGCATGCCCAGCACGATGTAGATTGCGATCAGCGCCGACAGTATCAGCCAGGGCTGGTTGGCCAGCGATTTTTCGAACTCCTTGGCCGAGCCCTGGAAACTGCCGTGAATCGAAGCCGGCACGCCCAGATTGTTCAAGGCTTCATTGATGGCCTGCCGGGCCGTGGACAGCGATACGCCCGAGGCCAGATTGAACGAGATGGTCGCGGTCGGGAACAGGCCCTGATGATTGACCGACAACGCCGTGTTGGTGTACTCGTAGCTGGCGAACGCCGACAGCGGCACCTGGGCCCCGTCCGGATACTGAACGCTGGGCGGCACGCTGACATAAATGCTTTTCAGGGCCTCGGCGTTCTGCGCGTATTCGGGCGCCACTTCCATGACCACGTGATACTGGTTCAACGGCGCGTAAATCACCGACACCTGGCGCTGGCCGAAGGCGTCGTTCAGGGTCGAATCGATCAGCGCCTGCGTAACGCCCAGGCGCGACGCGGCGCTCCGGTCGATTTGCAGGCTGATCTGCTGGCCCTTGTCCTGCTGGTCGGTGTTGACGTCGGTCAGTTCCGGCAACTGCTGCAAGGCCCTGACGATCTGCGGCGTCCAGGTGCGAAGATCCGAGAGCTGATCCGCTTCCAGCGCATATTCAAACGTGCCTGACGAAGGCCGGCTGCCGATGCGCAGTTCCTGCGCCGGAAACAGGAACAGACTCGCGCCGGGCACATCGGCGAACTGGCGGCGGAATTTGTTCATGAGCTGGTCGGCGCGCAGATGACGCTCTTCCAGCGGCTTGAGCATCAAATACAAGCGTCCGTTGTTGGTGCGGTCGCCTTCCGTGTTGCCCAGCACCGACTCGACGTCCGGGTCCTGCCGGATGATGTTGATGAATACCGCCAGCTTCTCCTGCATGGCGCTCGATGAAATCGTCTGATCGCCCATCAGACCGCCCAACAGTCTGCCGGTATCCTGGGCCGGGAAAAAGCCTTTGGGCACGATCGAATACAGGTAACCGTTCAGCCCGACGATGACCGCCAGCAGCAGGAGCACGAATTTGCCATGGTTCAGTGTCCAGGACAGCGACCGGTCATAACCCGCTGCCAGGCGGTTAAACCAGCGTTCACTGATATTATAAAAGCGGCCGTGCCGGTCAGTGGCGCCGCGTTTCAGCCACAGCGAACACAGCATCGGCGTCGTGGTAAAGGACAGCAGCAGCGAGACGACGACCGCAGCCGACAAGGTCAGGCCGAACTCGCGGAACAGGCGGCCGACGATGCCGCCCATCAGCAGGATCGGAATGAACACGGCGATCAGCGACAGGCTCATGGTCAGCAGGGTAAAACCGACTTCTTTCGCACCCAGCAGCGCGGCCTGTCCGGGCGATGCGCCCTGCTCCAAATGCCGGGTCGTGTTCTCCAGCACGACAATGGCGTCATCGACCACGAAACCGGTCGCGACGGTCAGCGCCATCAGCGACAGGATGTCCAGGCTGAAATCGAATAAATACATGACGCCGAAGGTGCCGATCAGCGATACGGGCACGGTAACAACCGGAATCATCGCCGAGCGCAGATTGCGCAGGAACAGGAACACGACCAGGATGACCAGCGCCACGGCGATGATCAGGCTGAGCTGCACCTCTTTCAGGGACGCGCGGATGAAGGTGGAGCGGTCCATCGCAATGGTCAGGGTGACGGTGCTGGGAATAGACGCCTGCAACTGCGGCATCAATGCCTTAACCTTATCGACCGTCGCGATCACGTTGGCGTTGTCCTGCTTGTACAGGGCCAGCATCACGGCGGTCTTGTCGTTCAGGTAACCCGTGCTGCCCAGGCTTTCCGCCGAATCGATGACGGTGCCGAGGTCGGAAAGACTCACGGGCGCGCCGTTGCGATAGGCGATGATGAGCGGCAGATAATCGCTGGCGGTTTTGGCCTGGTCGTTGACGAAAATCTGCCAGTGGCGGCTGTCGTCCTCGATGGAGCCCTTCGGCCGGTTCACGTTCGTGGCCGTAATGGCCGCGCGCACGTCGGCGAAACTGACGCCGTACTTGGCCAGCGCGGCCGGGTTCAGCTCCACGCGCACGGCCGGCAGCGAACTGCCCCGGATGGAGACATTGCCCATGCCCTCGACCTGCGAGACTTTCTGGGCGATGATGGTCGAGGCCACATCGAACAGCTGCGAGCGCGTCATGACATCCGAAGTCAGCGCCAGCATCATGAGCGGCGTGTCGCTGGGATTGTTGCGGCGGTAGCTGGGGCGCGACGGCATGTTGGCCGGCAACAGGCTGCTGGCGGCATTGATCGCGGCCTGCACGTCGCGCGATGCGCCGTCGAAATCGCGGTCGAGATCAAACTGCATATTGATGCCGGTGGAGCCGCGACCGCTGGACGAAGTCATCTCTGTGATGCCGGCGATATGGCCCAGCGCACGCTCCAGCGGCGTCGCCACATTCGCGGCCATCGTCTCGGGACTGGCTCCCGGCAGGGAAGCCTGAACCGAAATGGACGGAAAATCCACCTGCGGCAGCGCCGCCACCGGCAGCTGGAAATAAGCCAGCGCGCCGGCCAGCGCGATGCCGATCGTCAGCAGCGAGGTCGCGACCGGGCGGGCGATGAAATGGGCGGACAGAGACATGGCTACTCCTTGCCGACCGGCAATGCCAAAGGTTCCGGATTGCTCCTGAGACGCCGGCCCAGGCGGTCGAAGGCCAGATAGATGACCGGCGTCGTGAACAGCGTCAGCATCTGGCTGAAAATCAGCCCGCCGACCATGGTGATGCCCAGTGGATGGCGCAGCTCGGAACCGACGCCGGACCCCAGCATCATCGGCAAGGCGCTGAGCAGTGCCGCCATCGTCGTCATCATGATCGGCCGAAAGCGCAGCAGGCAGGCCTGATAGATGGCCTCGTGCGCCGATTTGCCTTCCTTGCGTTCAGCCTCCAAAGCAAAGTCGATCATCATGATCGCGTTCTTCTTGACGATGCCGATCAGCAAAATGATGCCGATAATGCCGATGATGCCCAGATCGGTGTCCGACAGCATCAGCGCCAGCAGGGCGCCGACGCCGGCCGAAGGCAGTGTCGACAGAATCGTGACCGGATGGATGTAGCTCTCATAGAGCACGCCCAGCACGATATAAACGGTCACCAGCGCGGCGATGATCAGCCATACGGTATCGGTCAGCGAGGCGCTGAACGCCTGCGTGGCGCCCTGGTAACTGGCGCGCACGCTCAACGGCAGCTCGATATCCTGTTTGGCCTGCTCTATCGCATCAATGGCGTCGCTGAGAAACGCGCCCGGCGCCAGGTTGAAGGAAACCGTCGCGGCCGGGAACTGCTCCAGGTGATTGACGACCAGCGGCGCGAACCGCTCCGACACCGTGGCGATCGTCGACAGCGGCACCTGCGTGCCGTTCGAGGACTGGACCCGGACATCGTTGAGCGCCGCGACGCTATTGCGGAATTCGGGCTTCACCTCCAGCACAACGCGGTACTGGTTGGACTGCGTGAACAACGTCGAGATCTGGCGCTGGCCGAAGGCGTTGTACAGCGCGTTGTCGATCGCCGCGATGGAAACGCCCAAGCGGCTGGCGCTGCTGCGGTCCACCGACACGAAGGCCTGCAGGCCCTGGTCCTGCAGATCGCTGGACACGTCGGCAAACACGGGCGACTGCGCGAGCCGGTCCACGAGCAGGCCGGTCCAGCGGCTCAATTCGGCCTGGTCCACCGCATCCAGCGTGAACTGGTACTGCGTGCGGCTGATGCGGTTTTCGATGGTCAGATCCTGCACCGGCTGCAGGTACAGCTTGATGCCCTGCACTTGGTCGAGTCTCGGTTGCAGCCTCCGGATCACCTCGACCGCGCTGGTCTTTCGCTCATCCAGCAGCTTCAGGTTGATCAGCAGGCGGCCGGTGTTGAGCGTCGGATTGCTGCCGTCGACGCCGATCAACGAAGTCACGCTGTCGACGTCCGGGTCCTGCAGCACCACATCGGCCAGGGCCTGTTGCCGCTCGGCCATGGCCTGGAACGAGATGCTCTGCGGCGCTTCGGAAATGCCCTGAATGACGCCGGTATCCTGGATCGGGAAAAAGCCCTTGGGGATAACGATGTACAACAGCACGGTCAGGGCCAGCGTCGCGACGGCGACCAGCAGCGTCATGCCCTGATGCCGCAGGACAACACGCAACAGCCGGCCGTAGCCGTCGTTCAGGCTGTCGAGAAACCGGCCGCTGGCCCGGTAGAACCAGCCCGCGTGCGCCTCGTCGACATGGCGCAGCATTTTCGCGCACATCATCGGCGTCAGGGTCAGCGAGATCACGGCCGAAATCAGAATCGCCACGGCCAGCGTGACGGCAAACTCCTGGAACAGCCGGCCGACGACATCGCCCATGAACAGGAGCGGGATCAGCACGGCCACCAGCGAGATCGTCAGCGAGATGATCGTGAAACCGATCTGCTCGGAGCCTTTCAGCGCAGCCTGTAGCGGCGTCTCGCCTTCTTCGAGGTAGCGCGCGATGTTCTCGATGACCACGATCGCGTCATCGACCACGAAACCGGCCGCGATGGTCAGCGCCATCAGCGTCAGGTTGTTGATGCTGAAGCCGGCCAGGTACATGAAAGCGAACGTGCCGACCAGCGACAGCGGCACGACCACGCCGGGAATGGCCGTCGCGGACAGATTGCGCAGGAACAGGAAGATCACCAGGATCACCAGCCCCAGCGCCAGCATCAGCTCCGCTTCTACATCCTCCACCGACGCGCGTATCGTGGTCGTGCGGTCGGTCAGCACGGCCACGTCAAGGCCGCTGGGCAGCGATTCCTGCAACTGCGGCAGCAGGGCCTTGATGCGGTCGACGACTTCGATGACGTTGCTGCCCGGCTGGCGCTGGATATTGACGATCACGGCCGCCGTCTTGTTGGCCCAGGCCGCCAGGCGCACGTTTTCGGCCTGCTCCCTGATCTCGGCGACGTCGGCCAGCAGCACCGGATTGCCGTCGCGGAAAGCGATGACCAGCGCTTCATACTCGGCAACCGATTTCAGCTGATCGTTGACGTCGATCGTGGTCGAGCGCGTCAGGCCGTCGAATAGGCCTTTGGGCTGGTTGACATTGGCGCTGGCGATGGCCTGGCGCACATCCTCCAGGCTCAGGCCGTAAGCCGACAAGGCGGCTGGATTGACCTGGATGCGCATCGCCGGCCGCTGACCGCCGCTGATGCTGACCAGGCCGACGCCGGACAACTGCGACAGTTTCTGTGCCAGACGCGTGTCGACCAGATCTTCCACGCGCGTCAACGGCAGCGTATCGGAACTGACCGCCAGCGTCATGATCGGCGCGTCGGCGGGATTGACCTTGCTGTAGATCGGTGGCATGGGCAGGTCATTGGGCAGGAAGTTGGCGGCGGCGTTGATCGCGGCCTGCACCTGCTGTTCGGCCACGTCGATGTTGAGGTTCAGGTTGAATTGCAGGACGATGACCGAGGCGCCGGACGAGCTGGATGACGACATCTGGCTCAGGCCCGGCAATTGCCCTAGCTGGCGCTCCAGCGGCGCCGTGATCAGCGACGACATAACATCCTGGCTGGCGCCCGGATACAGCGTGACGACCTGGATGGTCGGGTATTCAACTTGCGGCAGGGCCGAAACCGGCAGTTCCCGGTAGGCGACGATGCCGATCAGCAGCAAGGCCAGCATCATCAACGAGGTGGCGACCGGGCGTAAAATAAACAGGCGGGAGGGATTCATAGGTCAGGCGTACTGTCCGTGTGGCGGGAAAAAATTACTTGGCATTGCCCTGCTTGGGCTGATCCTGATGGCCGTCATTAGCGGACAGCAAGGCGCCGCCGGCAACGGCGCCGCTGCGGTCGATCACTTTGACCCTTGCTCCTTCGCGCAGCTTGTCGGCGCCATCGACCACGACCTGTTCATCGGCTTGCAGGCCTTCCAGCACGGCCACCTGCTCGCCGTCCACGGGCCCCAGCTTGACGGGCCGCGTGCTGACGGTCTGGCCGTCTTTGACCACGTACACGAAGCTGCCCGCATTGCCGTTCTGGATCGCGGCGCTGGGCGCGATGGCCACGCCGCGCAGGGTGTCGATCTTCATGCGGATATTGACGAACTGGTTCGCGAACAGGGACTCGTCTTCATTGTCGAACTCGCTTTTCAACTTGACGGTGCCGGTGCTCGGATCAATCCGGTTGTCGACGGCCAGCAACCTGCCTTGCGCCAGCTTGTTCTTGCCGCTGCGGTCGTAGGCTTCAACCGGCAGGGCTTTGCCCGCATGGAGCTGCTTTAAGACCGCCGACACCTGATCTTCAGGCACGGTGAAGACCACGGCTATCGGCTGCGTCTGCGTGATCACGGCGATGCCGCCGGTATCGGACGCTTTGACGATGTTGCCCTGATCGACCATGCGCAGGCCCAGCCGCCCGGTGATGGGCGCAGTGATCTTGGCATAGCTCAGCTGGAGCTTGGCATTCGCGACCATGGCCTGGTCCGCCGCCACGATGCCCTGGTATTGCTTGACCGTAGCCTCCTGCGTGGCGACCTGCTGGGCGGCGATGGAGTCCTGCTCCTGCAGGGTCTTGTAGCGTTCCAGATCCAACTGCGCGTTCTTCAGCAGCGCTTCATCGCGCAGAAGCTGCCCTTCCACCTGCATGAGCTGAACCTGAAAAGGCCGGGGGTCGATTTCGGCGAGCGGGTCGCCTTCACGCACCAGCCCGCCTTCCTTGAAAGCGACATGAATCAGCTCGCCGTCAACGCGCGATTTCACGGTCACGGTGCTCAGGCCCGTGACCGTGCCCAGGCCGTTCAGGTAAACGGGCACATCGCCCTCCTTGACCGGCTCGGCCACGACCGCCGCGACCATCGTGCCGCCGTACTGGCCGCTCCGCTTCTTCTCGGGCGCCGCCTGCGCGGGATTGCCGATAAACGGCTTGATGAAATAAACCGCCGCCGATATCAACAAGATCAGCGCCGGCCATGCCAGCCAATGAAATCTCCGCTTCGGTTTTATCGGGCGCGATGCTTTGTTTTCTTCCAACTTCATAAGTAGTCCGGGTTCATGTTTTTTTGATTGGTAACCTGCCGGCGCTGAGCGGGTTGAAAAGGCCGAAGTCCAGGCATTCAGGGCTTGCGGGCTTTGAATTGTAGCGATGAAATGCGCAAGCAATTCGTAGCAATTGTGCAAACAATAGGGAAACTGGCGCATCGGCGAACATGCCGATCTACTGCGGGGCCTCGTCCGGCCGAACGCAGGCGCGGAACATGATTTGATTTGAACTGCCTGGGATGCCGCTCTATTGTTATTGCCAACACGTGACCGCTAGTTGATCGCAAAGCTGTAAAACAGCCGTCAAGGCGGCCGGAGCCGGGCCTGAAGGGCGGGTTGAATCCGCTGCGAGCGCCAGCGGTGCGTTCAAAAATGGCGCCAATAAAATAACTGGATTGTTCTTCATACTATGATCAGGTTTTTCTTGTGTGTAGGGTCGAATTCACTTGTGCCCTTTGGGGTATTCGATCCTAGGCAGTTTTGTAGGGTACGCATTGCGTACCATTCTCAAAGTCCGCAAATTCTGAAAATGGTACGCAATGCGTACCCTACTATGAGCAGGAATAGTGCCAACATTTATGTACAGCGCGCACGCGGCACTTGATTGACTTAGTCAATTGATTACAAAGCCAGTAATCTTTTTTCGCATACTCGTTGCCCAATCCGTGACTGTTCCGCCATCCATGCCAACCATTGAGGTTCTGCTGCTTATGAAACAACCCGGCAGCAGAAAGTGTTTCCAATTCAACAGATCGGGCCGATGCCGTCGTATCAGCCCGCCGGCTCCGGAGCGAGCTGCGCCTTGCGGCCGACGCTCTTTTTGATGCGGAAAGTCTGGCGCAGGCGCCGCCAGCCGACCACCAGCGCGCTGGCGCCGAGGACCAGCCCGAACGCCACCCATGTCAGCATCCAGACATCCCAGACCGGACGATAATACAGCCAGCCGAAATCCCAGTGGTGCAGGCCTGAGTACAGCCAGCGGAACACCTGCCGGCTCCGGTCCAGCCTGGCCAGCAAGCGGCCGTCCTGCGGGTCCAGATAAAGCCGCGTGCCGGCTTCGTCGGCCAGCGTCACCCGTAGCACCGGCAGCGGTTTTTCCACCAGTCCCTGATGGTGTCTGGGGTAGTAGTAGTTGTCGTACTCAGTCAACAGCGTCTGCGTTTCTATCTTGGTATCGCCGGCCAGGCGTTGCGCACCGGCCGCCAGCGAATTCCGGCTGAATTGCGGCACGGTATTGGTCACCGATTGCGGCTGCCGCTGTCCGTCGCGGGTATAGGCCAGCAGCACTGCTTCATCGCCCAGTCTGCGCCAGCCCAGCTCGACGATATCGGAACCGCTCTCAAGCGGAGCCGGCTGCCAGTCGCGCATCACGGCGGGCAGCTTGCCGCCCGAGTAGCGCACCAGTTCCTCGCGGCTGGGGTTTGCCGGCGAGAACAGTTTCCAGGGATTGGTATCGATAAAGCCGCTGATGGCCCAGGACAGCGCCACCGTGCCGCCGATCAGGCCGCTCCAGAAGTGCCATTTGAACCAGAATTCGCGGTAGGGCTGGGTTCGTCCCTGGGAATAGGTCGGCTTGCCGCCGAAGCCGGGCCGCCAGCGCAGCCAGCCTATGATCAGTCCCGTCAATGTGGCGATCGTCGCCGACAGGCCCAGCCAGAATTGCACGTCTTCGCGGATGTGGCCCAGGCCGACGGCGTCCAGCGGCTTGAACAGATGCAGCCAGTTGCCGGCCCAGTAAAAAGCGCGGTCCACGCGTGTGGACGCATGCAGCACCTCGCCGGTGCGTGCGGAAATGAACAGTTCTTCACCCGCGTCGTTGTCGATGGCAATGTGATGGAACGGGCTCAAGGCATCCTGGTTGCGTACCTTGATCGTCTTGTCGACCGTTTCCAGATGCATGACCTGATTATCGCCGCCCGACCAGTTTTGCGCGATTTTCAGGGCCTGTTCCACGGAAATGTCATGCAGCGAGCCATCGATCGCGGATAGTGCGAAATAGCGGCCGCGATCGTCCTCGATCAGCCACAGCGGTTCGCCGCCGCTGCGCACGAGTCTGGCATCGGCAATGCCGACCTCGCCTGCCGGCGGCTTTTGAGCGCCGGCATTGTCTGCGATCTTGGCTCGGCGAGCCGCGGCCGCCTTGCGCTGTTCAGTGCTACGGTCCCAGGCCTCGCCAAGACTCAGCCAGCCGGCTTCAGGCGCCAGCGTCTCGGTATGGGCCAGCCGCTGGCTACGGCTTTGCGCGGCCGGCGTGGTATACATGATGACCAGCCCTGTCACGAACCAGAAAAACATGAACAAGGCCAGGACGATGCCCAGCCAGCGATGGACTTCAAATAACAGACGTTTCAAGGTTTTCATTTGTTTTATTCTCAACGATAAGCAAGTAAAAAGAGGGCGAATGAATTCGCCCCTACAGTCCGGAAAGGTAAGTCGACAGCGCTTCGATCTCATCATCGGTCAGCGCTTTGGCAATTTTGTTCATGACGCCGCCCGGGCTGTTGGTGCGCTCGCCCAGCTTCCAATTGACAAGCTGTCCGCTCAGGTAAGTCTTGTGCTGGCCGCCGATGGCCGGATAGGTCACGTTATCGGCGCTTCTCCCCTTGCCGCCTTCGCCGTGACAATTGGCGCAAGCCTCGATGGCTCGGGCCTGGTCGCCGTTGCTGAACAGGTTTCCCCCGGCGGCATTCCCGCCTGCCGAATTGTCCTGCCTGCGTTTCTGGCTGGCGAAGTAGGCGGCGATATCGGCCATGTCGGCTTCGCTCAAGTCCTCGGCGACCACGCTCATGACCGGGTGTTTGCGTGCGCCGCTCTGGAAATCTCGGAGCTGCTTGATCAGGTAGCCGGCATATTGCCCGGCATGGCTGGGAATCCTACCGTCATCGCTGTTGCCGTCCTGGCCGTGGCATTCCTGGCAGCGCTCGGACGCCGACGTTTCCCTGCCTGTTGCCGGATCGCCGCTGCCGATACGCTGCTTGATCGTACTGGCGTCCTCATCAACCGCCACGGATTTACCCGATACCAAAAGCGCGAGCATGCCGAAAGCCAGAAACCGCACGCTATTTCGCTGCCTGGCTGACCGCCAGCTGCTGCACGACTGCTAGCGCCTTTTCAACATTCTGAACCGGTTTAAGCCCGTCCAGCGTTGCCGCTATCCTGCCGTCGGGCGTGACGATAAAGGTCGTGCGTTCGGCAAAGCCGTGATTGATTTCCTCGCCGCGCGTATCCTTCTTGCCCGGCGCCGCCTCCCTCACGGCCAAGTCGAAGGCTTTGCTGATTTTGCCGTTGGCATCGGAGGCGACGGCCACTTTGCCCTCGCAGTACTCAGGATCGGCCGAAAAGACGTTGAGCCGCTCGATGCTGTCCAGCGACACGCCGATAACCGTCGCGCCGGCGGCCGTGAATTTGTCATGGTTGACGGCGAACGTGTGCGCTTGCAGATTGCAGCCGCCCGTATAGGCCGACGGATAGAAATAGACCACGACAGGGCCTTTCTTCAGGGATTCCTTCAGGGAAAAGGCAAAAGGTTTGCCGGCCAGTGAAGCCTGCGCTTCAAAATCCGGCGCCGTATCACCTTCTTTCAGGGCGGCAACGGCCGGCAGCGTGATGGCGTTCGACAATAGACAGGCTAATAGAAAACGTTTCATGTAAGTGCTCATTCAAAGGGGTTTGTAGGTATCGTGGCAGGCCTGATCGCAGGACTTGGAAATCTCAATGGCCTTGTTGGATGCCGAGTCGTAATCGTTGGCTTCGACGAATTTCACGATGGCGGCCGCATTGTCCTGATAGATCTTGGAGTCGGCCACGGCATCGGCGGCATTGCCGCGCTTATCGAAGAAGCCTTCGACCAGTTTGAACGCATTCTGAAGCTCTTTGGCCAGAGCAATGGCCGAGTCACGGTCCTTGTTGGTAATGCTGTCCTGCAGGTTATGGGTATTGTTGTCTACTGCTTCCATCAATTCTTCGAAATCGAATTCGCTTTCGGCAGTGGCTATACTGCTGGCCAACACGAGAACGATTCCGAAAAGGTTAATCATTTTGTGCATATTTGATCCTTGCCGACGGCAGCGGTCGCCCCATCGTGTACTCTTTGTAATAACTGCTTGAATCGCTCCGGTCCCGAAAACCTAATCTTCCGGGACCGGGCGAGCCTTCCTAGGCGATAAGTTCCTTGATGACTTTTCCGTAAACCACGGTCGGACGCTCGGACCGGCCCAGATTTTTGTAGATGACTTTCAGGTGATCCAGACCCAGCTGGTTCAGGACCGTCGCATGCAAATCATAGGTATCGACTTCCTTGCCTTTTTCAGCCTGCAGACCGATTTCATCGGTCGAGCCGTAAGTCGTGCCGGCCTTGACGCCGCCGCCCGCCATCCATTGCGTGTAGCCCCAGGGATTGTGGTCGCGCCCGTCGCCGGACTCGCTCCAGGAGGTTCTACCGAACTCCGAGGTCCAAACCACCAGTGTGGAATCCAACAGGCCATTGGCTTTCAGATCCTTGAGCAGGCCAGCGATCGGTTTGTCGACGATGCGGGCATGCGTGCTGTGATTTTCCTCGATGTTGGAATGGGCGTCCCAGTCCCGGCTGTCGCCCTTGATATCCGTCGGCCCGGATACGACCTGGATGAAGCGCACGCCGCGCTCGGTCAGGCGCCGGGCGCGCAGCAACAGTTCGCCGTAAGGTTTCGTGACTTCATCATTAAGCCCGTACAGTTCCTTGACCGCATCGGATTCCTTGCTGTAGTCGACCGCTTCCGGCGCGGTTTCCTGCATGCGATAGGCCAGTTCATAGGATTCGGTGCGCGCCTGAAGCTCTGAATCTTCAGGATAACGGGAGCCGTGTTGCTCATTCAGTTTCTTCAGCAAATCCAGAGAATGACGTTTTTCGGCTACCGCCAGATATTCGGGATTGTTCAGATGCAGAATCGGCGAGTTGCCGGGGCGGAACGGCGTGCCTTGATAGACCGCCGGCAGGAAGCCCGAACTCCAGTTGGTTACGCCGCCTCTGGGCTCGCGCTTGTCGTTATAAAGCACCACATAAGCGGGCAGATTCGGATTGGCGGAGCCCAGCGCATATTGCACCCATGCGCCCAAGGTGGGCCGTCCCGGATTCAGGCCGCCCGAATTCAACTTCAATATTGAAATATCGTGCGTCGCGCCGATCGTGACGCTGGATTTGATAAACGCGATATCATCGGCGTGCTGAGCCAGGTTGGGCAATAAATCGGAAAACCAGGCGCCGCTTTCACCGTGCTGTTTCCAGGTGCGGTTTGTAGCGATCAATTTGGTAATACCGCCTTGGGTACTGGTCTTGATGCCTTTCAGGAATGAAGCGGGCACGCCCTGGCCGGCCAGTTTTATCAGCTCCGGCTTGTAGTCGTAAAGATCCAGCGTGCTGGGTGCGCCGGCCATGTGCAGCCAGATGACCGTTTTAGCCTTGGCCGGGAAGTGCGGCCCCTTGGGCGCCAGAGGGCTACCGCCTGCCAATGCGCTTACAGCTTCTTCCGCGAACGCGCTGGAGATGACTCCGCCGCCGGGCATCAGGCCGCTCAGCGCCAATCCGCCCAGGCCGTAACCGGTTTTATATAGAAAGTCTCGACGTGACTTGTTCTTCATAATGCAAACCTCTCGTAGATAATGTGTTGTCTTTAAAACCGGTAGATGAACTCGTTCGAATTCACGACCGAATGCACCAGGTCAACAAATGCTGCCGTTCTGACAGGATCCGTCAGTTGTTTGTCTTGCACGCCGATTGGCACGTTGACCTCAAACTTGCCCTTCGATGCTTTTTCCCGGATGACCTTTTCCTGATCGTCCAGAAAGGCTTGCAGAGCGTCCTTTTCGCTGCTTTCAGGCTCACGGGCGAACAAGATTTCATAAAGCCTGTCCAGCTGATCCGACTCATCGTCGCCCGCCTCATTGATGACGCGGCCCGCCAGCGATTTGGACCAGTCGAACACCACTTCACTATTGAACAGTGTCAGTGCCTGCAACGGTGTGGTCGTCACTTCACGTTTGCTGTGCGCATCCTGCGGAGAAGCCATGTTGAACGAATCCAGGATCGGGTAAGGCAGGCTGCGCCGGGTAAAGACATACAGGCTGCGGCGGTTATGGTCGTGCTCATCCTTGGATGTTTTCCAGGCCGGATCGCCATTAAAGTTGGCCTCGCCCGTCTTGATCACTTTAGGCAGCGGCGGATAAACGCTTGGCCCGCCCACCTTCTCTTCCAGTTTTCCGGACGCGGCCAGCAACGAATCCCGCACTTGTTCGGCTTCCAGACGCTGACGCGGGAAAACGGCCAGCAATTTGTTGTCCGGATCGGCTTTATGCGCCTCTTCGCGGTGATCCGACGACTGCCGGTAGACGCTCGACAACAGGATTTCGCGATGCAGCTTTTTCACGCTCCAGCCGTCCTTGACGAATTTGTCGGCCAGATAATCCAGCAATTCGGGATGCGTCGGTTTTTGTCCGGCCTTGCCGAAATCGCTGACCGTCGTCACGATGCCGTGCCCGAAATACTGATCCCAGACCCGGTTGACATAGACCCGCGCCGTCAATGGATTGGTCGGGCTGGTCAGCCATTTGACCAGGGCGCTGCGGCGTCCCGATGAGAAAGACAGCGGATTGATGTCGGGCTTCTCGTCGGTAATGGCGGCAGGGAACGCCGGCTGCACTTCTTCCAGAGGCTTCTCGTGATCGCCGCCGGCCAGCACGTAGGTGGGCGGCGCGTCGGAATAGCCCAGCTCGGTCATGGCAGAGATCGTATTGGAAGTGGTAGCGGGCTTGAGGTCATTGAATTTCCTGAGCTGCTTGTTCAGCTTGTCCAGCTCGGCCCATTTGTCTGCAAGTTCCTTGCTGTACGTGGCAGAGTCCGTGCTTTCGCCTTTCTCCCTGAAATAAGCCGTCAGGCTTTGCTCGTCTGTGACATTCGCAAGGCGGTGATTAACCCAGCGATCCAGCGGCGTCCATTGGTCTTTAGGCTTGAAGATGGCTTCCCGGCTGTCGGTCAGATAACGCTCCTTGTGATACTTGAGCGCCTCTTCCCTGTGCGTGTCGATAATCGCTTTCCGTTTGGCGCGGATGTCTTTGGTGGCGGCTTCCCATTTCGCCCATTGCTGCTCATAGTTGCGTTCGATCTCGCCTTTTTTCGCCGGAATATTGTCGACGGCGTTGATGTTGGCAAAGAACGATTGCAGCGAGTAATAGTCCTTCTGGCTGATCTTGTCGAACTTGTGGTTGTGGCATCTCGCGCACTCCAGCGATTGTCCCAGGACGACCTTGCCTACCGTATCGGTGATATCGGTGGTGATCTGGTACTTGCGCTGGACCAGGTCGCGCGAGTTGCTGTTGTCCGGGAACTGCGCCATGAAGCCCGTGGCGATCAGGGCCTGCTCGTCGCCCGGCCACAGCTCGTCGCCGGCCAGCTGTTCCTGAATGAAGCGGCTGTAAGGCTTGTCCTGGTTGAACGCATGAATGACGTAATCGCGGTAACGCCACATGTTCAGCCGGTCGTTGTCGTTCTGAAAGCCCGTGCTGTCGGCGTATCTGGCCAAATCCAGCCATTTACGGCCCTGGCGCTCGCCGTATTTGGGCGATGCCAGCAGGCGGTCGACCAGTTTCTCGTAAGCGTTGTCGGATGAGTCGTTGACGAAGGCATCGACCTCTTCCGGCGTGGGAATGACGCCCCAGACATCCAGCGTGGCGCGCCGGATAAAGGCCTCGCGGTTCGCATCCTCAGACGGCTTGATGTCTTTTTCTTCCAGTTTCTGCAGGATGAACGCGTCGATCGGCGTCCGCACCCAGTCTTGCTGCTTGACGGTGGGGATAACCGGCGCTTTCACCGGCTGGTAAGACCACAGTTTTGATTTGGACTGCGTAGCTTGCGGCGCGTCAGCCTTGGCGCCCGCGGGCTTCTCGTCCGCCGCCAGGGCATTGCCCGCCATCGCTACCGCAAGACTCCATAAAACGGCAGGATATATTTTCTTTTTCATTGACCTACTCCAAAAATAAAAGGACTTAAAACCTTGCGGGTCCTATTGCCCTAAACGGCCACAAAACTGTGGCCTTACCAGGATTAACGTTTTTCTTCTGTCTCCGACTTTACCCGTGTCAGTTATTTTTTCGGAGCCGGCGGCGTGATTTTGATTATTTTGCCCCCCTCCTCTTCATAGTTTTGCGAGCCTATCGCACCGACGACCGTGAAGCCTTTCTCAGCCAAAAGATCGGCTGAAGCGCCGGCGCGGCCGGCATGATTGGAGACGGTAACAATGTTTCTATCCTTTGGAATAAAAGGCAGCGCACTTTCCAGTTCTTTGGCTTGAATATTTAGATACACTGGAAAACTGCCTATTTTGCTTATCTCGTCTGGACGGCGCACGTCTATGATCAACAGCTGATCCGGCTTCGACAGCAGGGCGTCTATCTGCGCACGACTCAGTTTTGGGGTTTTGTACTTGTAAGCATGAGCGGCCGGCGCTTCGGCTTTTCCAGCATGGTCATGGCTGGCCGCAAAGGCAACAGGGGCTGCGAGGGCCATCAACAACAGCAGGTTTGTCAGTTTTTTCATTATTATTTCTCTTACACAATGTGAATGGTTAAACGCACACGGGCGTGTACGATGATCAAGATTGGTCATGAGCTGTATCGCAACTTCCATGCCAGAGGTGCAGGACCAGCCGGTTTTCGGAACCAGCCGGTCTGGAAGCGCCATGTTCATTGATATAAAGAGAAATTGCGGCCACCGCTCTAGCTTGAGAGCAACTGTAAGTGTTTGCCGACAGCTAAAATAGCGCAGGGAACTGTTGAAATTGCAGCAACCTATCAACATCCCATGTGGCTGGATAAACAACAGTTCCGATGGGGTTTGGGCTCGCAGATGACTTTTGATTGATGCGGCCCGGTAAGAGATGCCTGCAAATAAAAAAAAGGCTCCGGAAATAACCGGAGCCCAGGGGAGTCCGCATCCTTGCGGTGATGCAAAAGCGCGTTAAATTTTGCCGCTCAACTGAACGCCATACCAAAGCGGATAGGGGTTAGGACTATAACTGTTCCAGCCCTCTTCATGCGTAGTGTTGTTAAACAGGTTCTTGACGATAAAGCTTAAGTCCAGCACATTGTTCTTTGTGCCTATGCCGATCGCGGCATCCGTCAGCGATCTTGAATTGACCCAGCCATAAGCTGACAGGTTATCGGCGTTGTTGTAGCCGCTCTGGAAATTGGTATTGACGCTGGTGTGGAACAGATACTTGTCGTAAACAGGTTTGACATATTCCGCGCCTACGGTAAAGCTCCATTTGGAAGCGCCCGGCAAGATCCTACCGCTCTGATCAATGTAAGGTTCCGGCAGGTACGCCAGCTCTTCCGGTTTTCCGGCATTGTCGTAGTCTATATACTTGCCGATGTTATAGGCGCCGTTGAAGCGCAGCGACAGGTTCGGAATGCCGTTATACACGCTGTCCAGCTCCACGCCGTGCACGCGCACTTTTTTGACGTTGCCTTGCGCGCTTGTATAAGCCGTCGGATTGGCCTGCCCATTGGCGATATTGATGTCGGTCTGAAACTGATCGACGACCTGCACCGTCTGCTGGTAGTTGTGGATATCCATCACAAAGGCGTCGACGTTTAATATCAGCGATCTATCGAGCCAGAACGACTTCAGGCCCAATTCCAGGGCGTGGGTGTTTTCCGGTTTGACATTGCGCGATACGCCGTTAACATTGAGCGCGGAACCCGATTTTTCGCCGTATTGCCAGGACAGATAGGTAGTCAGGTCGTTATTGATCTTGTAGCTGGGCGTCACCTGGGCCGTAAACAGCAGATCCGTATAAGTGCTCTTGACCGGATTGTACAGTTGCCCGACCTGTTGGCTCCGAAGCCTCTTGGCGGTGCCGACCTGGTTCTTCTGGGCCTCGGTCAGACTGTTGTAAGCCTGGCCCGGCGTATCGGTCACGGCAGCGCCAAAGTAACGGTTGGCCACACTGTCGGCCAGCTTCAACTGGTCCGCGGAGTTGGCGCCCTGCAATTCGCCATTGGTCGCGGAGTCAAAGCCGCCGAGCTGCACGTCGCGTATCGCCACCGGATTCAGCGCGCCGCCTGCCCCATTCTTCGCTAACTGAACCGTATCCACTGTCCGGCGGTGCTCCTTGGTCACGCGCAGTCCTGTGGTTAAAGTAAAGTCGTCGGTAAAATGCAGATCGGATTCCCCGAAGATGGAACCGGCATAGGTATGAACCTCGGTGTCGCCTTTTTTACGCGCATCCTGCAAGGCATCCTTGAGCAAAGCCAGCCCCGAACCGCGATTCTCGCCGGCGTTCCTGTCCAGCGTGTTGTATTGCGCGTTGGTGGCCAGCCAGGCGCCCGCGTCGGCCCCCCAGCCTGTCTTTGAAACGATGTCATTGCGGGTCTGTATCCCGAACAGGCCGCCTCGGTAATCGATAAAGCCGCCGGGCTGATCGACGATCTTGAATTCCTGCGTGTACTGGTTGTAGTTGACGCCGCCGCCGCCATCGACGTTGATGTCGAAAGGCGTGCCTTCATCGTTGTGGGCGTCGAAACTGTAGGAGCGCACGGCGGTATTCGAGCTCAGGTGGTGATCGGCGACATCCCAGTCGAGATGCACATAGGCGCCTTTATTGGATACCGTCTGCCCCTGGTTTTCATTGAAATTGACGGTTTTCCGCTGCTCGCCGCCGATATAATCCTCCCAGGTAAAGCCCCTGCTCTGAAAGTAAGGACGAGGACCGGTAAAAACGCCGGCATTGTTGGTAAAACCGAACAGCCTGGCTTTCGCCTGGGTACCGTTCGGGTCCACCAGGCTGCCATCGGTGAATCGGAAAGGCACATCATGATAGAACGTCAGGCCGTTCTGCAGTTGCGGCTGTCTGGGCTCGAAATCGCCGCCCACTCTCGCTTTGAAATTTTCGCTGGGGGTAAACAGAAACTGCACGCGGCCGCTCAGGCGGTCCTTGTTGTAAAGGCTGTAATTTTCGTCATAAGACTGGGTATAGAATCCTCGGCCCTTGTCGACCAGGAAGGAAATGCGCGTCGCCAGAAAATCATCGATCACGCCGCCGCCCAGGGCGCCCTTCAGAATGAGGGCTTCACGCTGCCCGTAAGCCGCCGAGAGTTCGGCCGTGGGAATGAAGGTCGGGAGCTTGGAATAAACATTGACCTTGCCCGAACTCGCGCTCAAGCCGCCCTCCGTACCTCTGGGGCCGCGGGTGACTTCTACCGCATCGACATCGTAGAAATCGAAGTTGGCGAGCTGCGTCAGCGCATAGCTGACACCATCGACCGTTACGCCTACGCTGGGGTCCTGGGTTTCCGTGAAAGACCGCTTACCCACGCCGCGGATCGATAACGAGGCGCCGCGCGTGTTGTTCTGGTTGAACTGGACGTTTGAAGCGCGCCGGGTAATGGCGCCCAGGTCCAGCGACAGCTCGCGATCGAGCTCCTTGCCCGAAACGACCGACACCGACTGTTTGATATTATGCAGCTTTTCAAGCTTGGGCCGCGCGCGTACCACGACTTCGCCCAGATCCTTGGTTTCTTCCGGCTCTGCCTGGGCCACTTCCGTCGCCGGCGCTTCAACAGCAGCGGGCGCTTCAGCGGCAACGGGGGGCGCTGTCCCGGCAGGCGCAGCGGCTGCGCTTTTATTGATCAAATCCTGCTCCCGCTTTTTCGCCGCCGCCAGTTCCTGCGTCAAGCGCTCCACTTCCGCCTGCAGTTCTTGCACGCTTTTTTTCGCATCCGCCGCCTGCACGCCGGATACGGACAACATGGAAACGCCTGTTATCGCCACGGCTATGCTGGAGGATAACTTGCGGCGCGAGCCGATCGCCTGAGGAATAACCGCCTGCCGAACCAAGGCGGTTGAAAATACATCTCCCATTTTGCGTTTCATTACTACCCCATTTCCTTACAAATAAAATTAAAACAGTGCATCGATCCGTGAAGTAATTGTTTTAGCCGCAGCGCATACACAGGCAGCAAGATCCATTTCATTCGTAGCACTGATATATAGATGGCGTTACCCATGCTTTCCGCAACGCTCTCCTGAAAACGCAGATTTCGTGCCACGCAGGCAAAAACAGGGTTTCCTTGTCCTACCCTCTCTCGTGAAACAGGTAGTTATCTGAATTTAAAAAACTTTATGTCATAACAATGATCCGGGAAGACATCGATTTGGCGCTTTCGCCAACACCTTTAGCCGATGCCAACTGTTCTAACATAAGCACCCTGCTGATGGGCTGTTTCTCCAACAGCAACCCATATGAACAACAGATATCGCCGGACAGTGGCCTGCGGGCTGAAGATTTGCGAACCCCCGGATTCTTGGCCGCCTCGATGAGGCGAGTGCCTCTCCAAGTCCTGACTTACGGGCTGGTACGATAGCTGCTACTCGGATTGAAGCTCAGCTCACTGAATACAGCATTCGGCGGCGAACCTGTATGACTGCGCGTTTTTAAGAAACTCAATCCTCGGAACAAGGAAAAATGGACATGAAGATTTTTGATCACAAGCCGGCCAAAACGGCTTTCACTTTATTGGCGGGAGCGCTGGGAACTTGCATTTCCTTGTCCGCACAGGGAGAACCAAGCATATTCCCTACCGGCACCCTCCGCTACGATCCAGCCAAGGCTTACAATTCATTCGTGCTGTTTACCGGCGGCGACAAGATCGCCCGCCTGATCGACCTGAACGGCAACCCTGTACATCAATGGCGCAATGAAAGCTCGCTCATTACCCTGATCGATCCCGCGCTGGCGGGCGGCGAACCGGGTCATGTGCTGCTGACCCTCGCCACCGAAGAAGGCAACGGCTCCGACCTGGTGCCGGGCAGGATTGGCCGGCGCGTCTCGAAAACGATCGGCGAACAGGATTGGGAAGGCAGGACCGTCTGGCAGTTCGGCGAAAAAGCGCCGGGCGGCCGGGCGCAGCAGCATCATGACTGGGCCAGGCTGCCGAACGGCAACACCCTGGTGCTCGCCAACCTCGTTCATCCGGTTCCCGGCTTCGCGCAGCCCAATGTGCTGGACGATGTCGTCTACGAAGTCAATCCGGAAGGCGAAATCGTATGGACGTGGCAGGCTTCCGACCACATCGGGGAATTCGGCTTTACGCCGGAGGAGCTGAAGCTGGTGAAGGAAACCCAAAATGCCGATTACCTGCATCTCAACAATTTGAAGGTCATCGGCCCCAACCGCTGGTACGATGCCGGAGATAAGCGATTCCATCCTGACAACCTGCTGATCGACTCCCGCAATGCCAACTTTATCGCCATCATCGACAAGCAGTCAGGGCAAGTCGTCTGGACGCTGGGTCCCCATTATCCCGCCATCGGCGAATCCGGCATCAATGCCAATCGAAAAACGCCGCGCCCCGTGGATCAGATCAGCGGCCAGCATGATGCCCATATTATTCCGGCCGGGCTCCCCGGCGCCGGCAATCTGCTGGTCTTCGACAACCAGGGCGAAGGCGGCTATCCACCCGCGGCCCTGACCGTGACCGGCGGCTCGCGGATACTGGAGATCGACCCGGTCAAAAAGGAAATCGTCTGGCAATACACGGCCGAGGATTCCGGCCGTCCCGGCTGGAGCTTCCGCAGCGCCCATATCAGCAACGCGCGCCGTTTGCCGAACGGCAACACCTTCATCGACGAGGGCGAGGTCGGCCGGTTCTTCCAGGTCACGCCCGCCGGCGAGATCGTCTGGGAATACATCAATCCTTATCCAAGCCGCAATCAGGACCGGCAAACCGGACGCGAAATCGTCAATTACCAGGTTTACCGCGCCCAGCCCGTGCCCTACGAGTGGGTTCCGGCCGGAACGCCGCATGCCGAGAATGCCGTGATCCCGCCCGATCCCAGCCAGTTTCATCTGCCGGCGGTGAAATAACCGCCCTGCCCCATGGATTGAATAGCCATGGGGCAGGATTCCATCGCTTAATCAAAGCTAAGCTCCCGTTGCATCTCAGGCAGCAGGCTATCAACAAAAAAGCTTGTAAATTGATGCTCAAGAAGCAGTTGCGTCCGGTCCCCAATACCTCGATTTTTTAAGAGTCCGATTATTTGTCTGAGCCCTACGTGTAATTACCTACTTTTAGAACAGTTGTTTGAAAAATTTCGTCGCTGGATTTTTCACATTGGGCTTGATGTGGCATGGAAGATGCGAAAGTCAATCGATCTTTGTGTTGATCAGGAAGCAAGCCGTGCGCAAAAAGCACTTGAGGCTGATGCCCGGACAACAGTCGAGGAACAGAGGTAGTCACAAGAACGCTGGTTCTCTAGCGAATGAAATCCCCCTGTTTACGGCAGTCGGTGTTTTTATGCGTCCGATCTGACATGAAGCAAACAAAACCAAAACATTTATAAATGACAAGTGGGGAAGTAGATGGGGATCGATAGATTAGGCCGGCTGCCGGTTATAAGCAAAAGCCTGAAACAGCCGCCTGGGAGCAGGATTGAAAAGCGGCTTTTGTCCGCCAAAGTATTTGGCATCCTAAGTGAAAACACACTGCCAACCAAAGCGGCGGCTTGGCACCGGGCAAGCCTGAACCGACCGGCAATGCTTATGGCGGGAGCTTGCCTGCTGATGCCGGGCCATGGCTTCGCTCAAGCTATCTCCGGCGATCCCGCCACTGAAATAGCGCGTTTAAAGCAGAAATTGGAAGCAAGCGAAAAGGAGAATGCGCGGCTAAGGGCCTTGACCAACGAGAGCGCTCCTGCCGATACGGCAAATGCCGGCACAGCCCCCCCGCAGCCAGCGCCGGCGGAAGGCGCTGTTTCTGCAGCGGCGGCAGAACCTGAACAGGAAGCTGTCGAACCTAAAAACCTGTCGGAAGTGGTTGTGACTTCGCGGCGCAAGGAAGAAAAACTTCAGGACGTGCCGATCCCGATTACCGTACTGGGAAACAAAAATATTGAACGCGACAGGACTTACGACATTCAGGATCTGACCAAACGTGCGCCCGGCGTTACAGCGACCACCCCCAACGGCAGACGGACCGGCATTTCGATACGCGGTATCGGCAAGGCCAGCGGCAATGACAGTATGGAGCCCGCGGTTGGGGTGATGGTGGATGATGTTTTCATGAGCCACGTCGGCATGTCCTATCAAGACTTTACCGATCTGGACAGGATTGAAGTGCTGAGGGGGCCGCAAGGGACCCTGATGGGCAAAAACACGACCATAGGCGTGATCAACTATACCAGCAAGGCGCCCAGTTTTATTCAACAGGGCTTTGTTGAAGGCGAGGTCGGCGGCAATCAACAGACTGGTATATTGCCCGGCGCATTTAAAGCCAGAGCATCTTACAGCAATGGGATAATCGACGATTTACTGGCTTTTCGCGCCTCGGCGTTTATCAATACGCAGGACGGCGACTTGCATAATATCAATCCCGAAGGCGGCACCTACAACGAACGGCAACGCTACGGCGGCCGTTTGCAGTTCCTGCTGACGCCGAGCGAAACATTGCGATTCAGGCTGAACATCGATTATGCCGAAGCACACGAAAACAGCAACGTTAAACCGAAGATGTTCGAGCCGGCGACTTTTCTCAACGGTTCGCCTAGAACCAATACCTTTACCAGCCGGATTTCCCGGGGCTATTTCAATGGTTATCAACCCATCATCGGCGACGAGGCCTGGAACAAAATCGATATAGGCCAGGCGCAGCCTCTGCCTACCATTAACGGCGGCGTTTCCGGAAAACTGGATTGGGATATTGGGCCGGGTACATTGACATCGGTGCTGGCCTATCGCGAATTTCACTTCAATGCCAAAAACGATAGTGAAGAAACCAGGTTCGATATCGCCAGAGGCGGTACAAAAGTCGATACCAAACAGTATTCCGAGGAGCTGCGCTACGCCTGGTCGCCGTTCGATTGGCTCGATACCCAGAGCGGCTTGTTTCTGATGCATACCGAAACCGATTCTACCGGCAGAAACTTGTATGGCGTCGATGCCGGCGCTTTTTACGCCAGTAATCGTCAATATAACGAGTTAATAGGCAGCGATGTCGGTTTGCTGCGCAGTTCTCTGAACAATGTCTTCGTCAAGACCAACACCACGCCATCCACGGACAGTATTGCGTTATTCGAGCAGGTCAACTGGCATATCACAGACAAAGCCACGCTGACTTTGGGCATCCGCGAAACCTTCGAAAGCAAGAACAACAGTATCGAGAAAACCGCTACCTTTTATGATGGCTCGCCATTGACTTCAACCGGCAACGCCACGGCAGACGCCATCCGCGCGGCGCGAGTCGCACAGACTTACGGCCGGCAGTCCGGCAACCGGATCGATGAATGGTCGACCTCCTGGCTGGCCAATCCCAGCTATAAAATCAACAAAGACATCATGGTCTATGCGTCGGCCGCCGGCGGGCAAAAGTCCAGTTCGGTACAGTTTAATAATTCTGACGGCTCGAACGTCTATGTAAAACCGGAAAAATCGCTGGACTTCGAGCTGGGACTGAAAAGTCTGCTGCTCGATAAGTCGTTGATGTTCAATATCAATCTCTATCACACCACGGTTACCGACTATCAGGCTACCACCAGCATTCCCGATGCGACTCAGCAAACCGGTTACCGTTCGGAATTGGGCAACATTCCCGAAATTACCGCAATGGGGGTTGAAATCGATTCCGCTTATTACGCAAATCCCTGGTTGACGTTCAGCTTCGGCGGCGCCTACAACCATGCCCGTTATACCGACTGGAGCACCGCGACTTGTCCGGCGGAGATTCCCACTTCGGTACAGGCGGTCTGCGATTTTACCGGCAGGCAGGTGGTCGGCGCGCCTGACCTGACCGGCATCTTTGGTGTGGACTTGCACAAGCCGCTGGGATTTGCCGGATTGAACGGACACGCCTGGGTCAACTCGGTAGTGCGCTCGTCGCAGAATCTTGAAGCGCAACTATCGTCATTTGGCAAGCAGGATGCTTATCAAGTCACGGACATCGGTATCGGTTTATTCACCGGCGGCAAAATCAGATACGAAGTCAATCTGGTGGCCAATAACGTGTTCGATACCCAATACACCACCAGCGTCAACGATTATAGCAATACCTATCCAGTCGGTTACGACGGCATCGGTGCTCGTCGCTATGTCGGGCTGGTATTGAATTCGAAGTTCTAAGGATTCGGTTAAAAATGACTTTCCGGTTTGTCCATCATGTAGGGCGAATTAATTCGCCCTGGGCGACTGAAGTCGCCCCACACCTGTGTAAATTCAGGGAAGTTATTTATCGCCCTATCTTAAGGAAAAATCAGGCTACGCGCCGACACGTTCGGCGCGTATTTACATCGTCTAGTGCTACGGTTATAGAAATCAGAAGCGAGACAAAAGGCTTGATACCCACAAGGTTGATCCTTAAGACCGGGCTTCGTCCCTAAAATCAGCATATGGGCTTCAAATCACCCTGCCGTCCGGCAGCAGATGCCCGCCGGCCACCTGAGCCAATGCTTCCAGAATAGCCATGCGGGTCTCCACGAGCTCATGGAGTCGTTGCCCCCTGGGCTGCGCCAAGGAAATTTTCCATTCCCGCACGATGCGGCCGGGCGCGCCGCCCATCAATAAAATGCGGTCGCCGAGCATCAACGCTTCATCGATATCATGGGTCACCAGCACCACGGCATTGCGCCTGCGGGCGATCAAGCCGAGCAACAGCTCCTGCATGCTCAGGCGCGTAATCGCATCGAGCGCGCTGAAAGGCTCGTCCATGAGCAAAATCTCCGGGCTGCGTACCAAAGCTCTCGCCAACGACACGCGTTGCGCCATGCCGCCTGACAACTGGTCGGGGTAGACATGGGCGAAACTCTGCAGTCCTACCCATTGCAAAGCCGTATCCGTTTGCGCCTGGATTTCATGACGGGTCAGCTTCGGGCCGCCGCTCAGTGTCAACGCGAAAGCCGTGTTTTGGCGGACATTGAGCCAGGGCAGCAGGCAGGGGTCCTGAAAGACCAGACTGAGGCGCGCATCGGGTTTATTGAGCGGCTTCCCGTCGAACAGGATTTGCCCGCCACTGGCCGGATTCAAGCCCGCCAGCGCCGTCAACAAGGAAGACTTGCCGCAGCCGCTGGCACCCAGGAGGCAGACCACTTCATGCGGGCGGACTTCCAGGTCAATATCCTCAAAAACCCGCAATGTCCGGTTTTTGCTGAGATATTCTTTCGAGAGTCGTTTGGCTTGCAGCAAAGGCCGCTCGGTTGGCCGGTCAGATGATGGAAAGGTTTGGTCGTGGGTGAAGCCGGTCAAGAGATTTTCCTTATACATCGTCAATTGCCATGGTAATAACTGATATTACGCAGTTAGTTGAGATTTAATAATGTATCGCTAGCGCGACGGTTTTATTTAATCGGGTTCATCGCACCCGAAGGCGAGTGACTTGCTTTTAACAGCCTATGTAGGCTGGTTTGGAGCTTTAGCGGAAACTCGGCATCGGCAGCTCTACCCCGCTGCCTTGCCAAAATCAAGGCGAAATCCATTGTAGGGTACGCATCGCGTACCTATTCAAAGCTTTTCGGTACACCGCAAGTCCGGAAAGGTACGCGATGCGTACCCTACAAAGCTCCTGTCCCTTTGGCAACGCGCAGCTTCCCGCCGCGCCCCTACGGGCCGGATCTGTTAAAAGCTGCGGTGCTCGGCGCGGCAAACGGGATGAAATCGCCGTGCGTAACATCAGGTAATAACTTGGAAAGAGGAATATATCAATGCCGCTGATTCTCAAGACAGGCGAGCTCGCGGCGCAGGTGCTTGATGGCAGGTGTCACGATGGCCACGAAATACGCCTCGCGCAGTTTGCGCTGCGCGGCGGAATGGGCCATATAGCCTCTGGCCCCTTGATGCAGCATGGCCGCCTGCGCGGCCCGTAGCGCCAGTTCGCTGCCCGCCAGACGCACCTTCAGGACATCGCCGATAATGGTAGCAGACGGATTGCGATCCAGAATCCCGGCCAGCCGATGCGTTTCGTCGTCGACCGCTTGCAGCGCCTCCCGCAGGTCATCGGCTTGATCGTCCAGGTACTGATTTAAAGAAGATTGAGACCGATCGACCAGATCGATACAGCCTTTGACGAGCCCAAGGGCCATGCCCATCTGCCCCAGTATCATGCCCGGCTTTATTCTCGCCAGATAAGCCTCTGAATCCTCCGCATGCGCCAGCACGCGATGGTCCTCGATCCGGCAATTCCGGAACTGACAGGCCAGCGTGCCGGTGCCTTCCAGAGCGGCAAAGCGGGCCCCGTCCACCAGCCGAAATCCCGCCTGATCGCAATCGACGACGAAAAACACCAGACGGCCATCGCCTTCCAGCGGGCAGCCGGTGACGAATATATGCCCCGGCCCCAGGTTGGATACCCAGGGCAGACTGCCATTGATCTCGTAACCGCCGGGGATGCGGCGCGCCTTCAATAAAGCCCGCTCGATACCGGCATTGGCCTTCAAGGTGTTGGACAAGCCGGTCCCGCCCATGAGGCGGCCGCCGGCGAGGTCCGGCAAAAAAGCCGCCTTGACCTGATCGTTGCCGGACAATTGCAGATAACGCTGGCAGGCGGTCTGGCACCAGACCGCAAACGCCGTGGAGAGACAGCTGCGGGCTATCTGGTCCATCACGCGCAGGCAATGTTCCAGACCCAGGCCATTGCCGCCATACTCTGGAGAAACCACGCCCGCGAAGCCGCCGATTTCGCCCAGTGAACGCAAAAACTCACGCGGATATTCGCCTTCAAGATCGATCGCGGCAACATGCGGCTCCAACCGCCGGGCAATCAGCTGATCCAGATTCGCTATTTCGGGCTGACCATCCAAGGAATCGTTCATATCAAGAGTCATTATTGCATTCATAGTTTTTCTCTTTTACAGACTCAATAAGGAGCACCGGAACCTGGCGCCGCACTGTCAGTTCTGCACGACCTCAACCGGAACGGCGTTGCGCAAAGTGTTGGCGACCGGCGACCATTGATCGGCATGAGCGATGATTTCAGCCAAAGTCTCAGCGTCGGCGTCACCTTCCACACTGATGGCTACGCGGATTGCGGAAAAACCCAGGTGCTTGCCGGGGGACAGGTCGCCCACACCCCAGACCGCTGTGACATTGATATCGCCTTCCAATGCCAGCTCCAGTTTGCCCAAGGCGATGCCGCGGGCTGTCGCGTTGGCGTGAATGCCCACAGACAGACAGGCGCCCAGCGCGGCAAGCAAGGCTTCCGACGGATTGGGGGCAGTATCTTCGCCCAGCAAATGGGGCGGCTCGTCAATGACATAAGGGGCCAGATCGCGAATATAAGTCAGGTTGCGGAATTGCCCTTCACAGACCGTTTTCGCCTTCAGCGTCACCGTTGCCCCAGGGTTTGCCTTGCCTTTTTCAGACAGTTTTTCCAGACCGGATTTATCGATAGGGCGGAGTATATCCGGGTAAAAGCAATTAACCTTTTCAATAGCCATAAAAAACCTCACATTGAGTTTAAAATTGAGATGGCCGGTATTTTATTGATAACCCGCATTACCTGAAATGCGCGGGAATCGCGATATTCTGTTCATTCGTCTCGATATTCACGGTAATAATTAACAGCAGTCCCGTTTATATTCATAGCGACATACTCTTGCCGGGCGACTGAAGTCGCCCCCACAGCATGGCCGCTGACCCATTCAGTTTTCCCGGCGATGACTCCATTGCCGTATCAACAGGCGGGCGGCCAAATCCAGCAGATAGCCGATCACGCCGATGACCAGAATGGCCGCCATCAGCTCCGAGTAAGCCAGGCGGTCTCGGGTATCGAGAATGAAATAGCCCAGCCCCTCGCTGACGCCCAGCATTTCAGCGGGCACCAGCACGATCCAGACGATGCCTATGGCCAGGCGGATGCCGGTCAGGATATGCGCCACGACCGCCGGCACGACGATGCGCATGACCGTTTCCCGGCGCGTGGCGCACAGGCTGCGCGCCAGCGTCAGCCAGCGGGGATCGACCGCATGCACGCCGGACGACACGTTCAGCATGATGGGCCAAACGGCGGCTATCGTGAGCAGGAAGTAAACCGGCGCGTCGCCGATCCCGAACACCATGACCGCCAGCGGCATCCAGGAAATGGGCGAGATCATGCGGATGAACTGAAACAGTGGCCCGGTTGCCCGCTCCACGGCGCGCGACATGCCGACCAACAGGCCCAGAGGGATGCCGGCCAGCAGCGCAAACAGCAGGCTCAGCAGCACGCGCCAGAGACTGGCGGCCATATGCGGAACGATTTCGCCTGTCCGGATCAGCCGTTGCAAGGCATCGAAACAGGCGTCCGGGGCGAATTGGGCCAGAATGCTTTCCGGATGCAGGGCTTCGGCGGTGGCCAGCCACCACAGCAGCAGCGCGGCGGCAATCCCCAGCAGCGGCAACACCGGGCTCAGCCTGATACCAGTCGGCCGGATACGGAAAAAAGCCGGCCAACTGCCGCTGACGCGTTCGGGCAAGGCGCTCATGACAGGATCTCCTCCCGCGTGAGCGTCTCCGGCAAGCCGAAGACCTTCGCGCCGCCGACCTTGTCGATGGCCCGGCGCACGAAGCGATCGTCGACCAGATCACCGGCGACGAAGCCGGGGTCCAGCGTGTTCAGAAATTCGCTATTGCCTTCGACATGCGTCGACTTGAGCAGCCGCACGAGTTCTGCCGTATAAGACGGGAAGGGATAAGGCTGAAAGTCGATGCGCTGCTGCTGCCAGTCGCCATGCTGCAGCGCGCCCTGTTTGCCGTAGGCATCGGTCCCATAATGCGACAATGCGCGCTCCAGAACAGCCTGGGCATGCGGCATATAGGCGCTGCCGCTCTCCTTGGCCAGCAACTGCGCCGTGCCCTGGCGGTTGCCCCGAATCCAGGCCTGGGCCTTGACGATGGCATTGACTACCGCCTGCGACCATTCCGGGCGCTGCTGCAGATCCGCTTCGCGCATGAACACGACGCAGCAGGCATGGGACTTCCAGATATCGCCGGTGAAGCGCAGAATCTTGCCTATCTTCAGGTTTTCCGCGGCGGCATTAAAAGGTTCCGCCACGATATAGCCGGCAATGCTACCGTTGGCCAGTGCCGAAACCATGTCCGGCGGCGGCATAATGACCAGATTGACTTCGTTGGGCTTGAGTTTGTCCTTTGGCACGCCGGACACCGCTGCCAGGCCGTGCTGGCGCAATAAATGCTGCAGGATGATATTGTGAATCGAAAACCAGAACGGCACCGCGACCGTCTTGCCGGCCAGATCATTCACATCATTGATGTTGGGCGCCACCGTCAGGGCGGAGCCGTTGACATGGTTCCAGGCCACTATCTTGGCCGGAAACTTGCTGCCATAACGGATCAGCAGCGCGGTAGGCGCCAGCAGATGAATGACGTCGACCTGCCCCGCGATGAAGGCTTCGACCAGTTGCGGCCAGGCGCGGAAAAGTTTGGGCTTCTCAACCTCAAGGCCTTCTTCTTCATAGAATTTCCGGGCATGCGCCACCAGCAAAGGCGACGAATCGGTGATGGGCAGATAACCGATGCGCAAGGGCCGATCGCTCTTGCTCTCGGCCGCGTGAGCCCAGCCGCCCGGCAGCGCCGAAGCCGCGCCCAGAATGGCGGCCAGCCTGATGAAATCGCGGCGCGACATGGCGCAGCATGAGCAGGCGTCCGGATGATGCAGGTCCGATTGATCGGGCATGGCGTTCGGTTGGTTTTTCTTAGGCATGGCGTACTCCTTTAAAACGTCAGATTGAATTCCACAAAAGCGAAGTCGGCGTCCTGCTTTTGCCGGTAAAAATTATCCACATAGTCGCCGCCGAAGGCATGGGCATAGTAGGCGGTCCAGGACAGTTCTTGAGTGATGTTGTGGGTAAAACTCAGGTCAACCAGTTCGCCGATTGTGCTTCGGCCGGTCGAAGGACGACCCAGGTAGCCGAATGAGCCGGACCTCGAACTGGCGCCTGCGCCGGCATAGAACAGGTCGCCCGCCTCGGCCAGCGACAGATGATGGAAATCGATGCCGACCCGTATCGCCTGGCTTGGCGTTACGATCAATTGCGCGAATGCGTCGCTCAGGTTCATCAGATTGAAGAACGGGAATTTGGCGTAAAGGCGCACCGTAGGCAGCACCTGGAAGAACGTTTCGTGCCGGCCATCAGCCGCATTATCATCGCCCGACCCCAGGAAATAGCCGCCTCTCAGCCAAGGCTTCAGCGGCAGGCCGGCCCATTGATAGCCGCCTTCGACGTCAAACGCCCACGCCTGATGCGTCTGGTTGGTCCAGTCGCCGAACTGATAAGCGCCCCACAGCAAGGCGTCCGCGGCGCCGTCGCCCCATTTCTGCACCGTCAGCCAATGGGTGCCGAGCGTGTGGATTTTCAGACCGCTCTGGCTCAGCAGTGGTTTCTGGCCGGCGGCCCGGTTGTCGATGGCCTCGGCATTGCGGTCATCGCCGTAGTACAGGTAAAACAGCCGACCTTCGGTGCCGGGCAGCAGCACGTCTTTCTTGCTGGTCAGGGCCGTATAGAACAGGTCGATATCGCTGATTTCATCCTGGGCGTGGATATTGAAGCCGCCCTGGGTGGGATGCGTGGCGCTCAGGCTAATATTGAAATCAGGCTGGTCATAAACGGTCTCAACACCGTCGAAATTGCGTGAGGCATGGGTAAAATCGAAAGTGCCCAGCAGACGCTGCGAAACCCGGTTTGCCTTGAGCAGGTCGAATTTCACGTCGCCGGTTCTATATTCCAGCCCTTCGCGCACTTCGAAGCGGCCCGCTTTCAAAAACAGGCCGGGCAATCCCAAAGGCTCAAACTTGAAGTTCAGATAAGCCTGCTTCAGGTGGATATCGCCGGGCGAAACGTTCTGGCTGTTTTCCGCGTAATACAGGGCGCCCAGTCCCAACGCGCCTCCCGGCCTGGCGAAAGCGTCATTCGGCAGGCCATAGATGCCGCTGTATTCCGCTTGCGCATAACCGTCCACATACCGGCTGGTGCCCAATACGCCCAGACGGGCGCGGAGGGCCCAGAAATCGTATTCATTGTTATTGTTCACGGCCGGTCCGGGTTGGAAAAAATCGTAAGCTTCATAACGGCCGCGCAGTTCGCCGGTCAGGCGGATATTTTCAGTAAGCTGCCACGGTGACGGCTTGCTGCTGCCTTCAGCCCTGGCGTGGGCATGAAAACCGCAGCAGGCAATGCCTAAAATTAATGTAATGAGTCGAATAAGGGATATTGATTTTTCTTTTTTAATAATGAAACTATTCGGTAGCTTATATCCCGCTGATACTGAAGATTGTGATAATAAATAATGCCAGCCATTTTCTGATTCCGATGGAAAAACCGGTTTATCAAATAATTTTATACGCCCTTTATTAATACGATTTTCCAACCCGTAATGGATTATCTTTTCAGCTTCCGTATCTGCTATGTATTCGGAAATATTCATTTATATACCGCACACTCAATATTTATTATTAAAAGCTGGATTTTATTTTTAACCCATATCGTTTGAAATGCGCAGGTGTCGCGATATTCTGCTGATTCGTCTCCTTTTGACGCCGCCTTAATAGGCTCTCCCGGATTTCCCGTAACTACCACAACCTAAACACAGTGGCTGAACCGAAAGCGGATTTGGGGCTGAAGTGTTTCTCGTCCTTTGTGACGACCTTGGCTAACTGGCGTGATGAGATACTAGAGCGCTATTGTTTAGATAAAAACATGCTAAACTGACTCAGGCCTTCAGGTTATGCTTCTAATTAAAAGATAGCTGTTCTAGCCAACCTGTTTCCGGCGTGCGACAGGTGTCGATTGATTAAGCCAGCAAAGCCGCGACGGTGCAATTCGACGATACAGTGACCACAGCGGATAAATTGACGGAAGC
>NZ_JADMKV010000042.1 GCF_015476545.1 Methylobacter sp. BlB1 | reverse complement strand
GATTAACACAACCGTCGCGCTAGCGACACTTTGCTAAACCGATCTGAATTCAACTTACTGCGTAACATCAGTTAGGAGTTTTGATTATGGATATTCATGGCCCGATAGCCTCGGAGCCCTCAAAAGATTCAGGCATGATACCGGAAATCAAGCTATCGACCGCTGATCTCCCGGCGCGAGAGCGGCATGAATGGCTGCGCGAAGTGATAGGGCGGGAATATGCCAATGTCGAAGTCACACCGCCGGCCGACGGCAGCCTGTTCAATGAAATGACGATATACCCGTGGCAGAATTTGCGCCTGTCCACCATACGGTCGAGCGCCATTTGCCTGGAGCGGCTACCGCGCGAGCCGCATTTGGTGAGTCAGGATACCTACTTTGCGGTTATCCTGCTCTCAGGCGGCTACCTGCTGGAGCAAAATGGCAAAACCGTTGTTCTGCAGCCGGGGGATATGACGCTTTACGACGCCACGCAGCCCCATCGCATACACTGCCCGCAGCACTTTTCGAAACTGATCGTTTCGGTCCCAAGGCCGATGCTCAGGGACAGAATAGCCGGCATTGAGCATTGCACGGCACTGCGTATCCCCGGCAATAAAGGCATCGGTTCCGTGGCGGCCAATTTCATCCGCACTGCTGCGAGCCAGACCGGCCAATTGAATGCGCAGGAATTTTCCGCGCTGGCCGATCATTCCCTTGATCTGCTGACATTGGCGTTGGCCTCTGTGCGCCCGGCAAACTTCAACGTGTCCAGAAGCCGTTCCATCGCGCTGAACAGAGTCAAGGCATTCATCGAACGCCATCTTGCCAATCCGGATCTGGATACCGCGCGGGTCGCCGGCGGCGTCGGCTTGTCGCCGCGCTATATCAATGATCTGTTTAAGAACGAAGACACTTCCCTGATGCGCTATATCTGGCAGCGGCGGCTCGAAAACTGCCGGAAAGACCTGATTGACCCGGTCCATGCAGGCCATCGGCTTTCCGACATCGCATTCCGTTGGGGTTTCAACGATTTGTCGCACTTCAGCCGCGCGTTCAGGCAGCGCTTCGGCTGCTCGCCGACAGAATACCGGCAGCAGCCGAAAGCCTAACGGATAGGCCTTAAAACGGCATTCAGCGAAGCGGTAACGATATCGTCATGGCAGGCTATGCCGGTATGCGCCCCGCCGTTGTATTTGAGCCGGACATAACAAGCCGCCTTGGCATCGCTACCGGCCGTTATGGCGTGCTCGTGGTAGTCGGTAATTTCGATAACCTGGCCCAACTGCCGTTCCAGCGCGTTGACAAACGCATCCAGCGCGCCGTTGCCGGTTCCTGCCACCGTTATCTCGCCTGCGCCCGAAACCAGACGCGCAGAAATCGTCTCATGCTGGTCGTGATCGAGATGAAATCCGGCCAGTTGGTAAACCGGCTGCACGGCAAGATAGGTCTGCTCGAACAAGGCCACCAGCTGCTGCGCGCTTATCTCCTGGGCCTCTGCTTCGGTCCGGCGCTGCACGATCTGGCTGAATTCAATCTGCAGCCAGCGCGGCAGTTGCAGGCCCAGTTCCCGCTCGATGATATAAGCGGCGCCGCCTTTGCCGGACTGGCTGTTGATGCGGATGACCGCCTGGTAATCGCGTCCGACATCGGCCGGGTCGATGGGCAGATAGGCGACGTTCCACGGCTGCCCCGGCCGGCGGGCTTCAAGGCATTTCTTGATCGCATCCTGATGGCTGCCCGAGAAAGCCGTGAACACCAGATCGCCCGCGTAGGGATGGCGCGGATGCACGGCAATCTGGTTTAACTGGCTGACCTGGCGGCTGATCGAGCCCAGGTCGGAAAAATCCAGCTCGGGATCGACGCCCTGGCTGTACAGATTCATGGCCATGACCATGATATCGGCATTGCCGGTGCGCTCGCCGTTGCCGAACAGCGTGCCCTCGACGCGCTGGGCGCCGGCCATGAGCCCCAGTTCGGCGGCCGCTACCGCGCAGCCCCGGTCGTTGTGGGTATGCAGGCTGATGATGACCGCCTCGCGATGCCGGATATGCGTGCTGAACCATTCGATCTGGTCGGCGTAGACATTCGGCGTCGAGACTTCAACCGTCGACGGCAAGTTGAAGATAATCGGCCACTCGGGCGTCGGCTGCCAGACATCGGCGACGGCGTTGCAGATTTCCACGGCGAAATCAGGTTCCGTCGCGGTAAAGCTCTCCGGCGAATACTGAAACTGCCACGCGGTCTCCGGCTGCGCCGCAACGCATTCCTTCATCACGCGTGCGCCATCCACGGCCAGCGCGATGATGCCGTCCTTATCCATCTTGAAGACCTGCTCGCGCTGCGCTCTGGACGTGGAATTATAAAAATGCATGATGGCCCGTTTTGCGCCTTTTAAAGCCTCGAAACTGCGCCGGATCAACGCTTCGCGCGCCGGCATCAGCACCGATACCGCGACATCGTCCGGTATCAGCCGCTGCTCGATCAGCAGGCGGATAAAGTCATAATCGGTCTGCGAGGCCGAAGGAAAGCCGACGGCGATCTCCTTGAAACCGATCCGGACCAGGAGCTTGAAGAAAGCCGTTTTCTGCTCGATGGTCAAGGGATTGATCAGCGCCTGATTGCCGTCGCGCAGATCCTCGCTGCACCAGATGGGCGCCTGTTCAATCCGCCGGTCGGGCCACTGCCGTTGCGGCAGGCTGATGACTGGACAAGGCTCGTACTTATGATGATCGAAAACCGCTCGCTGTGCTGTATTCATAATGCCTCCTCGCTCAATTATCGTTAAATGAAGCCACAGTATAGGGAAAAGGCTTGAGCGAATGATTGCCAATATGCCGGCAAAAACAGCTTTTTAAGCAATTATTGCTTACTGATCATCATCTGTTTGTATAATCATTTCCGCCATTGCCTAAATCCGAAAACGACCCTGCTGAATTGTTATGAAACTAGATAGAACAGACCGACGCATTCTGGATGAAATACAAAAAAACGCCCGCATTTCCAATCTGGAACTGGCTGACAAGATAGGGCTTTCGCCCTCGCCCTGCTCAAGACGAGTCAAACAGCTCGAAGACGGCGGCTTCATCGACCGCCATGTGACCCTGCTGAATCAGGCCAAGCTGCAACTGAAGCTGACCGCTGTAGTTCAGGTCAGCATGGACCTGCACACGCCGGAACGGTTCGAAAACTTCGAAGCCCTTGTCAGCGCCTGGCCCGAAGTGCTCGAATGCTACCTGATCACCGGCCAGTCCGCGGATTATCTGTTGAAAGTGATCGTTCCGGACATGGATCATTATCAGGAATTCCTGCTCGGCAAACTGACCCGCATCGACGGCGTCAGCGGCGTACAATCCAGTTTCGTATTGCGCAAGGCCATCGATACGACCGTCTTGCCACTGCATCACTTGTAGCCTTTGTTTGCGAACTTAAAGGCAACAAAGCCCGGAAATGAGGTCTAAGGCATTAATAATGACGAGTTGGCGTAGGCTGCCCTCGTCCGCTTCCGGCCATATCAAGCGGTCCGGTATGTTCATTTCGGAAGGAGAATAGTCATGACAGTCAGCCCCATCCCCGACGGTTACCACAGCATCACCCCTTATCTGTGCATTGAAGGCGCAACTGAAGCCATCGAGTTCTACAAGCGCGCGTTCGATGCGGCCGAAGTGTTCCGGCTAGTTACGCCAGACGGCGAGATCGGGCATGCGGAAATCAGGATCGGCGACTCATCTTTCATGTTGTCCGAAGCCTGCAGCCGAAGCCCGCTGCTCAGTCCCCAAGCGCCGGGCGGCTCATCCGTCGGCCTGTATTTATATGTGGAAGATGTCGATACGCAATTTGCGAAGGCCGTCGATGCCGGGGCGAAAGTCATCAGCCCCTTGCTGGATCAGTTTTACGGCGACCGGACCGGCGTCCTGCAAGACCCTTTCGGGCATATCTGGTATCTGGCTTCGCGCATCGAAGACCTGTCGCATGAAGAGATCAGCAGGCGCGCCGAAGCGCTTTTCAGTGCGCAATGCGGATAAGGCCGATGTCGTCTCTGCCCCAGCTCCTGTGTTGATTGCAGTTAATTGCTATACAATTAACCGCTGATAATGAGCGTTATGGAAATCATAATTATGCTGAAAAAATTCATCGCCAAAACCGCCGACCTCTTTTTGGGATTATTGGTGGGCATTTATATCGTTCTGGAAGAGCTGGTCTGGGACAAGATAGCCGAGCCGATTTATAACTTTATACACGGACTCAAAATTTTACAGAAAGTCGAAGCCATGATTTCCAGGCTCGATCGTCATGCGCTGCTGATCATCTTTTTAGCGTTGTTCACGCAAGTGGAACTGCTGGGCATCATCGCGCTGAAGCTGATGGCTACAGGCCAGATCATCTCCGGCACGCTGCTGTATGCCGGCAAAATTCCCATCGCCGCGTTCACCTTCTGGCTCTTTAACATCTCGAAGCAACAACTCATGACCTTCGGCTGGTTCAGGCAACTGTACGAACTGGTGGAACTGGCCATACACAAGATCAAGTCCAGCGCCATCCATCGGCATATCATCGCCCGGCTCAAGTCCGTGAAGGAATGGTTTAAAATCCGGCTGTCCGGCCCCCGGCTGCTGGTCCGCAGACTAATGGAAAAACTCAGAAGTTCAGACCATTTTCGCAAATCAAATAGTTAATTTTGCTCTGACTTTTGCTTATTGGCGCATGATGGTTTAGTAGGCAGGCCGAGAAACATTGTCGCCTCGATCTGACTAAACCCATATAAAGTTACCGATGATCATGCATTAAATCTCATATGAAAAATAGCCGCTTCATATCATTGCTAAACAGATTTCTGGTGTGTTTGCTGATGAACGGTCTATTTACGGGATGTACCACTTTGGAATCCCGGCTGTCTATCGAACCTTATACCAAAAACAAGCCGATGCGGGATGAGCTTGAGACGGTTGCGGAAGCTTATTGCCGAAAAAAGCGTGCAGGTCCGGACTCTGTTGGTTCAGAGATGCAACCTGATTTTATTTTTACTACCGATGGCTGTTCTCGGTGGCTTGATGACTCATGGGCAGCCTGTTGTATTGCGCATGATATTGCTTACTGGTGCGGAGGCAGCGTGCAGAATCGCCAAGAAGCAGATCAGGAGCTCAGGCGATGCGTGCAAAACAAAACGCAGGTTATGGGCAGTCTTATTTATGCCGGCACCCGTATAGGCGGAGTGCCCTGGTTGCCAACCCCATGGCGCTGGGGTTACGGATGGGATGACTGGCCCCGGAGTTATGAAAAATCCCAACCTCTGCCTTCGGTTAAAAAACTTATGGAAGAACTTAAAATTCATGACATTATTGAACATCATCTATCGAACAGCAGAAAGTGAAGGTTACAGACGGTTTTTTATTGAACAGAAATTAAAGCCTGATCCCGGCTTAAAGTCCCTGCGGACTTAATGCATGAGAGTAATGATTATTTCTGACCAGAGCTGGCAGGCATTCGGAGGAAAAAATCAATGAATAATGATGCTCCTGGATTGCGGATCGTTTATGAAGGATCACTTCGGGATGGAATTTACGCTTTTATAATCTTCGCCCTGCTTGCCGTAGTAGTAACGCTATGGATCTTGTACAGAAAAAACACCTTAAAAACCAAATACCTGTTGCTGATAATCTGGGGCATTTTTCCTCCCATGTGGTTTGTTTTGGAGTATTTTTTTATCTTTTTACCTTATGGCGTCAAGGACTCTTTCGCTTTCTTTCAATATGGACAGAATATCGCATCCAAACTTTGGGCTGCTGTTTTTGCTTTAATCTCGATTGATCTTTATAAAACGAAGGAAAAAGAGAAGGAAGACAAAAAAGATGAGACCGAAAAGGAACCCTAAACCGGACATCAATTTATTAATCCGTGAACAGCGGGCATCAATACCAATATTTTAAAATGACAGGATTTTTTCAGACGAGAGACGATCTTTCTCTCTTTTTTAATACATTGTCCAGCACTTCATCAAAGGCATCTATTGTGTTTCTACATGGTGTGGGCGAACACATCGGCCGCTATGAAGCCATTTTTCAATCGTTTACGGCTCAAGGGTATAGCTGTTTCGGCTTTGATCAGCGAGGCTTCGGGCAATCTGACGGCGAGCGAGGGCATATCAATTCATTTACAGAATACGTCGATGATTTAGCCCGATTTATTGATGAAATTGTTAATAAAGACGCAAAAATGCCGGTCTTCTTATTTGGCCACAGCATGGGAACGCTTGTCACACTGGCTTATGCCTTGCAATATTCAACGAAAATACGCGGATTAGTGATTTCCTCATGCCCACTAAAATTTGCCTACTGGCTTGCCAATTTTGGTGGTCTTCTTGCCGATGCATTGTCGGAAATAGCCCCGCAAGTCAAGATTCCCAATATGATAGATCCCGATGAGTTGACGGACGACCCACTAGTTATTGAAGCCTTTAAGCATGATCCTTATATAGTTAAAGACGTTTCGCTCAGTTGGCTGCACGAGTTTAAGCTGACACAGAAAAATATTTTGCTCAATGCCAACCGGATTTTACTTCCCACCTTAATTTGTCATGGTGATGCTGACCCTATTGCGGCAGCTGCGGGCGCAGAATTACTGTATGAAAAATTGGGCAGCGACGATAAATCGTTAATTATTTTTAATGGATTAAAGCATGAGCTTTTGAACCATCTAGCCGATGAAAGGGCACAGGTCCTGAAGAAAATTTTCGAATGGCTGGATAAGCATTGCTAACTTTTTTGCTCGACATCGGCTGACCGGGTTGGAAAACTCTCTCCACACGGCATAACAGACCGATGCCGCGCAAATCATGTAGGGTACGCACTGCGTACCATTTTCCTATCCCCTAATAAAAAGATACGCGATACGTACCCTACAATGATCTCCTTTATACATTTATCGTTGTCGCAGTCCATAGGAACGCTGAAGATGATGACGCCTATCCACTATTTCGCTTTGGACTTTATAGGTCTTCCATAAGTCAAGCAAACTACTGTTCTACCGTTACAAAAGCTATTTTGGTGATGCCCGCATGCTGAACAGTCGCCATTATTTCGGCCACCTTGGCATAAACCACGGCTTGATCGGCGTATAAGTGCACGCCGGTCTCGGGATTTTTCACTATCTCATCCTTTAAAGCGGTTTCCAGCGCAGAGAGGTCCGCCATAGGCTGTTTGTTGAGCGTAATGATCCCTTGCGCATCGATGCCCAACTGCAACGGTTGCTCTTTCACATCCGCCGTGGTCTCGGCGGTTTTCGGCAACGCTACATGCACGGATTGAGTCAGTAGCGGTGCGGTCACCAATAAAATGATCACCAGCACCAGCATCACGTCTACCAGCGGCGTGACGTTGATTTCGCTCATCGCATCTTCGCTGTCCGATTGCGTTTTGAAGGCCATGGTTATGCCCTGCCTTGCCTGTCGGCGCTAAAGACAATGTGCATGAAGCCGGCGACGAAGTTTTCCAGGTCGGCGCGGTGCTGTTTGACGCCGCGCATGAAGAAGTTGTAGGCCAGTACCGCAGGCACGGCAACGGCAATGCCGATGGCGGTGGCGATCAGGGCATCGCCAATGGGGCCGGCGACCACATCCAGGCTGGATGAACCGCTTTGGGTAATCTCATGCATGGCGTGCATGATGCCCAGGACCGTGCCGAACAGGCCGACAAAGGGGGCGGTACTGCCTATGCTGGCGAGCATGGTCAGGCCGGCTTCCATCGCGCGCTGCTCCTGCTGCATGTGGATAAGCAACGATTGTTCCAGCTGCTCGGTCGGCTCCCCCTGATATTTCAGGTGCTTGCCTGACGCCTGTTGGCTGCCGTCCAGCCAGGTGAAACCTTTTGTGGCAATGCGGGCTTGCGGCCCTCTGGCCAGCGTTTCAGGCAAGGCGCGAGCGGTAGCAAGATTCGGCGCCTCCCAAAACGCGCTGTTAAAACGGCGGTTGTAATAACCGTTCTTGCCGAATTGCCAGAGCTTGAACAGAATCAGCGTCCAGGTGATCACTGAAAAAGCCAATAATGCATACAAAGTCCCGTCGACAATCAATTGGGGAGCAATATGGTAAGGCATGCCTTCTTTTCTCCTAACGTTCTAAAGTAAAATTAATGGGTACGATCACCGAGCTGGCTATTGCCGTATTGCCCCGTTTGGCGGGATTGAACCGCCATTTCCTGACCGCCTCGACAGCCGACTCATCCAGCGCCTCGAAACCGCTGCTGCTGTGTATGGCGACGGCCTCGCTATAGCCTTCGGCAGACACGCTTACCCGTAGCCGTACCGTACCCTGCCAGCCTCGCCTTTTGGCAATGGCCGGATATTTCGGGGGAGGATTGAAACCGTAGTTGGCGTTGACGCTGGCTTCGGTATAAGGCGCTGCATTACTCGGTGCCTTGCTTGCTGACGCTGTAGCTCTGGGAGCTGCGCTTGAGTTTTGCGAATTCGACGGTTGCGCTGCCGATGCCACAGGTGAAGGCGCAGGCAGCTTCTCTTCGGCGATTGCCTCTGCTTTTGGCGGTTTCGCTTGTTTGGGCTTTTCCGGCGCTTTTTTCTTCAAGGTTTTTTTGACCGGCGTTTTTTTCGGTTTGGGCGGTTCAGCCGGTTTGGGTGGTGCCGGCGGCGCGGTTACGGCTTTGGGGCCCGGCGCTGAAACCAATGACACTTCCATCATCAATGGTTGCGCCATCGTGACCGGTTCCTTCGGCTGCAACAACCATTGGGCGGCCCAGATGTGCAGCAGCATCACCAGAACAAGCAGTAAACTGCCGATCGAGCGAGGCTTTTCTTCTCCGGTTAAAGCTTCAAACAAGGTTCGCTTTTTGCGCGCGACCGATGGCGCCGCACCGCCCAGAAGCGGTAAACTCTGCCCGATCAAGCCCTGTTCGTGGTTATTGAATAAATACATGGGAAATATGCCTTCCTTAATTTGCCCCAATGCCAGGTGTTGTTCACTACTATGCCGGATAACGGCGGCCCAGCCTGCTGGCGCTTTATTATTATTTGGTTAGTCAAGGTAACGCAGGTGCGAACGGCATCGTTAAAAATTGTCGAAGCCGGCTCCACCAAAGCATGTCATGGATTTTCTTAACCTCATTGTATTGGTACAAGTTGCCGCTGCTGCCTGCTGAAGCTGATCGGCCTTTCTCACTCATCCTGCCGTTTGCAGGAAAGCGTGTTTAAAAGCGCCGTGAGCCGGTCCAGTTTCACATCCACTTGCGTTACATATTCCCTGAGCTGAATCATTTGCGCCTGAATATCGTTGGCATTCTCATGGACATGCTGGAAATGAACCTGAAAATACCGAGGCAACGGAAACAGATCCAGCAAGTCATCACCCTCGTGAACCCGGCGCTCTTCGGGTATCTTGGGGGGCTTGGAGCTTCTCTTGCGTTCTTGCGCCAGCTTTGGTGTTGTCATGCGTCCTTCCGCTTCGATGTTATCGGTCTTACCGGTTTTCTTCATTAAGACAGAGCAGTCCTCTAAATGCATATCAGCAATAACATTAAGTCGTCCCACAAGTCACGGTAGCCAATGTCTGTGGTTCAGTTAATCCATCCCTGGATTCTGGACGTCATGCCTGACGTTTTTCTTGGGGTGCTAGAAGTTCCGAACAGCCGTATTTTGGGAGGGAATAACGGCTATCTCAGAACTTCATCTTAAAAGACGATTCAGTCGTGAAAATCCCTCACTCCGAAAATAAAAAATTATTTTAGGCGGGTTGTAGAGTTTGGCGGCCTGATGCTTTTGGCATCAGCCGATGATGACGAGCCAGTCGCTCAGATGTGTCATCCTGACTGACAGACTCTTTTCCAGTGTTTCGAGGATGTGCGCCGGATCGCGCAGATTGATGCGGCCGTTGATTTTCAATTGGCGCAGGCTGTTGTCCTTGAAGAGAACCACGCCGTTTCTGTAGCGCTGCACTTGTTCAATGACATCGCCCAGGGCAATGTCTTCGAAGACCAGATAGCCGTTCAGCCAGGATGTCGTCAGTTTCGTATCGAGCCTGCCGGTTGCGCTGTGTCCATCCCGGCCAACCGATACAGCATCACCGTCACGCAGGACAACCGACTGCCGCCAGCGCTGGCTATCCGTCACTTCGACGCGGCCCGACAATACTTTGACCTCATCGCTGCGGCCTTTTTCGTGCACGAAGAACCGGGTGCCCAATACGCGTGTGATGGAATGGTCGCCGTGAACGACAAAAGGCCGACGGGCATCGGGCTGCACATCGAAAAAAGCTTCGCCCTTCAGCAACTCGATGGTCCGCTGGTCGCCCTGCATCGTAACCGCCAGCGCGCTGTCCGTGTTAAGCGTGACGACGGAACCGTCCTCCAGACGCACGGTTTTCTGTTCGCCGACCTTCGTCGCATAGTCGGCCTGGAGCAACACGGTCAGTTCAACGCGAAAGACAAACGCCAGCGCCAGGCAGGCGGCCATAGCCAGCAGCAGCCGTTGTCTAGGGCGCGCTTCTTTTTTCAAGCAGAAAATTTCGGGCGGCTTTGTTTCGGCCTCGCTTAATGCCTGCTTCAAAGCGGCATCGCCCCACAGCATGCACATATCATCGTACGCTTGCTGATGCGCAGGGTTATGCGCCAGCCAGCGCGCAAACGCGGCTTTTTCTTCATAGCCGACATTTTCCGCGCGCAGCCGCACAAGCCAGGCGGCCGCCTGTTCGTCGACCAGATCCTCGCTCCCTGATTCCTCATTAAAATCGTTATCGTGCTTCATATTCGGCATACCTAAACTACTATCAGGACTTACGCAAGCCTGTTGGTAGGCGAAGTCTCCCCCACAGGTCTTACACCACTTGTTTCAGCAGTTGAACAGATAAACCGTGTAAGTCCCTGTCTATATTAATAGACGATTATAATGCTATTTTTCCTCATTTATTTACTGCTTAATATTCTGGCGCCCCGTCCTCAAAAGCTCAATCCCTGCCAGTTAACGGATCAATCGACTTCGGGTTTCAGTGTCAGCCTGTGCTCGACCTTGCCGGCCAGCAGCGCGATAGGCAGGCCATTCACCCAGTGGCGGTGCTGATCGCGATAATAAGACGACAGCGGATGCCCCGACTGGCCGCCGGGCATGTGCATGATGCCTTCGTCGAGATGCGCGGGTGAAACGACCAGTCGTTCGCTAGCGCCGAAAGCCGGACCGACCGCCCGCACGCAGTTGGCGCAGCCGGCCAGGGCGTCGGCCGGCATGTCCAACAGAACCCCGAGCAGCGGCATGGCCGTGGAGAAAGGATGGCCGATTCGGGCCTTGTTGACCTGGCCCCAGGTCAGTTCGGACAGCGCCGTATCGGGATAGTCGGTCTTCAGCTGCTGGGCACTGTGCTTTAACTGGCCCAGGATGAAGTCATCCCAGTTGTGGTAATTGGCCGGGTCCGGCAGCAGCTGCGGCACTTTCTCGGTGAGCATGGCCTGCAGAGGCGTGTCGATATAAGACCAGGCATAGTTGAAATTTTTATCCATGCTGCGACTGGCTTCCAGGAACGGACTGAACACGCTTATCGCCAACTGCCGCCGAAACCGCTCCAGCAGGGCAAAGCCAAGGCTGTCCGTATCTGCCCTGCCGTTCCAGGCCCGCAGCGTGTCGCGCAGTTCCCGCAGTTCCGGTTGCCGCTCAATCGTCTTGGGCGACAGCACGTCCAGCGCCAGTTGCTGATAAAACCCGTAGAATTCGTTTCCGGTATCGAGCTGCAGCCCGAACATGGCCCCTTCATTGATGGCCGGCATCTCTTTGAGCCGATGGGTGATGCGGTAGGCGCGGTAGCCGCTCGCGAACTGGCGGCCGATCACGTACGGATACGCTTTGCCGAGGCGGCGGTCATTGGCCGATACCAGTATGCCGGCGGCGGGATCGATCTCGCGCGGCAGCTGGCGCTCATCGACGTAGCCGTCCCAACCGACCTTGCCGTCAGCCCAGGAACGGCTGACCGAGCCATCGAAACCGACGCGCTTGGGAATCTGGCCCATGACCGTCCAGCCGATACGGCCCTGATTATCGGCCAGCAGAAAGTTCAGCTGCGGGCCGCCGGTATGGTTGACGACCGCCATGGCCTGCTCCAGCGTTTCAGCCTGATCCAGATCCAGCAGCCCGAGATTGACGACAGTGTCGTCGAGCGCGCTCCAGTGCACGGCGACCGGCTTGCCCAGCAGCGGCTCCTGGGCCACAGGCCCCCAGATGCTGCGCCTGACGGTCACCTGCAATGGCGCGGCATCCTTGATGCGAATGGTTTCGCTGATCTGTTCAAACGGTTGCCATTTATCGCCGACGCGGTACTGGTCCGGATTCTGCGGATTGATCTCCAGGCTCACCAGATCCAGGAAATCGCCCGTCAGATTGGTGCCGCCCCAGGCCAGCCGGTCATTGCCGCCGGTGATGAACACGGGCATGCCGGGCAAGGTCACGCCTGCCGTGCGGCCGGAGCCGTAATCCATTTCGGCGCGGTACCAGATATTGGGCACTGAAATACCCAAATGCATGTCGTTGGCCAGGATGGCGCGCCCGTCATGCGTTTTCGCGCCGCTGACCACCCAAGCATTGGAGCCGGCCACCATATCCCGCAGTTGCACGGCTTCGGTGAGTTTCAGCGCGGCCGGCGCATGCCGGGCAAGCGCCATCTCCAGCGAAGCCACAGGAATGGGTCGGGCAGGCCGGTAAGGTTCGGCGTCGCCATACAGGCTATCGGTGAAACGATCGGTATCCGGCGTCAGGAAAGACACGACATCGGCCGGCAGGCTTTTCTCCATGACCGTCAGCATGCGCTCTTCTTTCTCTGACCCGGCCGTCAGGTTGTCGAACATGCCCAAAGCCACCAGCAGGCTGTCCTCCGGCGTCCAGCGTTCAGGACGGTAGTCCAGGGCCGTGAATTCGAAAGGCAGGGCCCGTGCGTTATCGATATAACTGTTGATGCCATCGGCGTAAGCTTCGAGATAGCGCCGGTGAGCCTGCGGCAGTTTGGCCACGACGGCTTTTGCGACGCGGGAAAAACCGTAGGTTCGCACTCTGATGTCATTATTGACGGCGATCTGACCGAACAGCTCGGCGAGTCGGCCGGCATTCTTGCGGCGCATCAGATCCATCTGAAACAGGCGGTCGCGCGCCGTGATATAGCCAAGCGCCCGCAGGGCGTCGGCCCGATCGCCGGCCTTGATCACGGGAATGCCGTGGCTGTCGGACGTTACCGTGACGGGTGCGGACAGCCCCTGCACCCTGAACTCGCCGTCCTGGGGCGGCAGCGACCGTTCCAGGAACAGGAAGCCCGCGCCTAGCCCAAGCATACTCAGGCCCAAAAGCGTGAACAGGAAATAAAGGAGTAGTTTTCGAATTCGTTGCATGAATATTCCGGTTTTTGTGCCTTCTTAAAGTTATGCAAAAATTACCACGAAGGTCACAAAGATGCAGGCCTGTAAAACTTCGGGCCCTGTGTTATCGACAATTTGGGCCATATCGATTTATAGACCGGCATAAGGCGGGTGTAATTCCAGGCAGCCGTCAGAAAATAGGGGCATTTTCTTTCGCAGCGCCCGAATTGCCTCCCCTGAGCAGGCTGAGATACATAGATTAGAGGGCTTCTTACAGAGCCTGCCGCCTTTTAAATGAACTGTGTTATTTAGCGCATTATGATGTGTGAAATCACTTAATGATGAGCATGTGTATAAGCTCTGCCAACATCATTTTCGCCCGGAAAAAAACAGAATCAAATCTCATGCCCGCCTGAAACGCATGGCCCGACGCCGCAATAACCTTTTTATGTCTACCGTTTCTATTATTTTAGGCATAAAAAATGCTTTTCAGCTTTCAAGCGCAGACGTGAAATCGCGCATCGTTAAACGCTCATTGTTTCCGGGCGATCTTTATCTGGCTATTAACGACCAAGGAAGAGAAATTGAACATAGAAGCTCTTTACCAGCAACATCAAGACGAATTGATTTACCATGTTTTCGGCATACTGCATTGCCGCGATATCGCGGCGGACATTGTTCAGGAAAGTTACATCAAATTGTCACGCGAAGCCGAAAGGCAAAAGATCGAACATCCCCGCAGCCTGCTGTTCCGGATCGCCCATAATCTGGCGCTCGATTACCTGAAGCACGTAAAGGTGACGGAAAGTTACGCGCAGTCCGAGGATCCGGCCCTGATTCCGGCGACCGAATCGCCATCGGCCGAACAATTGGTATCAGATGCTCAAAGGCTGCATCTTCTAAGGCAGGCCATAGCGGAATTGCCGCCCCGCTGCCGCCAGGCTTTCATTCTGCATAACATCCACGGCATGAGTTATCGCGACATAGCCCAGGCGCTAAACATATCCGAAAGCGGCGTCGAAAAACACATCATGAAAGGCTTGCTGCACTGCCGCAAGCAGATGAAAAAACGGCTGCCGGAACAAAAATACGGCTGAAGCGCCTATCGCAAAAGAACCGCTTGCAGGCCAATAACCAACATGAGGTCTACCCGCTGTTAAGGCAGGCGCCAATGCCGGAAATGATCAGAGGCAGGGGCATGACTGTGCCCCGCCCGAAACCTGAAAAACAGGCTCTATTTAAATTTCCAGTTCCATATCCAGCACTAGCGGCGCAAACATCCCTCTGACGCTATCCCGGACAAAAGCGGGCGCTTTTCCAGGTGAGCCGGCGTTATAGGGCGGCGCCGGATCATATTCCGCTTGCAGCTGAATGGCTTCAGCATATTCCTTGCCGCGCAAAGCACCGACAATTTGCAGGCCCAAATCAATCCCGGCCGTAACGCCGCCGCCGGTCACTAGATTGCCGTCCCAAACTACGCGCTCGCTCACGGGCGTCGCTCCGAACTTTTTCAATAATTCCAGCGTTGTCCAATGGGAAGTGGCCTTTTTGCCCTTCAGCAGGCCGGCCTTGCCGAGCAGCAAACTGCCGGTGCAGACGCTGGCGATGTATCTGGAATTGGCCGCTTTGGTTTTGATGAAGTCGATAAACGGTTTGTTTTTCATGGCCGCCAACGTCCCGGCTGCACCGCCCGGAACAAACAAAATATCCAGTTTTTCCGGACATTCGCTCTGCCTGTGCGTAGGAACAATTGAAAAATTACCGCAAGACACCGGCGTCAGGTCATCGGTGGGAGAAATTAGATATACTTCGGCGCCCATCATGGCGGTAAATAAAAACTGCGGATTAATCAGATCCGGCGCATAAAAGCCGGGGTATAAAAGCATCGCAATTTTTTCATTCCCCATCATTTTTACGTCCGGATCGCTCATGAACGCTTTATGGGCCTGCATGGAATCCGATTGAGCCTGGATTTTTCGCTGTTCATCGTTTTCGGCCGCTTTGACGCTGTTGCCCAAAGGGGCGAGAAAAGCGGCAAATAATGCCAGCTTGGTAAATTGTCGACGATCCATAAAATAGTCCTGATTCGTTGTATTAATGTAAATCCCGATGGACAGATTAAACAGCCATCGGGAATTGCCGAAAACGTCAGAAGATCACTGAGCCGCTGAAATAGACGGTCGTGCCCTGGGAAGGCGTCACGCGGGTATCGAAGTAATTCAGCCGCTGAAAATAATCGTTGTCGGTCAGATTCTTGATCGAGACGCCCAGCTTGTAGGCTTTTGTCCTGTAAGCGATATCCGCATCTATGGTGTAAAAGCTCTCAGTGCTGAATAAATTGGCTTTGTCCACATAGGCGCTTGATTGGGCATAAATTCCGGAACCTATGCTCCATCCTCTCAACATCGCGTCCTGAAAAGCGTAATTGGCCCAGAAACGGCCGGAATGCTTCGGCACGCCCGGCAGACGGTTGCCGTCAGGCACGCCTGCCAGACTGTCGGTGAATTCCGCCTCGGTAAAGGCATAATTTCCTAACAAACTTAAGCCTTCTGTTACTTGCCATGTCGCATCGGTCTCGATGCCCGTCGAACGCTGCTGCCCTTTAGTGACCGACCGGAATTGGGCATCTGTGAAATCGGTGACTCTGACGTTTTCCCGCTCAATCTGGTAGACCGCCAGTTGTCCTGTCAGCTGCTCGGCGATATCAAACTTTATGCCCGCTTCGATCTGATTGGAAAGCTCAGGCTTGGGCGTCGAAGCATAATTGGCGCCGCCCTGGCCGCGCATGCCTTCGCTGTAGTCGACAAACAGCGAAAATTCATCCGTTATGTCAATAAGCCCGCCGACGTTAGGCAGGAAACGTCCCTCATCGGAATTGAATTTTGAGCCGCTAGCCGTGTTGACGAAATCGGTCGTGACATTGGCTCTGCGCACGCTTGCCAGTAAGTGCAGGCGGTCATAGATCGTGCTTTGCAGCTGCACATAGCCGCCATAAGTCGTGTTTCGGGTAAATTGAGTTTGTTGGCGCGTGCCCGGATGGCTGTACGGAACCGGAAAGGACGGAGCGGCCAGGTCTACAAAAGCGACGGGCATCATGTCGAAATCCATGAAGCCGTCGTCATCCAGCTCACTGAAATCGGCGCCCAGCAGTACCGTATTCTTGGTCGGGCCCAGATCGAATTTAGCCGTTCCATAAACCTGCACGCTTTTTTCTTCCTGCTCCTGGCCCAGCTCGCTATTGACCAGCCCCCATGTCGACGGGAGAACGAGCGGTTGATCGGCTCCGAAGCTAAAGCCCTTGCCGAGCAGATTCTGCGACAGGGTATCGAATTTGGAATGGGAATAGCGTCCTTTGGCGGTGAACGACCAGATATCATTCAGCTTGTGGTCCAGCGTGCCCCAGACGCCATAGAATTCCGAATTGCTCTTTGCGATATCATCCGGACCGATGAACAGTTCCGGCCGGATCCTGAAATTGCCCGCAACGGTGCCGGTCGCCGGCAAGCCCTGGTAGTCCTGCTGCTCCCATCGTGAGAACTTGCCCTGCAGGGTGAAAGTGGTATCGTCGTTGTTAGTGAAGGTCAGGGTAGGATTGACATTGAACCGGTCCGTATCGAGCACGTCGATGTTGCTGCTACTGTTCGTGTATTCACCTGTGAACCGGAACAGGACGTTGTCGTTGATCGGCTGGTTCAAGTCCACAAACGGCTGGGCAAAATCATACAGGCCGGCTTTGACCCCTAATTCATAAAACGCTTCCTTTTTCGGCAGCTTGGAAACCAGGTTGATCATCCCGCCCACCGGAGAACCGTTGCCGCCGGCGTAAAGCACCGCATTGGCGCCTTTCAGCACTTCAATCCGCTCGATATTGACCATGCTGCCCTGATCGCCGGCATTCAGATACTGGTTAAAGCCGTCGATGAACTGCCGGGCCGCAAACCCGCGGATCAGGGTAGGTTCAAAATTGGGAGAAACCGTTGAAAGGCGCGGCACAACACTGCTCACGTTGCGCAAGCTTTCTTCCACCGTAATGGTTTGCTGGTCATCCGTCACGGCCTTTGGGATGACCTGAATGGACATCGGCGTTTCCATGATCGGCGTATCGGTTCTGGTGGCGGTGGCCGCATGGGTGACGGTATAAGCCGTGGGATCGTCCGTCTCGTTTTTTCCTACTACGGTCATTGCCTGCAATGTGGTCGCATTCACCTTCTGCACCTGGCCCTGATGGTTTGGCGTTTCCAAAGTGATGGTCTTATCATCGCTGTACCGGTAATTGAGCCCGGTGCCTTTCAGCAACTGCCCCAGCGCCTGTTCCGGCGTATAACTGCCGTTAAGCGCGGGCGCCTGCAAGTGTTCGGCGACAGCGCTGTCATAAAGCACCTGCAGCTTGGTGTCGGCGGAAAAGCGGATCAATGCGGTCGATAAAGATTGCGCCGGAATATTGAATTGCACCGCATTGCCGGCATCGGCGGCATAGCCGTCTTGTCCCGCGGCAAGCAGAATAGCCAGAACCCCTGCCGCTTTGATAGTTTTTTGCCCCTGTTTACGGCTTTTTGATAATTTCATGCTGTATTTCTCTTTTTTGTTATCAAGCGTTACCTATGACTAAAGACGACGCGTCTTGGATTTTCCCTTAGCCGAAGTTGAAAAAAATGCAAGGAAGTTTGAAATTTTTTTATGGAAGATGACTTGGCAGCTGAACCGCTTAATTTATCCGGATACACTCAATCAGCGCCTAATAAAGTAGAACCAGACGCTCGGACAGATTCAGGGCGTTTATCTTTAACGTTGCCTTGATCCCGTCAACCGCAGCGTTCGGCTCATTGGTATCGAACACGCCGCTGACGATGCGTTCTTTCAGTTCCGGGTTGATGAGCAGAATCTGGCCGCGCCGGTAACGATTGACTTCATCGACCACCGTCGCTAAGGGCTGACGGTTAAAAATCAATTGTCCGCGCTGCCACGCCAGCGCTTCCAGAATATTGGCCGGCTTGACCGGCCCGATCCGACCCTGTTGATAACTGACCTGCTGATTCAGATGCACCAGAACGGCTTGATGGGCATTGTTTGAAGAGAGTTCCACCGTTCCTGCGCTGACGATCACGCGCATGGCGTCGGCAAAGTCCCTGACGCTGAAAGCCGTGCCTACGGCGCGGGCGCTGGCTGTGCCGTTAGTGACGATAAACGGGCGGCTTTTATTCGGCGCTACATCGAAATAGCCCTCTCCGCGCAGCAGTTCGATCCGCCGTTGCGCCGCCGAGAACTCCACGTTTAGCGCCGTATCGGTGTTCAGCGTGATCCGAGAGCCGTCATCGAGCGCAATGGTCAGGCGTTCGCCCGGTCCTGTGTGATAATCGCTTTGCCAGTTCTGGTAGAGTATCGACAACTGATTGGACAGCAGCACGGCAATCCCCAAAATCAGCGAGGAAACAGCCATGAAGCGCCGGGAATGGGGACTTTTATTCGCCAAAGGCGGCGGCACCTGCTCGGCATCGACTTTTGCCTGCACCCGCTGCGCGGGCGCTTCCAGCATTTCCCAGAGCCCCCGCATCCTGTCATAAGCCCTGGCATGTTCCCGGCTTGCCCGATACCAGCTTTTGAAGCGGGCCTGTTCTTCGGCCGTCACGTCATCTGCCTGCAGGCGCGCAAACCAGACGGACGCCTGCTCGGAAACACATGGGGGCTGCTCTGAAGAGTTCTTGATGGGCATGGCCGGGTATTGTAGTACCTCAATAAACAGAAAAGGACATGTCAATAAGACGTCTGACAAGCGTCTTTCCCTTATTACGGAGGAACTATTTTTGTTCTGTCATCCGGAGCGGGTCAGTCAATCTGTTTGCGGATCTGCTCGAGAGCCTTGCGCATATGACTTTCCACGGTACGGGGCGAGATGCCAAGCGCATCGCCGATCTCCGTATAACTTTTGCCTTCCACGCGGCACATCAAGAAGACCTCGCGGCATTTCGGCGGCAGACCGTAAATGATCTGTTCAAGCATCTCCAATTGCTGACGGTTGGCCAATACGGTCTCCGGCTCGGGCGCCTCGCAGATGAAATCGTCCGTAACCGGTCCGGCGTCGCGCTGAAGCAGCCGTGCCCGGCTGCGAAGATGGTCAAGGGCAAGATTATTGGCAATCCGAAATAAATAGGCGCGCATATTTTCGATAGTGTCCGCTTTTCGATGGCGGGCAACACGCAAATAAGTTTCCTGAGTTAAATCCGTTGCGGTTTCGGCGCACTGTACCTTGTACGTCAAAAATTGCATCAAATCCTTTTGATGCTGAAGAAAACACGATGACAAACTCTGATCGGGAAATAAATTCATCGTCAAATCAATTCCTTTGATGTTCAAGAATGATGCTGCTATGGAAATTAAAGAAGGGGAAATCCCCTTAATCTTTTTAGCAAATACAGTGCCAATTACAGCCAAACCTTTAAGTTATGCGGCCTGGCGCTCATTCCATCAGTTAGAACGGTTTCGTGACAAGTCATAAAAACTATGTCATATGCCGCACTCGATAGGTTATATGACATAGTTTTTTTAATTTTAGGACTGACCTATGCTTGGGCGACTGAAGTCTGCAGTGAATTCGATCCTTCAACGGCGTAACATCAGTTTCTAAAAAGAACGCAAAGCACACTTTACGATAGATCGTTTCCCACGGTTATTTTTAATGGAAGCCAGGCACACCTGCAGGCAGATAAAAAACGGCAGCGGGATAAAAATAATACTGAGGTTAAATGGCCTGTCAGTCGTCTGATTCATGACTGAAGAGCATCAGCTCACAGAATTTTAATAAGGCATCAACAATGGCTAATAATAACCAAGAAAACAACACTATCTATCGGGTCGTGGTCAACCATGAGGAACAATACTCGATCTGGCCCGATTACAAAGAAATTCCCGACGGCTGGAAGACAGTTGATAAAACCGGCGACAAACAGACATGCCTCGATTACATCAAAGATGTCTGGACGGATATGCGTCCGTTGAGCTTGCGCAGCCAGACGGGGCATCAATGATCAAATGACGGTTGAGTCAAGGCGTAATGCAGTTCGTCAAAGTCGACCGGTTTGGTCAAATAACCGTTAAATCCGGCTGCTCGCGCCTGCTCACGATCCACCTCCCGTCCGTAACCGCTCAGGGCGATCAGCTGCGTCCTATTCATGTCAGGATGCTGCCGCAGCGCCCGAGCCACTGCGTAGCCATCCATGCCAGGCAGACCAATATCGAGCAGCACGATCTGCGGCCGTTTAGCCAGTGCGATTTCCAAGGCGCTGTAGCCGTCATAAGCCAGCAATACTTCGTGCCCTTCGCTGGTCAGCAGCAGGGACAGACTTTGGGCCGCATCGCGATTATCATCGACCACCAGAATGTGCAAAAGGTCCGCCGCCCATTTCGGCTTTGCTGCATGGGCGATCGGGACGGCCGGCGCTGGCTGCACGCGAGGTAGACGAATGCCGAATTCGCTGCCTTGGCCGCGGCCTTCGCTGCTGACCCAGACCTCGCCGCCGTGCATCGTTACCAGGCTTTTAACCAGTGACAGGCCAATGCCCAGCCCGCCTTCCGAGCGGTCGAGAGTGCGATCTACCTGATAGAATAATTCGAACAAGCCCGGTAACGCCGAAGGCGCGATGCCCCGGCCATTGTCGCGCACCCGGAGCAAGATGTCATCGCCTGCCTGCTCAACGGTCAGGTCAATACGGCCGCCTTCATCGGTATATTTGGCGGCATTGTTGAGCAGGTTCGACACGACTTGACAGAGTCGTACCAGATCGCCTTCGACATAGATAGGTTCTGATGGCAATTGTGCCGTAAAGGCATGATGGCGAGCCTCAATCAAGGGCTGCGTGGTTTCCACCGCCCACTGCACGATAGCTGACACCTCGAGAATTTCTTTCTTGAGCTCGATCTTGCCGCGGCTGATGCGCGAGACATCCAGCAGGTCATCGACCAATTGGACCAGGTGGTCGACCTGACGGTCGATGATATTACGGCACCAGGCCAACCGCGCTTCGTCCAGATCGGGCCGCTTCAGAATTCGCGCCGCATTACGAATCGGCGCCAAAGGATTGCGCAGTTCGTGAGCCAGCATGGCGAGGAACTCGTCCTTGCGCTGGTCGGCTTCCCGCAACTGTTGCGCTTGCTCGGCCAAATGCGCCTCGTTTTGCTTACGGTCGGTAATATTTTCAGCCGAGACGATAATACCGCCAATGGCGCCATTCTCGTCGACCCAGGGCATTACTGCCCAACGCGACCAATGCTCGCTGCCATCCTCATGGACCCATAGGTCTTCTTCATTTCTCAGCATAGCGCCAGCCAGGCACTGCTGATGGACCAATTTCCACCTGTCCGGCAAGTCCGGATGCACATCATAGTGATTGAGTCCGCGCAAATCGGCGTAACCGCGGCCATAATCATGCAGCCAGGGGCCGCTGGTTTCCAGATAATTCATGTCCCGGTCGAACATGGCCATGGTAGTGGGCGCTTGGTGAATGAAAGTTTTCAGTTGCGAGCGGGATTTTTTTAGCGCCTCCTCGGCATGGATGCGTTCTGAAATATCGACCGCCATGGACAGTAACCCTACGATACTGCCTTCGTCGTTGCGCACCGGCGATAGCTGGAAATCGACCATAATGAAGTCATCGCCTTTTTTCACGGCCACGTCATAACGCGCTGTTTGCCCCCGCAGGGCGTCGGCCATGGCCGTCCTTAATTGTGCCTGGACCGTCTCGTCATAAAACCAGCACGGCAAGTCGTAGAAGTAATGATGAATGACATCTTCTCGGCGTTGACCAAGCTGATCCAATGCGGCCTTGTTGATTTCCAGAATGACTCCGCGGGTATCTAACAAGGCGATATAGGCAAATTGATTATCGATGAGGCTTTTTAAATGCTGGGTGTTTTCCTCTAAGGCACTATTCACATCAATCGTTTGCTTCAATTCTCTGGCTAATTGCTGGCGATAGCGATGCATAGCCTCAAGCAACGAAGAGACGAGGATGCCGTCAATGAAAAACACCATGTTTGACCAAAAAGCGGTTTGCAGAACCTCGACTGAAAAAGAGTAATAAGGCGGTGTAAAGATATAAGTGGCGAAGAGCAATCCAACGATTGTTGCCAGCAGCCCGGCACCGAACCCACCGATAAAAGCCGCCAGAGTGACCGCAGGAAAGAATGTCACATACTGCAGGCCGGCATTGATAGGCGCCATAGCCAGACGTATCCACAAAGCCAGGAACATCAATGCCATAGTAACGATAAGAAGATAAACGCCGCCTCGTCGCTTCAGAGCGGGATATGAAAAATGCCTGGCTAGTCTGCATCCTGAACGATGGCTGAAGGCAAACAAGCTATCTATTATGGACATTATCAATCCTTATGATAAAAAAGCTGAATTATCGCCCTCTGACGGAAGCCATTTCAAGAACAACGCGATAAGGCACAATTCATAGGGCGCAATAGGCGCTAGCCGTATTGCGCCGCATGCTGGCCTTCGGCCATTCTATACGCTGCTTTGACAATTGGCCTAACACAGCGGTCAAAGGGACGCGCCGCCCGTTAGCGGTTTTGAAAGTTTGCTTTTGGATCTGGTTCGCCGGCTTCGTTAAACATGCGTTGGCAGCGCATCCTTTACATTTACGTTCAGCGAGCAATTTGTGACCTATAGCAGCTGGTCCGGACTAATACAGATTATGACTGTATGGACTCAGGAAATGGGGCGTTCAGTCCCCTGAAACAAAGCCGCTCCATGCCGCCGGCCCTGACTGCCAAGGCACCGCTGATGCCCGGCCCCAAATCCAGGTCCACGAGCTGCCATTGCCCGGCCGCGCCATAGCGATCCGGCAACGATACAAATCGGGAAGTCCCATCCAGCGAGGTCTCGACTTGCGAGACATCCAGCGAAAGACCGGCGCCGACCGTCTTTACAAAACTCTCCTTGCGTGTCCAGAGACGGAAAAATGTGTCGATTTTTTCCTGCGCCGGCAACGCCTGCCAGAACGCCTGCTCGGATTCGGCAAAACATTCCTTGGCGATGGCGGCAAAATCGAGTCTGTGGTTCCATTCCTCGATATCCACCCCGACAGATTCATGACGGCTAACCGCCAGAATCATGGTATCGCCTGAATGCGACAGGTTGAATCTGACCTCGTGCGGGTTGCCGTCGACGACCAGATAGGGTTTGCCCGCCGCCTCCTGCGCAAAGCGGATGGCTTCAGGCGGCCTGTCTATGTAGCGCGCCAGTATCGTCCTGACTTTACCGTGGCTGACAACGTACCGGACGCGGTGCTGTTCCTGGACAAAACGCAGGGCTTTGGCCCGCTCTTCTTCATCGAGCAGCGTCCAGTATCGTTGATAGGCATCCTCGGCTGCGGCTAATGATTCAAGCCATAGATCAATGTTTTTACCGTCCATTTGATGGGCTCCGTCTTAATAACTGATATTGTGCAATTGTAAGGCCGAATTTACTTGTGCCCCTTGTGGGTTCGGCCCGGGACAACCCGAGATAGACAGGCAGTGCGAATACCCGTAAAGGGCATAAATGAATTCGCACCTGCACTGCATACTAAAACAGAACAGAGATCGATTCGTGCCACGCCTGTATTTCCAGGCGCTCTTTGTTCTTTATTATTTTTACCGGCTCGGTTCTTTCAGATTCCGCGTCCCGTCAGCGCCGGCGGGTTGGCCCGATTTTCCTTCAATTTCTTCGCCCTGCGCTTCTGCATCCAGCGGATCAGGCCCGTAACGTACAGAACCAGCGGCATCACGCCTACTATACTCCATAAAACCCGGCCGGCAAATCCGAAGGCTTCGCCGCTGTGCAGCGGCCACATCACGTTTAAAAAGGTTTCGCCGGCCGTGAACCGGTTGGGATCTTCGAACGCCAGCACCTTGCCGCTGTACTGATCGATCCAGACTTTGCTGCGCGGCCGTCTGCGGCTGGCCTCGCCATCCTGCCGCTTCTCGATGACGTAGACGCCTTCCTTGCCGTCGGGCGTCGCCAGCCAGCGCACCGGCGCGCCGGAAAAAATCCGGTCGGCTATTGCGACGGCACGGTCGATGGAGATCGTTTCGGTTTGCCCCTGATGGTCGGACTTAACCGCGGCCGGCGTTTTGAAACGCTCCGCCTTGACCTCTGAAAAGCAACTGACCACCGATTTGATCTGCTCGCGGTAGCCGAACGCAAAACCGCTGAATGCCAGAATGAGCAATACAATGGAACTGTAAAAACCGGCCGTTTTGTGCAGGTCGAACACAAGCCGCTCTGGACTCGCGCCGCGCTTGATGGTGACGGCCTGCCTGAATTTGCCGGCCCTGGGCCACCATAGGTAAAGTCCGGACAAGGCCGATATGAACATAAAAACACCGAGAAAACAGATGATTTTAAAAATCACCTTCCCAATTTCTGCATCTACCTTGCCCATCAGCAAAGTGGCGTGCACTTCGTAAATCAGGCTCCATACGGTGCGCCCCCAGAAGGTTTCACTGACAATCCTGCCGGTGTACGGATCGATCATTATTCGCAGCGGCGCAAAGAGCTCACCGGCGGTCTCCACAGGTTTTGCATATGTCGCCCATAAATAGTCGCGGTTATAGCCGGGCATGTGCAGGTTCCATGTGCCCTGCCTTTGCGGATGAGCGGCCCTGACGATCTGCATGATGTCATGCAGCGGAAGCGGCTGCGCGTGGGCTTCTTTATGGACTTCGGGAAGCCCCATCTCTTCCAGTTCGAAATAGAACACATTGAAAGACCCCGTCAGTCCGAGCAAGGCAAAAACAAAGCCCAGCGACAGGGCGATATAGACATGCGCGTTTAGCCACAATTTGCGGCCGGCTTTGAGCCATGACAGACGTATCGGTTTCTTGCGGTCAAGAATGAATTGAGTTTTTTCAGGCATGGTATTTTCTAGCAGGTTAGTGTTTGCAGCTTTGCAGGCTATGGCGGGTGACAAATAGCCATAGCCTGAGTTCCCGTCAAACTATCAGATTACGAAAAGAACACTTTCGGCTTAAGCGGTTAAAACTTCAACGATACCCGGCCGAAAATGGTCCTCGGATCGCCGGGGAACACGGCCGGGCCAAAATCGGCCGAGACGAAATAGCGCTTGTCCAGCACATTGTTCGCGAACAATTCCAGTTTTATGTTCTTCCAGGTATAGGACGTGGCCAGATCCAGCGTCGTATAGTTGGGCAGCTTGGCGGTATTGGCATTGTCGAACGGGCGATTGCCGACATAATTGGCGCCTGCGGACAGGGTCAGATTTTTCAGGACGCCGCTGTCGAATCTGTAATGGGTCCAGATATTGGCCTGGTGCTCCGGAATTTTTTCCGGCCGGTTACCGACATCGTTCGCGTTGCTTTGGGTGATTTCCGCATCGATGAAGGCATAGCCGCCCTGAACGTACCATTGTTCGGTCACCTGATAAGCCAGCTCCACCTCCGCACCCCGGGATTGAATTTCGCCGGTAGCCACCTGAAAGCCCGGATTGAATCTGTCCTGCGTAGTCACGTTGCTGCGCGTAATGTCAAAAAACGAGGCCGTTCCGCTCAGGCCGGAAGGAAAGTTAATCTTGACGCCGGCTTCCACTTGTGCGGATTCGCCCGGTTCAAGCGAGGCGCCGTTGGCCATCGCAACCGCAGGGAGAGGCGAAAATCCCTCGCCGTAGCCCGCAAAAAAGTGGATGGAATCGGTGGCGTGAAAAGTACCTCCGACCTGATAGGACGTGTTGTCCGTATCTATTTCCGAGGTTACGCCGTTGGCGATATTGAGTCGTTTCGCGCTGTAGGTGGATTGGCGCACGCCGCCTGTCAAGTCAAATTCCGGCGTGATCGAAATAATATCCTGAAACGCAAACGAGCCCAATTCCGAAGTGCCGTGACTGCCGATCCGTACCGGCCCTGCCGCAGGTTGTGCAGCCAGATAAACGGGATTGAGGGCGTCAATGGCGGGTACACCGGCCAGATTGATCGAGCTCGTTCCGAAATGCGACTTGGTGTAATCACCGCCCAGGAAGATCTGATGCGTCAGGAAGCCTGTTTCCACGGTACCGGTAATGTCGATTTGCCCGATGTAGGATCTATCCCTTTCTTTGAAGCCGGTTCTACCCGTGCGCGCTACATTGATACGCCCGGCTGCGGCATCGAGCGTTGTCTGACCAAGAAATACCTGATCCTGGTCGCCATTGAATTCGTCATATTGAAAGCGTGGCGATATTTTCCAGTTTTCCCCTACATCAATGTCCAGCCAGGCCTGAACCAAAGGTGTTTCGATTTCAAGATTATCGAAATTAGGCTCGCCCAGATACGTGTCGCGGGATATGTTTCCGAAACCGCTGCCGCGCACGGTGCCGAATACCGGCAATCCGGGATTCGGCACCGTGCTGCGATGCTGATATTCGGCATTGATGAAGCCGCGCACCGGGCCGCCGTCGTCCCAGGCGAGCGCCAAGCCGAAATTTTCCCTGTCCAGGTTCTGGAAATTAATGAAGCTTTCGGAGCCTTCTATTTCTCCGGTAAAGCGCGCTTTCAACGCGCCATCCGCCAATAAAGGGCCGTTAAGATCCCATTGTCCGCTGGTGATATCGCCGTCGAATTCATCATATCCGCCTCGGGTAAAGCTGAACTCGGAGGCAAATTCGTCAAACGGCCGCTTGGTGACGACGTTGATCACCCCGCCGCCGTCATTGGTTTGCTGCCCGTACACGGTGCTGCCCGGCCCTTTCAATACTTCCACGTTCTCAATATGGCTCAGCGCGGACCAATCGACATCTCCGCCAAAAATCTGCCGTATTCCGTTGCGGTTCTGGTCGGCTTTGAATCCGCGAATGCTTATTTTGGGAAACCGGCTGAATCGCGTTCCGATCACGGTGGCCGAAGGCACCTGTTTCAGGATGTTGCCGATACTGAGCGCGCCCTGGTCCTTGAGCGCCTCGCCGGTGATGACCTGTATGCTTTGCGGGATGCGGGTCGTTTCAACCGGGATTTTTGAGCCCGCCGTCGATTCGGATGTGATGTAAGGGCTGATGTCATCAGGAGCCAAGCTATCGGCCTTCACTGTCATAACCGCCAACTCCACCGATTTTTCAGGAACAGAATTGCCCGGAGAATTTTCTTTCGGTGCTTGAGCCAGGGCGATGACCTGGTTATCGGCAATCCGGTAGGTGATGTTGGAATTGCTCAGCAGCTTTGCCAGCGCCTGCTCGGGCGTATAGCGGCCGTTCAACGCATTGGCTTTGACATCCCTGACCAGCACGGACGGATAGCTCAATTGCGTGTCGGTAGTTTCCGAAAAGGCCATCAAAGCCGAAGCCATGCTCCCGGCCGGAATGTTGAAGCGGAACACCTTATTTTTATCATGCGCTGCGGATTGGCCCGGCACGGCATGACATAATGTCAGCATCAAGGCCAGACCCGCTACCTGCTTTCCGCTCAGGAAGGGTGAATTAATTGCCGGTTCGCCGGCCGGTAATTGGCCGCGGTTTCGCATGGCCGACGCGTCATCGGCACTTATCGCAGTGTCTATCATGGTCTCCCCTTTGTTATTAGTATTAACCGATGCGTTTATCCTGCATCATTGGGAAGTAGACGAGCGGGCTAGGCAATATCCTCACCTGCCCAATCGGGAATTATTTGCTGATGGTCTTGCTTGCCGTATCGAACGTTTCGCGGCGCAGAAAATAGGCATGGCACGTTTTAACCACGCGGCAAGCAGCGAAGGCAAGGCAAAATCCAAGAACCGTCTATTCCGCTGGTTATCCGGTACTTCACTTTTATCTTAGCCAGGGGCTGTAGCGAGATTAGTTGTGTTAGGGATCATTGCGACCTTGGGATGGCTGGATACTTGTTTCAGAAAAATACGCACTGGTGGCAGTCGCCTTTTTCTGAGTGGGCGACTGAAGTCGCCCCCACAGGTTTTAAAACCGCTTGTTTCAGCAGTTGAACAGGCAAAATGCGTAAGTCCTGAAGGAAAAATGTAATTACTTATTCCGAATCCGATCGTGGTTACATTTAATGCAAACAAAGCAATGTTTATTCTAATCTAAGCTTAACCGTTAAAACGGGTACATTATTTCCCGGTGGAGCATAAAGCTTCGCAGTGATTGCGACTTTTCTATCATTTTTGCTTCTCCTGGAATTAAATTCAACCCATGTATTTATGCTTCGCACGAAAACTCGCGAATCTCCGAATATGCTTTCAAGATCTTTGAGTTCCAGCTGCTCAGTATTGTTGGGGTAGAGTTGCAGTTCATTAACTGCCGAGCCATCTGTTTGAGCTTCTGCAGTAACTCTTATTTTGTATTTGTCACTGTTTATATACCATGATTTTTTATTCCCTGACTGTTCAGCCGTGCCGGATAAGTCATTTTGGAGGTCATTCACCGTTAATTTTCCATCGAAAAACAGATTGCTCAAATGCTGTATCAACGGTACCAGCTCAGCATTATCCGTATTCTCCTGTTCAGCTGTCCCTCCAGCCGGCACAACAAAGGGAAATATGAGTAAGAAAAGAACAACCGTCCTCTTAAGTTTATTAGAGATCAAGCTTTGCAGTCTGATCATGAAAGTACGCGTATTACTATAATGCATTAATCAGATCCTTAATTTTGGCTATCAAACTTGCCTGGAAGGACTCTCTCACTGCTTTCAGCAGCACAATTAATATCTGGTTACCGCATCATTAAGAGATAGCCTCACCTATCTGTCAGCATGTCATCGATGCGCTCCGGAAATTCGATGCTGCCACTAGTCCGATATCGCGCCAGGTCACCGGTTTTATACAATCGCCCGCCGTCATTCCGGAATGGATCGGAAATGAATTTTTCATTGTCGTCTTGGATTTGAGAGGCGAAACCGTCCCTATCAGTTTGTTCGTCACTATCCATTATTTTTGTTGGCGACCAGGTATAAATTCTTAAAATTTAAGCATAAGACCTACTTCCTCATGGGTCAGCCGCTCTATTTCCGCCAATAGCGCCGACGCATCAGCCTCGGTCAATTGTTCGCTCTGCCCTATAGGATCAATGCCGTCGAATCCTTCATTGTCGCTTTCCGAAACAAGCTGCTGTATATCCCCCAACAGCGCCGATATGTCAGTGACAGTCAATTGCTCGACCTGCATTTGCACGATCAGCGCTGCCAGTTCCTTTATGGTCGGTTTATGGAAAATGTCGTCTATGGCAAGCTTGATGCCGAACTGTTCCCGAATGCGCGCGATGACCTGCATAGCCAGCATTGAATGGCCGCCCAGCTCAAAGAAACTCTGATTGCCCCCTACAGTCTTGGTATCGAGGATTTCCATCCAGATAGCCGCCAAGGCCTGTTCTATGGAATCGCTGAGGCTATCGCTGCGCTTATCCATAGCCGTGATATAGTTTTCAGGCGTAAGCAGCGCTTTTCGATCGATTTTGCCGTTTGCGTTCAAAGGCAAGCTCTCCATAAATACATAGGCCGAAGGCTGCATATAGTAAGGCAAGCGCTCTCCGATAGCCTGGCGCAGGACATCCTCGATCACCTCCCCGCTGTCGCGGGCGGCCACATAGGCAACCAGCCGCCTGTTGCCTGACTGGTCTTCACGCACGAGAACAACGGCCTCATCCACGCCGGGCTGCTCCATAAGCTTTGCCTCGATTTCCCCCGGCTCAATTCTGAAGCCGTGGATTTGCACCTGATTGTCGATGCGGCCTAAAAACTCGATGCTGCCGTCAGGCCGGTAACGTGCCAGATCGCCGGTTTTGTACAACCGGCCGCCGTCATTCCGGAACGGATCGGGAACGAACGCTTCCGCGGTCAATTCGGGACGGTTCAGGTAGCCTCTGACCACGCCCTCGCCGCCGACATGGAGTTCGCCGGCCGCGCCCAGCGGCACAGGCTGGCCGATTTTATCGAGAATATAAAGCCGCACATTGCTGACCGGCCTGCCGATCGGCAAAGGCCGTTCCAGACCGTCCGGATCGTCCAGGCGGACACTGCTCCACGCCGAGCCTTCGGCCGGCCCGTATTCATTGTATAGCGCCACATGCGGCAGCACCACGCAGTGTCGCCTGACCAGTTCGGTTGGACAGAATTCGCCCGCAACGATGACCGTTTTCAGGGAATGCAACTGCGCCCGGGCCTGATCGAGCAGCAAGGTGTAAAAGGGCGGCAAGGCCAGCACATGCGAGACCTGGTGCCTTTCGATCAGCACCGCTAACGCTGACGGATCCGTATTGCTGTATTCGTCCGGCAAGCACAGGCGCCCGCCCTGCCCCAAGGTCCAGAATATGCCGGCGGCGCTGTCGAACGCGAACGAGGACAGCAGCAGGCAAGCGCTGACCGGCGCCTGATAGGCGGCAAACCGCGCAGTCGCCGCATGCACGGCGTTGCGGTGCGCGACCATGACGCCTTTGGGCTGGCCCGTCGAGCCGGAGGAATAGACGATATAGGCCAGATCGAGCGGATGATTGCATGGCGACGGATTGTCGGCCGGCCATTGCGCAATGGCCGGCCAGTCGCTGTCCAGATAAACGATAGCCTGCGTGTAACAGGACAATGCCGCCGCCAGCCGCGCCTGGGTGAGCAGCAAAGCGATGCGCGCGTCGTCCAGCATGTGGGCAATGCACGCTTCGGGATACTGAGGATCGATCGGCACATAAGCCCCTCCGGCCTTCAGGATGCCCAGCAGGCCCACCATCATCTCCAGACCGCGCTCAACGCAGAGTCCGACCGGCATCTCCGGGCCGCAGCCCTCCGATCGCAGGTAATGGGCCACTTGGTTGGCGCGGGCGTTAAGTTCGACATAGGTCAAGGCCTGTTCTTCAAACGCGACAGCAACGGCATCAGGCGTTTTTTCAACTTGCTCCTCGAATAACTGATGCAGGCACTTGTGCCGCGGATAAACCGCCGCCGTCGCGTTGAAATCGACCAGAAGCTGACGCCGCTCCGCTGCGGGCAGGATGTCGAAATCCATGGCCAAGCGCCAGGGGGCCTGAGTCAATACTTCGACCAGCCCTGCGATGGCGGTGTGAAGATAACCGTTGATGCGGGCTGGGTCGATGCCGTGCACGCATTGCGCAGTCAGCGTGAAGCCCTGCCCCGAATCGTCTACCGAAACGGTAAAAGGATAATGGGTGCGTTCCACGCAGCTGACGACGCGCATGCCGTCGGATTTATCCGGAGCGGCCGCGATAATGGCATGACGATAATTCAGCAATGCGGTAAACAGCGGCACCGACGGCGGCAAGGCGCTGCAGCGTAGCGCAAGCGAGAGCGGAGTGTATTGATGAAGCAGCAGTTCATTCAAGCACTGATGCGTATATTTGACCAGCTGCCGGACACTGGCGCCGGCGAGCGGGATGCGTACCGGCAAGGTATTGATGAACATGCCGATGCCCCGATCAGCGCCGGCCGAACCCCGAAGCCGGCCGGACAGCACCGTGCCGAAAACGACGTCATCGCGCCCGCTGCACCGGGCCAGAACCTGCGCCCAGGCCACATGAAACAGGGCCGCGGCGCTGACCCCGTGCTGTCGGGCGCTGTCGCGGATGCGCTGGGCCAGATCGTCGCTCAGGGCCAGAACCGCCTCGCCGGCCTGTCCGGCGTCCGCTTTTGTGTCCAACAGGCCGAAAGGCGCGGTCGGCTCATCGATATCGCCGAGTTGCTGCCTGAAGTAGATTTCGTGTCCAACCCGTGAAGTCGCCTGTATCTGTTCGATAAAATTGCGATAGGGCACAGGTTCCGGCAGACGATCCCCTTGCCCCTGAAACACCCGCTGAACTTCTGCCATGATCAGCTGCAGCGTGTAGCTGTCGCACGTCATGCGATGGTTCAGCAGCACCAGCCACCAGGCAGTCGAATGCGGATCGGCGGCGATATAGGTGGCAAGCAGCGGTGCGCGCTGCAAATCCAGCCGCAGGTGGCGCGGATCGGTATGGCTGAGTAATTGCTGCTGTATGTCGGCATTTGCGGCCAGCGTCAGTTCCGAAACCGGCAGCGGCGCCCGGCTATGCACGACCTGAACGGGTCTGGACAGTCCGGTCCAGCGCACGGATGTGCGCAGGATATCGTGCCGGTCGACCACGGTCTGCAAGGCGTCCAGAAAATCATCCAGCTTAGGGCGGTCGTCAAACAGGATGACCGAACGCGTCAGATACGCATCGCCCTGGGTTTCGAGCAAATGATGGAACAGAATGCCTTCCTGCAACGGGGCCAGCGGGTAGATGTCCTTGATATTGGCCGCGCCTTGCGGCACACTGCCGACAATCAGATCGATCTCGTCCTGTGTAAGGCTGACCAGCGTCAGCATGTCGGGCGTGATTATGACCGGTTGCGCCGTCTGTGCGTCAGTTTCGCTTGCCGCCTGATCGTCTTGATCGTCCTGAAGGAGGAGCAACAGCTCCCATTTATACTGCTGCAGGAGCGCCATTATTCCTTCATTGAGGGCGCCCTGCGGTGCGCGCACGATTAATTCGGCATCATTGGCGCTGACGGCAATATCTTTTTCCTGCAAGTAGGCAAGCACTTCTAGCACGTCCATAGACGAAACTCCTTGTAAAAGGTGAAGGTTAATGATTGTTCAAAAAAGTCCAGCATGAGTTTGAGCAGTATATCAAAAACTCTGGCCCTGCTTTCGCTTATGGCGGCCGACAATTCGATCCCTGTCGGCTTATTAAATACCACCCGCGTCTCCGAGCTCAAGCCTTGCTTTTGCAGTCGTTCGGTCAAAGCGATCGCCTGTGCATCCGCAGGATAAGCTGCGCCTCAATGCAGCCCTCTCTGTTCAAAAATAGACGCCTCAAAATTCCCTTACCCTCACTCTGGTTATGGCTAGCTGTATGAACCATTTATTGGCTGGTTAACAGCCATGTGCGGCAGACGCCGAAAAAACGGTGGCGTTCATTGCAAACGGGATAAACCGCGCATGCATAACATCGGTTACAATAAAATTGATGGGTGCACCACCCGACTTTTTACTGCCCTCGAACTGCCGTCCATGACCGGCGTTCATTCCCAAAGCAAGCCGCCGCCTTATAGCGGCTTAATCAACTGAATTAGCAAGGAAAATGTTGAAAGCAAAACGTAGTATTCTAATCCTGTCCCTGTTTGCCCTATTGGAGTGCTCCATGAATACGCATGCCGCAAGCGAAGCCATTGAAGATAAAGTAAAAGAACTGCTGTCCCAAATGACGCTGGAAGAAAAAGCCGGGCAGATGACGCAGATCGACTTCAGCGTCGTGGGCACGCCTGCCGTATCAGGCGAAGAGCCCCCGATCGACCGGACCAGGTTGGAAGATGCTGTGATCAACCACCATGTCGGCTCCATCCTGAACGTACCTTTCACGCCCGCCAACAGAGCGGCTCCGATCGGGACCTGGCGGAAAATAACAGCCGCGGTACAGGAAGCCTCGCAGAGAACGCGCCTGAAAATCCCGGTTATCTACGGCATTGACGCAATCCACGGCGCGACTTATACGCAAGGCGCCGCGCTGTTTCCGCAAGCCATCAGCATGGCCGCGACTTTCAATCCGGAACTGAGCTTCAAGGAAGGCGAGATAACGGCGCGCGAAGTGCGCGCATCGGGCCTGCAATGGAATTTCTCGCCGGTTATGGATATCGGCCGGCAACCGCTCTGGCCGCGCTTGTGGGAAACTTACGGCGAGGACGTGCATCTGGCCTCTGTCATGGGCACATCCTATATCAAAGGCCATCAGGGCGATGATTTCTCGGCGCCCGATAAACTGCCGACCTGTTTGAAGCATTATGTCGGCTACAGCTTTCCGATCAACGGCAAGGACCGGACGCCGGCCTGGATCGGCGAACGCATGCTGCGCGAGTACTTCCTGCCGACGTTCGAAGCCGGCGTGCAGGCCGGGGCGCCGACGGTCATGGTCAATTCGTCAGAAGTCGACGGCATTCCGGGCCATGCCAACTATCAGTACCTGACCACGATCCTGCGCGGCGAAATGGGCTTCAAGGGCTTCACCGTCTCCGACTGGGAAGACATCAAGCGCCTTTATACGCGCGACAAGCTGGCCGCGACCCCGAAAGAAGCGGTCAAGATCGCCGTGATGGCCGGCGTGGACATGAGCATGGTGCCGTTCGATTTTACCTTTTATGATTTACTGGTTGAGCTGGCCCGATCCGGCGAAGTGCCGATGTCGCGCATAGACGAAGCCGTGTCGAGGATTTTGACCGTCAAGTTCCAGACCGGGCTGTTCGATCCGGAAAGGCCGGTTTTGCCCGCTGAAGGCAACTTCGCTACGCCCGAGGCCGTGGAGACGAACCGGCAGGCCGCGCGCGAAGCCATCATTCTGGCTAAAAACGACAACCATATACTGCCGTTGAAGAAAGACGCCAGTATTCTAGTCGCGGGGCCCACCGCCAATCTGCTCAGCGTCATGAACGGCGGCTGGACCATTACCTGGCAGGGCGACAGCGAGAGCCTGTATCCGCAGGACAAGCTGACCGTCTTCGAAGCCCTGCAAACAAAGTCGGCCGGCAAAGTGACCTATGTCGGCGGCCAGGCGTTTGACGACCCGATCGATGTCGACAAAGTCGTCGCCGAAGCTCAAAATCACGATTATGTCCTGTTGGCCCTGGGCGAGAAACCCTATACGGAAACGCCGGGCAATATCGACTCATTGATGCTCGACCAGAAGCAGATCGACCTGGCCAATGCCGTGATCGAGGCCGGCAAGCCGGTCATTTTGCTGATGCTGGGCGGCCGCCCGCGCGTCATCACGGCCATTGCCGAAAAAGTGCCCGGCGTGATCCTGGGCTTCCTGCCGGGCATGGAAGGCGGCGAAGCCATCGCCGACATTATTTACGGCGACTACAATCCCAACGGCAAGCTGCCCATCAGCTATCCGAGGAACACCAACGACATCGTGCCGTACGATCACAAGCCGACCGAATCGTTTGAATTCAACACCTACAAACCGCTCTACCCGTTCGGCCATGGCCTGAGCTATACGACGTTCGAGACACGCGGCCTGAGCGTGGAAAAGAGCCAGATTAAAATGGGCGAAAACGTCACTGTCCATGTCAGCGTCAAGAATACCGGCACGCTGAAAGGCAAGGAAACCGTGCTGCTTTATCTCAATGATGTCGCGGCTTCCGTAACGCGGCCTGTCAGACAGCTCAAAGCCTTCAAAAAGGTCGAGCTGGAACCGGGGCAGGAGCAAAGCCTGAGCTTTACCCTGACGCCGCGCGATCTGTCATTTATCGGCATCGACATGAAGCGCATCGTCGAACCCGGCGAGTTTAAGGTGATGGTCGGCAATGAAACGGCCGGTTTTTCCGTAACGGAATAGCAGGCCGTAGGGTATGCATTGCATATCTTCTTCGACGTTTATCGACTCCGCAACTCTCAAGCGGGACGGGGTTTGTTACCCCGTCCCTAGCGTTTCTGCAATGTTAGGGTTAAGGAAATGCGCTTAACCAGCATCAAACGTTTCGGACGGGGCAACATGCCCCGTCCGGCTGCAGCTGATATTAGAAAACACCACGAAGGACACGAAGCTTTATGTTTTCTCGTCTTCGTGGTCAAATCCTTTAAGCTTATATAACAGGTACCTATTAACAAGCAGGATACAAGCATGGCGAATATACCCCATACCCCAATGGCATCCGACAAACTGACAGACAACACCAAAAACCCTTATTTCGGCTCCCTGGCCGTACTGACATCGCTGTTTTTCATCTGGGGCTTCATCACCAGCCTGAACGATATCCTGATTCCGCATCTGAAAGCGGTATTCACGCTGAACTACACACAGGCCATGCTGATCCAGTTCTGCTTCTTTACGGCTTATTTCGTGGTTTCGATGCCCAGCGGCCATCTGGTTGAAAGGATCGGCTTCAAGGGCGGCATCATTACCGGCCTGTCCATAGCCGGCCTGGGCTGCCTGCTCTTTTATCCGGCGGCTGGCCAACATTCCTATCCGTTGTTTCTGGCAGCTTTCTTCGTACTGGCCTCCGGCATCACCTTGCTGCAGGTCGCGGCCAACCCTTATGTGACCATCCTCGGCCAACCGGAAACCGCCTCCAGCCGGTTGACGATGACGCAGGCTTTCAATTCCCTGGGCACGACGATCGCGCCTTATTTCGGCGCCTTGTTCATACTGTCCGCCGCCGTCAAAACGGCCGATGAAATCAAATTGTTGAACGCCGGGGATCTGTCGGCCTATCAGGCCGCGCAGGCGGCCGTCGTGCAGCATCCCTATCTGCTGCTGGCCGCAGTTTTGTTTTTGATTGCCGGCCTCTTCGCCGCGATCAAACTGCCCGAGGTGGAGCCCGCCGAAGCCCATGCGCTGGATATCACCGATGGCGCCTTTCGCGAAAGCGCCTGGGGCTATCGGCATCTGGTCCTGGGCGCGGTCGGCATTTTTGTCTATGTAGGCGCGGAAGTCTCTATCGGCAGCTTTCTGGTCAATTATCTGGCTCAGCCTAATATTTCGGGACTGGCCGAGCACGAGGCGGCGAAGTACGTGTCGCTGTACTGGGGCGGCGCCATGGTCGGCCGTTTCGCCGGCGCGATCGCCATGCGCAATATCCAGCCCGGCAAAGTCCTGGCGTTCAATGCCCTGGCCGCCTCCACCCTGGTTGTAGCCAGCATGGTCGGCGCCGGCCCTTTGGCCATGTGGTCCATTCTGGCCGTAGGACTGTGCAACTCCATCATGTTCCCGACCCTGTTTTCTCTGGCAGTCAACGGCTTGGGAAAGCACACAGGCCAGGGCTCCGGGATTTTATGCGCGGCCATCGTCGGCGGCGCTATCATTCCCGTTGTGCAGGGCCTGTTCGCCGACCGGGTCGGCATCCAGCAGGCTTTCTTCATTCCCGTTCTCTGCTATTTATATATTGCTTATTACGGCTGGAAAGGTCATAGGCTTGTAACTTAAGCAGGTATCGGCTTTTAGAAGTGAAGGGAAATTCGACAAGATGAAAAGTTGGCAGGGCTATCGCAGTTACGGCAGCCTTGCCAATGTTTAGGATTATTGTCCCGGTTTAACGTAACAGGTTATTATTGAGCGAGCTCAACCGGCAACAGGTTGGGATTGGTTAACGGATACCGGTTATCCTTGGCCAATGTGAATGTGCCGGTGTAGTCACCGCCGTTAATGCTGTATTCGTAGTTGCCCGCATTCAAATCATAAACGGCCAGAGGAATGTTTTTCTCAAAATACCTCATGTTTGCCGTACAAGCAAAAGAGCCGGGCGGCAAGTCAGGATATTCAGCATGAACCGTCACTTCAAAGCGGTTGCCGACCAGGCGCTGATTGATTTGTCCTAAATCACCGCAACCGCTGGTAAACGTGCCTTGAATGTTCAAAAACACCTGGACAGGAAAGGAATCAGTGACCACAAGCTTGGCCTGTCCGATGGGCGCTTTTTGCAACGGGTATTCATTGGCTGTTTTATAGCCCTGCAACTCCCAGAGGTTCTGGCCGATTTGTTTGAACGTCGCATCCAGGTAATTGCCGGGCCGCTCAGGCGTATCGACGCGCGGAATCGTCAGGATGCCATCCTGATACATCGGGTAATTGCCCCCAGACAAATTTTCTGCCGAAGTAGACCCTATACCGATCATTTGGTCCGACTCAATTCTGAGTACCCGTTTATCGTTGCTCAATAGGTCCGCTTCAAGGGAACTCGTTTTGATGTGCACAGCATAAGTGGACGGATAGATATGTTCCACAACGCCATCAATACCCAACTTATCCGCAAGATCTTCCTTAATCTTGGCAGATTGCTCCATGTTTTGTGATTCTTCCTGAGCCGCAATGAATAAACTTGTCACTTCTGGATCGTCCGGATTCAGCGTGACAATATAAGATCCTTCTATAATCCCACTGCTTGCTTGTTCACCGACAGGCTGACCGTCTTCGGCAGCGGCTGCCTGACACACTGCAAGCATGCCTAAAAATAGATATTTTTTCATTTGTCTCTTTGTTCCTTTTTTATATTTATAGTACCGATAGGGCTGGATTCAAGCCACAGCGACCTTAAACAAGCTACGATCGCATCTTGGAGTTGCCCTATCTCAGCTCCAGTATTCCTTTTACGCAGCTGCAGGTTGAAACAGCATGCCGTCGAATTGTTAGGAAAAGCATAAAATTGCCTGATTTGACAATTCAAGACATCCAGTTTTTATCAAGAATGAAAAAGAAAAAAAGATTATATCACGCGCTAGAAGATCATACCTCGCGTTAGGATGGTTGCGGTTGCTTCTTCAGGATAATTGAAAGAAGCCGGTCCCGGACAATTAATTCAACAAGAAGCTCACCATGATTGTTTAATCATTAAAGACGTTGCGCCCGTCAAAGGCGTACCGTCCGGGTTGGTGACCGTGTTGGGCGTCATGGCGCTCTTCAGTCCGTCAAAAGCCCGTTTCGGTTGAGCGCAATAGCTGGGGTACAGCTGGCAGCCGATCGCAAACAATCCGCTCACAAAGGGCGCAGAGACAGATGTGCCGCTCCAGGCATAGAGCGCGCCGTCATGTCCATACAAAGGAACGTCTTGTCCCGGCGCAAATAAATCGATCTGCCGGCCTGTGCGCGATTTGGGCCATTTAATATCCTTGCCGGACGACAATAAAGCACTGCCGGTGGCGCCGACTACAAACACCTCATCTATCCGGGTCGGTGAATAGTTAGCCGTATCACAGCCATCATTCCCCGCCGACACCACAATGATTACGCCATGCGCATAGGCCGCCCGCATAGCGTCTTCCAGTGCGGTTGAGATGACCGGAACGTTGCAGTCGCGGGTATTCGCCCCGTTACTCCAGTTCACAATGGTGCCGGCAGGCGCATTTTTGGCCAACCAATCGAAAGCGAACAGATGGGTAGATAAACTGGATGTATCTGAACAGCCCTGGGTTATTTTGGCCGAGATAATCGATACGCCTTTTGCTACTCCGAAGAGATTTCCTCCGGCCGCATCGGCCACCGCTGTCCCATGTCCGTTGCAATCCTGGCCCCATGTTGCTGTTTTGTGGTCGGGATCATTGACATCCCAAACGGTAACGGCACGCCCCCCGAACTCGGGCAGACTGGTATTAACGCCGGTATCGAGGACATAAATGGTCCGGCCGGCGCCGTTGGCGTTCCAACGATAGATATTATCAAGCGCTGCGGTGTCGCCATCGATTCTGTCCAACGCCCACCCGGGCTCGACTTGTTCATTCTGGACGCGCAGCATCAGATCCGGCTCAATTCTGAGTATGCGCTTATCCTTATTCAACAGCTGAGCCTCAAAAGAATTCATCTTGATGTGGACGGCATGAGTGGACGAAAAGATATTTTCTACAATCCCGTCAATACCCAGATTAACCGCAAAGTCTTCCTTAATTTTGGCAAGCTGTGCCGCATCTTCTAATTTTTTCTGAACCTCGGCGAGTAGATCCATTATTTCCGGTTCGTCCGGATTCAGGGTTACAATGTAAGAGCCTTCTATAATTTCGCTGCGCACCTTGCTTACTTGTTCAGTCACAGCCTCAATGCACGCCTTGCCTGATTGTTCATCTTTAATCCCAGTGCACGCCTTGCTTACTTGTTCGCTGATCGACATAAGCTCTTCGGCAGAGGCCATTTGACACGCAACGAGCAACCCTAAATACAAATACTTTTTCATTGGCTTCTTTGTTTTAATTAAGGTTTAAGTACTGACGGGGCTACTCCGAGCCCAAGTACTATTGAATAGACCACGGCCTGCGTCTTCGTGGTTGCGTCATCTCAGCCGTTATAGACAAGAAAAAAAGAATGATTGTTTCGAAAAATTCGATCCATACTGTCCTTTACCTTTCTCTCTGACAGTTTATATTTCGCCGTTGCCTGATATAACCCAACATGATGAGCAGGCATAAGGCAAAGAGTGAAGATCAGAGCGGCTGAGATGCTGTCCGCAAATAATCGAATCTTTTTTGACATCGCTTCCTTGTTTGCTAACATTCGCCATGAGTTGGCCTTGTCGTTGCCGGCTTTTCAAACCAGGACCTATTCAACTTGTTGTTTTTCAATCTCTAAAGGAAAAATAAAAATGAAGAACTATGCTTGCCTGCTTTTGCTCGGATCGGCGCTGTCGATCAGCGCATCCGCCTTTGCTGAAAATCGTGCGGTTAATGTCTCCATCGGCAGCATTGGCGGCGCTCTCGATGAAGCCGCTACGCAGACAGTCCGTCAGGTCATCGGCCATGCGGTCGCCAATAAGACTGTCGATAAATTCATTGTGAATAGTCCGGGAGCCGGCCTGCCTATTCCCGTCGAAGGCAATTTGTCCCTGTGCGCCGAAGCGGGTTTCAATACAGATGATGCAGAGTTTGACGCTTTTATCGATCAATTGCATTCAATCAGCCCCAAAGCAGGAACCTTCTATAATGTAGAACTCGCTCCAAGCTGCGGGACAGCTGACAACGGCAATGTCGACGGCGGCAGCGATTCCACTTTCTGCACGATGGACGTAAAAATGTGCCCCGATGGTTCTTATGTAAGCCGTCAGCCGCCTTCTTGCCAATTCGCCCCTTGCCCGGTAGTGGCTAGGTAGCAGTAACGCCCGAGTCCTTTCTCGCGCGGCAAAAAGCACCAAGCCTTCGTTTTATGCTTTTTGCCGCAACTGCAAGGCAGGCAAAAATTTCTCATTATTTAACTGATGTTACGACGGGCACCTTTTCCCGTTTGCCGCGCCGAGCACCGCAGCTTTTAGCGGCGGTAGGCGGGGTTGATAAACCCAGCATTTTGGCCGCCCATGCCGGGTTTCCGCTAAAGCTCCAACCCAGCCTACACAGGCTGTTAAAAGC
>NZ_JADMKV010000041.1 GCF_015476545.1 Methylobacter sp. BlB1 | reverse complement strand
AGAGCCGCTGCCAGCAGCTGCACGGCCCGCCGGGCCCCTTGCCCTGGATCAATTTGATAGCTTGCTCTAAATGGTTATTTAAAAAAAAGTCAGATTGGCTTATTCTGATTGATCTATTATTCAAATCAGTATTTGTTTTATGTACTTTTCAAACAGTAAATATTGGGACTTAGGTGCGCCGGTTGCCGGTATTTTACTGGCTTTATCATTTGCCCCGTTTAACTATATTTATTTAGCTCTCCTGTCACTGATTTTTCTGTTTGCGTCCTGGCAAAATGTATCACCCGGACGGGCACTGCTAAGAGGCTATTTATTTGGCTTAGGCTTATTTGGTTTAGGCGTATCATGGGTCTATATTAGTATTCATGACTTTGGGGGGGCTGGCTTGCTGAGCTCGATTATACTTACGAGCTTATTTATTATTGTTTGGGCATTATTCCCGGCATTATGTGGATATCTCTCAGTAAAGTTAATGCCGCCAAATGTTAATCTTTTGCAACTTTTGGCAATTCCTTTTATTTGGGTACTCATAGAATATGTACGAGGATATCTGGTGCTTAATGGATTTCCATGGTTGCAAGTTGCATATTCTCAATTGGAAGCTCCTTTAGCAGGTTATATCCCTATTGTAGGGGGATATGGCACCAGTTTTTTATTAGCATTTACTGCATCCTCTTTTGTAATTCTGATGTTTTATAAAAAACATCTTGTGATATTAACCGCTATTATTGCTGTGTTATGGAGCATGGGCAGTTGGCTGCAGGCTGTAAAATGGACCCAAGATGTAGGCAATCCTATCAAGGCTTCTTTAATTCAAGGTAATATCTCTCAAGATCAAAAATGGAAATTAGAGAATAGAAATCGCATTCTGCAAAAATATAAAACTATGACGGAAGAACACTGGGATTCGGATGTCATTGTTTGGCCAGAAACCGCAGTACCTGCTTTTCTATCCGAAGTTAATGAGTCTTTTTTATTGCCACTAAGAATGGAAGCGGCAAAGAATGGTACTGACTTGATTATCAGTATCCCCATAAAAGAAAATTTACGACATGAAAAGTATAATGCGGCTATAACTTTGGGCAAAAACGATGGTATTTATCGAAAAAGTCATTTATTGCCGTTCGGAGAGTATTTGCCATTACAGCCCTTGTCAGGGTTTATGTTAAGCATATTGGATATTCCATTAGCTCATTTTTTACCAGGAAGAACAGATCAGCCATTATTAAAAGCAGGAGGCTATACGTTTATAACTTCAATTTGTTATGAGGATGCCTTTAGTGATGTGAATATTCGAGGCTTGCCGGAAGCAGCTTATCTAGTTAATGTGACTAACGATGCCTGGTTTGGAGACTCATTGGAGCCTCATCAGCATATGCAGATTGCAAGAATGCGGGCAATGGAAACGGGACGTTTTTTGTTGCGGGCAACAAACACGGGAATAACTGCAATTGTGTCGCCTCAAGGAAAGATTATCAATCAAGCGCCTTTGTTTGAAACAACGGCGATCAGTGGAACTATAATTCCTATGGGAGGAATGACGCCCTATGCTAGACTCGGAGATAAGGTGATTATAAGTGTAATAGGGATTTTGCTTTTGGCCTTGATTGTGTACGGCAATACTTGCCAGAAGGTCGCTGGAAGACCTGTTATGACACGTAAACATAGTCCTCGTTATTGAAAATACTCAGGAGTAACAAACGGGGGCAACCCCTGAGCAAAAAGATTTAGTTGCTGTGAATTTCTGCGTGTAATGCTTTGAATTCTTCGGTCAATTTATGATTAGGCGCATAATGAATCAATGGTCGGGCTTCTGCATGCGATTCTCTGACTTTAATCGAAGGCGAAATCATTGCCGCCAGTACAGGTAATCCTTCTTCGACAAGCTGATCAACTAATTGACGAGGCAAATTGGCCTGTTTTTGGAATTGGTTGACGACAATACCTTCAATTTCAAGATCTTGGTTATGGTCGGCTTTAACTTCTCTTAAAGCCTGCATCAGTAAATAGAGAGCTTCTCGAGCAAATGTATCACAATCAAAAGGAATCAGGCACTTATCTGCAGCGATTAAAGCTGATTGACTGTAAAAGTTAAGGATGGGAGGCGTATCCATATAGATAGCGTCAAAGCCCTGCAATTTTTCTAGTGCTTCTTTCAATTTAAAAATTTTATAGCGCGATTCCAAACGAGCTTGCAAGGGCTCAAGATCAGGATGTGAAGGAATAACGAATAGATCAGGAAAGGGTGTTTCATGGATAACATTTTCAAGTCCGGAATTGTTGCCTCCGAACAGGCCAAGACTTAAGCTGTCTTTAAAAAAGTGGGCAATAGTTTTATCGCTGTCACTAACTTTCTTGCCGAGCAAGTATTGGGTGGAGTTGCCTTGAACGTCCAGATCGATCACTAAAGTGCGTTTGCCTTCCACGGCACTGATGGCGGCTAAATTGCAGGTAATCGTAGATTTGCCGACACCGCCCTTCTGGTTGAAAATGACCCTGCGCATGTTGTTATTCCTCATGGAATCAAATAGATAAAACTCACATTATAAAGCCTAGACTGGCAATATCAAAGGCGGACAAAGGTTTTACCGTGACAGGCCGGGCATTCGGGAATTTCGCTGGTCGATTTAAAGGCAATTTGCTTATCGCATTGATCGCAAACAAACGTTCCAGGGCCAGTGATATTGCCGGTGTGATAAGTATTTAGCTCCGCCAATTGTCCTAATTTTGCAAGTTCAAGACGGGTTTTATCGGCAAGGCTTAAAAAAGCATCCAACGCGAAGTTTTCAATCAGCTCAATATCAAATTTAAACCACTCCGAGAGTGATTCGGTGTCTTTTGTTTCGGATAGGCCATGCGCGGCATGTTCAATATCGCGTTTCACATAATCCGATACTTGATCGATTTCATCTTTGGTCAAATCGGTGGATTTTCTGGTTTTTTCTTTCGAAATTTCCAATGCATCTGCTAAAGAATGGATGGTCTCATCCATGGTTTCATGCAAATGCTTCATGAATTCGTTATAGGCGGCGATAAATTTATTTTTATTCATGGTTCAACTCCTGAAAAAGGCGCTTTAGATTTAAGCTTCTGTGCGGTATTCTAACGCTTTTGACTGGTAAAAGACGAGAAGGATGCAAGAAAATTATAAGCCGTTAGTTATTGAGCAAGAGGTACAAAAGGCCTGGGAAGAGTCGGGTGTGTTCAACGTGTCGGAGTCTTCGGCTCAGGAAAAGTATTATTGCTTATCCATGTTCCCCTATCCCAGCGGCAAGCTCCACATGGGGCATGTTCGTAACTATACGATTGGCGATGTGATCAGCCGTTATCAACGCATGCTGGGCAAGAATGTCATGCAGCCAATGGGCTGGGACGCATTCGGTCTACCAGCGGAAAATGCGGCCATGAAGCATGGCGTTCATCCCGCCGACTGGACGTATGACAATATCGATTACATGCGCGATCAGCTTAAGCGATTGGGCTTCGGCTATGATTGGAACCGGGAGATAGCGACTTGTGATCCGTCTTATTATCGTTGGGAACAATGGTTCTTCATTAAGTTGCTGGAAAAGGGCCTGGTTTATAAAAAAACCGCACCGGTCAACTGGTGTCCGCATGATATGACCGTGCTGGCCAACGAACAGGTCATCGACGGTTGTTGCTGGCGTTGCGATACTCCGGTGGAAAGAAAAGAAATCGCACAGTGGTTCTTGAAGATCACGGACTATGCCGATGAATTACTGCAATCTTTGGAAACATTGGATGGCTGGCCGGAACAAGTCAAAACCATGCAGGCTAATTGGATCGGCCGTTCCGAAGGTGTGGAAATGGATTTTCAGGTGGCAGGTATGGAGCAGCCTTTAAGAATTTATACGACCCGGCCTGATACCCTGATGGGCGTTACCTATCTGGCTGTCGCGGCCGAGCATCCGTTGGCGCAGAAAGCTGCCGAAAACAAGTCTGAGCTCATGGCATTCATTAACGAGTGCAAAGTTATGGAAACGTCCGAAGCCGCCATGGAGACCATGGAGAAGCGCGGTGTGGATTCAGGTATCAAAGCCATCCATCCGATAACCGGCGAGCAGGTTCCGGTCTGGATTGCCAACTTTGTGCTGATGGGGTACGGCACCGGAGCGGTCATGTCTGTGCCTGCGCATGATCAGCGCGATTTTGAGTTTGCCAGAAAATACGGCATTGCGATTAAACAGGTGATTTTTGCCAAAGACGGTGAAAATGATGATTGTTCAGAACAGGCTTATACCGCTAAAGGCGTCTTGCGCAACTCGGGCGAGTTCGACGGCTTGACATCGGAGCAGGCCTTTATTGCGATTTCAGAAACACTGGAAAAAGCTGGCAAAGGACAGCGTAAAACCAATTTCCGCCTGCGCGATTGGGGGGTCTCTCGTCAACGTTACTGGGGTGCGCCGATCCCCGTCATCTATTGCGATGATTGCGGTACGGTGCCAGTTCCTGAGCAGGATCTGCCAGTGGAATTACCGCGTGATGTAGTGTTGGATGGTTCGCAATCACCTTTGGTAGCGCATCCGACATTCTCCCATGTGAATTGCCCGACTTGCGGAAAAGAAGCGCGCCGCGAAACTGATACTTTCGATACGTTTATGGAATCCTCATGGTATTTTGCCCGCTTTGCCAGCAGCGGCAGTGCCAACAGCATGCTTGATGAAAATGCCAAATACTGGCTGCCGGTCGACCAATATATCGGCGGTATCGAACATGCGATTTTGCATCTGTTATACGCGCGTTTTTATACCAAGCTGCTCCGCGATGAAGGTCTGCTGGTTTGTGATGAACCCTTCAAAAAACTGTTGACGCAAGGCATGGTGCTGAAGGACGGCAGTAAAATGTCCAAATCCAAAGGCAACACAGTCGATCCGCAAGCCTTGATTGATCAATACGGCGCCGATACGGTGCGCTTGTTCATTATGTTCGCAGCACCTCCCGAGCAATCGCTGGAATGGTCCGACAGCGGTGTCGAGGGTGCTTTCCGGTTCCTTAAACGGCTCTGGAAACAGGCTTATTTGCATATCAATGCCGGCGGCTCGACCCAAAAAGTGGACAAGCAGGTATTGACCGAAGATCAGCAGGCTATCCGTCGCCAGTTACATCAGACCATTCAAAAAGTGACGGATGATCTTGGCAGACGCTATACCTTTAACACAGCCATTGCCGCCAATATGGAGCTGGTTAATGCACTGTCCAGATTCAATGATGAGTCCGAAAATGGCAAGGCGGTTCGCCAGGAAGCATTGGAAGCGATCGTATTAATGTTATCGCCGATCGTGCCGCATATCTGTCATCAGTTGTGGCTGGATTTAGGGCATCAGCAGGCGGTTGTCAGTGAATTATGGCCTGAAGTCGATGTAACCGCTCTGGAACTGGATTCGTTAGAGCTGGTGATCCAGGTAAACGGTAAATTGCGCAGTAAAATTTCCGTTTCAACCAGCGCTTCTAAAGAGGAAATGGAAGCCATGGCGCTGGCTGATGAAAATGTTAAGCGTTTTATAGAAGACAAACCGGTCAAAAAGGTCATTGTCGTGCCTAAAAAGCTGGTTAATATTGTAGTTTAAGAGATGTATTTATTGATGAAAAAATCGGCCATCTTCATTATGGCCTTGTTATTGAGCGCGTGCGGTTACCATTTGCGCGGTGCGCTTGATTTGCCATCGGGCATGAGAAATGTTTATCTGGATGGCGGTTCAGAGCCGTTACGGGAACAATTCAAGCGCACATTGAAATCCTCTGCTGGCAAGCTTACCAACTCACCGGAAGGAGCCGGCATGACCATCAGGATATTCGGCGAGGATCTTAATCGGAGGGCATTGTCGTTGGATGCCAAAGGTAAGGCTGAAGAATTTGAATTGCTTTACCGGTTGGAATATGAAGTGCTAGGTTCAGGCAAGTCCGTGCTGATGAAGAGGCAGCCAGTCGAGATAAGGCGTGACTATTTCAATGATCAGCAGGATATTATGGCTAAGGATAATGAAGAAGCCGTGATCCGTAATGAAATGTATCAACAGGCCGTGCGTACGATAGTCGACCGTGCGCGGGTTGTATTGGAGGCGAACGCCAAATAACATGCGTTTAAAACCCGAGCAGTTAGGGGCCGAGCTTCAAAAGGGTTTGGCGCCTGTTTACTTTATTAGCGGCGACGAGCCGTTACAACTTGGTGAACTGGCCGATGCCGTCAGAGAAGCCGCAAGACAGGCTGGCTTTTTGACGCGCGAGGTCTTTTCAGTCGAAACAGGGTTTGAATGGAATGATTTGACGGCGGCTGCCGATTCATACTCCATTTTTTCAGATAAGAAAATCATCGATTTAAGGTTGCCTTCCGGCGCTCCGGGAACAGAAGGCTCGAAAGCGCTGACCGCTTATTGCGAACGCTTGCCGGCCGATACGGTTTTGCTCATTACGGCCGGCAAGCTGGCCAGTGCCGCATTAAAGACGCGCTGGTTACAGGCTCTGGAAAAGGCCGGGGCAGTCATTCAGGTCTGGCCCCTGGACGGACAGGATTTAATCCGGTGGTTGCAGCAAAGAATGCAGCGGCGCGGACTCAGTACTGATCCGGAAGGGCTGAAAATACTCGCGTCCAGGGTTGAAGGCAACCTGCTTGCCGCTGCTCAGGAAATAGAAAAACTCTATGTACTGTATGGTCCTGGGCATTTGAGCGATCAGCAGATTCTCGATGTCGTAGCCGACAGTTCCCGATACGATGTGTTCAAGTTGATCGATTGCGTGCTGGGAGCCAGCATGAAGCGCATTTTCAAAGTGCTATCAGGCTTGCAGGCGGAAGGCATTGCAGCGCCGGTGATCTTATGGGCTCTCACGCGCGAAGCCAGAACATTGATCAAGATGAAAAGAGCGATAGCCCAGGGACAAAACAGAGAGCTGGTATTTAAAAACAATCAGATCTGGGATAAGCGTAAACAGCTGGTCAGCCATGCGTTGAACAGACTTAGCGAGCAGGATTTGAATAGCGTATTGCTGTTAAGCGCCAAGGCCGACCGGCAAATTAAAGGTCAGCAGAAAGGCGACGCGTGGGAAACGCTGCGGACTATCTGCCTGGTATTTGCATCAACCCCGGTTATGGCTGATACAGTCTGAACCTGGCATCGTCCAGACGGCTGTCATTGGCTATCTACAATACAAAAATCACATCGTCATCAATATCATGCGGCAGGGGCTTGAAAAAAATAAATGCGCCCCAATATTCGCAGTCATCCCATTTTTCATTATCAGGAATAATAAAGATGACTGTTGAAGCAAAGAAAGAAACCCTAGGGTTTGAAACCGAAGTTAAGCATCTCCTGCATTTGATGATTCATTCCTTGTACAGCAACAAGGAAATCTTTTTGCGCGAGTTAATTTCAAATGCGTCCGATGCGGCGGATAAATTGCGTTTCCTGGCATTGTCCAATGACAGCCTGTACGAAAGCGACAGCGATCTGAAGATCCGCCTTGGATATGACAAGGACAAACGCACGATCACGATTATCGATAACGGCATCGGCATGACCCGTGCGGAAGTGCAGGAGCATATCGGCACAATCGCAAAATCCGGCACCAAACAGTTTTTTGAAGCCTTAACAGGCGATCAAGCCAAAGACAGCGAGCTGATAGGCCAGTTCGGCGTTGGTTTCTATTCAGCTTTTATTGTCGCCGACAAAGTGACGCTGACTACGCGTAAAGCCGGTGCGCCGGTTAATGAAGGCGTTCGTTGGGAGTCGGCCGGCGAAGGCGATTACACCATTGAGTCGGTAGAGAAGCCCAAACGCGGCACTGAAATCGTCTTGCATCTGAAAGAATCGGAAAGCGAATTCCTGGACGGCTATCGCATCCGATCCATCGTCAGAAAGTTTTCCGATCACATTTCCTTGCCTATTGTCATGGACAAAGAGCCTATGCCTTCTATGGGTGAGGAAGGCGAGGAAGAAAAGCCTGCTGCGCCTGAAGAAGAGACTATCAACAGCGCCTCGGCTTTATGGACCAAAGCCCGCCAGGAGATTTCCGAAAACGATTACAATGAGTTTTATAAGCATGTCGCCCACGATTATCAGGATCCGATGGCTTATGTTCACAGCAAGGTGGAAGGCTCCAACGAATACACGCTGTTGCTCTATGTGCCATCGCATGCGCCATTCGATATGTGGGATAGAGAAGCCAAGCACGGCGTAAAACTGTACATTCGCAAAGTCTTCATCACTGATGACGCTGAACAGTTGATGCCGCGTTATCTGCGTTTTATCCGCGGTATCATTGACGCCAACTCGTTGCCGCTGAACGTGTCACGCGAAATCCTGCAGCAAAGCAAGAATATCAGCAATATCAAGTCAGGCGCCGTCAAAAAAGTGCTGGGCATGCTGGAAGGCATAGCTAAAAACGAGCCGGAAAAATATGAGAAGTTCTGGTCCGAGTTCGGCGCTGTCATGAAAGAAGGTCCAATAGAAGATCATGCCAATAAAGACCGCATTGCCAAACTGCTGCGTTTCGCCTCGACGTATACCGAGGGCGGCAAACAGTCGGTCACATTGGAAGACTATGTGAGCCGCATGAAGGAAGGTCAGGAAAAAATCTACTATGTCACGGCGGACAGCTACTCGGCGGCCAAAAACAGCCCGCATCTGGAGATTTTCCGCAAGAAAGGCATAGAAGTGCTGCTGTTATCCGACCGTATCGATGAATGGCTCGTCTCGCACCTGGGCGAATTCGACGGCAAGCATTTGCAATCCGTCGCCAAAGGCGAGCTGGATTTAGGCACACTTGAAGACGAAGCCGATAAACAAGAGCAGGAAGAAGTCAATAAGGACTTTGAATCGGTATTGAAGCAGATCAAGGACGTACTGGCTGATAAAGTCAGCGAAGTGCGCTTAAGCCACCGTCTGACCGAGTCCCCGGCTTGTCTGGTTTCCGATATTTACGGCATGAGCCTGAATATGGAACGTATCATGAAAGAAGCCGGCCAATCCATGGGCTTCGGCAAAAAGCCCATCTTCGAGATCAATCCGACACACCCTCTGGTAGCGCGCCTAAAAGAAGAACAGGATGATGCGAGGTTTGCCGATCTGGCCCATATCCTCTTCGATCAGGCTATCTTGAGCGAAGGTGGACAGCTGGATGATCCGGCCGCTTTTGTTCATAAGCTGAACGGATTATTGCAGGGATTGCTGCACTAAAATCAAAAAAGGCTGGATACTCTCCAGCCTTTTTTATATCTGTTGAACCTGTTGCTGCGCTTTATTGATTTTTTGCCCGCATGCCCTGCCAGGCATGATGCGCCACAGGCAGAAATGAGACGGCAATAATGCCTAAAACGACCAGCTCGAAATTCTTCTTGACCAGTTCAAGATTGCCGAACTGATAGCCCAGCGTAATGAGTCCGCCCACCCATAAACAGGCGCCAGTGATGCAAAAAATGATATAGCGCGGATAACGCATATTGCCTGCGCCCGCCACGAAAGGCGCGACGGTTCGAATAATCGGTATAAACCGGGCAATGATCACGGTTCTGCCGCCGTGTTTTTCATAATAGGTTTCGGTCTGTTCGATATATTCCCGTTTAAAAAAGCCAATTTTTTCGCGCGCTTTGACTTTCGTGCCGAAAAACTTGCCGATGACATAGTTAAGGTTATCGCCAGCCAGCGCTGCAACGATTAAAAGCGCGATCAAAAGATAGATATCGAGTTGTCCGGTGCTGGCTCCCAGAGCGCCAACGGCAAACAGCAGCGAATCGCCCGGCAGCAGGGGCATGACGACCAAGCCTGTTTCACAAAAAATAATCAGGAATAATATGGCATAGGTCAGGGTGCCGTACTGTGCCAGAATATCGGCGAGATGCGCATTGAGATGGATGAAAAAATCTAATAGCTGTGCAAGTAATTCCATAAGTGCCGAGTTTTAACCTATAAAAATTGGTTATTGTATAAAAAATGACTTAAGACCCGCTTCAGAAGTTTCATTTATCAGACCGATATCGCATTAACCCTAACTTGGGGCGGCGGCAGCTATTATTTTTCTACCGTCACAAACGCTATTTTGACTAGCCCCGCATGTTGTACGGTGGCCATGACTTCGGCGACTTTTCCATAAATGACGCCTTGGTCGGCATAAAGATGCAGTGCCACTTGGGGATTTTTCTCCAGCTCTTGCTTCAAAATGGTTTCCAGGGCGGCCAGATCCGCAACAGGCTGTTTGTTGAGCGTTATGCCGCCTTGCGTATCAATGCCGAGCTGCAAGGGCTGCTCCTCCACATTCGCTGTGGTTTCGGCCGTTTTCGGCAGCGCCACATGCACCGATTGCGTCAGTAGGGGCGCTGTCACCAGAAGGATTATCACCAAAACCAGCATGACGTCAACGAGCGGCGTGACGTTGATTTCGCTCATGGCATCTTCGTTTTCGGATTGTGTTTTAAAGGCCATTGCTATTCCTTGTTTTGAGCATCTGCGCTTAATGCGGCATGCATGAAGCTGGTCACGAAATTTTCCAATCCGGCGCGTTGCAGTTTGACGCGGCGCAGGAAAAAGTTGTAAGCCAGCACGGCCGGTACGGCGACGGCAATGCCGATAGCAGTGGCGACAAGGGCATCGCCAATAGGGCCGGCTACGACATCGAGGCTTGTTGAACCACTTTCGGTGATTTGGTGCATGGCGTGCATGATGCCCAAAACCGTTCCGAACAGGCCAACGAACGGCGCCGTGCTGCCGATACTGGCCAGCAAGGTCAAACCGCTTTCCATCAAATGTTGCTCTTCCTGCATTTGAACGAAAAGAGATTGTTCCAGCAGTTCGCTGGGAGTGCCGCGAAACTTAAGGCTCTTGGCGGAAACTTGTCGACTCTCGGCCAGCCAAGCCAAGCCTTGGCGTGCAATTCGCGCTTGCGGTCCCCTGAATGCGCTTGCAGGTAAAGCCTCTGCCTCAGCCAGTGTGGCAGAGGCCCAAAACGCGCTGTTGAAAAGCCGATTCCAGGCGCTGTTTTTCCAGAATTGCCAGGATTTAAAGATAATAAGCGTCCAGGTTGCTACCGAAAACGTCAATAGAACATAGAAAGTCCCATCGACAATAACGGTAGGGGATATGTGATGAAGCATTAAGATCTTCTCCTTCTTGAGTCATTCAAAGTAAAAATAACGGGATTGCATGAATACAAGACATTCAAGCCCATCACTTCGATAATTTAAATTTAAGTATTTGCACCGCGCGTTGCGCAACCGCTACGCCATTGACCAGTTTTTCTTTAAATTGCCATTTTTTGATGGCATCCATCGCCGCATCGTCGAAAATATCGGTGGGCTCGGCCTCGACAACGACGGCATCCGATACAGTCCCTTCCGTCGTGATGGTGAATTCGATTTTAACCCAGCCTTCAATATGCCGATTCGCCGCACGGGTAGGGTACTTAGGCGGAACGCGCACGAGCGGCATGATGCCCGAAACGACTGTTTTGGTATCGGCTTTTGCCGCTCCGGTCTTCTCAGCAGGCTTGCTCGACTGATTAATGGTCGGCTGGGGAGTCGCCGGTGCAGGCGTTTCCGCTTTTTGTGCCGAATCAGAAAACGATGGCGGAGCCGGGAGCGGTTGCTCGACAATAGGCTGTGGTTTTGGAAGCGCCACAGGCTTGCTAACTTCCGGCGTTTTCTTTTTGACTGATTGTTTGACAGGCGGCTTTTTCGGCTGAATTTTTTTGGGCTCGACCGGCTTTGGCTTGGGCGGCGCCGGTTTTGGCGGAGAAAGGGGCGCGACTGCGGGTTTGGGGCTTGGCGCGGAAAGCAAAGCCACTTCCATTACCTTAGGCGGTTTTTTCGGGCTGTCGGGTTCATTCGGCTGTAATAGCCAGACAATGACCAATAAATGCAGCAGTAGCACTAGAATCGCTACTAATCCAACCATCGGGCGGAGGCTTGCCTCGGCAGTCAATCTGTCAAATAGGGTTGGTTTTTCTTGCACTATCGGTATCATAACGTCGCTGAAATTCATTAAATCCTGATCAGTTGAGCGTCACTCTGTTGTGAATAGTCTTGCAAATATCTAAAACTTGAGGTTGCTTACGGTCGGATTGGCGCCGGGGCGGATAGGGTTTGAAAAAAGCTTTGGGCCGGCGTATTCATCATATCGATGTGTTGTAAGGCGCGCTATTTTAGCCCAGCCGCTTAGTAAAAGGTAAATTTTTTTAATAATCTCAAACAATTATTTGAACGAGCATGAATCAGAGCAGTCTTAGGCTGTCAATGATCGACATGTCCGCCGTTCGCTCAGTCTATCGGTTGTTTTTGTCTGTAAGTTGAACAGTTTATTGCAGGAACTGTTGCAACTGTTGCACTAAAGATCCAAAAGGCTGGATAATCTCCGGCCTTTTTATGCGTTAAAGTAGTACCATGGAATTTAAGTTAATCAATACTGACGGTCACGCCCGGCGCGGCCAGCTCAAATTTGCCCGCGGCATTGTAGAAACCCCGATTTTCATGCCAGTTGGCACCTATGGCGCCGTTAAATCATTGACGCCGGAAGACCTGACCGGTGTCGGCGCCCAAATCATTCTGGGCAATACGTTTCATCTCATGCTGCGCCCGGGCACTGAAGTCATGAAGATACATGGCGATCTGCATGACTTCATGAAGTGGGACAAGCCCATCCTGACCGATTCCGGCGGCTTCCAGGTATTCAGTCTCGGCGCATTAAGAAAAATTACCGAGCAGGGCGTCACTTTTAAATCGCCTATCAACGGCAGTTCGATTTTCATGGGGCCTGAAGAATCGATGCAGGTGCAGCGCGATCTCGGGTCGGATATCGTCATGATTTTTGACGAATGTACGCCATACCCGGCGACCGTTCAGGAGGCGGCCGATTCCATGCGCCTGTCCTTGCGCTGGGCAGCACGCAGCAAGCAAGCGCATGGCGATAATGAATCCGCTCTGTTTGGCATCGTGCAGGGCGGCATGTATGAGCATCTGCGCCAGGAGTCGATAGACGGTCTGGTCGATATTGGCTTTGACGGTTATGCCATCGGCGGCTTGTCGGTAGGCGAGCCGAAAGAAGAAATGATGAATACGCTCGACGTCGTGCATCCTAAAATGCCGGTGGACAAGCCGCGTTATCTGATGGGGGTCGGTACGCCGGAGGATCTGGTTGAGGCGGTCAGGCGCGGCATAGACATGTTCGACTGCGTGATGCCGACGCGCAACGCCCGCAACGGCCATCTTTTCACATCGACCGGCGTGATAAAAATCAGGAACAGCCAGTATCAATTCGATACCAATCCCCTGGATGAATCCTGTGGCTGCTATACCTGCCGCAACTATTCCAGAGCCTATCTGAAACATTTGGATCGATGCGGAGAAATGCTGGGCTCCAGGCTCAATACTATTCATAACCTGTACTATTACCTGAGCCTGATGCAAGGGTTGCGCGATGCGATTGAAAAGCAAGAGCTGGATGTTTTTGTCAAGCAGTTTTACCAACAACGAGGAAAAGCCGTGCCGACTGTGGCATAATGGCTGAATTTTAATTACATAATAACAACCGAGGATAACAATGAGTTTCTTTATTTCCGACGCCTTAGCGGAAGCCGCGGCTCCCGCCGCCCAACAACCCGGTATGGAAGGCATGATTTTTCCACTGGCCATCCTGCTGTTTTTCTATTTTCTGTTTCTGCGCCCGCAAGCCAAAAAAGCCAAAGAACAAAAGCAGATGCTGGCATCTCTCAATAAAGGCGTCGAAGTCGTGACTACAGGCGGAATTCTGGGCAAAGTCGTTGATCTGGATGAGAATTTCGTCAAGCTTGAAATCAGCGATAATACTTTCATTCAAGTCCAGCGCCATGCTATTGCCAGCCTGATGCCGAAAGGAACTTATAAAGCGGTAACTAAAAAGGTTAATAAAGCTTAATTATTGCCCCTGTGTCAGAGCTTGTCGGCAAGAAGCTGAGTCAGCTAAGACGCGGTTTAATCGTTGGAATAAAATAATGAATAACCGTTTCCCTCTTTGGAAAAATCTACTAATCCTGATTATCTTCATTATCGGGCTTATTTATACATTGCCGAATCTATACGGCGAAGACCCTTCTGTTCAGGTGACATCTACACGAGACGTCAAGCTGGATCAGCAACAGGCTGGCCAGATCGAGTCAGCCGTCAAAGCCGCCGGACTTGCTCCAAAAACGATTGAGTACAAGGATGGCAGTTTTCTGATTCGCTTTAACAATACCGATGATCAGCTTAAGGCTGCCGATCTGCTCAGAGAGCAAATGGGCAGCAATTATACGGTGGCGCTAAATTTGGCGCCTAGGACGCCGGAATGGCTGCAATCCTTGGGCGGCAAGGCCATGTATTTGGGTCTGGACTTGCGCGGCGGGGTACATTTTTTGCTCGAAGTGGATATGGATGCAGCCGTCAAGCAGGCCGAGGAGCGCTATACTGAAGATGTCCGTTTGGCGTTGAGGGGCGCAAAGATGCATTATCAGTCAGTTTCCAAGGACAGCGGCTACATTAAGGTCAAGCTTAAATCGGCCGATGAAAAATCTGCCGTATTGGCTCTTCTGAAGAAGGATTTTCGTGCGTTGGATTTGACCGAGCCCGATGCTCAGGATGAAATTTGGCTGAAGCTCTCTGAAGTCGAAATACGCGAGATTAAAAAATTCGCCGTAAGCCAAAACATGACTACATTGCGCAATCGAGTCAACGAGCTTGGCGTGGCGGAGCCTGTCATACAGCAGCAGGGCGAAAACCGTATCGTCGTGCAGTTGCCTGGTGTGCAGGACACGGCGCGCGCCAAGGAAATTCTGGGTACTACAGCGACACTGGAATACCGGCTTGCTGATGTCGAACATGATGTGCAAAAGGCTGTGCAGGGCCAAGTGCCTGTAAGCAGCCGTTTATATTACGACAAGAACGGCGCGCCTATTCTGTTGGATCGCCGCATTATTGTCACCGGGGACCAGATTGTCGATGCTCAATCGGGCATGGATCAGGATGGCCGGCCCATGGTATCGATCACGCTGAACGGCGTCGGCGCCACGAAGATGGGCAAGGTCACTCAAGCCAATATCGGCAGACCTATGGCTGTGGTTTTCATTGAATATAAAGTCAATACCAAAACGGTCAACGGTGAAAAAGTTCATCATAAAGAGAAAGTTGAACAAGTCATCAGTGTTGCGACGATTCGCGATGCCTTCAGCAAACGTTTTCAGACTACCGGGCTCGACAGTCCTCAGGAAGCGCGCAATCTGGCGCTTCTTTTAAGAGCGGGTGCATTGGCGGCGCCGGTTGACATCGTGGAAGAACGTACCGTCGGCCCAAGCTTGGGTCAAGAAAATATCGGTAAAGGTATCAATTCCAATGTCTATGGCTTCATGGCGGTGGCGTTTTTCATGATCGTCTATTACCGCGTGTTCGGTCTTTTTTCCATCGTCGCGCTGGGCGTGAACGTGTTGCTGTTGGTTGCGGTGCTATCCATGCTACAAGCCACATTGACGCTGCCGGGCATGGCCGGCATTGCGCTGACCGTGGGCATGGCCATCGACGCCAACGTGCTGATCAATGAGCGAATACGCGAGGAGCTCAGGCTCGGCATGACGCCCGGAGCCGCGATTTATGCCGGTTATGAGCGGGCTTTTGCGACTATTTTGGATTCCAACATCACGACCTTGATTGCCGGCATCGCGTTATTCACGCTGGGGTCTGGCCCCATTCGCGGTTTTGCGCTAGTGCTGTGTATTGGGATTTTAACTTCCATGTTCAGTGCGGTTGTTGTATCAAGATCGTTAGTCAATTTCGTCTATGGTCGGCAGCATAAGTTGGATAAATTGGCTATCTGAAGATAGTATTTGAGGATTCAATGGAACTTTTTAAAATTAAACACGATATTCCGTTTATGCGTTATGGTCGGCTTACCACGACCATTTCGTTAGTTACTTTTATTTTGGCGATACTGGCCTTAAGCTTTAAGGGACTTAATTTTGGCTTGGACTTTACCGGCGGTCTTCAAATCGAAGTCGGCTACAATCAGCCGGCCAACGTCGAAGCGATTCGAAAAGTATTGGAAGATCAAAAAATACCCGATTTTTCGGTGCAGAATTTCGGCAGTGTAAAGGAAGTATTAATCCGTGTGCCGATGATGCCTGAAACCAACGACACCAAATTGAGCGAAGTAATATTGGCAAAACTGAAAGAGCAGGATTCCAGTGTCGTATTACGTAGCGTCGAGTTTGTTGGGCCGCAAGTCGGCCAGGAATTGTTTGAAAGCGGCGGACTGGCTATGCTGTTAGTCATAGCGGGGATTATGTTGTATTTGGCTATCCGCTTCGAGTGGCGTTTCGCCTTGGCGGCTATTATCGCCAACATGCACGATATCGTGATTATTCTCGGCATGTTCGCGTTTTTTCAATGGGAATTCACGCTGCCGGTGCTGGCCGGCATATTGGCGATATTAGGCTATTCGGTCAACGAATCGGTCGTGGTATTCGACCGGGTACGGGAAAATTTCCACAAGATGCGCGATACGAGCGTTCCCGACATGATCGATAACGCCATCACAACGACGATGTCTCGTACCATTATTACGCACTTTATGACGCAGACGATGGTATTGGCGATGTTTTTCTTCGGCGGTGAAGCGCTGCATAATTTTGCGCTGGCGTTGACTATCGGTATCGTGTTCGGCATTTACTCGTCGGTGCTGGTCGCAAGTCCTATCGTACTGTGGTTGGGCGTATCGAGAAAAGACCTGATGTCGGTCAAAAAAGAAACCGCTGAAATCGACGATTTGCCTTAGCGTTAACGGCTAAGTGGCTACAAGAACGGCCGTCAATCGGTTATAATAAGCATTTATTAATTAATTATTTATTTAAATTCGGAGTTTTAAAACACATGGCGATAGAACGCACTTTTTCAATCATCAAACCTGACGCTGTAGCAAAAAATGTTATCGGCGAAATCTACAGCCGCTTTGAGAAAAATGGCTTACAAATCGTTGCCGCTAAAATGGTGCATTTAACGCAAGAACAGGCCGAAGGCTTTTATGCTGAACACAAAGAGCGCGGCTTTTTCAAAGACCTGGTGGCTTTCATGATTTCAGGCCCGGTCATTATGCAGGTATTGGAAGGTGAAAATGCGGTTCTGAAAAATCGCGAACTGATGGGTGCTACCAATCCTAAAGAAGCAGCACCTGGTACTATCCGTGCCGATTTCGCCAACAGCATCGACGAAAACGCCGTGCATGGCTCCGATGCGCTGGAAACGGCCAAAAGAGAAATCGCTTTCTTTTTCTCAGACAATGAACTCTGTGCACGCACCCGCTAATCAAAGACGCATCAATCTCCTGGATTTCGACAGAAAAGGCCTCTCGGCTTTTTTTGTCGAGATCGGCGAGAAACCTTTTCGCGCAACGCAACTGCTTAAATGGATTTATCAGGAAGACGTTCAAGACTTCGACCTGATGACCAATTTAAGCAAGCCGTTGCGCGCTTATTTAAACGAACACTGCTGCATTGAAGCGCCCGACATTGTAGTTGAGCAAGTTGCTACAGACGGTACCTGCAAGTGGGCGATGCAGACCCAGTGCGGCAACCGTGTGGAGACGGTCTTCATTCCGGAGGAAGGGCGCGGAACACTGTGTGTGTCTTCGCAGATCGGCTGCGCTTTGGCCTGCTCGTTTTGCTCCACGGCCCAGCAGGGTTTTAACCGCAACCTGACGACGGTAGAAATTATCGGGCAGCTATTTGTCGCACAGAAGCGTCTGGGCTTCGATAACCGCATCACTAATGTCGTCATGATGGGCATGGGTGAGCCGTTGCTGAACTTTGATAATGTCGTTGCGGCTATGAACCTGATGATGGATGATTTCGCCTACGGGCTGTCCAAGCGCCGCGTCACGATCAGCACTTCCGGCGTTGTACCGGCCATGTATCGGTTGACCGAAGTCTGCGACGTAAGCTTGGCGGTATCGCTGCATGCCGTGACCGATGAACTGAGGGATGAACTGGTTCCCATCAATAAAAAATACCCGCTCAAAGAGCTGATGGCAGCCTGTAGAGAAAACGTCAAGATTGCGCCGCGCCGCAAGATTACGTTTGAATACGTGATGCTGGAAGGTGTGAATGACTCGCTGCAGGATGCGCGGGGATTGATTAAATTATTGAAAAACATACCATCAAAACTGAATCTGATACCGTTCAATCCTTTTCCGAACTCCCCTTATCGGTGTTCCAGCGACGAGACGATCAACCGTTTCAGAATGCTTTTGAACGAGGCCGGGATTGTCACGACAGTCAGACGCACGCGCGGCGAAGATATTGATGCTGCCTGCGGCCAACTGGTTGGGAAAGTCGCGGATAAAAGTCGTAGACATCTGAAAATCAAACTTGCGAGTTCCGAACGTGCAGCCTGAATCAAGCAAAGCCATTAAGTTTTTTAGCAGCGTTTTGTTAGCGTCGGCATTGACCGCCTGCGCCGGGATGGGTGGGGCAAGCGCAAAAAATAAAGAGTCTGCTGATGTCCACCTACAGCTGGGCGTGCGCTATATGGGCATGAACAAGCTGGAGTTGGCTAGAGAGAACCTGCTGGTGGCGCTGAAGAAAGACCCGGATAATGTCAAAGTGCATAATGCGCTGGCTTTTCTGTATGAAAAAATCAACCTGTATGACGAAGCCAATGATCATTATGAGACAGGATTGAAACTGGCGCCCGATGATCTGGGCGCGCAAAACAATTATGGCCGTTTCCTTTGCGAGCGAGGCAAATATGAAGAGGGTACCGCCTTATTGACCCAGGCATCCTCCACTCCTCTGAATGACAGGCCGTGGATGGCATTGACCAACCTCGGCCGGTGCCATGTCGGCATGGGGCAGCCGCAACAAGCCGAAACGTATTTCCGGCAGGCATTGGATGCAAATGCGGCCTATGCGCCGGCATTGCTGGAAATGCAAAAGCTCAGCTATAAAAAAGGCGAGTATTGGGCGGCGAAAGGCTATTTGCAGCGCTATCTTGCTGTAGCGCCTCATACGGCTGAAACCTTATGGTACGCGATGCAGGCTGAGCGTGCGCTAGGCAATCAGGAGCCGGCCGAAGAATACCGGCAGCAATTATTGGAAAAATTCCCCCTTTCAGACGAAGCAAAAAAGACTCAGTCTGTTAAGCGATAACAGACCCTATCATACACATGGCAAATAATATTCAAGCAATTCGCGGGATGCACGACGTGCTTCCCGATCAGGCACCGCTCTGGCAATATGCGGAGCACATCATCAGAGACGTGCTCGGCGCTTATGGCTACAGCGAAATCCGGCTGCCTATCGTAGAAAAAACAGAACTTTTCAAACGCTCTATCGGCGAAGTCACCGATATTGTCGAGAAAGAAATGTATACGTTCGAAGACAGGAACGGTGACTCCTTGACACTGAGGCCCGAAGGTACGGCCGGCTGCCTCAGGGCCTGTCTGGAACATGGCTTGCTGCATAACCAGGTTCACCGGTTATGGTATTATGGGCCTATGTATCGCCATGAGCGGCCACAGAAAGGCCGCTATCGCCAGTTTTTTCAACTGGGCGTGGAAGCCTACGGTATGGCAGGGCCGGATATCGATGTCGAGCTGATTCTGATGATCGACCGTTTATGGAAAAAGCTTGGCATCCGCAATAAAGTCACATTGCAGCTCAACTCGCTAGGCACGATTGCAGAGCGGGTGGCTTACCGTGAAAAACTGGTCAGCTATCTCCAGGGGCATCTGGATCTGCTGGATGAAGACAGCTTGCGCCGCCTGAATACCAACCCGTTGCGCATTCTCGATACCAAGAATCCGGCCATGAAAGAGGTAGTCGCCAATGCGCCCGAATTAATGGATTATCTGGGCGATGACAGCCGCAATCATTTTACTACCCTGACTGCCACACTCGATGATCTGGGCATCGCCTACGAACTCAACTCCAGATTGGTGCGAGGACTCGATTATTACGGCAAGACCGTTTTTGAATGGGTGACGGACGAGCTGGGTGCGCAGGGTACGGTTTGTGCGGGCGGCCGCTATGACAGCCTGATCGAGCAGCTGGGCGGCAAAGCCAATCATGCGGTCGGTTTCGCCATGGGCATGGAACGGTTGCTGGCCTTGATGGAAACGCTGGACAATGTTCCCGTGGCAAGACCGGTAGACGTTTACATGATCCGCGTAGGCGAGAAAGCCGAAAAGGAAGGCTTGCGTTTTGCCGAAGCCATCAGGAATGAAATTCCCGGCTTGAAGCTTCAGGTCAATTGCGGCGGCGGCAGTTTTAAAAGCCAGTTTAAAAAGGCCGATAAAATCGGCGCCGAATACGCCCTCATTTTGGGTGATGATGAAGTCAGTCGCGGCGAAGTCGGCATCAAATCCTTACGGCATGAGCAAGAGCAGCAGACCTTGTCCCTGACGCAAGCCATTGCATTTTTTAAAGAGCATCTGCAATCCTGATGGATTAGGGCAGTATCTGTCGGGCGCAACTTTACCGTTTCCTTAAATAATTACAGAAAGAGAAAGCACGTGGCAATTTACGATACAGAAGAAGAACAGGTAGAAGCGTTAAAAAAATGGTGGAAAGAAAACGGCGTATCAACCATTACCGGTCTGGCGGTGGGCATCGTCCTTATTCTGGGCTGGAACTACTGGCGAGATTATAAGAAAGATCAGGCGGCGCAAGCTTCAGCCTTATACGATCAGTTACTGTCAGCGGCTGATGCCGGTAATAAGGAATCGGCTGAAAAATTGGCCGAGCGCGCGCAAGCAGAGTTCGGCAAGACCGAATATGCGTCATACAGCGGACTGATGGAGGCAAAGCTGCAAGTTCAGAAGGGCGATCTGGCTGCCGCCAAGCAGACCCTGGAAAAACTTGCGGCAAAATCCAATGACGAAGTGAGCCACATCGCCCGGGTCAGACTGGTGCGTCTGATGCTCGCGACAGGCGAATACGAACAGGGGCTACAGGTCATCAATAAGGTTGACCCGGCCGCCTCATCAGGTTTTACGGCTATCTATGATGAATTACTGGGCGACCTATACGTCGCTATGGATCGCCGTGATGAAGCGCGCACTTCTTATCAGAATGCGTTAAGAAATGGATCTCAATCACCGTTGTTGCAATTTAAAATCGATGATTTGACTGCTCCAGAAATTGTGCAAAGTCAAAAATAATGCGCTTAATTACGCTTTTATTAGCTTGCCTTGTATTGACTGGTTGTGCGGCATTGGACACTGCTGGTGAGTCGCTTTCAGGCATAACCGATTACTTTACGGGGGGGGAAGACAATACCGATCCTCCTGCGGTATTAGGTGAAATTACACCTGAGATCCAGGTCGAAGTGCTTTGGAAAAAAAGCATCGGTGTCGGCGCGGATGAACATACGTTAAAGCTTGTTCCGGCCATAGGCGCCGGGAAAATACTGGCCGCGGATAGAGAAGGTCTGGTGCAGGCCAGAGAGCTGAGTACGGGTGATCTGAGCTGGGAAGCAGAAACCGAATTTCACTTTTCCGGCGGTCCGGGGCTGGGTGCCGGTACCGTGATTTTGGGTACCAGCGACGCTGAAGTTGTGGCTCTAAACTTTGAAAACGGGCAATTGCTCTGGAAAGCCGGCGTGTCCAGTGAAGTGCTTTCAGTGCCTGTCATCGCCAATGGGGTTGTTGTCGTCCGGACTACAGACGGTTCTGTTACTGCGCTGGATGAGAAATCCGGCGGTAAACTGTGGAGCTACGAGCAGAGCGTGCCGGCGCTTAGTGTGAGAGGAACCGGTTCGCTGCTGATCAGCGGTGATAACGTCATTGGCGGGTATGACAACGGCAAGCTGATTGCCTTGCGTCTGAACGATGGCAAGCATATCTGGGAAACCAGCATTGTGCTTCCGACAGGACGTTCCGAAGTTGAAAGGCTAGTCGATCTCGATGTGGACCCGATTGAAACGGATGGCGTTATCTATATCGCCAGTTATCAGGGCGGCATCGCAGCGGTTTCGGCAGGAGACGGTGACGTCATGTGGCGCAACGAGTCGATTTCGTCTTCCTCAGGTATGGCCAGCGACTGGCGCTATTTGTATCTAACAGATTCAAAGAGCGATGTTTGGCAGTTGGAACAGCGCACCGGCGCCTCATTATGGAAACAACAAGATCTGCATCAAAGAAAACTGACAGCTCCGGCCACTTATGAAAGTAATGTCGTGGTCGGCGATTTGGAAGGTTATGTGCATTGGCTGTCCACTAGCGACGGCAGACAGCTGGCTCGCGTCCAAGTGACCGACAGCGCTATAGATGCCAAACCCCTCGTGGTAGACAATACCGTTTACGTTTATGCTAAAGACGGCACGCTTGCCGCCTTAAGAGCTCGATCCTTATAAAAAATATGTTACCTGTAATAGCCCTGGTTGGGCGCCCTAATGTCGGCAAGTCCACATTGTTCAATTATTTAACACGCAGCCGCGAGGCGCTGGTGGCCGATTATCCCGGTCTGACCAGAGACAGGCAGTACGGACGCGTCAAACACGGCAGCCGCGCCTGTCTGGTGGTCGATACCGGCGGCATAGCCGACGATGCGGAAGGCATCGATAGCTGTGCCAAAAAACAGGTGCAGATCGCGCTCGATGAAGCCGATGTCGTTTTTTTCATGGTCGATGCGCGCGAAGGGTTGAATGCGTCCGATCAGGTTATCGCTGACACGCTTAGAAAACTGAACAAGCCGGTCATCCTGGTCATGAATAAGGTCGACGGCATACATGGCGATGTGGCGGCTGCCGACTTTCATTCACTGGCGCTGGGCGAGCCGGTACAAATCGCCGCGACACATGGCCGTGGCATACCCGAATTATTGGCGCGCGCCGACCGGTTGCTGCCGCCTCCCGATAAAGAGGCAGAAGACCTGCGTGACGGCATCAGCGGCATCGGCATTGCCGTGGTCGGCCGGCCGAACGTCGGCAAATCGACACTGGTCAACCGGTTGTTAGGCGAAGAGCGCGTGGTCGTGTTCGATGAGCCCGGCACGACGCGCGACAGTATTTATATTCCGTTTGAGCGTGACGGCAGGCAGTTCACGCTGATCGATACGGCCGGTATGCGCCGGCGCTCAAAAGTGTCTCTAGGCATCGAAAAGTTCAGCGTCATCAAGTCATTGCAGGCGATTGAAAAAGCCAACGTCGTCATTTATCTGATAGACGCCAGCGAAGGCATCACCGATCAGGATGCGCATTTGCTGGGACTCGTGCTGGAAGCGGGCAGGGCCCTGATTATCGGCCTGAACAAATGGGATGGCTTGACCACGGAGCAGAAAGAAACCGTCAAGCGGCAGATGGATGTCAAACTGTCGTTTCTGGATTTTGCTGAAAAACACCCGATTTCCGCGCTGCACGGCAGCGGCGTCGGCAAACTGTTCGATGTCGTGCATACCCTGTACGATTCGGCCATGCTCGACATGAGCACGCCGGCACTGACACGGATATTGAGCGAAGCGACGGCTGCGCATCAGCCACCTTTGGTGAACGGGCGCCGGATCAAGCTTAAATATGCCCACCAGGGCGGCCGCAATCCGCCTATTGTAGTCATACACGGCGTTCAGACCGATGTGTTGCCGAATGCCTATAAGCGTTATTTAATGAACTATTTCCGCGACAAGCTAGGTCTGAAAGGAACGCCTATCCGTCTGGAATTCAAATCGCCGGCCAATCCCTTTCACGGCAAGAAAAACAAATTGACCGAGCGCCAAATACAAAAACGCAAGCGGCTGGTAAAGCATAACAAAAGTAAAAAGTGATGCCAGGGGTGATGGGCAGGCAAGCAATGAGCAGATTGCTCATCAGCGTTATCGAAACGTTAAAGTCGACATGTGTAAATTGATTACCCACCTGGAGGATACAAACGATGGCTACAATTAAATTTCAAGGCAAACCGTTACATACATCGGGTGAATTGCCCGCAGTCGGCAGCAAGGCGCCGGACTTTACATTGGTCAACGGCAAATTGCAGGAAGTGACGCTGGCGACCTATGCAGGTAAAAGAAAAATTCTGAATATCGTGCCGAGTCTTGATACGCCCGTATGCGCCGCGTCAACGCGTAAGTTCAATGAAAAGGCCTCACGCCTGGACAATACCGTCGTTCTGGTGGTTTCGGCGGATCTGCCTTTTGCGCAAGCCCGCTTTTGTGAAGCGGAAGGTCTCAAAAATGTGATTCCGCTGTCAACCTTCCGTTCCAGTTTTACCGATGACTACGGCGTCCGTATTACCGACACCATTCTTGCCGGTTTGGCGGCTCGCGCCATTGTCATTCTGGATGAAAATGACAAGGTGATTTATACGCAACAAGTTGATGAAGTAGCCAACGAGCCAGATTACGAGAGCGCACTGGCGGCACTTTAATCTTCAGGTGTTCAGATGACTTAAGAAATTCCTCCGCGCCTTGAATTGATCAAGGATTATAAACAGTGTTTTTACCAAAAAGAGCGATAGCCGTGTTTGAATAAGAAGGTCGGCAGTCGTAAACTAGTAACATGCGTACAAGCTGCTGGCGGGCTTGCCATATCTTCTAAAGCCCGCCATTTTAAGTCCAGATTCTCCATAATATTTCTCCATAAGCTTTATGTTTAGAAAACTTTCGCCATACTTGATGGCTTTAATCTCTTTTGGCCTGCCGGCGCTAGCTCTGGCGGGTGAAAATGCTGCCGCGGATCCCCTGCAACCGTTAAATCTGACCTTGCATTGGGTGGGGTATTCGGCAATTGCGGTTTTTGTCGTGGCTTATGTGCTTGCTATGTTCGAAGAAGTCACCGAGCTTCGCAAATCAAAGCCCATGGTATTTGCAGCCAGCTTGATCTGGGTGTTCATCGCTTTCATTTATGTTAACGGAGGCATGGGCGAATCTGCAGGAAAGGCCTTCCGTGCCAGCCTGGAAGGGTTTGCCGAGCTGTTTTTGTTTATCATGGTTTCCATGGCTTACCTCAATGCCATGGAGGACCGGAACGTTTTTGAAAATCTGCGCATCTGGCTGTTGAGCAAGAATTTCAGCTATCGGCAGTTATTCTGGATAACGGGCTGGATGTCTTTCGGGCTGTCCTCAGTCTGTAACAATCTGACCACGGCTCTGCTGATGGGGGCTGTGTTACTGGCCATGGGCAAGGACAACAAGCGTTTTATCACCGTAGCCTGTGTAAATGTCGTTATTGCCACTAATGCCGGCGGTTCGTTCAGCCCTTTCGGCGATATTACGACGCTATTGGTTTGGCAGAAAGGGGTCGTGCCGTTCATCAGTTTTTATTCGCTGTTAGTTCCGGCCATCGTCAACTTTGCGCTGCCTGCGGCAATCATGCATTTCTGGATTCCCAAGGCGCAACCTGCGGCGGCCAGTGAAGCGCCTGTCATCAAACGTGGTGCCGGCATCATCATTTTTCTGTTCCTGATGACTATCGTAACGGCGGTTTGTTTTGAGAATTTCCTTGACCTGCCGCCGGCAGCCGGTATGCTGATGGGGCTGACTTACTTGAAGTTTTTTAGCTACTACATGCAAAAGACGCCTGGCAAAACCAATGGCGCGCCGGATACCGACGCAATGGACATTCCGATGATAGGAGGCAATGGCCAGCATGAGTTCGATGTATTCAAGAACGTAGCCAATCTGGAATGGGACACGCTGCTGTTTTTCTACGGCGTCATGATGAGCGTTGCCGGCTTGAGCTTCCTGGGTTATCTGGAACTCGCCTCGCATTTCCTATACGGCGAAATCGACCCGACTATTGCCAACATTTTGGTGGGCATCTTTTCGGCGTTCATTGATAACGGTACGATCATGTATGCCGTATTGACCATGCTGCCGGATATTTCCCAAGGTCAATGGCTGCTGGTCACGCTGACCGCAGGCGTGGGCGGCAGTCTGCTGGCTATTGGATCGGCTGCCGGTGTCGGCTTGATGGGACAGGCAAAAGGTATCTACACGTTCAGCAGTCACTTGAAATGGATGCCCGTCATTTTGCTGGGTTATTTCGGCAGCATCGCCGTGCATTTCCTGATCAACGCGGACTATTTCTAATCCTGCCGTTTCTGCCGGCAGTGCGCATAACGCTGCCGGCAGAAACGGCTTGTCCAGCCTATTCAATCAATCCCGTCGCATTGGCGCATTTCCTGAATAAACCCGGGTAAATCGGATTGTTCCAATCATCAGCTCATGAAAGGGGGATCTGGCTCAGCCCTTGCGTGAGATTGAAATTCCCACTGCTGTCCGAACTTATAGTTCGTAGAATCGAGATAAAACCTGAATGTTCAGCATAAAGTCGCGAGCCCGCCATATCGGTGTATAGAATCTCAAGAAGGGAGACAGAAGCCGTCAATCATTCATGACTAACGGCGTTAAGTCAGTATGCCGTTAAAGAATTGATTGACTGGATCGTTTCTTTAAAAGACGCGGCTTGAATCTGAGCATGCTGAATGCCGGCAGGACAACCAGCGCGCAAACCAGGGTCAGGAGCAGGCCCATGGCGAGCAGAATGCCCATCGAAGCCGTGCCTTGATGGGTCGTGAACGCCAAGCTGCCGAAGCTGAATATCGTGGTCAGGGTACCGAAGAAAACGCCCTGAGCCTCGCTGCCGCTGAGCATATTGCCGTCGTTTGATCGCAGGTAGTGTAGCCGGTGCGCCATGTGAATGCCGCTGTCTACGCCGAGACCGAACAACAGCGGCAAGGCAATGATGTTGGCGAAATTGAACGGCATATCGATCAGCACGGTCATGGCCGCCGTGAACAGGGATGCGAGCAGCAGCGGCAGCAGCACCAGCAAGGTATCCTTGACATTGCGCATGATAATGAGCAGCAGCAGGGCAATGACTCCGAAGGCAACGGCAAAAGCCTGCTGGAATGCACGGATGACTTCGTTCATGGATTCAAGATAGCTGACCGGCAGATCGGTGACATGCGGGTCGACTTGCTGCGCTTCCAGGATAAATTCGCGCATGTTTTCCAGGTCGTTCAGATCTTTTTTCGGGAAAGCCTGAATTCGGTAGATACCGTCTTTGCTGAGCCAGCGTTCGCTCAAATCCTTAGGCAGCGTTTCAAGCTTGATCGGGCTGGCCTGCAGGCTGGTTTGCAGGACTTGTATTGTCGACGGCAGCGAGTTCAGCATGCTGGCCTGAAGCTGGTTCAGCATCGCTTGGCGTGTTTCGGCATCGACCGATTGCAGTTTGGCGAGGAAGCGCTCCAGCGTAGCGTCCAGCTCGGCCATGACGCTGCTGTTGTCTGTTGCCAGGCGTTTTTTGAGTACTGCCTGGAATTTTTGCAGGGATTCGATTTGGGCATTTTCTTTGGATGGCTCGGGGAAATTATCGAGTACAGGGCCCACTATCAAGGCGAGTTCTTCTATCAAGGTCAGCTTGTCGTCCTGATCTTCGGGGATAAAGTCGAACAGCGTCACAGCCTTGTCTACCGTGCTCAGTTTTTCCAGGCGCGCTTCCTTGTTCTTTGCTTCAGCCTCAGAATTTGCCAGAGATGTTAGCGTCATCGGTGAAGTATCCTCGGATTGCAGCAGGTATTTAAAGGTTTTGACCGACTCGGTGTTCGGGTCGCGCAAATTGATCGGATTGAAATCCACTTTGACTTGCGTCAGCAATGCCACGGAGATCGCGGCTAAAATATAGGTAACCCAGCGGATCGGGCGTGCATAGACCAAAGGCCAGTTCGATGTCAGCTTGGAGTAGATCTGGTCGCTTTCTTCTATTTTCCGCACTTTGGGTGGCATGATTTTTATCAGCGCCGGCAGGACGGTAAAAGTCGTTGAAAGCGCTATGACCAGGCTGGTGCCGGCAATGATGCCCAGTTCCGATACCCCGAGATAATTGGTCGGAATAAAGGCGAACAGGCCGATCGCCGCCGTGAGCGTGCACAGGGCCAGCGAGCCGCCCGTGGATGTGAGCGTGTCGCGCAAGGCCTGACGCGGATTTTCGCCGCGCTGTCTCAGTTCTCGGTAGCGCAGGCAAAAATGCGAGGAATAAGCGTCGCCCATGCCGATAAACAGCACGCCGAAGGCGATCGAAATCATGTTCAAGTGGCCGACAGCGAGTGTAGCGAAGCCCAGGGATAGCACCAGACCCATGGTCAGCGTGAAAAAAGTCGCGAACATCAGTTTGAAGGAACGATAGGCGATCCAGAGCGTGATGCAGACCAAAAACATGGAGGCGATGCCTGCTATGGTAGTGCCCTCGGTAACCGTTTGCATTTCTTCATATTCCAGCACGACTTCTCCTGTCATGCGGACGCTGACATCGGCGGTATCGCCAGTCAGTGACGAGGCAATGACCTGATTGATGGCTGTCAGGCTTTTCTCGGCGGGCAGGTACTCCTGAAAATTCAAAATTGGCGTAGCGATGATGAAGCGTTTGGTAACACCTATTCCCGATGTTCGATCCATCATCAGTTGCTGCCAGGATAACTGATAGGGACGGCCATCTTGCGCCGCTTGCAAAGCTTCATTGGTCTTGCTGAAGACGGCATTCATATCGAGTTCGGTGTCATTGGACTCATCCAGCGCCTGCCCGAAGAGCTCGAATAATCCGTTCAGGCTATTGTCCTGCGACAGCTTGCCCATAAAAGGCTGGGCATTGGCGAGTTTCGTGGAGAGGTCCTGCAGTTCTTTCAGGCTCAGATAAAGCAGGCCGTTGCGGTCGAAAAACTCGCCTTCATCGGGAAGGTAAACGGATTTGATCTGGTCTTTTTGCTGGCGCAGGCCGGCGCTGATGCGCTTGACTGCGGCAGTGGTCTGCTCGGGCGTTTTGCCCTCAATAATCAGCAAGATAGTGTTGGCATCCTGAGGGAAGGCCTTTTCCAGACGCCTGCGATCCTGCTGGAACTGCAGATCGGGTGAAAGCATCTCGCCCGTGTTGGTATTGACTGTGAGGTTGTTCACCGTGTATTGGAGAACGAAACCACTGACGACCACGGAAAATAAGAGTAGCCACCAGGGCCTGTTAAGGATGTTTTCTTCCCACCAGAGAATAGTTTTGACCAGGAGGTTGTCGGTTGTTTTACTCATCGAACGCTTCAAGGATTGTGGTTGGGCTGGCTGTTTGCTGTTGTGCGCAAATTGTTTTTATTCTGCACGAAAAAGCCAGCCTGACGGAGTAGATTGATAAACTGACAAGTATAAACAACTATGGCTGAGCTGCAAAACCGCTTATCATTAAAAAAAGTAGGGATTTAATGTACAGGCGGCCTGTCAGTATTATTTTTCTGGATGTCGGCAACTACTGTAATCGAATGGGGAAGGTCAAGAACATGTAATCAAATAGGACACGGCTAGTTTCCTTCGCTTTTTTGGGAAGGTTTTTCATTGGCACTGTCTTTCTCTTCATCGCCCGCTGTGCCTTCTTCGCCTTCTTTAACAGCTGAACGAAAGTTTTTAATCGCGTCTCCTAAATCGGTGCCGAGCGTACGCAGACGTTTGGTGCCAAAAATAACGATGATGATGGCTAATACGATTAACAGTTTAGTAACGCTGATACCCATTTTTAACTCCAATAAGTTGTGTAAATGACTAGCATATTAGCTAGTTGAAATTTGCTTGGCAAAATGATTTCAAAAATATATTGAAAAACCCTTATATAGCACGGCTACGAGCAACGGAAGTCATTGATAAATTAGGCATCAGCTGGCATTTGAGCTCCAAGTATTTTAAGGACAAACTGGAAAGATTGGTTCAGAAAGAAGCAGCCTTGCAGTCAGCCTGGCAGAAGTGGTCAGCATGATCCAAACCGGACGGGGTTCTACAAAGAGCCGGGCCTATTCCTTGTTTTCGCAATGGTTAGCCTGGCAGCCGCAGCTTTTTCCGCAACCTAAGCCTTCTTCTTTGGCAGGACCGAATTCAGGGTATTTGGCGGCTATTTTTCTGGCGGCTTGTTGAACCAGAATCCAGCCAAGCATCAAGGAAAAGATAACGCCGAACGCAATTAAAAAGTTAATCATGGATATATCCTATTGATAGACTAGGTTGCACTGCCGCCCAAGCCTGCAAAGCCCATGAATGTCATGGACAGAATGCCGGCCAGCATCATGCTCAAACCGGCCGCCTGGGTAACGCTGGGCATGTTGGCCAGTTCCAGTTTTTCTCTCAATCCGGCCATTAGAATCAAGGCCAAGGCGAAACCTGCGCCAGCGCCGGCGCTGAAAGCCACCGATTGCAGAAAGCCATAGCCTCTGGCGGTCTGGATCAAAGCAACGCCCAATATCGCGCAGTTGGTCGTGATTAACGGCAGATAAATGCCCAATGCCCTGGATAATACCGGGCTGAATTTCTTTAGCGTCATCTCCACCAATTGTACCGCGGCCGCGATAATGGCGATATAGCTGATCAGGCGTAAGAATTCAAGCCCGTACTTGACCAGGATGACATTGATGCCATAGGCACAGATGGAACTGATCAGCATCACGAACGTGGTCGCTATACCCATGTTGATCGCGGTGTCACGTCTTGCCGATGTGCCTACGAAAGGACACAGGCCTAAAAACATCGCCAATACGAAGTTGTTGATTAAAAAAGCATTCAGGAATAAGTAGCCTAATGATTCTTCGGTTTGCATGACAGGTATCTCGGGTAATTAAAAGGCCAAAGTTTCAAGCCGATCAAGAATTATGCTTGACTGTGCAGTGCGTGGCGGCATCGCTGCTGATGATTTTTTTCGTTTGACGTTGTTCAATCCATTTGAACAGTATCAGCCAGCTGCCTAACACAATGAATCCACCGGGCGGCAAGATCATGACAACCCAGGGTTCAAAGTTGTCGCTGAACACTTGAAAGCCAAGCAGTTTGCCGGAGCCCAGCAGTTCCCTGACGCTGCCCAGGCAGGCCAGCGCAAAGGTAAAGCCCACGCCCATGCCGGCAGCGCTGACGACGGATTTGTTGAAAGAGTTTTTGGATGCATAGGCTTCGGCGCGGCCCAGAATCAGGCAGTTCACGACGATCAGCTGGATAAAGGCGCCCAAGGCGTTGTACATCTCCAGGCTGATGGCCTGAATCAGATAATCCACCAGCGTCACGAATGTGGCGATGATAATGATGTAAGTCGTGATGCGGATTTGCTTAGGGATAAAATGGCGCAGTCCCGAGACCAGGGCATTGGAACCGACCAGTACGAAAATAGTGGCCGCGCCCATGGCCAGCGCATTGGCCAGCGAGTTGGTGACGGCCAGGGTAGGGCACAACCCCAGCATCATGACGAAAATCGGGTTTTCCTTCCACAGCCCTGCGGTAAATATTTCCAGTGTCACCGGCGTTTCTTGTTTAGGGGCGGGCGTTGACATACATCACCTCTCTAGGGTTGGGTTGAGCGCTGGGCGTTTTCCAGCAGGTTTAAATTCTGGGCAATAGCAGGATGGAAGAACTGCCCGCTTTTATCGAGCATGCGCCCGACGGCATTGGATGTGATCGTGGCGCCAGCAATCGCGTCGATTTCCCAGGGATTCTTCTTGGTGCCGTGCCGTACCGTCTTAATAGCATGGGCCAGGGCCGATTGATCCTCGTTCACTTTGGCGTCCAGGCATTCGAAATTTTTCAGGAAACTTTCGTCGGTGGCGATCTTGTCGCCAAAGCCCGGCGTTTCGGTGCTTTTCAAGACGACGAAGTCCTTGATGCAACTGCTGTACGGATCATAGGCATAGAGGATCTTTACCGTATCCTGATAACCTTGCGCCGCTGCCGTCAAGGCGATGCCGACCAGTTTATGCTCGTTGTCGTAGCCGGCGTAAATCAGATCGCCCTCATTGGGCGTATCGTCCGGAACCAGCGTGAGCTGGTCATCCTCCAGGCGAAAAGTCAGGCGCGAGCTGGCGCTGGCCGGCAATACATTGTACAAGGCTGCTTCCAGCGCCACACGTTGATTGTCGGCGATCATGGGTTTTGTATATTCATAAACCATCGCCACCAGCAGGCCGGATATCAAAGCGACGGCACCCAGTTTCTGGATCAGTGACAGGCTGGAAGGCAGTTGCGGAATTTGCGGATCGGGATTGCTCATGCTTAGTCCTTATCTCTGCGGGCACCGAAAATACGCGGCTGAGTGAAAGATTCAATAATAGGTGTTGCGGCGTTGCCAAACAAAATGGCATACATGACCGCTTCGGTCAAGGCGCCGAACAGGCGGATGATGACCGTCATGAAACCGACCAAAAAACCGATAATGAAAATGCCCAGCGGCGTGACCGGCGATGACACCATGTCGGTGGTCATAAAAACGGCCGCAAACATCAAGCCTCCCGAGAATATCATGAAGCTGGCGCTTGGATATTGAGACGGATTCATCAGATGAAAAAATCCAGCCGTTATGAATGTGCCGAAAATGACGGCAGCGGTAATGCGCCAGTCGAGCATTTTCTTGTACACCAGATAAGCGCCGCAAAGCAGAATCAGCAAGGACGAAGGCTCGCCGGCCGAGCCTGCGACCGTGCCCAGAAACAAGTCCTTCGCATCGGTCATGACGCCTTGAAATTTCATTAGCGCCAAGGGTGTCGCGCCGGTGAAGCCGTCAATGGCAGTATTCAGCGTCCATTCGGCCGTAGGGTCAGCGGTCATGAACGGGAAGGCCAGCGTGGATGGAATGAATTCGCTGAAACGGTTCAGGGCAAAAGCCGGCGTCCAGGTCGTAATCGCGACCGGAAACGCGGCCTGGACGAATGCCCGCCCGACCAGGGCCGGATTGAAGACGTTGAATCCCAGCCCACCGAACAGGGCTTTGCCGAGCGCGATTGAGATGAAACCGCCGACTGCGCCCATCCATAACGGAAAGCCCGGAGGCAATGTCAAAGCCAGCAGCAAGCCTGTGATGACGGCGCTGAAGTCGCCGATGGTCGAGCGCTTCTCGGCCATGCGGCAGAAAAAGTGCTCGGCCCCGACAGCGGCCGCGGTTGTCACGATCATCGAGGTCAAGGCGCTGATGCCGAACTGGTAAACCGAATAGGCGCAGATCGGCAGCAAGGCATAAACCACATGACGCATGATTTCAGGGACGGTAGGCGCGCGCCGGATGTAAGGCGACGTGCGGATGTCAATTTTGGGTGATTTTTCAGCCATTGTTCAGGTGCCTTTCTCGATTCAGTACTTTGGCGATTCTAAAGTACTGCACTAAGGGAATATTGGACGGGCAGACATAACTGCAGCAGCCGCACTCGAAGCAATCATTGAGATGGTATTGCTCCTCCATGACATCATAGCGCCGTTTGGCCGCCAGTTGGCCCAGTTCGCACGGATTCAGATTGATCGGGCAGGCCTGCAGGCATTTGCCGCATTTGATGCACGGCAGAATGTCGTCATTTTTGGTAGCGCGCTCGTCGAGTACCAGGACTGTGCCGGTGCCTTTGGTAACCGGCGTATCGAGTGATGCGGCGGCCGTGCCCATCATCGGGCCGCCAAGTATCAGTTCCGCCTGATGGCCGGTAAAGTTCGCGTATTGCAGAATATAACGCAGCGGCGTGCCGATCGGTACGATGTAATTGCCGGGCTTTTCCAGGTCATCGCCGGTAATGGTGATGACGCGCTCGATAAGTCCTTGGCTGTGCGGCAGCAGGCGGCCGAGCTCGGCCAGTGTCGCGACGTTGAATACGGCAAGGCCGATGTCGGCCGGCAGGCCGCGGGACGGCACCTCGACGCCGAGCAGCGAATAGATCAGCATTTTCTCGGCGCCCTGCGGATATTTCGTCTCGACGGCCTCGATCGTGATAGTGCTATCCTGCGGCAGATGCGGCTTGATGGCGGCCAGAACATCGGGCTTGTTGTCTTCGACGCCGATAATGGCTTTGCCGGCGTCGACACATTTCATCGCGATCCGGATGCCTAGGATCAGATTCTTGACGTTTTCGAGCATGACGCGGTGATCGGTCGTCATAAACGGCTCGCACTCACAGCCGTTGACGATCACGGTATGCACTTTCTTGCCTTCCGGCACGGTCATCTTGAAATGCGTCGGGAAGCTGGCCCCGCCCAGGCCCACCATGCCGGTATCCTTGACGGCCTGGATCAGCTCTTCGCGGCTCATGGACTCAATGTCGCGCTCTTCGCTCCGAATCGGAATTTGCGACGAGCTGGGCTGCGTGTCGATGATGATGCAGTCTTTTTTGGCGCCGGACGGCGTCGGCATGAGCTCGATGCCTTTCACGGTGCCCGTGACCGGCGCATGCAGCGGCACGGACAGCGGGCCGTCAGCAACAGCAATCACCTCGCCGCGCTCCACCTGCTGGCCTTTGTGCACGACGGCGATAGAGGGTTTGCCGATGCTTTGCGACAAAGGCACGATGACCTGCGGCGCGAAAGGCAGCCGGCGGGTCGGTTTGGCACTGGTCTGTTCTTTATATTCGGCCGGGTGTATGCCTTTGGGAAAGGTTTTTCTGCTAGAGACGGTTTTTCTGCCGAACAGCTTTAGTAAACTCATAGTCCTAACTAGTATAAAAATCACAACGGGGCTAAGGAATTTGCCCGTTCATAAACCACGAAGAGCCCGAAGGATAAGTCTTGCACAATATGGCTGCTGTGCAGGCTTTCCTTCGGGCTCCAGGCAACTGCATCTGCAGTCATTCGTAAGATTTACTGTTTAATCCATCTTAGGTTTAAGCCTTAAAGATAGAGCATCTTATTGAAACTTCTCCGCACGTTTGATGAGCTTCTCAAGATTAGGCTCATCCGGATTCCAGGGCGTGCCGGGATGAATGATCACGGCCGTGCATTTTTCAGCGGCTTTTACGATCTGCTCGTAAGTGCCGGCTGTCGGATTGACGACAATGGCTTTTTTCTCGGTATTATACTGGAAGATGGCCGGCGCAATGTCGACACATTCATCACAGGTTGTGCAGTTGGGCGTTTCAATCCAGACCGATTCATGCCCGCCCGCAGCGGCTTTAGGAGCCGGCGCAGCTGTTGCCGCAGCAGACGCCGCTGGGGCAGGTGCGGGAGCGGCCTCTGCAGGAGTTGCCACTACTGGCGCTGGCGCGGCCATTATAGCTGACGGAGTCAACAGGCTGGCTAAAGCACTGGCGTCGCCGCCGCCCACCATGTTCACCAGGTTGGCGGCAATGCTGGAAGCCATTTCCGCTTTGGCTTGATCGGCGATCGCTTTCAGGTCTATGGTCGGCCGGTTAGCGCCGACGATACCCTTCAGAGTACGCCAGAAGTCGCGCCGCTCAATCGTCGACAGGACGATTTCAGGATCGACGACCACGCGCACCAGCGTATTGGTGTCCGGATGCACAGCATAAATGAAAGGGATATAGTCGGCCTTATCCTCTCTGGGCAGATCAATAAACTCGACCAGCGGCATCATGTCATCGTTCCACTGGGACGGCGGCACGAACTTGAAGTGCTTGCGGAAGCGGCCTTCCGTCAATGCCCAGTCGGCGAACGTCATGGGTACGTCCAGGGTTTCTTCAAGACCGTACTCATCGACGAACTTCAGCGTGTAAGTCGTCCAGTCCTTGTCAATGTCCGGATTGCCCTGGATGGACGTGCATTCCTCCCAGGTATTGCCCAGGCGCGGGTCGAAAGTCAGCAGCGGATAAGCGCGCGATTCAACGGCCAGGCGGCTTTGCATTTCCGAGGCATCATCGGCCACGCCATGTTCAGGCTGGCAGACGGCATAGATGTTGAATACGGCGGGGCCGCGGAAATTCAAGCCATCGATGTAACCTTCCAGTAGGTGGTTGACATGCGAGATGGCGCCCTGCATGACGTAGGAAGTCCGGTGCGCCATCGCGAGCAGGCTCATTTCCTTGCGCAGCTCGAACTTGCCTTTCGTTTCCTGGCCGTAAGGCGCCATGTCCGATATCTGGCCGATAAAGCCGGACGTGCAGGCCTGGCCGCCGGTATTGGAATAAACCTGTGTATCCAGGATCAGCACCTTGATCGGCAGGCCCGAAATCAGGCAGCGCGACAGATTCTGGAAGCCGATGTCGTACATGGCGCCGTCGCCGCCGACGCAGACCACGGGCGGGCACATCAGGTATTCCTGCTCGGAGAACTGGCGCCAGTCGAAATACTTGAAGAATCTGTCGTGTTCATCCTTGTCGTATTTGCCGGCCAGTTCCAGTTCCGCCATGCGGATGGCCTTGAAGCCTTCCGTCATCTTGAGCATGTGGCCTTCAAAGACGCCCATCGCCAGGGACGGCGCATCCTGGAATAGGTGGTTGGCCCATGGGAACGGGTAGGGGTTGAACGGAAAGGTCGAGCCCCAGACCGACGTACAGCCCGTGCTGTTGGTGATGCCCATTTCCACGCGGCCGTTGCCGGTAGGTCCTTCCAGATACAGCCATTTCAGGTGTTTCAGTTTGGCTGAAATCTGCGACGCCCATTTCAGCCAAGCCGCATCGATAGGCCTGGACGGCTTGCCGGCATCCAGCGCACTGCTGAGCTTGGCCAGGGTCAGGTCAACGTTTTTATTGGCTTCAATCGCGGCCTCGATGGCTTCGATGTCATTGATGTCGAGCGACTCCGCCAGCTTCAGGCGGATATGCTTCTCCATGCCCACAATCAGCGCGTCGATCCTGGCGAGCTGTTTCTTGACGCGTGGCTGCATCAGTGCCGTTACGGCGCCTGTGAACAGGTGGATGATGGTTTTCTCGCCGCAACCTAAGCACGCGCTGTCGCCGCAGTTCATCGAACTGTAGATTTTCTTGTCCAGCAGCATGCTGGTCAGGGCGCCGACCTTCTCATCGATATCGTCGATACGATTGTATTTCGGATTCGATGTCGGCAGGTCAATCCAGTAATCCCAGTCCTCGCGCAAGGTCTTGATGCTGTCGACGGTCTGCGGCGTCACTTCCAGCGCATTGTCGTTACAGACCTTGACGCATTCCATGCAGCCCTTGCAGGCCATCGGGTTGATGGTGATCGAAAACAGACCGCCGTTATTGGGCGTGCGTTTGTTGATCGCGTCGTGGTAAGGCTTGGTCAGCGCGAATTTGAACGAGCCCATGGCGTCTTTGAACCACTGGAATTCCATCGAGACTTCATCGCGCTCGGCTTCCGGATATTCGGCAATCGTGTCGCCTATGGCTTTGTTGAAGACCGGGCCCAACGTCGTGCCTTCCGAGCGGGTAGCGGCAAGCGCATGGTATTTTTTCTCGACGGTGCGGATCGCGCGGCGCAGGTGCTTGACCGTTTTGCCGGTTTTTTCGATGCGCTTGATGTTGGTTTCGAAGACCTCATTGACCGTATTGACCAGGCCCGGAATGGCGCTGTCAGGGCAAACAGTGTAGCAGTCGCCGCAAGCGGTGCAGTTCTCGGGAATCCAGGTCGGATGCTCGAAACGGATCTGCGTCATGTCGCGGTAGATGCCCGTCGCCGCCGGCACGATACTCAGCGCCATGAACGGGTCGGTCAGGTTTTCACTGCCGCGGCCGTTGATATAGTTGCTGCCGGTCTGCTCGAAGAAGCGATGGATATCGGAGAGCGCATCGTCGTTGGCAGGTTTGCGCAACAACGTTAACGGCGCTGTGGCTTCTTTTTTCTCGGCCCAGGGCGCGACATCGCCCACAACCATGGCACCGACATCGATTTCATGAGTTTCAAGGAAGCCGCGTTTAACGGTTCTGAAGTTGTCCTCGACGACCTGTTTACCCTTGCTGCCGAATTTGGTGTTGAGGGTGTCGTAAATTGCCTGCAGGATCTCGTCCTTGCTTTTGCTCAGGTTGGCAGCCAGCGGTGCCGCTTCGAAGAAAGCTCCCTGGAAGGCAATGCCCTGCATGCGGAATTGCAGGTCGGGATCTTTGGCTTCCTCACGCGCGATCTTAAAGGCATCTATATAAGCAACCTTGATTTTCTTGTCGGCAATATAGCGCTGAGAGGCTTTCGGAAACGAGCGCCAGACCTCTTCGGGTGAAGACAGGCTGCTCTGGATGATAAACACACCGTTTTCCTTCAGGCCGGCCAATGGATTCGAATGCGTGAAGACGTTCGGATCGGGCGAAATGACCACGTCCACGAACGCATATTCACAGGCCAGACGGATTTTTTCCGGCGCGGCCGACAGATAGTACGTGGTCGGTTGGCCTTTTTTCTCGGAGCCGTATTTGGGGTTGGCCTTGATCTCATAGTCGAGCAGGTCGAACAAGGTCATGGCCAGGTTTTTACCGGTCGTGATCGCACCCCAGCCACCGACTGAATGCATGCGCACGGTAATCGCGCCTTCCGGCATCAGATTCGGGTTTTCAGAGCCGGTCAGCGCCAGATCGCGGATACGTGGGTACGCATCGATGACGGCTTGTTGCTGAATTTCCTGTTTGGGCGAGTAAGCCTGATCGCGGACGAACTGGATGCCCAGGTAAAAGAATTTCTGATGCTTGCCATCCGGCAACATGTTTTCAACGGCCGCAATGATGCCTTCCGGCTGCAAATCGCGGCTACCTAAGCCAAATGAAGCTGAATATAGCGGCGATGAATCGGTGTCTTTCTTATAAGTGGCGTACCCAGGGAAAGGCAGTTCGCTGGACGTGCCATTTTCTATGGCCTTGGCCATGGCCGTGCGGATTTCGCGGATTAACGGCAAATCCTCGGCCATGGGCTGGTCGGTTCTTTCCATGACCGTGATGCCTTTGCGGCCTCTGACCACGTGCGAGATCAGATCGCCAGGGAACGGGCGGAATAGGGTCATGTTGACGACACCGACCTTGATGCCGCGTTTTTCGCGCAGGTAATCGGCCGTGACTTCGGCGGTATGGATCACGCTGCCTTGCGCGATGATCAAGTAATCGGCATCATCACAGCGGTATTCACCAATACGGCGATAGCGGCGGCCGGTCAGTTCGTACCACTCGTCCATGCACTCATCGGCAAATACGCTGACGTGATCGAAGAAGTAGGGGCGCTGGCCGGCGACAGCCTGCATGTAGCTGTCCTGGTTTTGCACCACGCCCGACATCATTGGTTTGTCGACCGTCCAGAGCTCGGGAATGCGTCGGCGGGTCGGGCCGTAAATGATTCGCTGTGCCGGCGTCGGCGTGTTAATGATGTCGTCGGGGCGGCCCAGATATTCTTCGATCAGCTCTCTTTCCGGTACGTTCAGCGCTTCGATCAGATGCGTCGTCAAAAAGCCGTCCTGCGCCACAACGATGGGGTTCAGCGAAAGCTCGGCGATTTTCCGACCGATGATGTTCAGGTCAGCCGCTTCCTGATTGTCCTTGGCGAACACCTGAATGAAGCCGGTATCATCGATGCAATGGTAATCGTCATGGCCGCAGTGCACGTTCAGTGTAGATTTGGTGATCGCACGGCAAGCCATGTTCAGGACATAAGGCAGTCTTTTGCCTACCGCAGCATACAGGGATTCATGCATGTAGGCGGCGCCTTGGGATGAGGTGAAGTTGGTGGCTCTGAGCCCGGTCATCGACATGCCGGCCGTGACACCGGCCGCGGCGTGCTCGCCTTCAGGTTCGACAAAAATCAACGGTCTGTCGGAAATATTCAAATAGCCATTGGCCATTTCCACGGCCCAGCCTTCGCCCATATCGGTCGAAGGCGTAATAGGATAAGCGCCGGCAGCATCGCTGGATTCGCGCTCGACCATGATGACGGCCTGGCTGCCGTCCATGGCCATGCGTATGCCAGGATATTTAAACGTTTTGTTTTCTTTTTTGCCGAAAAAAGCCATTCAAGGTTCCTCTAGTAAAAACGTACAAAAGCCGGCTTGTCCGGTTCAAGCGTTTTGTAGAATTAAATAATGTGAAAAAATTCGGTTAGCCCAAAGGCAGTGATTCCGTGCGCAGAACCTTTTTCTTCGATTCTTTGCCGTGGCTGGAACGGGTCGTGCCCAATTTGCTGTCTATCCAAACGATGGCCCCAGTCGGGCAGCGTTCTATAGGCGTTCGGTCTACCGTGAAATCTGCGTATTTCGCATAATCGATAACGGCCAGATTGTTTTTGATTTCGATCAGACCTTTAGGCGCATCGACGGCGCATTTTCCGCAGGCCGTGCAGGCGACTTCGCATTCGTGCTGCGCTTCATCGCCTTCATCGAGGCTTTTGCAGGCAACGAACAATTGATGGCTGACCGGTTGCAGGGAGAATAAATCCTTGGGGCAGACGACGACGCAGTCGTTACAGGCGGTGCATTTATCTTCAATGACGATAGGCAGCCCATGCTCGTCCATATATATAGCGTCAAAATCGCAGACATCGGCGCAATCGCCCAGGCCCAGGCAGCCCCAGTTGCAACCTTTGCCGCCGCCGGCAATCACCGAGGCGGCCTGGCAGGATTTCAATCCCTGATATTCGGCGCGTTTGTAAGCGACATGGGTTCCGCCGGCGCAAGCCAGGCGCGCGACGACTTTTTCCTGACTGCCTACGTCAACGCCCATGTAATCGGCGATCAATTGATTGGCTTCAGGCGTGTTGACGGTGCAGCCGGAAGGGCTTCGAACGCCGGCGACAACCGCTTCGGCGAAGGGGCGGCAGCCGGGAACGCCGCAAGCACCACACTGAGCTTGCGGGAGCATCTCATCTACGGCGTCAATTCGGGGATCTTCATAGACAAATAATTTTTTACTTGCGATAGCCAGAATTGCTGCCAGAACCACACCAAGCGCGATCATAAACAGGGCAGCAGTCCCAATACTAGCTAGTGATAACATTAATTACCGACTCTTAAAATACAAATGCAGACCTTCAGCAGTTTTCATAGCAATAAAACTGCCAGCTTAGAGACCGCTACTTTACACGAAAATTCACTATTTAGGAAAAGTATGATTGATGATTATTATAAGTTAATGCTGATGCTAATCCAAAAAAATCATCAATTTAGTTATCTGAGTTTGTTTAGAGTATGAGTTTTATGGATAATGGGCGGATAATTTTAAACAGCAAGGTTTAACACTATGACAGAACTGATGATGAGCGGGATAGAGTTAATGATGGTCGGTATGGGCCTCGTTTTCCTGTTTCTGGCCATGCTTGTGCTGGCCATGAATCTGATGTCGGCACTGGTGCAGCGCTATTTTCCGGATGCGCCGCCGGCTGCCAGTCCAGTCCGGCCAGCGGCTGGCGCCGGTACTGAGGCTAGCGTGATCGCCGCGATCAGTGCGGCTGTGCATCAGTACCGATCCCGGCATTAATGATTTCGGTGTCCGGCATGCTGCCGGATGATATGTGCGTAGGCCTGCGCCGTGGGGGACAGGCTGCGCGCTCCACATTCCCATCAACTAAAACCGACCCCAAAGGTCCGCGAATTGAACCCCAAAAGGTTAAAGCATGGCACAAAACAACAATCCTAAGCCGTTAGGCATCACCGAAGTCGTCCTGCGCGACGCCCACCAATCGCTGC
>NZ_JADMKV010000040.1 GCF_015476545.1 Methylobacter sp. BlB1 | reverse complement strand
TTCATGGCTTGGAATGATCTACTGTACATAATTCGCTTCTATACATAATGGCACTTATGCAAAGCTTTGCATAAGTGTCAAAAGCGGCCATTACAATCTCTGAGTGAATGGTAGAATAATTCCGCAAAGCGGTCATGCGTAACGATAAACTAAGCAGTGCCGAACACCTCTACCAAAGCATCTCTTAGTAACCCCTGAAGCGTTGCTTGAACTCGCTTGCCCGACCAAGAACCTCGTTCCTTACCCCAACGGCGAGTTTCTTTCCTTTATATCCGAGGTCGTCGTTTTGCTCGGGAGAGGTGACACTTTCTTTGTACCCATATATCTCAGCGTCGAAATAATAATATCGCTCACGTAAGGCTCTGGCAAAATCATCCGCAAAGACGGCCCCTGACCCACAGCCGGCAATTACTTCGGCTCTTCCCTCTGCGCCGCACGCGAATAAATTGACAACAATCCTATATTCGGTGGGCAAGCCGCTTTCTTGAATTCTCTCGCATAAATCATTCACAGAAAGCTCTTCTGTTGCGTCGCTGAACTTGTTGGCAACTTTCACGCATCCGACATTTCCATGTGCAAGGATATATAATTTGTCGTCTGCTGCCACTTTACTTAAGCAGCCGGCATTATCTCGGTTATTTGCATACCGCACAATTACAGTGCGCTTCCCCTTCCAGTCCTCGACAGATTTCCAAACTTGGGCCATTTTGAATACTTCATCATCATGTCCGCTGGAAAACGGGACAAACAGCCAGCGTGTGTACATAAGAATTCTCCTTGATAAGTTTTGGCTAGATATATTAGTAATGACCTAGGGGACAGGGGTGGGTTACGCACTGCGGATACGAGTAAGTATTATTTTGTGGCCTAACGTTCGCGTTCACCTGTGGGCGACAGCCGCAGGCTAGCGCACGTCGGGTGCAATGAGAGGGGTGGCTTCACCAGTCTTCATCGGTATCCGCGTCATTACCGTAGCATTTGGGTGTAGGGTTCGGATAATTTTTGATCGGCTCCCATGATCCTGACGCGGTTAGGAATTCAATATAGCTGGGCGGAATATTCTGAATTGCTGTGCATTCTTTATCACTCACAGCAGCTTGCATATTCGCGTATTCGTCGTAGGAGGCCGCATTCCTGACTATGATATTGATCATGCTATCAGGGAGAGTAATTCTTAGAAGGCGATGCTGGTCCGTCGTGGCATAACACTCTGCATACTTTTGGTTTCCGGTCAAGCACTGACCGAACGATGTGCTATCAGCTGCACTTAATACCCGCCCTGCTTGAGCGGCCGCAAATACGGTTGCCCCCCCGCTGGAATTGCGCTTCTTGGGGTCCAGGCCTTCATGTCTGATACCTGGACCGCGCTCGCATCGGATTAAACTCGCGCCTGTTATATGCGCATCCATCACTGCTTTGTAAAAGTAGTTCGGCATTTCATTCTATCCTTGTCTGATTGAGAAAGTTCGATTTTGCAAGCTTATCCACCCGTAGCTCGTTAGAAAGCCCACCTGACGCTACTACTGCGTAGTGGCATGACCGTCTAACAAGTCTTTAAATAAACCTTTTTAAGGTACAGTCTTTTCTATTTCACTGTCAAGTATGGTGTCTCAAGGTTAGATTTTCTAAACGGGATAACCAGCATTTATGCATGATAAATGGAGCTAGATAATTTCAAAAGCCACATTTTGAATGACCGAGAAGCACCTTAAACCGACATTCAAGGATCAGCATAAATAGACTGCTTAGGGTCGGCAACGGCCAATTCGATAAATTCAAACGGGGGCTGATAACACGATTGTTACCCCTATAACTCACTGGATTATCATCAAAACTAACGCCACAACAGCAAAGATAATAGCGATGCGCCGCCACACACGGGCTGAGGGAGATAATTTGCCCTTATTGCGCAGATAATCCCGCACTGAGAAAAAAGCGAAAAGCAAAGACAAAACGCCAAAGATCAGTACGGTCAGATTAGGCATCATTTTCATGCAGTATGCTGTAACAGACGCTGTTGCCGCCAGCCGGGAGCGCGGACTTCGAACAGCGCCTCGTTGGGTCTCATCAACGCCAATTCCAATGCAGCGGCAGTTCGCTGGTGCTGAAAACCTTCCCGCAAGACTTTTCGGCACTGACTTTCAGAGATCGGAGCACCCAGCAAATAGCGGCTTCCGGCCTGAAACCGGTGTTGTCTCGCAGCCCACCAGGCTTGGATCTTGGCCGGATCAGGCCAGGGCAAATCCTCGTCGCCGTCGAGTTCGACATCTTCGTCTTCCGGGCTTTCGCTAGGGCCTGATTCGAAACCTTCCGGCCGCTCGCCTTCCAGATTCTCATAAGCGATGTCGGCGCCCGTGATAAAACTGAACGACTCGCCCGCCAGCCGCGCCAGTTCCGGCGTTTCCATCTGCTTGATCAGCCAGGGTACGTACAAAGGATCGCCCACCATTCCCGTACCGGCAATCAGATCCCTTTGCCGTTCCGGATACTGTGCCATGCCTTTCAACAAGGGCGCCGAGTTCTCAATCGGCATCGCGCGCAACAACATGGGCAGAGCGCCAGGAAATTGCCCCGAGCCGGTCACCATGACTACCTTGAGAACTTCCAGCGCATCGCTCCGATTACCCAGCAGCACCGCCGACCATGCGGCCCAGAAACGTATTGAGGCATCCTCGGCATGAAAACAATTGCGGAGATCGTAAATCAGGTCACGGCGTTTCAGCTCTCCCACTGCTCGCAAAGCACGGGCACGGAGCAGTGGCGGGGCATCATGGTCTTGCATCCAATTATCCAGAATATTGCCCGGATTCACTCGATGAACCGCGCAGGCGGAAAGGCCGATAAACCGGTGGAAGTTCGAGCCGGAATCCAGCAGAAGTTTTACCGTTCTCGCCAGTTTGGAAGGTTCAGTCCAGCCAAAAGCCGAAACCAGTCCCTTAGCTACCTCAGCCGAATCTTCGGCAATGCTTACGACTTTGGCTAATTTTTGCGGGTTCTTGCTTTCCAGAGCCAGTAACCCGGCAGTAAACACTTCACCGGCCTCGCCGATTTCCAGCGCCTGTTCGCACAGATTCCAGCCTTCCGGTCCGGCAATTCGCAAGCCATCCAGATGGGCTTCTACACGATTGTCGAGTCTGGTTAATTCACTTAATTTATAGTGAGGCGCTTTAACTGCCCGATTGCGGAGAAACCAGAGAAAAGCCGCTTCTTCGGCGTGTTGTTCAACGACGTGGGGAATCGCGGCAGCAAACATAAGCTATAACTTTTCCAAATAAAGGGAAACCCGATTAATTTAGGGCATATCCTGGTTCATGGAAGCCAATTCATCATATTCATCAACCGACTCCTCCAGCCATTCCAAAAAACTCGCAACTTCGGCTTCTTCACCGTTATGGTGCTGGACGAATCGCCATTCCCCGCGAGGATCGATAACCTCGGGATCTAACAAATATTTAGTCGCAGTCACGGATGACACACCAATAACCAGGCTTCTGGCCGCCACCTCATCCCCACAAGATTCCATTTTTTTTTGCCATTCAGATATCTTCTGCTTGCGCGGGCCGTTAAGCAAATCCTTGACTGGAAGGAGATCCAGCCCTCCATCGATCATGCGCCAGCCATTAAACATCTCGAGAAAGTGTCTGTACGATGGCGGCAGCGGTTTCCCGATTGCCGCCTCAAGCGCCGATATCTCTTCCTGAGAGGATGGAGGCCCTAATTCCTGCTCATCAGGAAGGCCTATTGAATCATAATATTTTTTGCGGGCGGAAATGCCTTTTTCGACGGCGCGCCTGATACGGTCTTCGATGCTCTGATCCATTTTATCCTCAAGTTCGCTAGCAGTTCTTGGTTGTGAAACCGGTCGGGTTTGGTGTTGTATTCCGTTGTTCTTTTATCTGTCGCCCGGATGCGCCGTTCACTTCACGATCCAGCCATAGAAACGGCCCCTGAGCCCGGCCACCCAGTTGCATTTCATGAATGTGGTCCGCCTCCATATTGTTTCCGAGCGGATCGTTTGTTTTTGCACAGTCATCGTAGAATTTTTTTGGCTGCTTGGCCGGGTTGGAGGAATCCGGCCAGCCTTCCGGCGCCGGTTTGTTCCAGTCGCGAGCGAATTTTGCGGCCCATCCGTTGCCGGCTTTACGTTGCAGTGTCGGCTTGCCGTCTTTGTATGTATTTCTGGGTTTGATCTTTCCCTGCTTGGCAAGCGAGTCCAACTGATTGGCCTTGGCTTGCATCTGCGCTTTTTGACACGGCGTCCAGCCAGGCTCGCACTCGAGCACGATCATGCCTACAGGGGTAGGAGCAAGGATTGCACCGGCCAGATCGACGGTATTTTCATGATTCTGGAATTTTTTGTCTGTCAGCCGGCAGACATTTTTGCCGTCCATCTTCACATCAAACGAATAAAGAATCCAGGTGGACTCCTTAATGAAAGTGCTGGATTTGACGCCGCCGATAGAACCCGGCTCATCACCATTGGACAGCGAAAATTCCGAACCCTTGATCGCAATCATCATACCGCCATCGGCCTTAACGGTGGTTGTACCTTTGGCTAATGTCGCAGACTGGGAAATGTTCGGATAAGGAATGGGCACCGGGCCGCCTGGAGTCGGGGTCTTGCAGACATCGGGAATGGTCGCAGTGGAGATGGCGTTACTGCCTTTATGCACCAGCGAATTGGCTACCCCGTTCACCTTAATTGTTACAGGCATTTAAACCGATCTCCTCACTTCCAGAATGCTTGCCGCACGTTCGCCGCCTTCGGAACTGGCCCAAGCGAATGCCACGTTGCCATTTGAATAATTTTTGCTGCCGGCTATTGCGGCAAGTCCAATGTAGAGCGGCCCGCTGGCGGCGGAAACGTCGCCCCAACAATCTGCCGGGGCGACAAAGTCGGATACCGACTCAAAATACTCCTTGGTCCGCAAACAGGTAAAACCATATTCGTCGCCCCGATAAGGTTCGCCGTTCATATCACAATAGACATCGGTCACCTTGACGCCTTCGGGTAATGCCTGCAGGGCGGTGCGGAAAGCCTGAGTAAGACCTTCGCCGACGCAGACTGTCTCAGTCTTGATGCGTTTGGGCTCAAACGCCGAGCCCAAGCTAAGCAAACGCGCCAGAGGCTGAAGGCGCAGCCGTACAACAAATTCGTGCCGCATGACCAAAATCGCGCCGGCCGCTTCCCCTGGAATAAACCCCCAGGCATTGTTGAGCGGACCGGCTCCATGCAGCTGGTCGCATGCTTCCAACCATTCCAACGTCTCGGGTTCCAGATACGAATCGACTCCGGCTACCACACAAGCATCGAATGCGCCCTGAACAAGCTGTCTCGCTGCGGCTTCAAGGGCCAATAGTCCGGCGGCATGTCCATTGGGAAATGCGGCAACGCTTGCAAAAGTACTACGGTACTTTTCTGCCAGTGCATTCATGAGCATAGGTTGAAAATTCTCAGGCAATCCGGGCCGCTGACCGGGCAGGCCCAGCGACAGCGCGGTACGTGGACGCAGTGACTGCGCCTCGGCAATGGGGGCAAGAGCCTGGTCAATTGCCGGAAACAGCAATGCCTTAAATCGTTCCACACCCGTGATGTCGATATCCAGCCAGGGCGCTATCGCGGCACACATCGGCTCGCCAGCCGTGTCGATCATATAAGGATGTTGCGTGAAGCCGCTGATTCCCGCCCGTACTGCCGCAGCGCTAGACCAGGCATTGCGTCCGACCGGCGTGCAGGCCCCTAACCCAACAACATAGATTGCCGTACTACTCATCTTGCCCCATCTCCAGCGCAGCATCATCAGTCATAGCGTTTCCCTCTCTCAAATTAGTCTTGAGGGTTACGACGGTACGTTCCAGCTTTTGTACTTTGAAGTGGCACGGCAAAGCCGTATGCCAGACTAAGGAAACGCGCGGAAAATCCGGCTCCAGGATGACTGTGTGCAGATTGCGCGTTTTATGGATTTCGCGGCTGCCGTCATAAAAACGGGTTTCGAAGCCCAGATAAATTTTGGGCAGCACAAAGCGCAATAAATTTCCGCTGGGCGTCAGGCCGCTGAGCGCGACGGGTTCTCCGCCCTTTAAGAAACCTGGGGCCTGTTGATCAGCCGGCGCACATTGATAAAAGCGGTCATCGAAATCTTCCGGAAGGAGAGGCTGACGATTTTTCATCCAATTGTCATCATAAGTGCCTGCGAACGATACGCGCGGTTGCCAGTGGCAGCTGACAGCCCCAAAGCCGGCCGGGTCCGGCCGATCACTGCCCGACTGAATAAGCTGATTCGGATATTCAATATTGGGTAACGCTACACCTGCCAGATTCAGCCAAGAAGCCGCGTATCCGGTGCCTACAGGATTGCGCCAATCGAAATCCCGCTCCGGATTGTCCGATGCATGGTCCACCCCGCCAAAGGCCCGTTCGTATATTAAGGGCATTTTTTCGAAAGGTTTCGGGGCTGACAAACCGCCTTCAGCATCCCAATGACGATCGCCATAAATGCGAAGCATCTTTGTAATAGGCCCTACCCGAAAGCCGGCATCCAGACAAGTTACCGTATAACCGATAGGGGCGTATGCATGGCCGATGACTAGCACATCGGTAGTTTTTTTTGTTAAAACAAGATCGGCCTCGTACTTTATGCTGCTCTTGCCCGGCTCGCCGTAATATTCAGGAATGCGCAGCACCGGAGGCTGCTCCTTCGAGATTTCGACGGAACCATCCGGTTTGATGTCAAATGTTGCCTTGACTGCTACCAGCCAGATCTCGGCGCCATCGCGATCACGGACCCATCCTCGCTCAGCGGCAAAAGGCGTACGGTTATCAATTTGCCACATGAGAATACATATTAATTGATGTCAACCGCCGCACCCTTAATCTTGTTGTATCCGCTTGACCGACTCAGTACATAAGCGCCTTTGAGAAGCACTTTTCCCGCGGCAGTCAAAGTAACGCTTGCTTCGCCGCAGCGGAGCACGATTTCTTTTTGCGCAGTAAGCAGTAATCTTTCGCCGTCAATCTGAATATCGACAGAGGAGGCAGGGATGCCGCCTGATCGGTGATCGACCAGCAGATTTAGAATGACCGGTTTTTCCGGATCGCCATCGGCAAAGGCCAGAATCACTTCACGGCCTGTATTGGTCTGCGACAGCGGCACGCCTGTTAGCGCCCGCAGCGCTTTTCCCTGCTTATTGTTTGGAAAATTTACCATCGGCAGGCCATTTTCGAAACCTTCCAAGCGGCCGATCACAACACTTGGCAGAGAGGGCGTCTGAGGAGGGCTTACCGCTTCATCGTTGACTTGTTCGCCAGCGTGTGCCGATGGACTTTGAAATTTGATAACCGATTCTGCCGCCATTTTCTAGTTCTCGCCAATTTTGCTGCCTTTGATGACCACATTACTGTCTGCCTTGGCATTGATCTTGCCGGAACCGCGGATGGTAATATTTTTACCCTTGATAGTAATGTCGCCATTTTTTTTCATAGTAATACTGGCATCTCCTGTTTTTATAACGATGGAATCGCCTGCATTTATCATTAAGTTTTTACCTACATCAAGGCTATCATCCTTGCCGACCGAAGCGCTCCGGTTATCACCGATACTGGAACTCTGATTTTTTCCTACCTGAATGGACTGGTCGTTGCCAACATCCATTGAATAGCTGTTGCCAATGGTGGTCGCCTGATTGAGTCCTACGCTGACTGTTCTAGCCGCGCCGACCACAACCTCCTGAGCGGCGCCGATGGCAATGGCCTCATTGATACCCACCGCGCGCGTCCTGTTTAATCCAACGGTAATGGTCTCATTCTGGGCAACGGTTTCCGTGCGGTTCATGCCGATGTCGATGGTTTCATTGGCGCCAACGGTTTCCTTGCGATTGACGCCGATAGTGATGGTTTCGTTGTTATCGACAGTTTCCGTGCGGTCATGCTTGATATGGGAGGTTTCGTCGTGATCGATGGTCTTGGTGCGATCATGGCCTACCCAATGCGTTTCATCGTTCTCGACTTCGATGTCCTGATTTTTTTCGGCATGCAGATAAACCTGCTCCGAACCTTTCTTATCCTCGAAACGGAGTTCGTTGCAGTTGGCGCCAGAACCGCCTTTTGAGGAACGGGTACGAACACCGCTCTGTGTGGCGTTGGCCGGCAATTCGAAAGGCGGCATCATATCGGCGTTGTAGACGCTGCCAATGATGAGCGGCTGGTCGGGGTCGCCTTCCAGGAATTCTATGACGACTTCATGGCCGATGCGCGGAATGGAAATCATGCCCCAGTTCTTGCCAGCCCAAGGGTATGAGACCCGTGCCCAGCATGAACTGTCCTGGTCTTTATTCCCGTAGCGGTCCCAATGAAACTGGACCTTTACCCGGCCGTACTTGTCGGTATAGATCTCCTCGCCGGCAGGCCCCACCACAACGGCGGTCTGAGCGCCCCGGACATAGGGCTTCGGCGTACTGCGCCGGGCACGGTAGGGTCGCTTGTTGTCCTGAACGGTAAAACTGCAATCGAAGAGCTTCTCTTCGCTGGCCGCGGATCTGGAAGAATACTCATCCAGCAGTAAATGATAGTTAGCTGAGACCACCAGATATTCGCGGTTCTGGTCCTGGCGCGGGAATTCCTGCAGCTTGAAGCGGTAGCCGGCGGCCAGACCACGGGCGTTGCATTTACCCTCGCAGCGTTCGAAGCGGGCATGGTGTTCCTCGATACGCTGACGAACCAAATTATCGCCCGCGCTGGTTTCCGTATAACGGCCCGGGTAATCGAAGCGTTCATACTCGGCATGAGGGTGGGAGTTTTTGAGGATAGACTTGACCAACAGATTGGCTTTGGGCTTCTTGAAGTCGTAATCGGTCAGTTCATAGGCGCCCGGCTGGACTTCGCGCGCGAAGATCCAGTCGTGGATGTGATCCTTGCGGGTGCGGTCCATCGGGCCGGTTTCGACATGGTAGGGGATGTCGTCATAGCCTGGAAACGGGTCATGGGCATTGTTGGAATCGGCCAGCACCAGATGATGCTTGTCCTTCTCATGGCTGAAATAGTAGTAAATCCCCTCCTCTTCCATCAGCCGGCTGACGAAGTTGAAGTCGGTCTCGCGGTATTGCACGCAGTATTCGCGGGGGACATAGCTGCCGACCAGCCTTTCTTCAAAGTCACTGAAGCCGCGGTCCTGAAAGACTTGCTTGATAATCTCGAGCACGGATTTGTTCTGGAAGATCCGGCAGTTGGAGGTGCGGGTCAAAAACCACAGCCAGGGCCGGACTGTGGCATGATAGCGGGAAAGCCCGTTCAGATCGCCCCACTGTCCGAAGCGGCTGACAAAGCCATGGAAGTAGCGCCAGCTGCCGTCTTCCAGTTGCAGCCTGATAGTGAGCGGTTCGCCCAGCAGTTTTTCGGGATCGATAGCCCGGTCTTCACTGACCAGCTCCACGCTGTATTCGAATGGCTCGCTCAAGCCCTCCCGGCCATGCATCTGGTAAAACAGCAAAGTATCTTCGGCAAGTGATGTAAAGACCTGAATCTTACGATTTTTTTGTGTAACCGCCATGGAGCTTGATTCCTGGAACAAGAGTGCATTCAACACTGAGCGTCAGCGTATAAGCGATCGATACCACTTTTTGCCGTTTATACCATTTTCTCTATCCAGCAAATATTATTAGAAAGCTGATGAAAGTCAATGCAAATTGGTTTAGTGCAATTTGATATAGCTTGTTCTAAACCCGATAGAACAAGTGGAGGGATAGGTTGCAAGAATAATTATACAAGTAATCAAAGCGGCTCCTAACTACAAGCTCAGCAAGAGACTTGCACATGGGTGAACATCGAATTATCTTAAGCACAAATGCTTATTTTCGATCACTTAAGGAGCCCTTATGCCCGGACAATTAAAGTTCGACTTCCGTTTCAGCACTGCCGCAGACAAGAAGGCTGCATCCGCCGCAGATTCGCCCATGCGCATACTGATGGTGGGCAATTTCAGCGGGCATCGTCATCCTGATGCGGCATTGAAGAATCGGAAAATAACCAGCATAGACATTGATAATTTTGACGAAGTCATGTTCCAATTGAGCCCCGTACTGAACTTTCAGGACTTGCAGACCGAAGTCGTCTTCCACTGTCTCGACGACTTTCACCCTGGTCATCTCTATAAGGAACTGGATGTTTTTCATCGCGTGACTCAGTTGCGCCAAAGCCTGCAGAATCCTGCAACTTTTGCACAAACGTCGGCAAAGTTGATGGGGACGGCCAATGTACCGTATGACGCCGGACAATCTGTCGAGACAACTCCGGCTGAGGATCAGAACGCATTGTTTGAGCGTCTGCTCGGGAAAGCGCCTGCGCAGCAACCACACCTGCAAAGTTCTCTGGACCACTTGTTTAAAAACATCATAGCGCCCCATATCGTTGAGAAGATCGATCCGCGCCAGCCCGAACTAATAGCCGAGGTCGACCGGGCAACTAGCGCATTGATGCGCTCCCTGCTGCACCATCCTGACTTTCAGTCTCTTGAAGCGCTGTGGCGATCCGCTTATGAACTGGTTTCCCGACTCGAAACGGGCGAATCACTGCAGTTGTACCTGCTCGACATATCACAGGCTGAATTGGCTCAGGATCTTCTGAGCGCCAGCGAGAATCTGGAAACCTCGGCCGTCTACCAATTGCTGGCCCGGCAGAGCATTGACCAGCCCTGGTCGGTGATAATAGGCGATTATACTTTCGCAGCCGCCCGACAGGATGTACAAACACTGTCAGCCATGGGCGCTATCGCCGCCCATATTGGTACGCCTTTTCTGGCCGCCGCCGACAGCAGTCTTTTAGGTTGCGCTTCGCTCGCCCAGCCTTCCCCTCCCTCGACATGGAATGGCAACTTTGAATTCATGGCCGTATGGCAAGCATTGCGTGAAAAACCTTATGCGCGATGGCTGGGCCTGGCGTTGCCCCGGATTCTTTTGCGCCTGCCTTACGGTAGGAAAACCGACCCGATCGACAGTTTTGAATTTGAAGAACTGACTATGCCGGACGAGCACGAGGCTTTTCTGTGGGGCAGCCCTGCTTTCGCCTGCGCAAGATTATTAGCGGAAAATTTTCAGGAGACCGGCTGGCCGCTGTCGCCCGACCGGCACTTGAATGTCGACGATCTGCCCGCCTACAGTTATAAACAAGACGGCGAAACGCTCATGCAGGCCTGTGCGGAATGGTACCTGCCTGAAGCCACGGCAGAAGCAATGCTTGAGCGAGGCGTCATGCCGTTGCTGAGCTATCGGAACCGCAATTGCGCACGGTTGTTGCGATTTCAATCAATAGCTGCGCCTCTAGTCGGGCTTGCCGGAATCTGTAGCCGAGAAGATTGACTCACGTAGTCCCAGCCTTGAATAATGTCACGATATATGTACATGCTGGAAAGCTCTCATCCATTAGAATTATGATTACTGCCGGAAAACGGTTTCCAAACGTTCAGGGCGAGGTTACAAACCTCGCCCTGCTCAATAGATTCTGCTCATTATCTAACTTTTACGAGCCACATCAACTCTTTCATACCCCAAATTTCAATCAAGCCATTAACATTGCAGGACGTTACGGTTTTAAGGCTCCGTTTGTCGGTGGATTGCCAAGGCAAATCCTCCTTACAGCTTTCAGATTCAGTAATGCGGTTCTCGGATTTTATCTATAAAATATGTTAGATGAATTTAACAATGATCAGTTAGCTTAAAATCAAGCAGAGACTGAGATTCATCCTGTGCGGTGTCTCACCGCGCGATAACAATAAAACATAATGCGCTGCTTCATGCCAAATGAGCGCAACATAAAGGGGGAACTTTCTAATGAAAAAAATTTTATTTCCGTTGCTGGCATTTACTCCGACAGCCTGGGGGGCTCTCAGCGGGGCTTATATCGCCCAAGATGGAACTCAATTTCCTGTCGCCGACGTGACTTCCGCACTTAGCCATACAGAAGCTGCAAGTGCGTTTGGCGACTACCAAACAAGCAAAGGTTTTACTGATTTCGCGTATCGCATAACTGACGCCGTGGAAGGAGCAGTTTTCGAGTGGAATACAGCTACTGATACTATGACTTGCAGCTCACCCAGAGGCTCGTCTTCACTGCCGTTTGAGTCGCCATCAGATGCCGCTATCATTGAATTCCAAAACAATTGCTTTCCTGTTTTATCCGGCGGCCATGCGACAGAAGAGCAGCAAGCCATCAATGCAGTCAATGCCGCAACGACTATTAATTTGCAGCTTAACCGTAGCACAACCCAGATGAGCCGCTCGCTGCAATCAATGCGCACATTGAGGCAAAACCCGAATTCTTCTAACGCGGGCGGGGGCGCAGGCGATGGCTATGAGCTTGTGGGACCATTTGGCCTTTATGTCAATTCCGGCGGTACATTCGGCAATGTTGAGAGCAACAGCACCGCGGCAGGGTTTGACTTATATACCAGGAATTTTAACGGTGGCGTTGATTTAAAAATCAGCGACCGTTTGTTTACGGGCTTGTTATTTGGCTATACCAGCTCATCAGCGGAAGTCGTGAATTCGGGTGGCCGCCTGGATGCCGATACTTTCAGATTTTCACCTTTTGTGACGCTATTGCCAACTGAAAATACCTATATTGACATTGCAGCTGGGTATGCGAGCCATGACAATCGTTCAAAGCGCAACTGCGCAGCGTGCGCTACTTCGGCGAATGCAGCCTTCCGTACAGACGAATACAACATCCATACGGGACTGGGATACACGCATAACTTTGGAGCATGGAGTTTACGCGGATACGGTGAAGCGTCAGCTATTTATATGGATATTAGCGGTTACCAGGAAAGCGGAGATGCCCGTACTGGCTTGTTAAATGTGCCGAACCAATATGTTACGTCAGTAACCAGCACATTTGGCACCGAATTGAGCTATGCCTGGAGCCTGCCTTTCGGCGTGATCACCCCGCGAGTCACTGGCGAATGGGTGAGAGAGTACGCCAATGATGCCCGAGTGACTCAGGCCCTGATTCAAGGCGGAGGCAGCACTTTAATCACGTCGAATTCACCCGAGACAGATTGGGGTAATATCGGCGCCGGTGTTCTAGTGACATTACCGAACGGATTGTCGGCCATGTTTAACTATCAATCCCTTATTATGTCTGACGCTGTTAACCATACTATTGAAGGCGGGGTGCGTTTCGAATTTTAACCGGATTATTCTTTAGTACGTCCAAACATGGAATGATAATCTTAAAGTCAAGTTATTCCATGTTTTAGGAAGCGATGACAGGCGCGCTATTTTCTTCCATTAGCGGATATTGGGTTGCCAACATGGCAACCCAATGCGTTCTTAGTCCAGGCTTTCCGGCCTGGCGCTTATCAAGGAGAGCCCTTCGCAGCAATTAAAAGACGGATTGCCTTTCAGCAAATCCGCCTACAACTCTTTGAACAGCATATTTTCAACGATTATTTGACCATTTCCGCCTTTACGAAAAAGCTTCCCTTCGTCTTTTCAATATTATCCGGCTTTAGTGACTGCCAAGTGGTTAATACTTTATCCTGTGAGCGTTCCAAACTAAACAAGACTTCGCCAACCTGATATTGCTGAACGCCATACTCATTTTCAATTTTTCCATTACCATAAGACACAAAGGCGATTTGCTTACCCACAGAATCGGATACTGCTCTACAAATAATTTTCTCCGAAATCTGATAACCATTAACTACCAGCGAACAAGAACCGTCAGCTTTGATACGCAAATTCATATCAATTACTATAGGACTACCGCCAAAGCTTTTTCCAAGCTGATACTGGTACAGGTAATCTCCTTCCCACTCAAAAGACTCCTGGCTCATACAAGCATGAGAAGTGAGAAGTAATGCAATTGTCATTATTAGAAATTTGGCCCAAGATAGATATTTCATCGTGTCACCCTATATATCTTTTTTTAGGCCTTTTTGATACTTTTGCATTACTAATGAAGATATCTCCGCAAGTGTGATTTTGCCGTCTTTGTCTTTATCAAAACCAGCATTTTGCTTTTTACTACTTGGGCTAAATCGGGAGAAACTCTTAGCCCTTATGCAATTAGTATGACTTTCCTTTTAAAGACATCACTGACTTTTGCTCTCCACGCAATTTTCTCAAAACATCCCAATGCAAAGTATAAAACTTTGCCCATTGTGCTTCTATCGGCTACGGCATCAGTCTAATTGATGTTCTAATTCATCAGCTTTCTTCAGATAAAACGAGGCAGATTCTTGGCTCCCCAGGCGCTTTAGCCGTTTACTGTAGGTCCTCGCCGCAGTTGCCGCATTGCGAAAAGCGTTGATAATGATATTGCGATCAAGATCAGGCAATAATTCTCCATGAGAAAATTGCCCTGCAATATAGCCATCATCGCAATCAATAACCCCTAAAGATATTTCACCATGCTCAAGATTACCTAAAAAAAGCAACGTACTTAGCCCATCTTTGTATGCTCGCAATACACCTTGCCCATGTGCCTTCCCATTTTGACAGCCTCCATCCCATACAACAATTCTGTCTTGCCACTCGGGCGGGGATATAAATTTACAATCTTCTCTGCCTGCTATTTTATTTAATTCCTCGGAGACAACTGGAGTTGGCGTCAAACTTAAGAATAGCAAAGGCATAACAGCCAGAATTAATTTCAAATTATTGAACAATCGCATGGAGATCACCGCAACTCATTAAAAACATTAATGATTAATTACTTCAAGTTGGGAAGCCATTTTTCTAAGAGAGAACGACTTACCTCAAAATGCATTGATCTATTGAGGAATTTTAATCGGCCCCAACGTATCTATCAGGGTCTCGGAAACTTGATCTGAAGTTTTATTGATGAGATCAAAAATAAAGCGTCTGCCAGTTTCATCTTCAATTTCTAGTGCATCACGCCCCGGAATCAGGGCCATGCTTTTGAAATAAATACCTATGCTATCAACACCGGATTCGGACTGATCCGATACTTCATAAACTTTCACCATCCAAAGGCGTTCCCCAGTCTTCACGTCAATTGCAGTCAGATATCCTCCGGGCTGATCGCCACCGTGGTCGTAACTTTGCATATCCTGTTCATAACGGATTCCGTTGCGCTCTATCGGAGCGACCACTGGCGGAGCGGGGCGACTATTAGATTGAAAACCTGGACACATGAGGTTTTCTTCTTTTATTTAGCCCGTTGGATGGGCTGCGCTTTTCTAACCATCAACTTTGCTATAAATAGTAAGCAAACGATGAAGCTGTTTACCATCCAAATCCAACCCTACCACGCTATTCGCCTTGCGGACTTGGTTCTTCCAATGATTTATCATGTCGGCAGACTGAAAGTGGTTTTGAAATAGCTTTAAAAAATTTCAATAATTTCTTGAGATTCCTTATTCACTGTTGCTCTCAAACACGCGCATCCATACCCATAGCTGCCTACTCCTGTTTGCACCCATTCTGATTTTTTAAATTTTGGCCAGTCACCTTTTGCTTCATATTGCCTTTGAATAGATGTGGACATGATGATTTTTTCATACCCCCCCCTGCAGAGATAGGTAGAACTATTTGTTTGATCACTTTAGCTTTCAGTAAAAAGCGGATTGCCTTTCAGCAAATCCGCCCTACAGTTCTCAGCCTCCGTTCCAGATGCTAGTGCCACGGTAATTGGCAGTCTTACCGCCGGGCGCATTGATTTCGCCAATAGGCACGCTACCAGTATTACCCCAGCGCGTAGCTATCGACTGCAATAGCGTGGTGTAAAAAGCCTTCGTATCAGAAGTATAAGCACCGGAATCATGTGGATTGCCCAGAAAATAATAGTATGGGCCTTCTTTGGCCTTGCCGATCATACGCTCAATACTAAAGCCTCTGAATAAACCCTGAAGGTGGATTTCGCGTCCAGAGTAAGCAATTTTATTGTAAGTATATTTCCCGCTCCAGTCTGTCATAGTGATTTCCTCAAGTTGATAGCCAAAAATGCGCTTCTTTCGTTAGCACATACTATATTTATGTTTATTGATAATAGGACAGTCTACTCAAACCCGTACCCAAAATCCCCATCCTGCACGCTCACATGAACCCGCTCGATCGGTTTGCCTTCCATCATCCGTGTTAAAAACTCCTCGCTGATCCGCGGCAACACGGTATTGGTCAAAATCGCATCGATCATGCGGCCGCCGCTTTCGACTTCGGTGCAGCGGCTCGCGATCAGCTTGATCACGTCATCGTCGTAAGTGAACGGCACCTTGTGGCTTTCAGCGATGCGCTTCTTGATCCGGCCGAGCTGCAGGCGGGCGATCGCGCCGATCATTTCGTCGCTGAGCGGATAATAAGGAATCACGACCAGACGGCCGAGCAGGGCCGGCGGGAACACTTTCAGCAGCGGTTCCCGCAGCGCCTTGGCAATGCCTTCCGGTTCCGGCATCAGTTCCGGATCGCGGCACAGTCCTGCGATCAGGTCGGTGCCGGCGTTCGTCGTCAGCAGAATCAATGTATTCTTGAAATCGATGACCCTGCCCTCGCCGTCTTCCATCCAGCCCTTGTCGAAGACCTGGAAGAAAATCTCATGCACATCGGGATGGGCTTTTTCGACCTCATCCAGCAGCACGACGCTGTAAGGACGCCGCCGGACCGCTTCGGTCAGCACGCCGCCTTCGCCGTAGCCGACATAACCCGGAGGCGCGCCTTTCAGGGTCGATACGGTGTGCGCTTCCTGATATTCGCTCATGTTGATGGTGATGACGTTCTGCTCGCCGCCGTACAAGGCTTCGGCCAGGGCCAGCGCCGTTTCGGTCTTGCCGACGCCGGAGGTGCCGGCCAGCATGAAGACGCCGATGGGCTTGTTGGGATTGTCGAGGCCGGCGCGCGAGGTCTGGATTCTTCGGGCGATCATGTCCAGGGCATGGCGCTGGCCGATGATGCGCTGTTCCAGGTTGTCGGCCAGATGCAGAATGGTTTCGATTTCGTTTTTAACCATGCGGCCGACCGGAATGCCGGTCCAGTCGCCGACCACGGAGGCAACGGCCTGCGCGTCGACGCTGGGCAGGATCAGCGGCGTTTCGCCTTGCAGTTCATGCAGTTTCGCCTGCAAGGTTTTCAGTTCTTCCAGCAACTGTTCGCGCGGCACACTTGCCGTTGCTGGGGCGGATTCGGCTTCGGCCATCCGGTCGGCGGCTTTTTCAAGCGGGCTGTCGGTGCCTTCCACTTTGCCGGTCTGATCGCGCAACTGCTTGCGGATATCGAGTATGCTTTTGACCAGTTCGCGCTCGGCATTCCAGCGTGTTTCCAGTTTGCTCAGGCGCTCTTTTTCCGCACCGAGCTTTTCAGCGGCGACCGTTTCGCGGTCCTTGATGTCGATGCCGACCGCTTTCTCGCGGCCGATAATGGCCAGTTCGGTTTCCAGCGCCGCGATGCGTTTGCGGCAGTCGTCCACCTCGGCCGGTACGGCATGCTGGCTGATCGCGACGCGGGCCGAAGCCGTATCGAGCAGGCTGACTGATTTATCGGGCAACTGGCGGGCCGGAATGTAGCGGTGCGACAATCGGACCGCCGCTTCCAATGCCTCATCGAGCACCTGCACCTGATGGTGTTTTTCCATGACCGACGCCACGCCGCGCATCATCAGAATGGCCTTTTCCTCGCTCGGCTCGTTGACCTGCACGACCTGGAAGCGGCGCGTCAGGGCTGGGTCTTTTTCGATGTGCTTTTTGTATTCGGCCCAGGTTGTCGCGGCGACTGTGCGCAGCGTACCGCGCGCCAGAGCCGGCTTCAGCAGATTGGCCGCATCGCCGGTGCCGGCTGCTCCGCCCGCTCCGACCAAGGTATGGGCTTCATCGATGAACAGGATGATCGGTTTTTCCGAGGACTGAACTTCTTCTATGACCTGGCGCAGGCGGTTTTCGAATTCGCCTTTCATGCTGGCGCCGGCTTGCAGCAAGCCGACATCGAGCGTGCGCAGCGACACATCGCGCAAGGGCGGCGGCACGTCGCCTGCGACGATTTTCTGCGCAAAACCTTCGACGACAGCCGTCTTGCCGACGCCGGCCTCGCCGGTCAGGATCGGATTGTTCTGGCGGCGGCGCATCAGGATATCGATGACCTGGCGAATTTCCTCGTCGCGCCCGACGATCGGGTCCATTTTGCCTTGCCGCGCCTGCTCGGTCAGATCGACCGTAAACTGCTTCAAGGCTTCCTGCTTGCCCATCTGCGCCGGCGACATGGCGCCGCTGGCCTCGCCCGGAACGGCGCCGCCGCCGACCTGAAAGCCGTCGCTGGCGCGCAGGCCTTCTTCCGGCGAGCCGCTGACGATTTCGGCAAAACGTTCGGTCAGAGTCTCAGGCTTGATCTTGTCGAATTCCCTGGAGATGCCTTGCAGGGCATGCGTCAGCCCTTTGGTTTTCAGAATGCCGACGACCAGATGCCCCGAGCGGACTTGCGATTCGCCGAACATCAGCGTGCCGTATACCCAGCCGCGTTCGACAGCTTCCTCGACATGCGAAGACAGATCGGAAATGGACGTGGAGCCCCGGGGCAACCGGTCGAGCGCATCGGTAAAGTCCTTGGCCAGCCGGGAGGGATCGAGATTGAACTGACGGATGATTTTATGCAGATCAGAATCCTGCAGCTGCAGAATCTGATGCAGCCAGTGCACCAGTTCCACATAGGGATTGCCGCGCATCTTGCAAAATACGGTTGCGCCTTCTATCGCTTTGTAACAGACGCTGTTCAGCTTCCCGAACAGCGCCACACGACTGATGTCTGACATTTCACGTCTCCCAATTTGTTTGTTTTTATTGTGCTTACGCTGCGCCCAGGCTGCCCCAGAAAGGATTCAGCATCAAATCGTCAGCATCTGTATTCTCATGCCGCTCGCCCAGCCAGCTTGTCCAGCCCAGCCCCGTCTGTCCGTCCAGCCGCGCGCCCGGCACTTGTTCTTTTTTCAGGACCAGATTGACATCCCAGACCAGTTCGTCGCCTATGTAATTGCGGACTATCGCTATTAACTGCCCGATCCTGTAGCCGTTCGGCAACAGGCTCTGGTATTCCGCCAGGCTCAACGGTCCCAGGCGGATTCGGAACTTATGCTGGCATGACCAGACCCGCGATCCCAAAATCGCCGACATGCCTAATTCGCCGGTTCTGGGCGTCTCGCCCAGGCGCGTCAAGTCCGATTCCTGGATATCCAGCCATTCGCCGACGAATTCTTCGATGCCGACCGTCAACCTGAAATAGTCCGCCAGCATGGCCCTCAGCCCTTCGGCATGTTTGGCCTGGCAGGACAAGTAGCCCGTATAGTAGAACTTGGCCAGATCGGGCATGGCATCGCGCTCGTGCAGGGATTCCAGGCCCAGCCCGGCCAGCGAGCCGATATAACCGGAAAAGCGGTCGGATTCGGGCCGATCGAAACTGACGACGGGCTCCGTGTCGGCCCAGGCGCGATAAAACAGGCACAGCATGCGATGGTGGAATATGTCGGCAAAACGCGCCAACGTATGATCGCGGTAATGATGAATTCTTTCGCGAACGTATTCGGTCAGATGCAGAGGCAGCGGCCCATTGGTGCCGAACAGACCCAAGAAGCGCCCGGTCAGCCGCGGAGGAAGTCCGTCCTCACCCGGCGTGAATGAACTGAGCGTGGAGGATTCGAACGACAGCGACACTTCCTGCCCCAGCCTGATCGGATCATCGACGGGGCGGGCCGAATGGCCCAACCGGGGCTTGTCCTTATAGGCGCACTCCAGAAGGCGCATCAGCTGGAAAAAGCCGTATTTATACGGCGCTTTGCTCAGTGACTCTTCTAGAGGATGTGGCGTTGCCCGATTCTCGTCGGCCATCGCATTACCTCGCCCCGGTCGCTGGTTTTCAGCACCGTTTCCGTAAATGAATTGATTGATACATACTGAGCGAAGAACTGCTCCAGCACGGTGCCCAGCAAGAATACGCCGCTCCCCTCAAAGGCCGACTCATCGACATTGATCAATACTTCCAAACCGCGCCCGAACACGATCGGCCCTTTGGTATTGATACGGCGGACGATGGACTTGGATTGAATCGATAACACGCCCTCGATCTGCTTGCGAGAGCCTGGATCACTGTCGCCATACAACGACAGCAGGTTACGAAACGCCATGGCGCCTTCTTTTTCGTCGTTATCGACGATCGATAAATAGTTCAGCGACAGATGGCTAATCAGTTTCCATGCGGTATCCTTATGCGCATTGGACGGGCGCGGCTTGGTCGGCCCCGATAGGCACCGTATGGATTGAACCGGAGCGCCGGTCTGAATCGTAAAATCAGTCGCTCCTACGCCGATGGGCAACTGCAGCGGCAAATCGCGGTTCGTGCACAGCGTGGCAAGGCCGAGCTGCTTCAGCTCGCTTCTAAAAGGCGCCTCATTGGCATCTACCAACGAGATATATATTTCATTGCCGGTATAGCTGGAGCGGGGGCCGTATTGCCGTAGCTTGGACGAAATGACGCGCGGCGCCCGGTGTAGCGTATAGTAGGCTCTCTTATGCTTGTGCCTGGCATCGGCGCTGGCTTGATAAAAAGGCAGGAATTCCTGCTTATCATCGGCTGTGCCGCCGAAACCCGTAACTTCCTTCACCTGATAAACTTCATAATCCAATGGCCGGGTCCGGTCGGGAACGACATGATATTCGGCGGTTTGATTGGTCAAATGAATCCGGTCGGTCCTTTTGGGAAAGATATTGACGGCCGGCGTACAGAACAAGGCAAACCGTGACGCATCGACCGAATTGATCAACCGGGGGTTGCTGCGATTGAGCAGGATGATGATGTCCAGTTCGTTGTCGGCGCACTGCCGCACGGCTTCCTGCAACTGCGTCAATTCAACGAACATAAAACGCTCGGGAAAGGCAAAATACTCCTGCAGTAACCGATAGCCCTGGAATGAACGCGAGACATAAGGCAGCAGCGCCTGATTGTCTTCAAATCCCAGCGGCTGAACGGCGGCGTTCTTGATGACGTGTTGCCAGGCGGCAGGCCGTTGGGTCGGCTGCACGACTACGGCAATCGCATTCGCCAGTATCTGTTCATAAATCTGCATGGGCAATTCGCCGACACCGCGCAGATAGAGCGGCAGATTATTCAGGGCGATCTGGTTGAATTTCAGTCCCGCCGTCGTTCTCAGGCGCAATCGGATGCCGGCTTTCAGTCCGGGCAGGCTCGATACGCCGAGGTTGGCGACGGCGCCGGCACCGGGCAGATATTCAGCTTCCACCAGTTCCAAAGGCCATAAAGTCAGATCGTGGGCCGTGCGGTATTCGCAGGCGGTCTGCTCGCCTTTGCCGATCTGGCTGCGCAAAGCGGTCTCCCGAAGGATCGGAAATCCTTCGTTGAGCGCCCCCTCGGACAGATCCGGCTGAAACTGCACGACCGTCATGGACGGCGTAGGCGCCAGATAATGCGGATAGACCATTTCCAGCAGATGCTGGGTAAAGCGCGGAAACTCTGCATCGACCTTGAGCTGGACACGCGCCGCCATGAATGCGAAGCCTTCCAGAAGACGCTCCACGTAAGGATCTGCGCATTCGAATTCGTCCAGACCCAGCCTGCCGGCAATCTTGGGAAATTCGCGCGCGAATTCGCCGCCCATTTCGCGGATATGCTGCAACTCGCGGTTGTAGTATTTCAGTAAGCGAGGATCCACAGCTAGCCTCCTCTGTCCATGATTTCCATGTTGCCGGTCTCAAGATCGAGTTCTGTTCTAAGGTAGAGGCGCAACGGTAACGGTTGCGCCCAAAGATCGCCTTCTATGTCGAAGGTCATGGCATTGTGATTCATCCGGTCATCCGAAGCGGTCACCGTGACCTTGACCGAATCGCGCAGGATTCGAGGCTCAAAATCCCAAATGGCCTGTCGGACGCAACGCTCTATTTCCTGCACATCGGCGCCCGATAACGTTGTGCCGGCCAGATCGGGAATGCCGTAGTTGATTACTGAACCGGCGACTAAAGGATAATCATCGAGATTCTCGACCGCAGCCAAACGGCCTGTATTCAACAGCCAGCCCATATCTCTCAATACGCCCTGCCGCAACCGGCTCAGCGACAAGACGCGCTGTTCGCGCGATTCCTGAGTCTTATCGGGCGCGTCGTCGGTCAGCCGATCCAATAGCGAAGGCTGCAAACGTTCTTTCTGGGTTAGCTCGGCCATGGTTTTTATTCTCTACAGGCACCCCATGCGGGATAAAAAAGCGGGCAAGAAGCGTTCAAGGTTGCGTTCGAATAAAGATAGGTTGGCGATTAGTCAATATTAAATTTAATTTCACGGACATCCATTAGCGCATAGTCGTTTTCGTCCGTACTCAATAACCGTTGCCCCAAGCCGATGAATGATTCTTCAGCCTGCTCCAGCCACTGCGTCTTGCGGGCCAGACGTATTGCCGGATCATTGGCGGTTTCGGAACCGGGATAACGTGTTGGGATCAAGCCGAAGGCTTCGCCGCCGTTCGCCCAGACGAAATGCGCCGGCATCCAGGCAAAATCGCGCAGATCGGCCGGTTCCTCAATATGAATCTCGTGAATCTGATGGAATGGAACCCAGTAATAATGACCATTGACTATCGCTTCCAGCATGGGCCCCAGGCGGGTGTCGGCATCGGCTATCCAGTTAAAGGCATTGCTGTTGATTGATCCCGGCGTTGCGGGCGCCAGGTCAAAAGCCTGATCGCGCAGATTTCTCGCTTCCGCGAACCGATTGTCGGCGTTCAGTTTAAGCGCTTCCTGAAGCAGCGCGATCCACTGTGCCGGCTCACCAAAAACCACAGGCGTTTTATGGCCTGAGAAGATATCCTTGCGCAAAACTTCGCATCGAATAGCTTCCCTGTAAGTCTGCACCATAGGCAGATTCGCCGCATCGAGCTCGCCCGCCACATTCAGTTGCGTCAGTGCGCGATCCCATTCGCCGAGAATCGACAAAAGCTGAAATAGAAATGTTCTGAGTTTAGGATTGGCAGGGTCTTTACGAACCTGATTTTGTAATTCAGCCAGCGCTTCCTGAAGCCGGCCTTCCTGTAAATGCTGCTCTGCAAGGTTCATAAACTTTCCTGCTGCTGATAAAAACGCTTTGAATTTGTTAGCCGTAAAAAACGCGAAGAAGGATATGCCTTCTTCGCGCTCCCGACTTTAGATTTTTACGTTTTCAGCGATATTCCATTTAGTCTCAATCGCGCCGCCGTCTTTTGAACCGTCCGCTTTTTGAGGCTGGTAGGCGTATTCGAATTCAGCGAAGTTCAGGCTGACATTTTCCGTCAGTCTGTCTTCACCGCCGCTGCCGCCCGTGCTAACAGAGGTCACGATGACTTCCTTCATCTTGATCACGATATATTCCAGAGGCGTTTCGCCGGCTTTGCGCACGACCAGTGTGGCCTCGGGATAATGCTTGCCATTGCAGCAAGCCATGATCAAAGGCGCGGAAGATTTATCGACATATTTGGTTAACGATATATCCTGCACGCTGACTTTGCCAGCGCCGCCGCCGCCGCCTGTATGCGTGGTGCCTGATTGCGACATCCCCCAGCTCCATGCCAAAACGTCAATCTCATCCTTGTGCGTTTTATCGCGCGATTCACCTTTCACATCGCCGATTTTAATAAACATATCAACAGCCATTTGTCTCTCCTTTTATTTTTAAGACATCAAAAAAAAGCCAGAAGCGTCGTCCTTAATAAGTGCTAGGCTCCATGACTCGTAAGCACCAAACATCAACCGCCTTTGGCGGAGGGCAGTTTGGAAACCAATCGCAACGACACTGTCAAGCCTTCCAGCTGATAGTGCGGGCGAAGAAAGAATTTTGACGAGTAATACCCGGGATTGCCTTCTATCTCTTCAACAACAACTTCGGCGGCAGCCAGCGGCTTTTTCGCTTTAGTCGTTTCGCTGGAGTTTGCCGGATCACCATCCACATAATTCAGAATCCAGTTATTCAGCCAGCGCTCCATGTCCGAACGCTCCTTGAATGAGCCGATTTTGTCGCGCACGATACATTTCAGATAATGGGCAAAGCGGCAGGTCGCAAACAGATAAGGCAATCTGGCCGCAAGGTTGGCGTTTGCCGTTGCATCCGGATCATCATACTCGGCCGGCTTATTCAATGATTGCGCGCCGATAAATGCTGCAAAGTCGGAATTCTTCTTATGCACCAGCGGCATAAAGCCCGATTTGGCCAGCTCCGCTTCGCGGCGGTCACTGATGGCGATCTCGGTCGGGCATTTCATATCCACGCCGCCATCATCGGTCGGAAACGAATGCACCGGCAGGCCTTCGACGGCGCCGCCTGATTCAATGCCGCGAATTCTGGAGCACCAGCCGTACAATTTGAACGAGCGGTTGATGTTGGTCGCCATGGCATAGGCGGCATTGGACCATGTGTAGTTGCCGCTGTTGGCCGCTTCGGTATCTTCTTCGAAATCGAATTCGTCCACCGGATCGGTTTTAGAGCCGTACGGCAGACGAGACAGGAAGCGCGGCATAGCCAGACCGATGTACTTGGAATCATCCGATTCGCGCAATGAGCGCCATGCGGCATAATCCGGCGTCGAGAATATTTTCGTCAGATCGCGGGGATTCGCCAGTTCGGCCCATGAATCCATCTGTAATGTCGAAGGCGAAACGCCGGCAATGAACGGCGCATGCGATGCCGCTGAAATCTGCGCTATCTGGCCCAGCAGTTCAACGTCCTGCGGTGAATGATCGAAGTAATAATCGCCCATCAGGCAGCCGAACGGTTCGCCGCCGAACTGGCCGTATTCCTCTTCGTACAGTTTCTTGAACAGCGGGCTTTGATCCCAGGCCGTGCCTTTGAATTTCTTCAGCGTCTTGCCCAACTCTTTCTTCGAGATGTTCATGACTCTGATCTTCAGTTGCTCGTCAGTTTCCGTATTGTTGACCATATAATGCAGGCCTCGCCATGATCCTTCCAGCTTCTGGAAATCTTCATGGTGAAGAATCAGATTAACCTGCTCGGTCAGTTTTTTATCGATCTGCGCGATGATAGCCTCAATTGAATTGATCGCATCTTCCGATATGATGGAGGCATCCTTCAAAACGTATTCGGCCAATGTCTGAACCGCGTTTTCAACTTCTGCCTTGGCACGATCCGATTTGGGTTTGAATTCTTTGTTCAGCAATGATGAAAAATCGCTGAATTCCTGTGCCTGAGCCCCTGCTTGGGCTTCTGGCGCATTTGCTACTTCAACCATGGCTTATTCTCCTGCTTCCGGGGTTTCTGGCGTTGCGTCTGCAGCCGGCTTAGGCGCCGCGATCAGCGACTGCAGCAAGGCAGGATCGTTGATGGCCTTGGCAATCAGCTCTTCCGCGCCGCCCTTGCCGTCCATATAGGTCACCAGATTGGCCAATTGCGTTCTAGCTTCCAGCAGTTTATTGAGTCCTTCCACTTTTCTGGCAACAGCCGCCGGGGAAAAGTCATCCATGCTCTGGAAGGTGATATCAACGTTCAGATTGCCATCGCCGGTAATAGTGTTCGGCACGGTAAAAGCCACTCGCGGCTTCATGGACTTCAGACGTTCATCGAAGTTGTCAACGTCAATTTCCAGCAGCTTGCGCTCGGCAACCGGCGCCAGAGGTTCGGCGGGTTTTCCTGACAAGTCGGCTAAAACGCCCATCACGAACGGCAACTGGACTTTTTTTTCCGCTCCGTATAATTCAACGTCGTATTCGATCTGAACTCTTGGCGCACGATTGCGTGCGATAAATTTTTGACTACTTTCTGCCATTTAATGCCCCTTATTCAACGTATTAAATTTACAAACCAGCGTGATGTCTTTACTCATCTTCACCACGAGTTCCAATGATGACCTTGGCCTGATCCAAACCATCAGGCGCGATATCCTTAAGCGCGTCCATAAAGCTTTTTCCGACCAGTCTCATGCCGCGTTCAATAAAAATAGGCACTGGACTCGACGGTTCATTTTTTTTGTAATATTCGCAGACCAGATTCAATGCCTTAAGCACATCCTGCGTATTGTTGATGGCGCCAGGCGCCGATTTTTTTTCTGCGGCAGCCGCGGCTTTAACGTTGTCAGCGACAATCTCGCTTTCCGCCTCATCCGCAACAGCAACTTCGCCGCCGCCTTTTATTTCAAGCCAGTCAGTCAGAAGCGCCCTGCTTTCCTTTAACAGATTTCTTAAGTCGCCAAAACTGGGCGCATCATTGACTCCAACCTGCTCAGTAACAAAACGCTCCAATGCATTCAGGTTATCGAGGCCGGAGCTGACCGCAGCCAATATCTGCTTGAGACTTTCCAGATCGCTGTCCAGAACGGCGGCGTCAATTGTCGATGACGCTATGCCGCTTTCATTATCGGAAACGGTAATTTTTCCGGTAGCGACAAACACATCGCGTAGGCTGAATCGGCCGAGACCTCTCGATTCGACCAGGGGCGTTTGTTGGAGCGGGCGCAGAATAGTCTCGTGGTCGCACAAGGACATCAGAATATTGACCCGTTCAGTAGGGTCGTTGTCATCATCCGGATCAAGTTGAGGATAAATACTGTCCCAGCGCTGTTCAACCAGCGCCTTGATCAAAGCCATGCCGTCATTGAAGCCGGCAAATCCTTCCGTTGCGATCAGCGCCCGGAGAAAGCTGACCAGCACCCGCAGGTCTCGGGTACGGGATAATAGCTGTTCCGCGCTCTTTTTTACTTCGCGCCAGTTGGGAGGTTCCGCTGCTTGAATGGTATCGCCGACCTGTTGTTCAGGCTTGCCTTTTATCGCCTGTTCCAGAGCAATGAATTCGGCATCGTATTGCAGATCCTCTCCACAGACATTTTCCGAATCTATCGCTTCTAAATAGCTTTCAATATCGACAGCCAATTTGCCCCCTTATTTTTTATTATAACTGCAAACTCTATCACATCATCAAGAACTCTAAAACTCAATGACGTGCTTTAATCTATGAAATTTCGACGGCCACAACCGAAACATTGTCGCGAGCTCCTCGCTGCAGCGTCAAGTCAATCAAAGCCTGTACGCTGGCTTCACGATTATGGGCATTCAAAATCGCCTCAATCTCCTGAAAGCTCACCTCTTTATCCAGCCCATCGCTGCAAAGCAGATAAATATCGCCCGACTGTACATCAGCAGTTCCAGAATCCAACTGTAAATCATCATCAGCCCCAATAGCGCGGGTGATGACATTGGTCTGTTTCAGAGGCCTATCGGCCGGCATCAGGCTGCTTTCCGGATATTCCTGGTCTTCGCAATGATCTACGGTCAATTGTTGCAACTGCTTGTTCCTCAACCGATAGAGACGGCTATCGCCGGCCCATAGATAAGCAAATTGCTTATCGTCCGCCAGCAACACCACAACCGTGCTGCCCACGATTTGATTGCCGAACCGGCTTTCCGCCAGGTCGCGCAGATCATCATTGACCTGTTTCAGGCAGGCGCCAGTTTTTTTTATGGCTGAATCCAGGTCGCCTGAGAATTCCAGCTTGCCCAGGGCTTCAACAATCATCTGGCTCGCCACATCGCCGGCCTGATGCCCGCCCATGCCGTCCGCAACAGCCCATATACCCGCCTGCGGCCGGTCCAGTATCGCATCCTCATTGCATTTCCGACGCATGCCCACGTCGGTTATGGCAAAAGATCGCCACTTTAGATTCTGTTCATCCTGCCCGGCCTCAGATCCACTGCTGTCCGGCTGATTATTAATACACCTGCGCGGCTGCGTCTTATCCGGATCAATGCCCTCAGCAGCATTTGACAAAGTGGTTTTATCAAGCTGCCAGCCTCGGTCTGACATATGGCCGGAGAGCAGGCTGACAAACGCACTCACCGGCGGCAAGCCTTCACAGCCCAGCAAAAAAGGCTTGATATGATCGGAGCCGAGCGTGGCCCACAAGCTGTAGCCGGATGTAAATACATCAAACAAATTAGTGTGCAAATCCGCCAGCGCTTCCTCGGCCGGCCCCGCATGATCAATGCTTATACAGATGGCGTTTTTGGCGGCACCGGCATCCCTATGCAGGGTTCGATTGGCGAATCGGGCTTCAGGCCTTACTAAGGCAGGGATACTGGTCAGCAGATTATCGAAACCGTTCAGGTCGAGATTATCTTCCAGCGCCGTCAGCGCAATCGACTCGACTTCCGAAAACCAAGCGTTATTGGCTATGAACACATCGGGCAAATTGATGTCTGCTGATATAGGCAACGCCAGCGTCAACGGAAAATAACGCCCGACCCGGTCAACGCTGGGCATCAGCACACCGAGCCAACCGGTATTGCCGCACAGCCCCGGACTTAATGCAAAACGCCAGACCGGACTCGATAAGTAAGCCTTCAGCCAGTTCTCGACAAGCTGCTGCTGGCTCGCCGCCATGGCGCTCTGCAGCCATTTATCCCACGGATTGATAAACTCGCGCGAAAGCCGGCGCGAAACAAAATCGCCCAGGACCGGCAATTTTCCATAAAATCCAGGAATGGACAGGTTTTCCACGGTCATATTCCGGCGATGCAGCGAAAGCTCTTTAAGGCATCGAAGGCAAACGGATTGAATACGCTGTTGGCTCTCAACTCGTATTTTGCCGTCAGTCCTTCAATAGCGAAGGTCACGATATAACTGTCCTGCGTCGATTTCTGTATATCAGCCTTATCAAGTACCCTGAACAGCGCCCATGCGCCCTCTTCCGAGCGACTGACCAGCTTGCCGTCCGGCTTTTCGAAACCGTACCGGACCAAGCCTCCGCCCGTACCCGGCCATTGGAACTGCGTCGCCCGCGCCGGACCGTGGCGATAATCGGTCTGCTGGCCGCCCATATCGATCCAGAAGCGCGATGCATTCGAATCGAGTTGCAGCGGCTTGAGCTCAAACGTGATAGCCGGCAACTGTCCGCCGCTCTGGAAAAAGACGTCGCGTATTTTTGCCGCATTCTGGAACTGGCTCAGAACGCCCGACGATATGCCGATCGACTTGTTGTCCTGGGCAATCAGCCTCCATTGCATGCCGCTGGTGTCGACAAACGGTTTCAGATGGGTATTGAAAAACTGGTCGAGAACGCCGTTGGGCGCAAAGAACTTGCCGAAATCCTGCAGCGTAATATCGGTGCGGCTGGCTTTTGACAGTGGATAGCGCCCTTCCAGCGCGCTTTTGCAGACCGTGGCCACTTCGCTTTGCAGGCTGCGGTTCAGCTGGGCCTTGGCGCCGCCCAGAATAATGCCCCAGTTTCCCGAAGCCAAGGTCCTGACCCAGCCTTGCAAAGGGTCCGGCAGTCGTGCCGAGTGCAGATTAATCTGCGCAATGATGTCATTGCCGCCTCCGGAACTGCGCTGCAAGGCCAAGTTGACAGCGGCGGAAGCATCGGATGTGCTGCCCAGATCAGCCATATAGCCGTAAAGCTGCCCCAGGTCGGCAATCACCTGATCGATAGCCACGGCGCCGCCGATATTCCTGATCTGGGCAGTCAGCCTTTCAAAATGCCGCTCGACTTCCTGACCTGAACCGGCCGAGGATTCGCCAGTCACGCCGGCCACTTTGGCGGCATTCAGCAGCTTTTGCATGCGCGCATCGCCGCCTGTTGCGGCTTCGGCACCCTGTTTCAGCTTATCCAGGCCACCGGCATCGGCCGGGGCGCGCGTCAGCGATGTCTGTTGATCCAGCGCCTGCAGCAGTTTACGCAAAGGCGAGTCGCCGCCGGAGACTATCTCCAGCACTTCTATGGATTGCTGTATATTGGCCGTCGCCCTGATGTTCAAATTATTCAGCAAATCGTCCCAGCGCTTGATGAAGTCGATGAAATAATAATTGCGCAGCTTGGCTTCCAGTTCCGCAGAATCCTGTACCCCGGCCATGTTGTCCTCGCCGAGCACCCATTGCTGCTCAACCGCCTGCTTGGCCAGATCCTTGCTTTCTTTCAGAAAAATCTGATAGAAACCGTCATAGGTAAAAAAGCCGGGAATCAACTGCTCTTCCAGTGTGCCGCTGGCGGTCGAAAAAACGCGATTTCCGCTTAACCCCAGGGCATCGATCAGCTTGAAGTCATAATCATGCCGCTGCAATGCCTCACGCTTGATGCGCATGTAAACCTGCTGCGCGACCGGTATTTGCGTCAATATCTGCCGGGTACCTGCAACCAACTGATCATCCAGAGGCTGGGCCTCCATCGGCAATTTCAGCAGATTGTCCAGATGCACCAGCAAGCCTTGCTGCACAGCCTGGGGGTAATTGTTTTCCCAGTCCAGTGCGATCCAGGGCCGGAAAATCCTGGCATCCATTTTCTCCGGATTGCCGAGCATCAAATAAACGCGCAGCAGTTCATACAAAATCTCCGGGTTTTTGGCTTCCTCGCTGACCAGGCGCTGTTCCAGCCTGGCCTTGATGAGCGGCAGGAAACGGTTCGACAGTTGCTTGCCATAAGCGCTGTCGACCAGCGGCCTGAGCTTGTCGCCCTGGTAAAGCCCGAACTGCATGGACCACGGCGCGTCGTCGGCATAAACGGCGTGCACGGCATAAAGCGCATCCATTTGTTTCAATAAGGCGGCGAAATCGCTTTTCCACTCAGGCGTGTCGGCAAGCGTTTTTTCGTAGAGATCGTTTTTTGCCTGCACGTCGGCAATAGCCAGTTTATTGCGTGTAAAACTGGTCGACCATAAAGCCGCCATGCCGATAGTCAGCGCAATGGCCGCCCCGTAAGACAATTTTTGCATCAGCGAACGGCGCTGCTCCACGCGCTGGTTCAAACCGGCGATTTCGGCCTCGCCGAAGATGACTTCTTTAAGAAGGCGCGTCAGAAAATAGCTTTTGCCCTTGCCGCTGAATACCGGCGCCGAAAAGCGGTCGAGCTTGAATGTAGTGGCTAGTATGCCCATTAACCGATCGATCGGCGTGCCTTCCTGCGTGCCGCTGGTGAAATAAACGCCGCGCAGCAGCGAGGGCGTCTGGTAGCGGTTGATGCCGAAGCACTGCTGAAGGAAACTGAGCATGGGCTCTTTCAGTAACGACATGCGTTGCGGAAAGCCGAAAATCAGATTGCGGCGCTGAAGATCTCTCTCCTCCTGCAGACGTTTCTGCATGCGGCTGTTCAGGCGCACCAGCAAATCATCGAAGTCCTGCCCGACTCGGGCGATGACATCGGCCGGATGTTCTTCATTTTCTTCAGGAAACGTTACGCCCCATATCTGGGCGCGCTCATCCTGGCCGAAATCGGCGAAAAAGTCCGTAAAACCCGCAATCAGATCCGTTTTGGTGAACAACATATAAATCGGGATGCGGATGCCGAGTTGCTCATTCAATTCCTGAATCCGCTGCCGTATGGCGAGCGCGTGCAGCGTGCGCTCTTCTTCCGTCTGCCGAAGCAGGTCGGACAGGCTCATGGCAACCAGAACGCCGTTGACGGGGCGGCGCGGCCGGTGTTTTTTCAACAGATCCAGGAACCCGAACCAGGCCGCCTTATCGACAGCTTCATGGCTGTCCTGGGTCGTGTAGCGGCCCGCCGTATCGAGCAGCACCGCCTGGTCGGTGAACCACCAGTCGCAATTGCGCGTGCCGCCGACGCCTTGGATGGCGCTTTTGCCGAAACGATCAGACAATGGAAATTCCAGGCCGGAATTGATCAAAGCCGTCGTTTTGCCGGAACCCGGCGGTCCTATGATAATGTACCAGGGCAGCTCGTACAGATATTGTTTGCCGTGCGACGACTTGCTTTTCATCTGTTTCAATGTTTGCAAGGCCGCATCGAAGTTTTGCCCGAGCATGCCGATCTCTTCGTCCGACTCATGATTGACCTGTAACGGAGCGGCTATCTTGCTGTCCACCAGTTCGTTGACCATCTGCGCGTTGGCGCGGCTGGCTCTGACCTGAGTGAACAGATTATTGGCGCCCCACAGCACGACAAGGATCAGTATGGCGATCAGGCGTGAAACCTCGGTTTCGAGCGGTACATTGCCGCCTATCGCAATCAGCGGACCGAAAAACCATAACACCAGGCTCAGCGCGATAATACCAATGAGCTGTATCACCCATTTTCTCTTGAAGAAATCGATAATTTTTTTCACGATTAACCTTAAAATTCTTAAAAATTGATTTCTATACGCCGATTCATGGCCCGGTGTTCGGGACTATCGTTAGGCACCAGGCTTTGCGTATCCGCGCGTCCTTCCGATGCAATGGGGTGACTAAACTGGCCGCGGCCGCTTAAAAACGCCGCCACTGTTTTTGCCCTTGCACTGGATAAATCCCAGTTGGAAGGAAAGCGCGCCGTGAAAATAGGTACATTGTCGGTATGTCCGACCACGCTGATGGGATCGGTGATGGTAGTCAGCGCCTGGGCTATTTTTTCCAGCAACGGATAATATTCGGCCTGGATCTGGTCGCTGCCGGAAGCGAAAAAGCTCTTGGCCATGATTCTGATCACGGTCTTGCCGTTAATCTGATCCACAGTGACTTTATGCTGCTGGATTTCAGGCGCCAGAAACGCTCTGAGATCGTCGAGGATGTTTCTGACCGGCGCTGCAGGCGCGGGTTTGTTAACGGCCAAGGTGGGTTTAATATCGAGATCATCCTTGATTTTGTACAACTGGCTCAGCAGCGGATTGGATGCCTGATTCACGGCATACAGAAAACCCAAAAATACCAGCATCAGCGCGAAACCCGCCACCGAAGCCACAACCCACAAAGGCACATATTTGGCCAGCGCATTACGCTTGTCGGTAATGCCGCGCCAGTGCGGCGACAGCTCCTTGTCGAAGTCGCCTCTTTGCCGGCGGATGACCAGATACAGATTTTCACGCACCTCTTCGAGCCGCGTCAGGCCGTGTTCCTGGACACGGTACTTGCCTTCAAACCCCAAGCTCAAGCAGAAATAGAAAAGTTCCAGCAGATAAAGATAGGTTCCCGGCTGCGCAACCAGGTTCTGCAGAATCTGGAAAAACTTCTCGCCGCCCCAGGCTTCCTTGTGGAAGGTAACCAGCAGGTTTTGCGTGGTCCAGATACTATTGCAGCCCCATGGCGTGTTGAGTATCGCTTCATCGAGCAGCGAGCACAGCGCGTAACGCGCAGCCTGCACGTGCTCGGGCGGGCAGCCTGCCTGCAAGGACTTGGCCTCGAAGGTTTTGACCTCGCTGATCAGCTTGTTCCTGAGCCCTGGCACGTCGGCATGCGATACCGAGTTGCGCAGCTGCACCACCAGCGACAATAGCGCCATGGCGCTGCCGACCAGCGGATTATCGCCGGACTGCAGATTGATCTGCTGCGGTACAGTTTCGGCGGCTGTTGCAAAGACCGGCGCCGCAGGCTGTTGCAAGGGTTCCGAAGACGGTTTTTTTCGCAGACCCGGCGAGGGCTTCAAAACAGTTTTGTCGTCATCCAGATAATTGCCGAAAGGATCGCCTTGATTCACGCTGTGTTACCCGTTTTTAATTGCCCAAAATTCTAGTTCAAGACCCGGAAATTCGCCTGCGATATGAATGGCGAAGCCGCCGGACTTGTGCATTTGCTGCCAAAAATCACCCTGCTTGCTCAGCTCGAAATACGAGAACCCCGCATGATAGGGAATCTGCCTGGGCGCAACCGGCAGCGGATGCACCGCGATGCCGGGCAGCGCCGACCTGACCAGTTGTTGAATCTGTTCTACCGGACCGATTTTGACCTGGGTCGGGAACTGGCTGCGCAGCATGTCAACCGGCACCTGCGCATTCACAGCCAACACGAAGAAGGCGTCTTTCAGCAAATTGTAATCGGGGATTTTGGCCGCACGCGTACCGTATTTGGGCGGCGTCAGCGGAATCGGTATGGCGTTCTGCTCCAGCACCAGGCTCAGGCAGTCGCGGATTTCATCGATCACGTAACTGAAAGTCAGCTGCAGATTGTCATGTTTGTAGACGGGAAAACTGACCGGGCGCTTCTGGGTTTTGGAGAAAGTCGACAGTTCGCCGGCCACCTGCAGCGCGATACGGTAGAAATCCTCGGGATGCATGCCGGGCAGGTTCTGCAGATGCTCGAAAAGCGGCTCCAGCCGGTTGACGACCTGCAGCAGTAAAAAATCGGATATTTCCGAAACGCCTCCGCGCCCCGCTTCCGATGCCCGTCCGGCTAATGCTTCGCCCCGGGTGTGCAATAAACCGCAAATTTCCTTGATAAACCCGCTGATCTTGGGATTTGCAAGGCAATCGAGACTGGGAGGGATAAACTCTTCGTCAAGAATCACATTTTTGTCGGCGCGGGATTCAATGACCCGAGCCACACCGATGCAGATGTGTCCGGCACGTTCCTGTCTTTCCAGCATCAGGCTGGTATGCAGCCGGCCTATCATCAATGCCGAGACTTCGTTGCTGTTGGTATTGTGATCCCTGACATCCGCTTCAACGGCGTGATAGCGCGCCATATTACTGGGCTTTTCGGCGCTGTCGACTTCAATGGAGCCTTCAAGGCGCGCCGGCAGGGAGAGATAGATAATGCTATTTTGCACGTCGGACGGAATATCGATAGGCTGAGGCAGCTCATCGTCGGCGGGCAGGTTAAAAGGCGTGCCGTCAGGAAAAATACCGCTGCATTCAGCCAGTGCAAACTTGCCCATCGCCAATTGCCGCTGGTCAATCTTCAGCCTTGCCACGCCCCAGTCATAAACCCGGCCTGTACCGCACCGCCCCCGCACCAAAGCTTCGATGTAGCGGTCATGCTGCTGAAAATGTTGCGGACGCAGGAACATCCCTTGCGACCAGATTACCCTGTTGTTTTCTGACATTATTTATCGTGCCCCCCGCACTGAACTGCAAATATCATACCCAAAAAGCCTGAATTTGGAATATTGTTATTTTATTTGTCTGTCCGTAGATTGCTTAACTGCTTCATTTGTTTTTCATAGGCTTCGGCAAAGGCATCTCCGAAAAAGTCCTCCATCGCCTGCTCGACCACGCGCGGATAGAGAGCGCTGTATTTATCCCAGCATTTTGATTTTTTCTGCAGAACCAGCCCTTCCTCATACTGTTTTTCAATCAGCTTCGGATCGAACTGCCTTAAAATTTGCGCCAGCGATGCCTGAATGCCGGCCTGCATGGCCATCTGATGACTCATGATATCGTTGAAGCCTTCATCAATCGCCTCGACCGGCTCCTTGAAGCCGCCCTGCCCGTTTTTGACCAGATGCGTCAGCGCATCCTCGGTCGTCACGGCAAATTTTAGCGGATTGTTATTCGTTGTTTTAATGGTCGTCATACTGACGCGGAACTGGCTCTTAAACTCTGCACGGCTTCTCAATACCGCCACGGTGCCTTCGACCAGCTTTCTGAACATCAAGCCGATCCTGTGCATGGTTTCCGGCGCGGCTTGCGCTTGCAGCGCCTTGTCTTCGAGCCCGGCGCCCTGTAAAAATGCGTTAAACAGCGCATTCGAAGCCACGGTTTGGTTAACCGCCTGAGCCTGCGGAGCGGCCGGCGCCTCCGGTATTGGAGCCGCGGCAACCGGAACCGCATCATTCAACGTTGGCATTTCCAGTTCCGGCTCTTTACCGACCGCACCATCATCGGGCATCAGTTCAGTTTCCAGCAGCAATTCCTGTTCAACCTCCGGTTCAAATCCCTGAAAGCTGAAATCCGCCGCAACCGGTACCGGATCGATGGATACTGGCGTATCCGGCTCCAGCAATTTGCTGCTTGCCTGCTCGGGCGCCGGTTCTGCTTCTGCCGTTACCGGCGGCAAATCTTGTACAGCCTCCGGTTCGAAACCCTGAAACCAACTGTGATCATCGGCCTGCGCATCTGTCCCGGTATTGAATAATTCCTCGAAATTAAAGTCATCGGGAATTTCATTGCTGCTTTGCGCCCCCTCGGTCGGCGCAGGCGGGATGAAGCTGTCATGAATCGAGGAAATATTGGCCTGCATAAGCCCTTCGAAACCCGGCTGACCTTTGTCATGATCGGGATTCAGCAATGCGTCATGTGCCGGAAAAGGCGCGGCACCGGTATCGCGAAGAAACGCATCCAGATGGGGATCGCCATGAGATGAACTATTAAAGATGTCGTCCGCCGGTGCAAACGGACCCGGTGCGTAAACAGGACTTTTGGCGGCAGGAACAGCCTCAAAAGGCGAAGCGAACAGATCGGGCGCCAAGGCGAAATCGTCCGGTTGCTGCTCCGGCGTAATCGAAACCAGGATCTCATATTCGCCTATCCTCAGGCGCATACCGTCGATCAAGGTCTGGGTACCGTCATTAAGCGGCGGCTCCTGGTCGTCTATGTAGGTGCCGCTTAAACTGGAATCCCTGATCAGATAATGGCCGTTCTCGAACGAGATGGAAGCATGACGTCTGGACACAAACTTTTCAGGGTCAGGCAGGACCAGGGTATTTTCGTCGGCACGGCCGATTGTTCCTCCATGCCTGTCAAAAACAGCTTCTGTGCCGGCATTAAAGGGTTGCCCCTTGAGTGATATTATTTTTAGCAATAGCGACATATCCACCCTACTTTATTATTGCTTCCATTTTATAAAATCTTTAACCGTAAATGATTAAAGAACTCCTTTTTGAGTATTAATATACATCGTGAATCGTGAATATTTATAATTTTTCGAACCGACCCGATTGAAGCTGCCCGTCATCGGCCATTGAAAAGACAGCTTGCGCTCATCAAGAACACGCAGCAAAATCTTGCGGGCCTGTCGCTTTATCGCTAGAATCGGGCGCGTTTTACCCTTTATTTTTCCGTTCGTAAGCATTGCAAGTTCATCCACTTTGTAATCGGGGCTGACTTCAATCGAACTGTTCATTATGGATTTGAGGTTTAATCGTGTTTAGCACCAACAGTTTCATGCGCGCCAATGCGCTGCCCGGCCTGATTATCTGCAGTATGCTCGCTTTAAGCGGATGCAGTTTATTCCAGGATGATGCCCCGCCCTCTGCTGCAACATCAGCCCCTGCGCCGGTTCCTTTCACGGTTGAACTTAAATTTGCAGCCGGCAGCGATCTGAATCCGGACATCGAAGGCAGGGCATCGCCGCTGGTGGTGCGCATCTACCAGCTCGAAAGCATTTCAGCTTTCAATAACAGCGACTTCTTTGCCTTATATGAGAACGATCAGGCACTGATCGGCAAGGACATCAAATATCGCGAAGAGCTGGAAGTCAGGCCCGGACAGAAAATCAGCAATAAACACGAACGGCAAGCGGGCGCCCGTTATATAGCCGTGCTTGCGGCCTTTCGCGATCTCGATCAGGCGCAATGGAAAGCCTTTGTTGAAATGAAGCCAGGTCAGAATGAAGCGTTCAACGTCAATCTCGGCAAAACCAGCGTCAGCATTAGCCGTTAACGGGCAAACCTTGATTTCAACGCATCAGCGCCTCGCAGCGATCGACGATGCGAACAGCCTGTTCCTCAGGAGCAAACGCGGCGTATTTATCGGCAAATTTCTCTGCCGTTTTGGTATATTTGCCATTGGATAAAATCTCCATAGCCGCGGCACGATAATTCGGCTTTTTCGTTTCCGGCGGTATGCATACGCCGGCGCCGAGCATGGCGATATTTCTTGCCGTGATTGACTGCTCCAAATGTGTCGGCAGCATCAGCAAGGGTTTGCCGGACAACAGCATGGCCGCCGCAGTGCCGGCTCCGGCGTGACAAATGACTAACCCACACTGCGCCGCTTGCCGCATATCCACCGGTTGCGCTGAAATGTGCAGATTGGCGCCGCTGTATTTTTGAATGAATGCCGGGGTCGTGCCCGGTATATGCGCAAAAACTGACCAGGACGAAGATCGCAATTGCTGCAGCAGCGGCTCCAAACCGGCATAGTCCTTGTTCAGATAAGCGAAGATACACTTATTGCCCACGGAGGGCCACACGGGTCTATCCCTTTCCGAATAAGAAAAAGCCGGTCCCCAATAGACGCCTTGCTTGCGCCCCTGATAATGATCGAGTTCCGGCAATGTGCAGAGAAAATCCTCCTCCACCTCGAACAAATCCGCCAGCACCGTCAGATGCCGGCCGCCGAGACAGTCCGCCACCGAATTTATCGCCGCCACGACCTGTGTCTCGCTGTTTATCAGCTCTTTCTCGGGCACATGCAATCCAGGCCGCATAGCGGGCATTGGACTGAGCCTTGGCGGCGAATAAAAACCGGTGCCGAACAAGGCGCGCGGGATCTTCAGTTCGCGAGCGGCCAGCAACGCAGTCGGCGCATGATCGAACAACAGCAGATCCGGTCTCAAGCACGCTATCGTCGTTTTCCAAGCCTGCGTTCTCGCCAACAGCCCTGCCGCTTCATGAAAGCCCGCATTGCGCAGAATCCCGGCATAATTTATCGCGAGTGGCATAGCGGCATTGCCGGGCCAGCGCATCGGCGCCTGGAGATAGGCGAACCCGTACTTGCCGAGCAACGTATGGGCATGCTCAAGATTCTTGAGCACAAAAACAACCTCGTGCCCGCGCTGCTGAAATCGTCTGGCTACGGAAAGAAAAGCGCCGATATGGCCATACCCTCCGCCGAGTTCCCAGACATAGACTATTTTGCTCATAACCTTAAAATCGGGAAAATAGTGGCAGCCAAAAAACGTTAATTTTTAATAACATATCTTTATTTCTTGAAGCAATTTGGAAAGATGCCGGCGGTGATCCTGCACAGGCGGATATTCAGTAATCATCGTTAATTCATGGATAGTGTTTATTCAATTGCCAAGATTATATAAGTCATGCTCAGCATTCAGGATTCTGTTAATATTATATTCATCAGCGATAAATAAAAAACACTAACGCTGCCGGCGGCCAGGCATATCCGCCCGTCATCTTTGAGGAGCTAAATCATTATGCAATTACCCTTGGCACATCCCAGGCATCCTTCAGTTCGCACTGAAAAATCGCCTTTTCGAAATACCGTCTTTCAGACGCCGCGGTTATATGGTTCCAAGCCGATATTATTGACAGCCTTGAGCATGATGGCTCTGACGCCGATTTCCGCTGATGCCTGGATATTGGACTTTACCCCTAATTCCTATACTGTTGATGAGGCAGCCGGCACGGCGCAGATAGGCATTACCATTACGCAGGAAGCGAACGATTATGGCGGATGCAGTCTGTCGGGCAGGGTTGTCCCCATTGGCGGGTCGGCAATTGAAAATACCGATTTTGCATTGAGTGACGGATTTTCTGTTCAGACCGACTTTAATTTTACCGGGGGGCAAACAACGTACTCAACGACTGTAAACCTCAATATTATCGATGATACCCTGCCGGAAAGCTCCGAAGACATTCAATTGGGCCTCCAGAATCTAAGCTGTAATGTTGAGGAAGTCATCTCCAGCAATGCCACTGCCGCCGTCAACATCACCGATAATGACAACTCCGGCACTGTGAGTCTTGATAATGCCTCTTACAGCATTAGCGAAAGCGGCGGCAGCATCACCATCACCGCCACGCGTGCAAACGGCTCCGACACCCCTGTTTCGGTTAATTTTTCCACCGCAAACGGGTCGGCGGTTGCCGGCCAGGATTTTGACGCCGTATCCGGCACGCTGAATTGGGATAACGGCGAATCCGGCACCAAATCCATTGTTATTCCAATACGGCCTGATTCAGCTGTGGAACAAGACGAAACGCTGACTTTGACCCTGAGCAATCCCAGCGCCGGCCTCAGCCTGGGTACCAGCAGCGCAACCGTGACAATTCTCGACGATGACAGCGCCGGCACCGTCAATCTCGACAGCGCAACCTACAGCGTCAATGAGAGTGCCGGCCATGTCACCGTATCGGCCACCCGCTCAAACGGCGCCAGCGGCAGCGTAACGGTTGACTATAGCGCCAATAACGGCACCGCAATCGCCAGCCAGGATTTCGATGCCGTAGCCGGCACATTAAGCTGGGCCGACGGCGAATCCGGCACCAAATCCATCGACATCCCGATCAATGCCGATGCCTTAACAGAACCGAATGAAACCTTTACCGTCGATCTGAGCAACCCTACGAACGCTCTGACGTTAGGCACTAGCCGCTCGACGGTTACGATAGCCGACCAAACGGCACCGGCGACGACGGGATTCAGCATCGCGCAGGAGACGGTCACGGAAGGCAATGCGGTAACGGTAACAGTGGAAAGAACCGGCGGCACCAATGGCGAGGTGCGCGTTGATTACACCACGGTAAACCGGTCAGCGCTCGCCGGCAGCGACTATACCGAAAAGTCAGGCACGCTGATCTGGAGCGACGGCGATGCCAGCCCGAAAACAATCACGATCGAAACCACAGCCGATAGCGACACGACTGAGCAAAATGAATTGTTTTCGATCCGCCTGTCCAATCCGGTAGGCGCGACGCTCGGCAGCATTGACGCGATCGATATCGCGATAACCAATGCAACGCCGTCGCTGAGCGACATTGACAACCTTACCCCCAACCAAAGGTCGGTAGCCGAAGCGCTGGACCAGTCATGCGCGGCAGCGACCGGCGAATTCAGGCAGCGTTGCGATGAACTGTACCTGTCCGGGATGAGCAACGATGAAAAAAGGCAGGTTCTCGATGCCATCGTTCCTGAGCAAATCGCAGCCCAGGGGTCGGCGGCTGTCGATTTCGGCTCGCAGCAGCTGCAGATTATCCATGGCCGCATCATCGAAGTAAGAAACAGGCGCAATAACGGCGGCCTGTCCGTGCTCGGCTTCAATATGAATGTCGACGGTGAAAACGTGGCGTTAGGCAGAATGGCGCAGAACGCCTTAAACAACGCCTTGGGAGGGGCCGCCGGGGATGAACCGTTAAGGGACAGCCCGCTGGGCTTTTTTCTGAAAGGCCAGATCAAGATCGGCGATAAAAACAAAACCCGCAATGAAAAAGGCTTCGATCTTGAAACCAAAGGCATTATGCTGGGCGTCGATTATCAGTTTTCTGACGCTCTGATCATGGGCATGGCGGCCGGTTATGGGCACACCAATACGGATTTCAACAGCAACGGCGGCGATATGACTACGCAGTCAGGCGACTTTTCCGTTTACGGCAGCTACTTTCTGCCCCAGGATTTCTACGTCGATTGGGTTGCGAGCTATGCCATCCATGGTTACGAAATGAACCGGCGCATTGCTTATCCCGGCATGATCACCACCGCAACCAGCAATCCGGATGGCGACCAATACGGCGGCAGCGTGGGAGTTGGCAAGGACATTTACATAGGCAGCTTCTTTGTCAGCCCTTATCTTCGCGGCGAGTATATAGAGACCACGATAGACCAATACACCGAACAAGGCGGCGCCGGATTTGCCCTGAATGTGGCGGACCAGTCCATTTCGTCGGTGACATCGACGCTGGGCAGCCAGTTCAGCCAGTCGATCAGCATGCCCTGGGGCATTCTCGCGCCGGGCGCCCGCTTCGAATGGGTGCACCAGTTTGAAGACAGTGCGCGCGCCATTCAGTCCCAGTTTGTCAGCGCGCCGGCCGGCTTGGGTTATTTCACGACGCTGACCGACAGCCCGGACCGGGATTACTTCAACCTCGGCGCTTCAATTGCCGCCACCCTGCCTGAAGGCCGGTCGGCATTTTTCCGCTATGAAACGCGCCTGGGGCAAGCCAACATTTCCAATCATATTCTGGAACTGGGCGTCAGGATTCCTTTTTAGAAAACAGCCGGAATTCCATCGGTACAGCCGGTGGAACTCCCTATCGCTTCATCTGCAATATCTGCTTCTTTCGATGCCAGCGTATAGGGCGCATTAGCGTCAGCGTAATGCGCCGAATGGCCGAATGGCCGAAGGCCAACATGCGGCGCAATACGGCTAGCGCCTATTGCGCCCTATGAATTGCGCCTTATCAACTTGGCTATTAGTTTTAGCGATCGGCAACAATGTGCCATTATGTGAAGTTTCCTTTTATGCACAGTAACTTGGTGGCGCATAGTT
>NZ_JADMKV010000003.1:124706-146126 GCF_015476545.1 Methylobacter sp. BlB1 | reverse complement strand
GGCGGCCTTTCTTTTGGTTCCTTTTCTTTGGCCGCGCAAAGAAAAGGAACTCGCCCTCGGGTGCGAGAACCCGATTAAAACAACCGTCGCGCCAGCGACACATTATTCTTACTACCGAATAATATTGAATAAGGAATCTCCCATGCCCAGACCAGAAAAACACGTATTCATCTGTACCCAGAACCGCCCCCAAGGCCATCCCCGCGGCTCCTGCACCAGCAGCGGCTGTGCAGAGGTCATGAACGAATTCATGAACGAGATACAAAGCCGCAACCTGTTCGAGAAAATCGCCTTAACCAATACCGGCTGCATGGGCCCCTGCATGATGGGCCCGAGCGTGCTGGTCTACCCGGAAGGCATCATGTACGGCAAAGTCAAACCGACCGACGTCAAAACCATCATCGATCAGCATCTGCTGGGCGGTGAGCCGGTTGCCAATCTGGTAGCGCCAGCCGAGGTCTGGTAGCTATGGACGTGGGAGAAAGGATCGTCTTCAGTCCGAACATGCCGCCCGAAGTCAATCAGTTACTGCAAGCGGCGGTAATCGCCAGTTCGGCCGATCAGGCGCGGGCGGAAAGCCTGTTTATCCAGGCGCAGGCGACGGACCGTCATTGCCTGCAAACCTATTTCGCCCTGTACAAGTTCTATTTCTATCAAAAGCGCCTGGCCGACGCCGAACGCACCGCCCTGTCGGGCCTGGAGGAATCGGCCCGGCAGGGCGGCTTCCCCAGCGATTTTCGCCGGCTGGTCAGGGAGCCGAAAAAGTGGGATATGTACGCGAACGAGATTACCCTGTTTTATCTGTACACGCTGAAGGCGCTGGCGTTCATCAAGTTGCGGCAAGGCCAAATGGTCGAAGGCCAGCTCATTTTGTCGCTGCTGCAGCAACTGGACCCGCAGGATAAATCCGGCGCTTCGGTGATCATGGACCTGGCCGCCGCCCTGGAGGCGCAACAATGGAACTGAACGAACACATCCAGACAAAACGCGAACTGGGCGCCTCGATATGCGCACGGCTCGGCCATGAAATCGACCGGCTCGGCTTCGCGGCCGACAGCCTCTCCTACCCGCTGTTCGACGCGGCCTGTTTCAAGCTGGTCAAGGACCCGTACACGGGCGAACACAACCTGACCGGCTATTGGCACGACCAACGCCAGCGCCGCATCGGCAGCCTGCAATTCAATAGCGACGGCACGTTTTACGCCGAATACGATGTGGTCAGGCCGCACCCGGCCAAACCCAAGTGGTTCATCGAAGGTGTCACGGCTTGGGGCAACGCGGACAGGATCACGGCCGAAGCCAAATTACTGTTGATGCCGGAATGAGCAAGCCGAACCGCATTTATGAATTGTTGCTGGATTATGCCGCCAGCAATACACGCGTGGCCGAACTGACCGTCGGTCTTGTATGGACGGCCTGCAAGGCGCAGCCGAATGGCCGCGCGGCTCTGGGCCTGGCCATGAGCCCCGGCGTGCCGACCCGGACTCTTTCCTGGCCCGGTACGCTGGCCGGCAAAACCCTGGGCGAGCTGGCTGGCTGGATCACCGACTGGGAGCCCTACAAAGCCACCGTCGGCATGGCCGCGATCAATTGCAGCCTGAATGCGCGCGAGCTGCCGGCCGGCCTCAGCCTCCAACCGGCTCCGGGCCTGGGCAATCTGGCCGTCTTCGAGCATTTCCTGCCGGAGCTGCAGGGCAAAAAGGTCGTCGTGATCGGCCGCTATCCGGGCATCGAGCGCTATGCCGAACAGATCGATCTGCGCATTATCGAGCGGCAGACCGCACCCGGCGATTACCCCGATCCGGCCTGCGAATTCCTGCTGCCGGAAGCCGACTGGGTATTCCTGACGGCCAGCTCTTTGATCAACAAGACCTTTCCGCGCCTGGCCGAACTATCCCGCGCTGCCGTCACGGTATTGATGGGACCGACCGTGCCGTGGCTGCCGGAATTCCATGATTTCGGCATCGACTACCTGGCCGGCATCGAGGTAACGGATGCGGACAGCCTTTACCGGACGGCGACCGAAGGCGGCGGCGTGCGCATTTTCGAGAACGGCGCCCGCTACCGGATCGTGGCGCTAAGCCCTGACAACAGCATGGCCTGGCTGAAAACCCAGATCGCCCAGTGCTATGCCGAAAAACAGCAGCTGACCCAAGCCATGGAAGCTTGGTACGGTGCCGGCAGACCTGGCCGTTATCCTGAATTCGAGAAGCTCGACCAGATCACCGCCCGCCTCTCGCGCATGGACAGCAGCTACAAGAACCTCTGGGACGCTCACCACTAGCAGCCATATGACAGACAACCGCGTTATCCTCTATTACAACGGCGCCATCAGCGCCCTGACCTTGTTCGTGCAGCATGCCACTGGCAGCGTCTGCGCGCCCTCGCCTTTGCCGCTGCTGTCTTCGGCATTGGAGCCGGAAGAAACGGCGCATGACGTGGTGTGCACGCATCCGGCCGCGGTCGTGCAGGCTGCCGGCGCGGCGCTGGATCTGCCGATTCATTTGCTGAAAGCCGAGGCCGGCTACCGTGAGCGAATTGAGACGCCGAAAGGCATCGTCACCGTTTATTTAGCCCGCTTCGATCTGCTGGACCCGCCGCACCAGCTCGTGGAAAGCAAAGGCGGCCGGTTCAGAACCCTGACCCAATTAAGAAGCCAGCCGCCGGCCGAAATGGAATTGCTGCGCCGCGCTTATGCTTACATCATGGAGTCGTGAGCATGCTGGAATTTTTCGATGACGCGGCTTACGAACAAAGCGGCCTGTACATTCCCGAAGCATCGGACTGCATGCGCTGCGGCCTGTGCGTCAGCCACTGCCCGACTTTCAGGATCAACCGCATCGATGAGGAAACGCCGCGCCGGCGCATCCGCACGATCGACAAGATTCTGAACCAGTCCGTTGTGCCTTCCGGGAAAGAACTGGCGCATCTGGAAAACTGCCTGCAATGCCGGGCCTGCGAAACAGTCTGCCCCAGCAAGATGGCTTACGGGCAACTGCTCGACCAGAGCCGGCAAAAGCTCGCTGAAATGACCAAGCCCACGCGTCTAGCCGGCCTTATTGAAAAACTGTCGCTGGCATTAATTGAACACAAGTCCCGGCTGCACTTGTTAAGCCGATTGCTCGGAATCTATCAATGCTCGGGCCTGCAAACTCTGTTGCGTAAATCCGGCCTGTTATCCGTATTAAAACTGGAGGCTTATGAATCCCTGTTGCCGCCGGCCATCGATGTAGCGCCGCTGCAGCCGTTCTATCTGGCGACAACCGAAAGGCGCGGCAGCGTGGCGCTGTTTACCGGCTGCATCGCCGAAAGCTTCGACAGAGCCACGGCGACGGCCGCCATACGCGTCCTGAACCGGATCGGCTTTGATGTGATCGTTCCCGGCCAGCAAGGCTGCTGCGGCGCCATACACCAGCACCGAGGCCACACCGAAACGGCGGCCCAACTTGCCTGGCGCAATATCGGTGTGTTCAACGCACTGGATGTCGATGCCGTCATTTACACGGCCAGCGCCTGCGGCCTGATGCTAAGCGAATACGAACAACTGGCTATTGACGATTTCGACGACGAGGAACTCGGTTTTTTCAGAGAGCGGCTGATCGATGTCAGCCATTTCATCAATCTGCACTGGCCCGACAATCTGCCGCTTCAAGCCTGCCGCAAAATCGTCGCCGTGCACGAACCGTGCAGCCAGCGCAACGCGCTGAAAAACCAGCAAGCCGTTTATGACCTGCTGGCACGCATCCCGGCCATCAACCTGATCCTGCTGGCCGACAACGCTGTCTGCTGCGGCGCCGGCGGCGTGCACAGGCTAACCCATCCGCACATCGCCGACCCACTCGGCGCCGAGAAAATCGAGCAACTGCATATCAGCGGTGCGGATCTGCTGGTTACTTCCAATATTGGTTGCGCGCTGCATCTGGCGGCCGGCGCCGGTCAATTAGAACCGCAGGTGGCGGTCATGCATCCGGTGGCGGTGATTGCTGGATTGATTCATGAAACCGGTTAATACGCCAAGTTATTTCCGTGGCTGAATCAGGAGGAAATCTTGGTCACAAGAGAAACGGAACCCTCCGCCTGAGCAACTAAAGTATCTTCGCACATACGCCTCAAGATCATCGCGAGCGGGCGGATTGGACATCGGAAGCGAATTGAGCATGAACTCAGCAATCGTGTATGCGGCGTTAAAGTCCGACGTGGCAACATGCGCGGGAACGGTTTCAATCGCTACTTCATAGCAATCCCCTTTTTCGCACTGAAATATCCGCGCCAGTTCGGTTAAGTCAAAGCTTTGGCCTAAGAAATGCTGCAACATCTGCATGCCATCTGACGTATGGTGTTGAAGCACCACTACCAAAACGCCATCCGGTGATAACCAGGATGTAAGTCGCTCCAGCACACGCATCCATTCTGTATCACTGATATGGTAGAGCACGTGGGAACAGAGCACGAAGTCCCCTGCAACCGTTATTTTTGCATCCAAAATCCCTTCAGGAAGCGCTTCAACCCGAGGACAATTCTTCTTCAGTTCCGCTCGTAATGACTCATTGGGCTCAATCGCAATCGTTTGATCGAACGAGTTGGTGAACCAAGTGGTTACTTTGCCATTACCGGCGCCGGCGTCTATGAAAACATGCCGTGACGGAAGCGTCTTTATGAGCTGGTTGAGCCATTGTTGTGTCCTCAACTTTTGGTCCGTATGGTCGAGGAAGACCTGGAATACCTGATGGTACCCGTTGGCCTGTGAGTCATACACATTCACTCGTTCCGGCATATTCATCTTAAGCTCCTAAAGATTCGGTTTTCAGTAAATGATGCATATAGATAAAAAACTATCTATTTTTCATTGACCGGTTTTTCGATGGCAAATATCCATTTTTAATCTTCAGCTAGCGCAGGCTGGGTTGGAGCTTTAGCGGAAACCTGGCATGGGCAGATCCTAATGCTGGGTTTAGCTTTGTAGCTTTGTAGCTTTGTAGGGTACGCACCGCGTACCTTTTCAAGGCTTACCGAGTTCACCCTAACTCCCAAAAGGTACGCGGTGCGTACCCTACTGCTAACACTTTCTCAGGCAAATCAGCTGCGTCTGGCGCCATGCCTGTTTTTCATAAAACTTCAAAGCCGGCAGGTTGTTTTTGTCCGCCAGTAATTGTAGCCGCTTGAGGCCCTGCTCTTCTGCCCAGTCAATGGCTGCAGCCAGCAGTTTTTCGCCGATGCCCTGGCGGCGAAACTCCGCCGTAACGATCAGATCCTCGAGCAGTCCCACCGGACCGCCTTCAGCCGTAGAAATCAGGGTCAGCACGCTGCACATGCCCACCGCGCGCCCACCTGATTCGGCAACGAAGACACGATCCTTACCGCTTTCCAGCAATTGCTTGAGTCCGCTGACCTGCTTGTCCCGGTCAAAAACAAAATCGGCTTCGATAGCAAACAGCTCTTTCAAAAGCTCCGCCATTTGTTCAACATCGGCAGACGTGGCGGTTCGTACAGTAATCATCGGCGGATCAGGAAGGATTATCGGAAGGGATGTTTGGCGGGACTTTTAAGCCTCAAACTCGCCGTCGTGCTGTAAATCCGGACGCTTGAGCAAGGCAATCTGCTTACGCTTGTTGAGTACGATGCGGGTCAACTGAAGAAAAATCAGAAAGGCGCCGTAATACAGCGGAATGGAAATATCGACTTTCTCGCTGAAGGCGAAATGCGCGATGCTCAGCAAGGCGGCGGTATGGACAAAATTGTGCAGCTTCGCCCAGCGCTTGCCCAACCGGCGCATCATGTCATTGGTCGAGGTAACGGCCAGGGGAATCAAGATCAGATAGACAATCAGACCTATCTGAACGGCCGGGCTTATGGTAATCGCCTCGACGATATCGGTGCCGTTGAGGGAGTGATCAAAGACCAGGAATACCAATAAATGGACGGTGGCATAAAAGAAAGTAAACAAGCCCAGCATGCGTCGGTATTTCATGATCGGCCATTTTCTGAACAGCAGCCTTAAAGGGCTGATCGCCAAGGTAATCAGCAGGAAACGCAAGGTCCATAAACCGCTTCGGTTCAACAGATCCTCTATCGGATTCGCCCCGAGATTGTCGGTAATGATATCGCCTGCCATTAGTAAAAACGGCAGCAATGCACATATAAATAACAAGTATTTAAATGTAAAAATTGAACATAACTTTTTTATCATTAATTCATAATCTTTCAATTGGCCGCGCCAATTATTCATCATATTCCCTAATTGTTAAAGTGCAAAAACTGGTTGAGCGCACTATAAGTCCTTCTGGTTGTGCGAAAAAAGCCACCGATTCCTTCCACGGCGTTGACAAAGCCCATTTTCAGCAATTGCACGAAACTGGGGCGTTCCATGAGCGGCAGGCCGATTCCTTCAGGCACGGCATCCAGATGCGTAGCAAAAAGCCTGTCCCAAAAAGAGAAAACCACGCCGAAGTTTTTGTCGCGCTGGCTCAGCGCCCGGGAATGATGAAGCCTGTGCAAATGCGGCACGATAAAGATCTTCCCGATGTATCGTTCATACGGAAATACGAGATTGGCATGCTGGAGAATGACGAACGCGGTCGTAATGCCTTCAAAATACAGGACAAGCACAGAACTCAGCCCCATCGCGATAAAGAACAGCGCCTTGACCGCAACAACCAGTATCAGAGCCAGGGTATGGAAGCGCACGGCCGTCGTGACGTTGACGCAGGCATCGCTATGATGGATCTGATGAAATCCCCAGAGGAACTTGAAAATGTGCTCGGAGCGATGCCATAAATAAAGCGTCAAATCCATCAATACAAAAGCCAGCAGGTATTTGACCGGACCGTCGGCCATGCCGCTCAGCAGCCCGTAACCGGAGAATTTATCGACTAATAGATAGATCGATTCGACAGACAGTATCGCCAGGGCTATTTCATTGAACATGAACAGCTTGAAGTTGGTCCTGTAAGATTCAAGGACTTTACGAGGAGGGTCCTTGAGGAAAGGCATATTTCTTTCTACCTTGATAAGAATCACGAACAAAATCAGTGTCAGGAATAGTAACCACATGGTCATGTCTCCTTTTCACAGCTTAACTACAACAAATACAGGCTATTTTTTAGACACTAACAACCTGTTAAACCCCCAATCGGTATTTTTGTAAGATTACCGACATTATCTTGTCCGCATTACTTCAAAAAACCCCTACCGTTACACCTTTGAGCGGTTTTCCCTTGATTTTGTTCAACCGATTTTTCAATGAAAAAAAGCCTTGTATCCGGTATCAATACTGGCTTTGACGGCTTTCTGCTTGTGTTTTCTACAACACCCAACGATGTTGGCAAGCATTTTGCTTTTCTCCAGATAAAAGGGGAAACCCAAACAAAGCCACTATCTATATTAAAAGTTCTGGAGAAAAAACAATGCTACTCGACACTTATCAAGCGAAAGGATTACTGACGGTCACACTGGTAAACGGCCAGACCAGCGATGCCGGTGTATACGCTTACCGTGGCGATCTGGTTTTGAAGGAAGGCAAATTGCGCGAAGGCACTACCAATACAAACGACCGCAACCCGCCCGAAGCGCTTTTGATTCATTCCGCCCTGCTGATCGAAAACGACAAAATCAAATTCATCAACGGTCTGCTGCCGGAGCTGAGCTTGCTGCCCGTGCTGGTCGAAAAATACAAAGACGACCTGGCCGAAGACTGCATTGCCCTGATTTATGTCGAGAATATCGGCAAGGGCATGCAAGTGGTGCTGGAAGGCGTGACTTATAAACTCATCCCGTACAAACAAGGCCTGGTCTGGAATGAACTGCTTGACGAATTGTATATAGAGAAAAACGATTTGAAAGGCCAATCCGCCGAAGACAAAGTTGCGACGGCTTACAGAGAGGCAAAAGCCTATAAGCCGAATACCGAGATCGTTTCTTTTGAAGAAGCCGAAAAAAATACCATTGTTGTGGTCAAGGAAGCGGCGGTCGGAGCGGTCTAGCCAGTTTCAGACGCACCAAACTGGATAGCTTGAAGCCGATTTTGGTGCAAGAAGGGGCTTGAAATTAACCACAACTGTAACAACCCATTGAGTAAACAGGAATTTTTAATCTGGCGCTATTAGTGCTGCTGTTCGTAAGTGTTACCTCTCTCATCATCCTTCTCATTTGCCCATGAAGCAGAGCTCGGCGTCTTATCTTTTTGATAAGGCGCTTTTTTTTGCCCGAAAGACAGCCTGCATCAGATTGCAATAAAAAACTGGCAAACGTTTTGCATGATTAATCAACAGAACCTGCTGACGCCGGCTAAGCGATTGAAAACATTTAGCAAGGTTTTTCCGCGGGCGCGAAAAACACGGTCAAATTGTCAGCTTTACTACAAACAACCGTACCTTTGCGAGGAGTGACTGTTGCAGTCATTACATAACGATGAAATATAAAAAAATCTCCGCTGCCGAATCTGAAAAACTGATCAAGGAATCCCAGCCGCTGATTCTGGATTGCCGTGGCCTGCAAGATTACAAGGCCGGCCATCTGGAGGATGCGCTGCATGTGCACGAGGGCCTGAAGGAATCGCTGATCAAGCGCGGCGACAAACAGCGCAGTCTGTTGATTTACTGCTATTACGGCCATGCCAGCGAACACCTGGCTGAATTCTTCGCTGACTTCGGCTTCAAGGATGTCTACAGCCTGCAAGGCGGCTATGCCGGCTGGCAGGAACGCCGCAAGGATGCCACCGATGCAGCCTGAGATCGCGGATTGGCTGCGGAGCTGTTGCGCTTCCGCCAAACAGAACGAAGCCGGCGTGCATCCATTGATTTTAGCCTGCCAGCAGGGCCGCAGCGACATCGTCGAATACCTGCTCGGGCACGGCGCCGATTTAAATATCACCGACCAGTACGGCAATAACGCCTTGTGGGCCGCCTGCTGTGCGCAGGACATCGCCTGTATTGATGCCCTGCTCGATGCCGGCATCGACATCGATTACCAAAACCCCGATTCGGGCGCCACCGCCTTGATCTTTGCCGCTTCCAGCGGCCGGGAGCAGGTCGTTGAACGGCTGCTGGCAGCCGGCGCGAATCCCGATTTGAAAGTTCATGACGATTTCACTGCACTGGAACTGGCATCGACCAGAAAAATACTGAAATTATTACTTACCTCCTCCCAACCCCAAAGCACACAATGATCAGGAGTTTGATATGCATCCCTTACCTCGTGAACTAGCCCTGCGCATCGCCCTGGCGACCCGCGTCCTGCCCGGCATCGGCGTGCCGAAATTGCTGGACATTCTGCATGAGCGCGTAGGCTCGCCGCTGAGTGATGAAAAGCTGAAATCGATCACCGTCACCAACCTCAAAACCGGCATCGGCAGCCTCGATGGCGAGGAAGACGGCGAGGACATCGGCATCGGCCTTGAAAACATCAAACTGGCGGTACGCTACCTGTGGGGCGATGAACTGGAAGATGAAGGCCTGCCGGCCATCCAGCCCTACAAGGACGGCGACATGCCCGAATCGATCCGCGTCGCCATAGGCTCGAACAGCGGCGCGCTGCTCAATGGGCATTTCGGCTCCTGCATCCGTTTCCTGGTTTACCAGTTGTCGCGCACCGACTGCAAGCTGGTCGATATCCGTTCAACCATCGAAGCCGATGGCGCCGACGACAAAAATCTGTTTCGCGCCAATCTGATCAAGGATTGCCATGTCCTGTTCGTGCAGTCGATAGGCGGGCCTGCGGCCGCAAAAGTCATCCGCGCCGACGTCTATCCGATCAAGGTGCCCGATGTCATCGAAGCGGCCGATAAGCTGAAAGAATTCCAGAAAGTGTTTGATGCGCCGCCGCCCTGGTTTGCGAAAGCGCTGGGACGCCCTGCCGAAGAGCGGGTGCGCTTTAGTCATGGGTGACAAGGGCTGATAAGGCATCGCTGACGCGGCGGCTGTTTGAATCGGTTCCAAATATTCTATAGCCGGACGGGGCATATTGCCCCGTCTGAAATATTTGGCCTTAGGTTAAATGCGGTACATGCCGGCTGAGCGATAAACTTTATTGGAGCGGGGTATTCACATTACTTTTATCGCCGATGTATAAAGCAGTCTGCCAATATTCATCTTTAAAATAACGAATTGAGACAATAGTCTTGGATCCCTCTTTACTGAATCGGGTGTGTTCGCCGCCGGAAGTGGTCGTATTTGTCTGATGGGTCCATTGCGGTCCCAAACACCGTTTCAAGATCCCTTCAGCTTTCTGAAAATCAGCCTTCGCTCCATTGATGTCATCGGCTTTCCATTCACAAAAGTAATTGTCCAAGCCGTCGCTCCATTCCCAGACCTGACAGTCATCGGCCTCAGGAAACGATACCGTCGCATCCCAAATGGTCATTCTTCTGGTGAAACGCTTGTTTTCCTTATAACCGACAAACTCATTAGGATGCGCATCTATTATTCCGTGCAGTTGAGCGCAAATCTCTTCCTCCGACATAGCCTCCCGTTTAGGCTCCAAAGTGGAACATGAAGCAGACAGGAACGCAAAGGCCGAAATTAAAAGCATCGATTGCGTGAATCCGGCTGGATTGGATAAATTGAACTTCATTGCTGCCTCCTAACGATTGAAATTTCTACTCGGTCTGGATCTTATACCAACAATGATAAGAATAAGTTCGCGCATCTAAGGATTCGGTTAAAAATAACTTTCCGATTTGTCGATGAAATCAGCGCTTATGCAGGGGCGAATTCATTTATGCCCTTTGGGGAAGTCGCCCCACACCTGTCGCTCGTCAAGATTCAGGGAAGTTATTTCTCGCCCTATCCTAAGCATGGCCCTGCTTTTAAGCATCCGAAAGGTACGCGTTGCTTTTCTTAAGCATTATCAACTATGTAAATCATCAAGCACTTTACCGGCCAGTTTCGAGATATAAAACACTATCCCCAAGGCAAACAGCAATCCGAGCGCCAGTAACGGATACGACACCGCTGGATGCGCCGGAGAGCCGCTGGCCCAGCCTGCTATATGTTTGGTCGTGTAGCCAATATAGACCAGCGTCAGATTGTAGATAAATATGCCGCTGGTCGCCGTCAAATAAGGCCAGAACCGGACCGGCGCAATGGCAAAGGCATAACTGAGCATTGCAAACGGCAACGGCGTCAGCCGCAACAAAAACATCAATTTCAAAGACTGAGTGGCCAAAGCGGTATTAAGCGCGGCAAACTTTTCGCTTTTTGCGATGAAACGGGCTACCTTTTGCCTGAATAAATAACGGCCCAGCACAAAGATCAGCGATGCCGCAAGATAAGTGGCAATAATGATGCAAAACATGCCTTCGCCAATGGGAAATAGCAAACCTGCGGCAAAGCAGAGCGCATCCACAGACACGACCAAGGGCGCCAAAATCACGAATAAACCGATGAAACCCAGCGGCGCCCAAGGCCCCAGAGTTTGCACCCAGTGCTCAATATCCGGAAGATGCAGTTCCAGCTCATGCCCGATCAGGATTAAAAGCGCGGCAATCGGCGCCAGAGGCAATAATCTTCGGGCCAGAACACTCAGTTTTCTCATCATAAAGCGTATTTAAAACAGTGGAATGCCGTTGACCTTATGCCAGTCGAGAATGCCCTGCCAGATATCTTCGGCTGTCTCCGCATACCAGAATAATTGCCGATCTTCCGGATCGACCACGCCTTCATCAATTAAAAAATCGATATTGAAAGCCTGTCTCCAGTACGCCTCGGAGACCAGAATCACCGGCACCTGCTGGATCTTGCGGGTTTGCATCAGTGTCAGCGTTTCAAACAGTTCGTCAAACGTGCCATAGCCGCCCGGAAATACGACTAATGCCTTGGCCCGCAATAAAAAATGCAATTTACGTATGGCAAAGTAATGAAACTGAAAACAAAGATCGGGCGTGATATAAGGGTTTGGATATTGCTCATAGGGCAGATGAATGTTCAGCCCAACCGTTTTGGCGCCGACGTCGAAAGCGCCGCGATTGGCGGCTTCCATCATGCCCGGCCCGCCGCCGGTCATGATGACGCAGCTGCAATCGGAAGGCCCCTCGCCGGATTCGCCAACTAAACGACCAAACTCGCGAGCGACATTGTAAAAACCGCTTTTGGCGTAAATGCGTTCAGCGATGGCCAGTTTTTTTTGCAAATCCACATCGTCCGGCCTGTTTTCCAATACGGCCCGCAACGCTTCGACTTTCCGCTTTGCGCCGCCGGGTTCCTTGATGCGGGTGCCGCCGAACACAACAATGGTATGTTTGATTTGATTTTCCTGAAGCAGCCTTTCGGCTTTTAAAAAATCGACCTGCAACCTGAAAAAGCGCAGATCATCCTGATAGAGGAACTCGAGATCGTGATCGGCCGGGCGATAACTGGGGCTGGCGAGAATTTTTTTAAGCCGTTGCGGGGCTTCCGGATCTTCCTCGGCCGGTTTGGGCAATTCCCAGGGCAAAGGCTCCGATCTTGGGATGGTGCTTGGCTTTAAAGCAGGTGCATCGGTTTTTACGTGATTAGCCATATGATCTCTTCCATTTTTATTAACGTTAAACGCTCAAACCATTCTCGGTTAAATAATACCTGGATGACAATCAAAAGAGTTAAGACATACGCAGTCTGCCTGTTCAACCGCCGAAACAAGCGGTTTTAAAACCTGTGGGGGCGACTTCGCCTACTGTTGGCAGTCGTCTTATATAACTGATATTACGCCGTTGTAGGGCCGAATTCATTCACCCCCGGACAAACTGCAGTGCGAATACCCGCAAGGGGCACAAGTACCCAAAGGGCATAAATGAATTCGCCCTACACGGCATCGCAGTAACACTAAAACAGCACAGAGATCGATTCGTGCGTAATATCCGTTAGATAAACAAAACCTGCACATTTGCCGAATTTATGACCAGTAATGCATTGATGCCGGCCTCGAATAACGGCACAACCCTGGATACAAATACTTAGTGCCTTTTCTGACTGTTTTATTCCGGATAAGACTCACAGAAAATACGCAAGCCTACGGAGGCCGCTTTAGCCGACTGTTCAAGCAAAAACCTGAGCCTTGCCCCACTAAGTATTTGCCCGTCTTGTCCTGATCGCTTTTGCCATGCTACGTTTGCTTGAAAAACTCCGGAGGGCCAGACCATGCACGTAACCTATGAACAGGCGGAAATGGCGATAGCGGCGGCCATTGAGGAAGCCACGAGGATCAACACCCAGATGTGTATTGCGGTAGTAGATTCGGGCGCCGATCTGAAAGCGTTCGTGAGGATGAACAATGCCTGGGTCGGCAGCGTGGATATCGCCATCAAAAAGGCCAAGACGGCCTGTTTTTTCGGCATGAATACCGGGCAGATCGGCGAGCTGTCGCAGCCGGGCGGCAAGCTTTACGGCATTGAGCACTCGAACGACGGCCTGATCACTTTTCCTGGCGGCATCCCCATCGTCGACGAGGATGGCGTGCTGATCGGCGCAATCGGCGTCAGCGGCAGTACGGTGGAAAACGACCATCAGGTTGCCAAGGCCGGGGTTGAGGTCATTGGCCTTACCGATCTGCCGGCGCACCCGTGGCGGACTTGAATTCAGGATAACGGCAAGGTGGGCGCAAAGACCTGCGCCCACCCTGTTCAACTAGGCTTGCAACCGCTCCAGACGCTCAGCCATTCTGGCAGACACCATTGCCTCATGATGGCGCCTGAGCACTGAATCAGTCGGACGCTCCGGCAGCTCGGACTCAATTTCGGCCTGAAGATGGGTCAGGAAGTGCCGTCTGAGCACGGAATCTTCCGGTATCCTCATTTTATGCGGGACATGAACGCGAACTTCCTCGCGAACGACCGCCAGTGATGGTTGCACTCTGGCTTCAGGCTGGCTGCTTTGAACAACGGGCTGACTACTTGCCGGCGCTGCAACTGCGCTTGCCTGCGGCGCGGGCGCTTCTTCGCGGCCTGCCTGAGCCGATGGCCAGTCCAGCGCCATTCTTATCATGGTCTCATAATGCCGGCGCAAGGTGGAATCGGTCGGGTAGGGATTGGTCAGCGCTTCGCGCTCGGCCTGCAAATGCGCCAAATAATGCCGTCTGAGCACGGAATCTTCAGGCAGCCAGTCTTCTTTCGCCGACTCTGCCTCGGCGTGCATCTCATCGTAAGTTGCCACCGAAGAGGACTCGCGCTCCGATTCGATTTCCTCCTGCAGGCTTGCAATGGCGGACTGACCGCTGGCGGCATCCGTGAGCCTGCTTTCCTCCGGCGTCGGCACATTTTCTTCGCGCGCCTGTATCGATGGGCCGTCCAGCTGGATTTTCACCATGGCGTCATAATGCCGGCGCAAGGTGGAATCGGTCGGGTAGGGATTAGTCAGCGCCTCGCGCTCGGCCTGCAAATGCGTCAGATAGTGCCGTCTGAGCACGGAATCCTCCGGGAACCAGTCTGCCGGCAGTTCTTCGCGAGCGGTTGCCGGCGCCGGTTTCGGGGCTTCCGCAACAGTGGCAGGAATTTCCTCATGAACAGGGGCTGGAGCCGGCTCTGCCTTCGGCGCTTCGGCTATTCTGGCTGTTTCCGCAACAGCCGCGGAAGCCGTCTCACGCACAGCGACTGGAACAGGCTCTGCTTTTGGTTCCTCTGGGGTGTGATGACGCCTGTCTTCGGCGCCAAGATGGCGTCTCTCAACGAAAGGCTGATCGCTGTCTGAAACCTGAAAACTGCTTTCCGCCTGTACGTTGAGCGCATCCTTCCGGCTTGCCCCGGCGGCAGGCGCGCTTTCGGGTCTTTTCGGGCTTGGCTTTGCCGCACTGCTTCTGGCCGCCTTTTGTTTGATCAAGTAGCGTTTGACAGCCCAGAATATAAGAATGAGTGCCAGCGCAGCCAATCCGACCACTATATGTAACGTTTGCATAATGTTTACCCTCTCTTAAATTTATCGATTAAACCCGCCGTATTTCTTCCACTGAAGCTTGGTTACCTTTTTTAGACAGACAGGGCTTATTGTTCAAGCCAATGTCACCTTCTGACCCTGAGCGGCGGACTGCAAGGCCGCGACAATTGTCTTGCAATTGATTTTGGCATCGTCGAACGACAGCTGCGGCGGTTTGCCGTTCAGCACGCAATCGCTGAAATGCTCGATTTCCAGCCGAAAATGGTTGGCCGCCGGCAGGCGCTCTTCGCATTGCTGCCCATCTTCAGTCCACCAGGAAAGCACCGGCACATCGCCGGGCAGCTGCCAGACCGTATGGCATTTAACGCCGCCTTTCGTGCCGATCACCTCGTATTCGCACCGGCGCGCCCTTTCAAAACTGAAATCGATATGGGCGAATCTGCCATCGCCGAAATCCATGATGCCGCTGGTGGTAATATCGGCACCGCTTTCGACATACCTGGCCATGGCCGTTACCGCCAGCGGCGCATGATCGAAAAACAGCCGCGCGGAATGAATCGCATAACAACCGATATCCCACATGGCGCCGCCTCCGCGCCCGACGCTTTCGGCCAGCCGGTACATGCGCGCGGGCCGCATCATGAACGAATAGCTGGCGCGCACTGACCGGATCTCGCCGATGAGGCCCGAGCGGATCAGTTCCAGTACCCGCGCATGCTGCGGATGAAAGCGGTACATGAAGCCTTCCATGACCGTGACATTGCGGCGACGCGCCGCGGCTTCGATGGCTTCGATATCAGCCACCGTCAACGCCATCGGCTTCTCGCACAGCACATGCTTGCCCTGTTCGATGGCGCGCAACGCCCATTCCGCATGCTCGTGATTTGCCATGGGCAGATAAACGGCCTGAATGTCGGGATTATGAAGCAGCTCATCCAGATCGTCATACGTATGAACGCCCTGCTGTTGCGGCGCATACTGCGCCAATGTCTGCGCGGCCGCGCCGGGCCGCCGGCTGGCTATCGCGATCAGTTCAGAGTTATGCGCTTCCACAATGGCGGGCAGCAGCCGCTCATTGACGCGCGCCGCACCCAAAATGCCCCAGCGTAATTTCGAATTGTTGCCCATAAGAGTCACCTCTGTTTACCATTTGGATATCATTATAGCCACCTGGGCTGAGTTCACAAATCCGGCGTTTTGAATGTATGCCTGTAACGGGAGTTTGTCAGTACTATAACTCCGTCTGAACGTTAGAAATGTGCGTTGGGCAAATAAGGAAATAAAGCAATAGCCGAGGAATTTTTTGTAAAAACGAGGATTTACGGCTCTAAAATCTCGAAAAAACTTTCCTGATAAAACGTCCGCGCGGAACACGAAACTAAAACAATGGTAAGCGGTGCATTCCCTTTGCAACCGCTCTGGCCGGATTCCCGCATAGCTTCAGCTTAGACTATAGACTGGGCGCGGGAAACGGGGATGGAGGAAAAAAATCTCCCCGAACTATCGGGGAGATAAAATGGCTATTATTCAAAAGTACCGCCGTAGGTCGTGGTTTGATCGAAGTCGGACCAGACATATTTAGGTTCGGCCATGCTTTTGGTCGGGATCGGGCTGGTGAGTATGTCAAATACGCCCGATGCGGTTCTGCCTAATGTATGCAAAGTACCGTATATCAGTCCTCCGGTCGCTCCGACGATTGGATTGGTATCTTTGCTCATATTGACAATATTTTTGGGGACTTCTCCAATTCCGGTAAAAAGATTGGCAGACCCTGTTAAAAACTTATCGCCTACTTGGTCAAAATAGCTTTTTTCATCATCAGCCTGGCTGACCGGTGCGTATATGCCGACTGCCAAAACCAAAACCAACCCCATCGGTTTAAATTTATACATAAATATACTCCCTGATTATTATTAATATAATATCGAATCGATACCAAGTATAGTGTAATTAATCTGCCCGATCAAAACTACAGCACGCGATACACCTAAAGAATGCTTAACAAGGCGTCAGGTTCTGTTGATACTGCATCCCGCAGGACTTTGATTTTCTGGTTTTTTGCTGAAATTTCAAACTGAACAGCGGCAGGCCAGGCCGGACTTCCGCCAAGCTACCCGCCCAGCCCGGTAAGGCACGCACTGAGTACCTTTTGGATTTAATTCATCTGAATATTTTGAAAAATGGTGGCGGTGCGTAACCTGCTTCCTGAATTAGCGCATTCAACCAAGAACGATCATATATAATTTTATTGATGAGTTATACTTTGAGGTTAGTTTAAAACTGTTTTTATATGATTTGCGCGTTATCTCGTCCAGAAAAACAATGCTCGAAAATTTTTTATTTCTGAGCTTAAGTAAGACCCGGATATGGGATTCGCTTGCTAGACAATGCCAAAAGAAGAAATAGCAACCAATAAGGTTACATTAATCGGAATCATCACTATGATGATTGGCCTTCAACTTTCTGATGATATAAAAAATTAGGAGTAATGCATGGAAGAAACGACTATTGATCTGTTCCGTTCAATACGAATCGAACAATTTCCGCGAGGTGCAATTATCGACGCCCAACCAGCCCCGGAAATCTTATATCCTGACTTTGAACCTCGCCAACTGCCCAACGGAAAAACTCGAAAGAGAGATATCGACTCATTTGCTGACAAGAATGGAGATATGTGGGTTAAAACTGGTGGAGGCACTTCATTATTTGATCGCGCAAAGGTTTTTCAAGGAAAATCTTGGCTATCATTCGAGATACCGAAGGGTACGGTTATTCCAGAATCGCTTGTTGTCCGGTTTACTGGCTATAACAAAATTTTTGATGCAAATCATTACCAAATCGAAAGCAAGGCCAAGATGATGCGAATGGATTCTTTTAAAGGTGCATTAGATAATTTAGCGCGAAATGCCATTGTCAAAGCGATCGAATTAGGTAAGAAAATTTAAACGATTTTTTAGGAGATTTTGCATGATAGAAATTAGCGCATATGCTTTGGAAGCAGCGATACAGGCAGTGGACGAAAAAATATGGGGGCTAAAAGCGGAAATGGAGCAAGCAGCCGAAAGCGGAGACCCTAGCGACCTCGAAGATGAAATCATGGGTTATATGAAAGCGGCAGATTCACTGCGGACCAGCTATGAAGAGGCAATCAAGCAACGCTATAGCTTGATGCCATATGAGAAATTGGTTCGCTGAAAAGCCATAGGATGCACTTCGCCTCAGCACCATTTTATGGCCCTGCGCCTGCCTTGTTACACCTCCTTCGTTCAATCGTCAGCCCGATAGGGCACGCATTACGTACCTTTTGGATTTAATTCATCTGAATATTTTGAAAAATGGTACGCGGTGCGTACCCTGCTTCCTGAATTAGCCATCCGCGCCGGGTTTCCACTAAAGATCCAACCCAGCTCACAAGCTACGCAGCAGGCTTAACGTCAAAAGCCACGCAGACCCGCTCCTGGTCGGACTGGAAAGGCAGGGTGTGATGGAACAGGGACGAAGGAAAAAGCACCAGATCGCCCACCTGCACATCCACTATCTGGCTCGGAAAGTCGTCATGCAGTCTCGGATAATCGTCGCCATCGGTGCTGTACGCGAAACTGCCCTCGTGATCGGTGATCCGCTCCGGCAGCTTGAGGTAGACGCAGCCGCTGATCCAGCCTTCCTCGTGGATATGCGATCCCAGGTATCCGCCTTTCTTCATGCGCAGATACCAGGAACTGGTAAACTCGATTTCCTGCGGGAAATCCACGATCAGTCGGTCGCTGGTTCCTGCGTAATGCTGCCGGTATTCGATGATCTTTTCGCGGATCAGCGCCGCGAGCTGCTGAAAGGATCGCTCTGAGCGCAACAGTAAATTTCCGGCGGACTGTATGCCGTAATACAGCCGCCCCTGCTTCCTTTCGGCGATGGCCAGATGCTGAATGTCGTGCAGCAGTTCCTGAAGCAGCGGGTTCTCGGGACTAGTCAATTCATCGATGTGCGTATGTCGCACATAGTCCATCGGCGCCGCGCAGAAGGGGTAAGGGTTTTGCTGATGAAAATTGCTGGCGTAATGGGTCGATAAAGTCCCAAGCAGAACGGTAGTTGTTCGGGCATTGGCGGTCAACGCATCGAAGCGCTGCTTGAACAGCTCGAATTGCCCGGTTTTGTACAAACATTGCAGCGCCCTCTCCTTGCTGTCGGCAAAGTTGGATGCCTCGAAATAAGGGATGGCGTCATTGAGCCGGCCGGCAAGACACAGATATTCGCCCAAGTTGTATTTGGCGCGGTCATGATCAGGCTGGACCTCGATGGCCTTTTCATAGCAGCGGATCGCTTCGTCCATCTCGCCGCGGTCGCGCAGTGTTTCGCCAAGCGAGTTCCAGGCATCGGCAAACTGCGGGTCCAGACTGACGGCCTCCCGAAACTGCCGGACCGCTTCCTCGTGCTGCCCGAGCCCGTACAGGACCGTCCCTAGGTTAAAATGCCCGCGCGCATCGGCATTGAACGCCAGAGCCTTGCGATAGCACTGCTCGGCTTCCTCAAGCTTGCCCTGCTGTTGCAGGATCGTGCCGAGATTGCCCAGCGCCGCAAAGAAACCGGGCTCAAGGGAAACCGCTTTTTGATAGTGTTGCGCCGCTTCGTTTAACAGGCCCTGGCCCTGCAGCAAAGTTCCCAGATTGAAGTGAGCTACCGTCAAAGTCGGTTTGAGCTGCAGCGCTTTACGATAACTGGCTATCGCTTCTTTGGCATCATTGAGTTGCGTGAATAGCACGCCGAGATTGAAATGAATTTCAGCAATACGCGGGTCGATCGCCAGCAGTTTCCGGAAACTGGCCACCGCTTCACGATATTTGCCCTGGCCTTGCTGGCAGAGCCCGAGTATGTTGTACAGGACGGGCGCTTTGGCATACTTGCTTAGCATCGATTGCGCCGTTGCTTCGGCTTGCTGCAGACGCCCGGCCTGAAAAAGCTGCTGCAAGGCCTGCAATTCGGCGGGAGACGGTTGTTTTGCTTGCTTCGGCTGCGTTTTCATCGAAAATCAACTCAATCGTGGTAACAAATGAACGGATTCTAACGTAATGCGAGAGGACTGTCAGCCGTCTTTACGCGCTCGTTTAACGCTCGTTTCGGCCATGACCTGGTCTTGCTGTACCGGGAAACAAAAAGCCAGGATACCGCTTCCAGCGGTTGCGGAAACAGTCTTAAACTTGAAATTAAAATTAGCGTGCGGGCAGAATCATGCTGAATAAAATAGTGAGCGGCGGACAGACGGGCGCCGATAGAGCGGCTCTGGATGCCGGCATCGAACTGGGCTTTCCGGTTGGCGGTTATTGTCCGGCCGACAGGCTGGCGGAAGACGGTAAAATCGATGCCCGGTATCCGTTGACGGAGCTCGACGGCGGGTATTGGCAGAGAACCAGGAAAAATGTCGAAGCCTCGCACGGCACTGTCATTTTCTATGATTCAGCGCTGCATGGCGGCACAGAACAGACGCTGGCGTTTTGCATGCAGCTCCATAAGCCTTATAAGCTCATCGATATCAGTCTGCTGGATTGCGGCTTGGCATCAAAGGTGATCTGTGATTTCATCGAAAGCCATCATATTGCCGTCCTGAATGTGGCAGGCCCGAGGCTGAGCAGTTGCCCGGCCATTTATGCCTATGTCAAAGAAGCCATTAAAAATGCCATCAAACGATCAATCTGAAAAATATCAAGAAAATCCGAAATTTATCCTGCCTTAGTGGACAATAATCGCCCGAATCTGGCATTATGCCGCCTCACTACACCTTGTATCCCGCAAGGTTGAACAAATCCATATTAAGGTAAAGCAATGAGTAACCTCCCAAAATGCCCTGCATGCGGCTCGGAATTCACTTATGAAGACGGCGATATGTACATCTGCCCTGAATGCGCACATGAGTGGCCAAAAGGCCAGACAGCCGAAGCCGGCTCCGATGAGCTGGTCGTCAAGGATGCCAACGGCAACATACTGCAAGACGGCGATAGCATCACCGTCATCAAGGACCTCAAAGTCAAAGGTTCATCCTCGGTGGTCAAAGTCGGCACCAAAGTCAAAAATATTCGCCTGGTCGAGGGTGATCATAATATCGACTGCAAAATCGACGGCATCGGCGCCATGAAGCTGAAATCGGAGTTTGTTAAGAAGAGCTGACAGGCCCGGTTAATCGAACGCGATCAATGCGGCTTCTTAGGTGGCGCATCGATCGCGGTTGATGCGCTTCACTGCATTGCCTACTTTGGGTCATCTCATCCTATTATTGATCCGGCCCTTGAAAGTGTTAACTCCGTTCGCCTTGAGCGTGTCGAAAGGCGGCAGGGCTTCGACCCTCTCAGCCCGAACGGTTCAAACATCATGGGGCTAGATCAATAAGCTGAGCGTTGTCTCCTTCCAGTTGTGAATGTAGGTGCGTCGTTATCACATGCCATGGCCGTTGCCGTTGCCATTTCCACCGCCATTTCCACCGCCATTTCCACCGCCATTGCCGCCACCATTTCCACCACCATTGCCATTGCCGTTGCCCGCACCTCCACCTGAACCTCCACCTGAACCTCCACCTGAACCTCCACCTGAACCTCCA
>NZ_JADMKV010000003.1:23527-124696 GCF_015476545.1 Methylobacter sp. BlB1 | reverse complement strand
ACCTCCACCTGAACCTCCACCTGAACCTCCACCTGAACCTCCACCTGAACCTCCACCTCCACCTGAACCTCCACCTCCACCAGCACCTCCGCCTCCACCAGCACCTCCACCAGCACCTGTCACTAACAATGCCACGCCCGATTTAACCGGATCGACCTCGGCGATATACGAAGTAAGCTGTACGGTTTGTGTAGCGTTTCTCGGATCTGTCCATGTCACTTTGACGTTAAGTTGCTTGCAATTGACAGAATTGGCGCAGTCATCGACCGTCCAGGTCCGGGTAAAAGTGCTGTTGGCGCCGTCGGCAGTATCGTTATCCGATCCCGAATAACTGATATAAGAATTTTGATTGGCGAAGCCGCGCAGCTGTTCGATTTTGTCTTGCGCCAGATTCAAGGCATGGGTTTTCATGCGGCTATCCGCACTGCTGATCAGCGTAATGCCTTGCAATCTAGCCATTCCCAGCATCGCCACCGCCAGGATCAGTGCGGAGATCAATGCTTCTAACAAGGTAAAGCCTCCCTGAGAAGCATGCAGCAATTTTTTCATGGTCATTTTCCTTTAAAAGTCTTTCCAGGTTCCGGGAATGCGTGTGGCATCGTCCATGCCTATATTGAATACAGTATTTAAGTCAGTACCGTAATCAACTTCTATAAACTGTGTGTTGGCATTGGGTTTATTAACGTCGCCTTCCCAAATGACCGAACCGTAAATAGTTGCGCCCCCCCAGCCGTTAGCATCGCATTCAGCCCCCGATTCAAAATAAATGATGCCGTATATCGTGATTGTCCCATTAAATCTCGGGCAGCCTCTGGTACTGGGGATAATTAAAAGGATCGGTTTATAGGGTGCGCCTATGGTGAGGGAATCAACACCCGTGTCGGAACATGTACCGATCATGCTGCCATTATTGATTGGACCATCGTCATCGATCACATAAATAGAGGGCGAAGAGATAGCGGGGCCGCAGGGTATAGAGTCAGGGCCAGAGTAAACATGGCCGGCATCGGTGGCTCTTGTAAAAGCTTCCATGAAATCCATTTTGAATCTGCTGTTCCAGGCACAGTGAGCATCGGGGCAACCGGAGAAAAAGCCGCGGTTAAATGTCGTTCCAGCACCTTCCTCGCCGAAATCCTTGATGCCGTTGCCATTGGCATCATTCCAGGCTGTAACATCCAGATGCCCTTGCGGCAAGCAGCCTTCAGTAGCTGCACTGCCACTGAGAACGGCATTGTTTGAGGCATTGAGCACAAACGTATCGGGCGTGCCGACTGGCGCACCGGTAATGCACCCTGCTATCACCCACGGGGGCGACATGGGCAACCCGGGCTCGAACAATTCTAAGGCAACCTGTTTAACAAAGGCTTCCGAGGTCGCGGCAATGCTGCCATCATTAACGCCTTGCGCTGTCGAGGTGATTTTGATCGAGTCGATGCCTTTTGTGTAAGTCAATGTGTAGAAATAGCTCTCTCCCGTCGATGAGCCGGCCACCGTCGTTAAGGCCGTTGGGCATCCCAGCGGCAATGATCCTGAGGAACAGGTGACGGTATTAGGAAGGCTATTGTGTTTTGCCCAGCCTATGCCGTATTCCAGCCCGGCCTCGGCCGCCTCCTGCACTTCGCGGGCCCGCAGATCATTGCCGGTAACTTTCTGCTCCATAAGACCGGTTCGCGCCGTGGTCAATGAAATAACGGCCATGATTATCGCCAGCATCATCACAACAAATAATGTGGCGGCGCCCTGCTGGCGGGCTTTTAGGTTGAAATTCGGAAATCTCATGACTCACTCTATAGTTTGAAGCGATTAAGGAATCGGGGCCAGATATTTGTCGTTGCGCACCCGCACCTGTTCGGTGATGGTTTGCGTGACGGCATTGTCGTCGCGTAAACGGCCGGTCAATGTAATAGTGACATTGCGTACGTATAGGCAGGCAGGATCGGGGCTGCCATCACGGGTGCAGGTGTTGCAGACCTCGCCGCTATCGCAAAAGCCGTTATCATTATCATCCCCATAAGGAATGCCATCGGTATCGGCAGCTTCCGAAACGCCATCGCCGTCATCATCATTGGTCATGCTGCTGACATTGAGAGTTGTTGAGATCGGATTGAACGTCAACCCGGTGATTTCCACTTCCGATTCGGTGATGGACTCCCAAGTGCCATCGGTGCAGTTTGCATTGGTTGTGCCACTGGTACGCATTTCCAGATCGCCACTAACCAATCTAAAACCGAGTCTATCGCTTGACACTACATCTATGCGACTATCTCCATCATCATCTTTATCATCGCTTTCATCCCTGTTATAGGCGTAAACAATACACGTATTGCTATCATAAACCGCCAGTTCAGTGGTTGCGCCAAAAAAAGGATTGTCTTGCAGCGAAGCCAAATTAGTCGTTGGGTCAGAGGTCACAAACCCTGCCCGGCGGATGTCGCGCTCTATGATATCCATCATGGCGCGCATATCCTGATTCAGACGACTGAGCTTAATGTTGTCGGCTTGGCCTTTGACCGAAGTGACAAAAACGCTGATGCCGGCGGCGACAATAATCAGGCCAATCAGCATGCCGATCAGCAGTTCAATCAGCGTTACACCGGTTTGCTGTTTATGGATTATTAACATGTTTCGTAGCCTCCCATTGAACCGCAAATCCGTGCGCGACCAAGCGTGCTGACTTTGACTTCGGCGCTAAAGTTGCTGGAAGTGATTGTGACTGTGCCGTTATTGGGGTTTGTGCCTCGTATCGGATCAAAAGTGGTATAGGCAACGCCGCTGGCAAAACTGGCCGATGATAAGGTTGTTGCGGGGAAATCGCTGCCGTTGACTGTTTTGAGCAGTGCGTTGCTGCCGGCGGGATCGACATGGACGGTATAACTCCATGAACTGCCGGGAGTGAAAGTGACTCTGACTTTTTTATTGCGCTTAATGGCTTCGGCCCGCGCCCAGCGCAGATCCGCTAACATGGCTTCAGCCGCGCCGGTGATGCGTTGTTTGTCGAGAGCGGTGCCGAATGAAGGAACGGCAAGCGCCGCCAGGATGGCGATAATGGCAATTACGATCATTAGCTCAAGCGACGTGAAGCCTGAACCCTTTAATTTTTCATAGGCCTTTTTTTCGTTTTTCATAATTCATAGATGCATATCGGTTTTTGACGAATTCACTAAGCATTACTTAAAGCGTCTTGTTTAAGTAAGATTGCTTCTGTGCCAGCAGTAGCAAAAAAGTCGCCGACCGGAATTTGCGCTCAGCGAAAGACCGCGCCTTCGTGCAATGCAAAAAATGAAGCGTGTTAAAGGTTACTTTACGCATTCTCTAAATCCTTTGTAATAGTCAGAATCTTCCAACAGGTTTGCTCCCTGGTTGCGCTGGGCTCTGAGTTATTTGTTCTCCGGTGTCATTGGTATCTACTGGAGAATCTGCCCGGTACATATGCCGGCAGGCAAATAAGCCGGAATACGACAAACAATTGTGAGCGCAATCACCTTAATTCAAACGCTAGTTAAAAGCCGTGATCATCTTCACGTTTAAGAAATATTTAAGAAAAATTTAAGATTTTTTTAAGATACATAAAGAAAAGGGCCCGGCCTGGCCAATGCGTTCATCCCAACGGCGTATTGTTCAGCCGTCTCGTGGCTGTCGAGCGGCATCACGGCAAAAACTGAACGCGCCTGAGGGGATGGCCCTGGTTCCGGCAGGCTTTGGCGAATTCGGCAACCGTCTTTTGGTGGGCAATTTCGGCGATTGCAGGATTAATGCCTTTGACCTGGCGGCCGGGGAGTTTATCGGCCAGCTGGAATCTACCGATAATGTTCCCGTTCGGATTGAAGGCTTGTATGGATTCGCCTTTGGCAACGGCTTTCTGACTCGGCCAATCAATACTCTGTCCTTTACCGCAGGGCCGGGTGATGAGCGGCACCGGGTCTATGGCCGCCTTGAGGTGCAATCACATAACCATCTGTACCGAAAATGACGATACAAATTGAGACGCTTCCAGGTGATTTGTCATCGGTGGGATGGCTGGATGTTCTAGTTGACAGTGTGCGCTGATATCCAAAGAACCCATCGACACCCTTGATGCGATTCACTGTATTCAACGCATCCCCTCTGGCTGCGTTGCTCCTTGCATCCTATTGGATTATCCCCGCATAAGCCCTATGAATGTGGCTTATGCGGAGAAAATGACGGGATCATTTCCTGCCGATGCAGTGGTCAGCGCATCCTGTCAGACTACAAGATTCCCTGCTGACTTTTACGTCTAGCGCCAAGCAAACCTAATAATCCTGAACCAAAAAGCCAGACTGCGGCAGGAACGGGTACGGCACTAGGAGCATTCTCATACTCTACATAATATCCGGTTATCCAACTGTCAGCTGACGCAATATCATTCCATTGGTTGTTAGACCATTTCATCAGATAATTTTCGCCGCCACAGCAATTATTGGGTTCCCCTCCTGCCCAATTTGTATAAGACCACGTTTCCCCGGTTATCCATTCCCATATCCCTTCATGTCCTGCATCAAAGGCGCCCAAATAACCAAAAGCGTTACCCGCTATAGATGATATGAACTGATCTTCGCCGGCATCTGCAACAGTAGCCAAATGTCCATTCACTCCATTGTGAAGGGAGCCTGCAGCGCCGCTCACTGCGTTATCCCAACTAATAACTCCAGTACTGATAAAATCATACCAGTGGCCATTGCCAGCATATTGTACCGGCGCGGCATTCGCCGAACCCACTGAAGCCAACAGGGCAATACTGCTCAATAAAACTAATTTCTTCATAACCATTACCTTTAATTCCGTTTGTAATTCAAAACATTAGCAGTCTGTAAAAGACTGCTGCACAACTGCACATTACTTAATGCAGGGCTTGAGTATAGTAGCAGGATATTTTCAAAAATATGAAAAAGTTCACAGAAAAACCCGGGGCAATACCCTTGACAATTTCAATTACATGTATTAAGAAAAATTGCTGACTATCATCTGTTACGATACGCATTGAGTATATTGCTGGGATTCAATCCACCTGGAATTTCGAAAATGGCGCGCAAAACTTTTTCAAGGCATAAAGGTACGCACTACACCTGTTCATTAAAATCAAGTCCGCGTTCCTCGCCGTCTTCAATAATCAACGCGTGTTTCAAGACACCTTTGTCATCATATTGATAGCGGTGTTCGGATTCGACTTCGCCGTACACGATCTTTTGGCAGACCCGCAGGCGGCCCAGAGTATCGAAATAGCCACGATAAAAGGTGTTGCGATTGTTCAAGCCGGCTTCAGTCAGTTCATTGACCAGTTTTAACGGCAGTTTGACGCCGCTGTAGCTGACGAAATGGCGGCAGATAAGCGAGGGTTCCTGATTCATGCAGTTACTGTTAAGAAAATAAATGGATGGCGATAATTTCCAGGGTCCGGTCCAGCGGCAGATTTTCATTTTCGCCGATGATATTGTGTTCCGGAATCGGGTATTTCAAGTCGACGCCGTAGCATCCGCGGTTCTGGGCAAACGTGTAGACATAGACAGACAGGGTCGGATCATCGGTCAGGCAAAGCTCGACCGCCTGACGGTTTGGATCTGAGGCTTTCAATGCCAGCGTGTTTTCACCGTACAGACGCACCAGTTCCAGAAGCAACAGCTTCAGCGCGATATCCTTATCGACAGCCCAAACGTTGACCATGGCTAAAGCTTTTTCAGCACGATCGGTCTGGTGCAGTGGCTCAACAAGAACCGCCTCTGCAGTCTGTTGATCAGCCGCATCGAAAGCGAAAGGCCGAGCAAGGCGCTGCCGGCTGTCCACAGTTCGACGCCGGCGCTGGCATCGGGCAACAGCCAATTGGTCATGCCGGCGCTGGCGAACATGGCTATCAACGGCAACAGATACAATAACAATGAGGCTTTCAGCACCCAGACTTCATCGATGGCGACGATAACTTCATCGCCCACATGCAGATTGATTCGGCTGTCGACGGCAACGGCTTTTTTGCCGACCACGCTGCCGATTGCCGATGTCGAGCACGAAGCTTTTTGCCTGCAGCCCGCGCAGGCTCCGTCCTGCCGGCTTTCGACCCAGACCTGATGATTTTCTGTTTTTACGACGACGGCTAATTCTTCGATCATGGTTTTGCTCCAATTAATTGGTATTGGAGAGGCAGTTCACTATAGGGGCGAATTTATTACCCTGGGGAGATAAATTCGCCCTACATCGCCGCCAAGCCCCCTTTAACCCTGTATCTGCAACAGGCCCGAATCAGGGCGCGTCTGCTTCGCCTGCCACTCATCGGGCGTATAGGCTTTGACGCTGACCGCGTGCAGCTTGCCTGAGGCCAAAGGTTCCTTCAGCGTTGCCAGCACCAGCTGCTGCTCTTTTACCGGCGACAGATCCGTGAATTGCCCGCTGACTACCACTAAGGACAAGTCACAGCCGGCGCCTTCGATAAAAACCTGTGCATCCGGCAGCCCCTGACGCACCAGCGCTTCAACCTCGGCGGCGCTCAGCGTGTCGCTTTCCGGCTGCGCGTCTTTGGCGGCCGCCTGCCGCAGCAGCGGCGAAAGACTGCCCTCGTTGGCCATAGCTTCAATGATATCGCAGCCGCCCACCAGTTCGCCGTTCACGAACAATTGCGGATAAGTCGGCCAGTGCGAGATGCCCGGCAGCTTTTCGCGGATGAAAGGCGCCTCCAGCACGTTGACATAGGAATAGGCAACGCCGGTCTTGTTGAGAAAGTCGATGGCCTTGGCCGAAAACCCGCACTGCGGATTGGCCGGTATGCCTTTCATGTAGATGATGATCGGGTTGGATGCCAGTTGCTGGCGGATTTTGTCTTCGGTTTTCATGGTATTCCCGTGTTTCCTTTGTGGGGGCGACTTTAGTCGCCCGAGATTCGTGAAGCCGCCGTTATGACGCCTGCTGCCTGATCTTGACCGCTTCTTTCCTGATCACTTTGATTTCGCCTTCGCCCCTGACAGTGGCCGCATCGATGACGCACTGCTCAACATCGTCGCGAGAGGGGATCTCAAACATGGTCTTTCTGAGAATCTGCTCCATGATGCTGCGCAGCCCGCGCGCGCCGGTTTCCCGCTCGATGGCCTTGTTGGCGATTTCAACCAATGCCTCCTGCTCGAATTTCAGCTCCACGCCCTCGTAGGCGAACAGTTGCTGATACTGGCGGACCAACGCATTCTTGGGTTCGGTCAGAACCTGTATCAAGGCGTCCACATCCAGCGGCTCCAGCGGCGCCAGCACCGGAAAGCGGCCGATGAATTCGGGAATCAGGCCGAACTTGCGCAGGTCGCTGGGCTGTGTGGCATTGAGCATCTCTTCCAGAGCCGGCTTTTTGTTCGGGTTATTGACGGCGGCATGAAAACCGATGGCTGTGTCGGTGGGCACGAGGCGGCGCTCGACGTGCCTTTCCAGGCCCGGAAACGAGCCGCCGGCGATGAACAGGATATTGCGCGTATCAATGATCGTATCGGCGCCATCCTTGCCGCGGCCCTTGGACGGCACCTTGACCTGCGAGCCTTCGACCAGCCTCAGCAACGCCTGCTGCACGCCCTCGCCGGAAACGTCGCGCGTGCCGGTCTGCTGCTCCGGGCTGCGCGCGATTTTGTCGATCTCATCGAGATAGACGATGCCCCATTCGGCATTGCCGATATTGCCATTGGCCACATCCAGCAGCCGGACCAGGATATTTTCCACGTCGTCGCCGACATAGCCGGCCTGCGTCAGCGTCGTGGCGTCGGCCACCACAAACGGCACGCCGACGATCTTGGCCAGCGTGCTGGCCAGCAGGGTCTTGCCGGTGCCGGACGGTCCGATCAGCAGGATGTTGGACTTGCCGATCTCCACGTCCTTGTCGAACTCGCCCAGGCCCGCATCGCCACTGACGTGCTTGAGCCGCTTGTAGTGGTTGTAGACCGCGACCGACAGGATTTCCTTGGCCAGATGCTGGCCAATGATGTACTGGTCCAGATATTCCTTGATCTTGACCGGAATCGGCAGCGGCCCCTGCATTTCCGCCAGCTCCTTGCGCCGGCTCCAGCTCGATATGACCTGGCTGGACAGCAAGACGCAGGCCTCGCAGATGGTGCCTTCGGCGCCGGCGATCAGCGGCACGGAAGCCGATTGTTCGATACCGCAAAAAGAACAGTGTCTGGTTTCTTTATCCGCCATAACTTTTTCCCTCCGTTTCGGCGACCGGCAAACTGGCCAGCCAGGCGCGCTGGCAGTTGCGTCTATAGCGCTCCTTCATCAGCTGGCGTATTTTCGGCGTCGCGTTTTTTAATGAGATGGTTTCCGCCCGGTGTATCTGTTTACAGAGCAGGACATGGAAACCGATTTCCGATTCCAGAACCTGGCTGACTTCGCCGGCCTTCATGCTGAACAGCACGGCGTCCAGTTCGGGATACAGCTTACCGCGCGGCACCTTGCCCAGCGTCCCCCCGTTCAGGGAGGTCGGGCATTCCGAATACTTCAGGGCCAGCTCGGCGAATTTATGCGGCTTTTTTAGCAGTCTCGCGCGGACATCCTGAATGCGGTCCCAAGCATTCTCGCGCGTGTTTTCGGGAAAATCCGGATTGATACTGATGAAGATGTGGCTGACTTCGCGCAGCTCCGGCCGGTTGAATTGCTCGGCGTGCAGATGGTAGTAAATGCCGATTTCTACTTCGCTGACTTCGGGCGAACGCGCGGCGATCTTCTCCAGCACGGCATTGACCTTGCATTGCCGGTACAATGCCGCACGCAAGGTCTCCTCGGTCAGCCGGTTTTTCGCCAACTCGCGCAGAAAAGCGCTCTCGTCTTCGTAACGGTCGCGGATTTCCTGATAGGCCGCCTGCCATTCGCGCTCGGGAATGATCACGCCAGCCGCTTCCGGCGCATTCAGCACCCGGCTTTCCAGCCGGTATTCGTTCCTGGCCTGCGCTTCGGCCTGCTGCAACTGGGCCGGGTCCAGCTTGTCCGGCGCTTTCCTAAACAGCGCCAGCGAGGCGCGGAGCAACGCATAGGGTTCTGTCCGGGCAGCTTTTTCAACGGTTTCCATAGTCAACCCTCCGGCTCGTTAAAGGTTTCGGGATGGGCGGGTTCCAGCGCCGATTCCGGCACTTGCAGCATCCGTCCGGTAAAATTGACGTGGTACTGAATCATCTCGTTGTCCCTGATCACTTTGAAAATCTCTCCCTGCGTGCCTTTGGGATACAGGATCTGGCCCTGCATGCCGAGATCGACTGCGCAGACCACTTGGTCCCTGAACTCGAAACGGCTGGGATTCCAGGGATCGTCGGCGCTGATCAGTTCCTCCAGGCGGCAGCCGACCATACGACCGTGATTGAGAAAATGCACCGTGAAGATGACCTGGTCCTGCAGGAAAGTGCCGACCTCGACCACGTTGCCGACGCTGCCGCGCCGGATCAGCAGATGGCCCACCTCCAAGCCCGGATAGGTGCCGTCGTTGCGGATGTTGCGCGTTACGCGCACGGCCTCGCCGTATTCAAACCGGCCTTCGTCAAAGCGTTCGGGGTTCATGTTTTTATATCGCTCAGTGAAACAAACGCAGTCTGCGGCTGGCCCATGGAAAAGACCTTGAACACTTTTTCGGTCTGGGCGTCGGATTCGACGAAATCCTGGTAGGCGCGCATCAGCAGCCGGCTGTACACGGCCCGTTTGGCCTCTTCGTCATCCGGTATGCTGTCTCCGGCTTTTTGCAGGTAGTCATGGAAACGTTGCAGGATGTGCAGGCGGTTGACGTGCACAACGCGCTGATCGTATTCCAGCTCGAAATACTGCAGGAAGTCTTCGGCTGATTCCAGCTCTTCCATTTCTTCTTCGAAACTCATCGTTTTTCTCCAAACATTCAAATAGGCCCGACTAATGAGGTGTCCTGAAACAGCAGGTATAACGCCAGCAGGACGAACAGTGCTGTCGTTGTCACGGTCATCAGCATGGAATAGGGTTTTTCGTTTGACTTCGACATGACCGTCTCCTAAACAAATTAACCACAAAGTAGGGTACGCACCGCGTACCTTTTATTAAGCCTTCCGAAAGGTACGCAATGCGTACCCTACAAATTAATCATGCGGTGGCCCCAACCTCGGCCCTGCACTGGTGCAGCAATTCCAGCAATCCTTTCGCGCCGATGCGGTCCATGCGGTCCAGCTCGACCAGCTTCTCGAAAACCGCCTGGCTTAAATCCAGCCGGTGCAGGCGCATGTTCAGAAAGCCGATGGCTTTCAGGGTGAACAGATACAAGCGGACCCTTGTCAGCGAATCGGGCGGAACCGCATCGATATGGCTCTGCCGCAGATCGCGCCAGTCTTCGGGAAAACCGGTCATGAGCCTGACCACATCCAGAGCCTTGCCGGTCGCGTTGAGAGCATCTTCCAGCCGGTGCTGGTAGTAGTAAAAACGGTTCAGGGCCACCAGCACGTTCAGCGACTCGGGTGCCAGGAAATAGGCCCTCAGCAAAGGCAATTCGGCCTCGCTGCTATAGTTTTCGGCTGCCTTTTTAATCAGCCCCTCGACCTCGGGCGCATCCGACCGGTCGAAGTACAGATCTTTGGCTTCAAAATCGAGCAGATCCATTTATTCTCCCACCGCGCGCTTGATGACGATTTCCTGCTCGGCCGCGCAGAGGCTTTCGGCTTCGCAGGCCTCGCAATGTTGTTCGTGCAATACTTTGCTGACTTCGGTCTGCCGGGCTTCCAGTTCGTCGATGCGCTCCATCAGGCAACTGATGGCCTTGCCGACCGGATCGGGCACCAGATGATGGTCCAGGTCGATGCCGTGCCGGTTCTGTATCTTGGTGCCCTTGCTTTGTATGACGCGGCCGGGAATGCCGACGACCGTGCAGCAGGGCGGCACGTCCTTGACCACCACGGAATTGGCGCCGACGCGTACGTTGTCGCCTAGCGTGATGGCGCCCAGCACCTTGGCGCCGGAGCCGACCAGCACGTTATCGCCGAGCGTGGGATGACGTTTTTCCTTGTTCCAGGTCGTCCCGCCCAGCGTCACGCCGTGATAGAGCGTGACGTCGTTGCCGATGACTGTGGTTTCGCCGATCACGACGCCGAGGCCGTGGTCGATGAACAGGCGCCGGCCTATCGTCGCGCCGGGATGAATATCGACATTGGTCAGCATCCGGGCAACCGAGCCGAGGATTCTGGCCGGCAATTTCCAGCCCGCCTTCCACAACCGGTGATTGGCGCGGTGAAACAACGTCGCGTGTACGCCCGGGTAGGTCAGCAGGATTTCCCAGACACTGTGCGCTGCCGGATCGCGGGCGAACACGCAATGGACGTCTTCCCGCCATTGCGCTATCAGGCTCAGCGGCGCTTCCAGGCGCTCGTCTATAGACACGGCAGCCATCAGCTCAGACTCCAGCCGGTTTTGCCCGGCACCGCCAGGCCCGGTATCCTGAAAAAGGAACCCGGATAGCGGTCATCGCCCTGCTCTCGTCTTTGAGGCTCTGCCGGCAGCGTTTGTCCGGGCATGTCCGCGGTCTTTTCCGCTGAGGGTTGTTTGGCTTGATCATTCATAGCAATATCCTCCGGAGAGATTTTGATGAAACCGGTCCAGGTCGGCAGCGGTCGGCGAACGTTTAGTACGGCTGACGAACTGCCGGACCTGCATCAGCAATTGCTGCGCCTGCAGGCGCGTCAGTTGTATGCCCAGTTGCTGATAGGCATGCATGACGCCGCGCGTGCCCGAATGCTTGCCCAGGACCAGTTGGTGACGGCGTCCGACGATGGCCGGATCGACGCCCTGATAATTGTTCGGATCTTTCAGCAGGCCATCGACATGAATGCCCGCTTCATGGCTGAAGACGTCCTTGCCGATCAGGCTTTTGCGGCTGCCGATGGCATCGCCGGAAGCTTTAGCGACCTGCTCCGACAAGGCTGTGAAATTAGTCAGATCGACGCCCGTTTCAAAGCCGTACAACTGCTTCAGGCCGACCACGACTTCTTCCAGCGCAGCGTTGCCGGCCCGCTCGCCCAAGCCGTTGACGGTGGTGTTCAGATGCGTGGCGCCGGCCAGGGCTGCGGCCAGCGTATTGGCCGTGGCGAGCCCCAGATCGTCGTGGGCATGCATTTCAATTTCCAGATCGGTTGCGGCACGCAAGCGCTTGATTGTTTCAAACACGCCGAACGGTTCCATGATGCCGACCGTGTCGGCAAAGCGGATGCGGCTCGCCCCTGCCGCTTGCGCGGCTTCGGCCATTTGCAGCAGAAAGCCGGTATCGGCGCGCGAGGCATCTTCCATGCCGACGCAGACCTCCAGGCCCAGATCGCGCGCCTCGCGCACGCAGGAAGCGATGGTCTTCAGGACCCATGGCCTGCTTTGTTTCAGTTTGTTCTCAATATGCTGGTCCGATGCCGAAATCGACAGATCGACCTTATCGACATTAAGGTTCAGGCAGGCCCGCAAATCCTCGCGCCGCATCCTGGACCAGACCAGCAATTTGGCGGGCAATCCCAGGGCCGCGATAGCCTTGATCTCGTCACGCTCAAGCTCGCCCATGGCCGGAATGCCGATCTCCAGTTCCGGCACGCCCAAAGCCGCCAGCTTAGCGGCAATCGCCAGCTTCTCATCCAGCGAAAAGGCGACGCCGGCCGATTGCTCGCCGTCCCTGAGCGTGGTGTCGTCAATGATGATGGTGCGAGATTGAGCTTTCATAATTCACGTAGGGTACGCATCGCGTACCATTTGTTGGGTTTTAATTAAGGTACGCGGTGCGTACCCTACATTTCCTGTCATGCATAGGTCGGCTGGAATGCCTGTTCGGGATTGACCACCGGCCCGTTGCCGTCCCAGTAAGGCGACAGCTTGCGCAGGGTCGCGGCGATATCGGGCATCACTTTCAAGACCTCGTCGACTTCCGCCATCGTGTTGTAGCGCGAGAACGAGAAGCGGATCGTGCCGTGCGCGGCCGTATACGGGATGTTCATGGCACGCATCACATGCGAAGGCTCCAGCGATCCCGAGGTGCAGGCCGAGCCGCTGGAAGCGGCGATGCCGGCTTTGTTGAGCAGCATCAGGATGGCCTCGCCCTCGATGTATTCAAAGGCGATATCGGTGGTATTGGGCAAGCGGTTGTCGATGTCGCCGGTGATGAAGCAGTTCGGGATCAGCCCGACGATGCCCTGCTCCAGGCGGTCGCGCATGGCCTTGACGTAAGTGTTCTCGTACTCGATATGCGCCAGCGCCAGTTCACAGGCTTTGCCGAGGCCGACGATAGCCGCCGAATTCTCGGTGCCGGCGCGCCGTCCGCGTTCCTGATGGCCGCCGCGCAGCAATGGGCGAAAACGCGTGCCGCGCCGCAAATACAACACACCGATGCCTTTGGGCGCGTGCAGCTTGTGGCCCGACAGCGACAGCATGTCGATCTTGGTGTCCTTCAGCATCATCGGAATCTTGCCGACCGCCTGAACCGCGTCGGTATGAAACATGACGCCGGCGGCATGGGCCATTTCGGCCATTTCCACGACCGGGAACAGCGTGCCGGTTTCATTGTTGGCCCACATGACCGAAACGATGGCGACTTTATCGGACAGCAGTTTTTTGTAAGCGTCCAGATCCAGGCGCCCGACTTTGTCCACGGGCATGCGATGAATCGTGTAGCCTTCCTTTTCCAGATGCTCGCACAAGTTCAGGATGGCCGGATGCTCGACGGTCGTGGTGATGATTTCCTTTCTGTCCGGCTGCGCCTTGATGGCCGACAGGATGGCTGTCGAGTCGGATTCGGTGCCGCAGGAGGTGAAGATGATCTCCGAATCGTGCTCGCAGCCCAGCAGTTCCTGCACCTGATGGCGCGCCTGCTTGATGCCCTTGGCGACGCCGTCGGCAAACCGGTGTATGGATGACGGGTTGCCGAACTGTTCGGTAAAGTACGGCAGCATCGCATCGACCACCAGCGGATCGACGCGCGTGGTGGCATTGTTATCGAGATAGATGGCGTTCATGATTTACGCTCCTGCCACGGCGGCTTTGGGCATTTGTGAGGCCGGGACGACCTTGATGTATTCACCCAGCGTTTCCATCAGACGTTGCTGAATGCCGCCGATGGTCATTGCGGCCATCTGGCAGCCGCTGCAGGCGCCGGTCATGTTGACGTAAGCGGTGTTGCCGATGACCTCGACTAGCTCCACGTTGCCGCCGTCAGCCATCAGCTGCGGCCTTAACTTATCCAGCACCTCTTCGATTTTCTTGATGCGCTGCAGGTTGGTCATCGGCGCCTTGGTCTTGGCCAATGCGGCCACCTCGATCGGCGCGGCGTTCGGGTCGAATTTTTCGCCCCGCTCGGCCAGCACTTTCGCCAGGATGCCTTCGATGTCTTCATGGCAGGCCGCACAGCCGCCGCCCGCTTTGGTGAAGTTGGTGACATCCTCGACCGTGCGCAGGTTATTGGCTACGACCATTTCCTCGATCATGACGGCATCGATCGCAAAGCATTTGCAGATCAGCGCGCCTTCTTCATGATCGTCCTTCCATTCTTCGCCTCGGTAGTTCGCGACAGCGGCCTGCAGGGCTTCGCGCCCCATGACCGAGCAGTGCATTTTTTCGGGCGGCAGGCCGTCCAGTTCATTGGCGATGTCCTGGTTGGTGACTTTCAGCGCCTCATCCAGCGTCATGCCTTTGATGATTTCGGTCAGTACCGAGGAGGACGCGATCGCGGAACCGCAGCCGAAGGTCTGGAAACCGGCGTCCTCGATGATCTCGGTTTCTTCGTTGACTTTCAATGTCAGCCTGAGCGCGTCGCCGCAACTGATCGAGCCCACTTCGCCGACCGCATTGGCATCGGCGACAGCTCCGGCATTTTTAGGGTTGAAAAAATGTTCTTGGACTTTTTCTGAGTAATCCCACATCGTTTAATCCTCCAGAAGCTATTGATTAGGGCTGTTTACGAACACGTATTGAACGATGTGCCGCAGGCGCAACTTTTAACGGCATTTGGATTGCTGAACTTGAACCCCGACCCTTCTATGCTGTCGATAAAGTCGACGGACATGCCGTCCAGCATGGGCATACTGTTAGGATCGACGAACACCTTGACGCTGCCGCAATCGATAACGGTGTCTTCTGCGCTCTGATTTTCCTCCAGCTTCAGGCCGTATTGCAGACCCGAACAGCCGCCATCGGTTACTTCAATCCGCAAGCCGGCTGTAGGCTTGTCGGAACCGGCGATAAATCGCCCGACAGCGTTAATAGCGTTTTCAGTCAATGTAATCATGTAAGTCTCCTGAATAGGGTTGGCATCGTTCTTGTTAATACTTAAAGCAACCTGTATGCCATCACCCTTTTATTTTTTTAATGCCTTGTTTAATAAAGAAGAAATAAAGCAGGAATAATATGACGGACTGGCCAGGGCAGGTTCTAAACAGACAATCACTTGAAACTTTGTAGGCTTTGCTACAAAACAATCGGAAGCTTTGAGGAGATAACACATGAGAATTGAAGACCTTGATATAGGCGATGTTGTTTATGCAGCTCACGCGATCACCGATGACGGCTCCATGCCGAATGGCATGCACGGCCAAGTGCTGGCCGAAGCCGGGGCTCGCGGAGTCATCACCATGATCGGCCATGTGGAAGAGCAGCCGGAGCGCAGCGTTTATATAGTGCGCTTTGAAGACAGGGAAATGAATCTGGGCACCCCCATCGGGTGCTGGCCTGAAGATTTGAGACTGGAGAGTCGGCATGAGCATGCTTGGGGAAGGTTTGAATTTTCATAACCTTGTACCGCCACGAAGTCGTAGGGTACGCATAGCGTACCTTTTCGGAGTCGTGATGAACCGTCAAGCTTTAAAAGGTACGCGATGCGTACCCTACCTGCGACAGGACGGGGCTGAAAACCCCGTCCCACTTGTGGCTAACCCAGCCTACTCACTGTGCAACAGCAAGCAATAACCATAATATGAACAAGTCAACGCAAATCGTCATCGACTACCACCACCGCACCAAGCACCATCTGGACCGCTACGCAAAAGGACCTGAAACCCTGGACTGGGACGACCAGCCCGATCCGTTCCGACGCTTCGCCGGCTGCGAATCGATGCCACTGCCTAAACCCGGCGCCGAGCTGCCCATCCTGTTCAGCGAACTGGACAACCCGCAGGCCATCGCCCCCCAGGCACTGACGCTGGAATCGCTGGGCTTGCTGCTGGAGCTGTCCTTCGGCCTGGCGGCCTGGAAACAGTACGGACCTGACCGCTGGGCATTGCGCTGCAACCCGTCCAGCGGCAATCTGCATCCGACTGAGGCTTATCTGATCAATACAGACCGCTCATTGATGAAGCCGGGCGTTTACCACTATGTCAGCCATGACCATCATCTGGAGCGGCGCTGCCGATTTGCCGATGATGTGGATAATGCAGGCATTTTGATCGGATTGAGTTCGGTACACTGGCGCGAAGCTTGGAAATACGGCGAGCGGGCTTACCGCTACTGCCAGCACGATACCGGCCATGCGCTGGGCGCCTTGCGCTACGCCGCGGCGGCGCTGGGCTGGTCGGTTGAATTGCTGGCCGAATGCGCCGATGATGACATAGCCGCATTGCTGGGGCTTGACCGTCAGGATGACTTCAAGCCGGACGAACGGGAATCGCCCGACCTGATCTGCCGCATACATACGGCTTCCGGCACAGGCACACCTTTTGAAATCGAAACTTTGTCGGAAACCCTACAATCAGCCGCGTGGTCAGGCCGGGCAAGCAGCCTGAAGGCCTATCACATGTACAAATGGCCCATCATAGACGAGGTCTCCGCTGCCGCCGCCAAGCCGCGCACCGAAGAACCACTCTGGCAGGCCGCCCCTCAGCCGGCCGTCACCTTATCCAGCCGACAGGCGGCAACGGCCATTATCCGCCAGCGCCGCAGCGCCCAGCATTTCGACGGCAAAACCACCCTGCCGCTGGCCGACTTCTACCGACTGCTGAGCGCTGTCATGCCGGCCCGCAAACCGCCTTTCGATCTGTGGCGCTGGCCCGCGAAAATCCATCTGTTTTTGTTTGTACACCGCATTGAAAGCCTGGCTCCGGGCATATATGCCTTGCCTCGCGATCCTGAAGCGCTTGATAAACTGCAGAACGCCACGCTCACCGACTTTGACTGGCAGCCCGTATCGGACATCCTGCCGCTTTATCAGCTCTACATCGGCGATTGCCGGCAGATCGCCAAAACGCTGTCCTGCCACCAGTCAATCGCCAGCGACAGCGCCTTCAGCCTGGCCATGGTGGCCGAATTCGGCTTCGGCGATCAACCCTGGATCTACCGCCGGCTGTTTTGGGAATGCGGCCTGATCGGCCAGGCGCTGTATCTGGAAGCCGAGGCGGCAGGCGTGCGCGGCACCGGCATCGGCTGTTATTTCGATGACAGCGTCCACGAAATTCTCGGCATCAAGTCTGACCGGCTCCAGAGCCTGTACCATTTCACCGTGGGCATGCCGCTGAAAGACGCGCGGCTGCAGACTTTGCCGCCTTATGACCATTTACGGGACAAAGAGGCGCGTTAGTATTTTGACAGGATTGGGTTTATGCGCTCTAATCTGGACTAGATGCAAAAAAAGCACATCCCGCCCAGCAAATAAGCAACAATAATTAAACACAAGGTAATTCTATGAAGAGCAACAATCAAGTGGTTGACCGGCTGAATAAATTACTGGCCGGCGAATTGACCGCCATGGATCAATATTTCATTCATTCGCGCATGTATGAAAACTGGGGTTTCAATAAATTGTACGAGCGCATCAATCATGAAATGCAGGACGAGACAGGCCATGCCGATGCCCTGATCAAGCGCATCCTGTTTCTTGAAGGCGTGCCGAACCTGTCGGTCCGAAATCCTCTGGCTGTCGGCAGCACGGTTCCTGACATGCTGAAAAACGACCTTGCCCTGGAAATGCAGGTGATCAGCGCGTTAAAGGAAGCCATTGCCTATTGCGAGTCGGTCAATGACTACGTCACCCGGGAGATTCTGGAAGGCATGCTGGAGGACACCGAGGACGACCATACCCATTGGCTGGAAAAGCAACTGGGCCTGATCGATAGAATCGGCCTGCAAAATTATCTGCAGTCGCAGATGTAGCCGTCAGTGCCGGGCCTAGCATCCCCAGCCGGCGCTTCGGTCAGTGTATTCTTTTATCCGCGGCGGCTTGCTCGGGCTCTGGATTATTCGTATCCAGATGTCCTTTCTTCAACCCGCGCCTTGCCTCCTCCGCCAGTTTCTCGTAATGGTCATGGAATTCATCGAGCTGAACCTGCTCCATTTCCTCAAGGTCCAGCAATGCGTTATGGGCGCCCTGAGTGGCCCGAATCAACTCATCAAGCTTGATCTGGATGGCCTCGGTATCACGGTTCTGCGTATTCTGAATCAGGAACACCATCAGAAACGTCACAATGGTCGTTGCCGTGTTGATGACCAGTTGCCATGTATCGCTGAAACCAAAAAGGGGGCCGGTGATGCCCCAGACAATAATAAACCCTACCGCTACGCTAAAGGTCATCGGGCGTCCGCTGATCCGTGACGCCAGTCTGGCCATATTTGAATACCATGCCGTGTCTTTCATCGCTTGCCTCCAGTGTCATTATTGCCATTAAGACAAGGGGATGAGGTGAAAGTGCGGCTTTGGGCGATTTGTGCAGGCTGGGCTGGCGCTTTGCGGAAATTCGGCCTATCGGATGATCGAAAACGCAAAATAGATTCCAGTATTGCCCGGCTTTAGCGCGCCATCTTTTCAACGACGGGTATACCGATGCTTCACCCCTGCCGGGAAATAATCAGGGCTTGCAAACGCGTGCAGAGTGACTTGAGGCAATTGCCGCTCCTGCGGCGTATAATTAGCGAATTCGCTGTTCAGGCGCAGCAACTGCATGCGGATGGATTCGGCTATCACGGATGCCATCGTCTCGTCGGGTTCAACATCGGGCAACAGTTCCACGGCAATGTGCAGATAACTGTCGCCCGCTTCGGTTTCCGCTGTTTCCAGCACGAATTTACCGGTCACCCAATTCATGATCTCCGGCTGCTCCAGGCCGACCGTGACGTTTTCCGGATAAATATTGGCGCCGTAGTAGGACACGGTAAAATCGGCCCGCCCAAACACATACACAAACGGCAAATGGCGGGGCTGAAAATCTTCGTCCAGGCCTAATTCGTTGAATGACCGCACGCCCTGCGCCTGCAGAAAATCCCACAACTCATCAAAATCCAATATACCGCCCTTGTCGGCAATGTGATAGCGCACCAGGGGTACGCTATTTTCTGCTGAAAACACCAGAGTGCCTTCGTGCACTTCGAAGAAGCGCCGGGCCGGATCGTATTGCGCCAGCGTCGGCAGCCGCGATTCGCCGAACAAGGTACGGGCCGCATCGGGATGAACGGCCAGCCAGCGGCGGATTGCAATGCTGAACGGCGTTTCATTGCCAAGCACGCCGCCATCGGCCGTGCCGTACAGCGAAGCCGAATCGAAGCAGGGCGACCCGGAGCCGGTACGCAGCCCCACCAGGCTGCGCCACTCCTCGCTGAATACCTCGCCGGCAAAAACCAGCTTGGGGTTAAAGCCGGGCCAGTGGATTCCTTCGGCGGCGCCGGCATCTATCACGTCCTTGACGAATGGCGGATAGCCCAGCAGCACCGTCTGTTCAAAATGGGGCGCCAGCTCGCGCACGACCCGAAAGATTTCCGCCTTGTTGTTGCCGGGCGTCGCCACCATCAGCGGATAGCCCTTGCGTGCCAGATGCCAGCAGCAGGATGTCGTGTACAGGCCGCCCACCCAGTTGCCCAGCGCGAAGCAGACCACCGCCAGCGTGCTGCGCTCATGGGCGTGGAAACTGTCGTGAAAAATCTGCTCGAAGCGCTGGGCCACAGCCAGTTCATAATCGGCAGAGCGCGGCCAGAAAGTCGGCTGTCCCGTAGAGCCGGAAGAGACCGCCACGCGGTCAGATCCGCGAAGACTGCCGCCCAGGCAGCGCTCCGGCAGCGGATAAGCCTGCATGTAATTAGCCTTGGTCATCAGCGGCAACTTCTGAAAATCCTGATAAGAATTAACCTCAGCGGGATTTACCTTCTGTGACTCCAGAAACTGCCGATAAGCGGGAACCTCGGCTACGCACCGGCGAAACAGGGCCAGCGCCTTGTCTTCAGGATTGACGGCCTGGTGCTCTGCCAGAAGCGCATCCAGCGGCGTCGAGATAAAGTGATTATAAGCATCAGTAGACGGAGGCATAAGCGAGTCGGACATGAAAGATACCTGAAAAATGTTCACATGGCAGAGCGCCTGACCGTCAACAGACAGGTCAGGCGCCGTCTTCAGTTCTTGAGCCGTGCCCTCGAACCGATACTTGCAGGCGTCAGCGGCAAAGTGCGCCTATCGCCTTATTTTGAATTTTTTTCCAATGCCGTCTGGCAAGGCAAACAATATTTGCAGGCGATAGCCTTTCGGCGACTTTCCGGTATCGGTTCGCCGCATTCTTCGCAATCGATAGCCGATTCGCCGGTATACATTGATTTTCGTGTTTCTTCAATAAAGAGCGTGGTCATTTGTTCCATTCGCTCCATGATGGCATCGGTGCCACCTGCCCATGCGGATGACATATTTCTCACTCGACTTGTAGGTTATGGAATTTAACAGGATTTGTTTAAGCCTATGGCTTTCCAAAGTCCTTATATTTTAACGTCATGGAATCATTTTTACCGCATTATCCGATACTTGTACAGCAAACCAATGCCGGGCAGATACGCCTGTCTTTCAATTAAAGACCGGCTCATTAAGCCAGCTGTCATACAAATGTCATCTGACTGCTCTATGCTGGCGGCCACCACTTAAAGAACGACAGGTATAGAGATGTTGCTGAACTGGATCAGAGAAAAAATGACCTTGCTGGGATTAAACGATCAAGAGACCGACAACGATGAGTCCGATATCGGGTTCGATTTTGCGTTAAGCTTCGATATGGTTGATCAACTGTCCAGCTCTCTTATCAACGATCCGGGTATTAGAGCGTTTGCCAATGCTAACAAAGTAAAATTGTTGGAACATTGATCACTCATCCCGCCATCACTCATCATGAATTTTAATGATAATGCCCAGGCAGTCGGGCAATCAGTCATCAACAACTGACCGACAAAGCCAGACGTCGGTCTCTGTCGATCAAATCAATCTTCGTGCCCAGCAATCGGCTTTCCCTGTCCAGCACCTGCTGCAGCCAGAAAGCATCTTTAGGCGTCGCGTAATTCAACCGGAAGCGTTTGATTTGCAGGGGCGACATCATCAGGTTGACCAGTTTTCCTGTCGTCAGGTCCAGCGTTACCAAGTACATCAGCGAGAGATCGCCCCGGAATTCCTCGTGGCCTGAAATGCCCTCATAGTCGTTCAGAAAGTCGCCGCAGCCGTACAGGATCGGCTTGCCCTGATAGACTTCGATGCCTTTGGGATGGTGCGATGAGTGGCCATGCACCACGTCCACATGGGCCAGATCTATCAGCCGGTGCGCAAAGTCTCTTTGCGCATTTACTATCTTGTAACCCCAGTTTCCGCCCCAGTGTATCGAGGCCACCACGCAATCGCCTTTCTGCTTGAGATCCGCGATCCGCTCAGCGATACGGCTCAGCGTGTGCTCTGAGAAATCCGGCAGCAGATTCACGCCCGGCTTATCGTGGCGGGCGCCCCACTGCAAGGGAATGCCGCTGCTGTCATCGCCGAAGCCGAATACCAGCACGCGCCCTTTCCCTGCCACCTCGATAATCGCCGGCGCTTCGGCTTCCGACAGGTTCCGGCCCGCCCCGGCGCACTTGAGTTCGGCATCGGCCAGAGTGGTCAAGGTTTCTTTCAGGCCATCATAGCCCCAGTCCAGGACATGGTTGTTGGCCAGCACGCAGCAGTCGATACCTGCCGCAGTAATGCAGGGGATGTTCTTCGGATGCATCCGGTAATTGATGCCCTTGCCAGGCCAGAAATCAGAGCTGGTCGTTACTGCCGTTTCGAGATTGATGATGCGGACGTCGGGACCGGTGCGCCGGAGTTCTTCAAGCGCATCGCCCCAGATATAGTCAAAACCGACCGGTTCCGGAATGGGGCCGTTGGCCTCCTCCGCAATCTGCACATAGCCTCGGGCGGAGTTCATATAAGACTCATGAATCCGCGGGTTGGAAGGATGCGGCAGCACCTGGTCGATGCCCCGACCGGTCATCACATCGCCGCACAGAAATAACGTAACTGTCCGGTTACTACGGGAAGTCGTCTGAGCTGAAAGGCCTTGATCGCACCTCATTTCTTTCCTGCCCGGCGCCGGTCGCGCATCGGCCATGCCCAGTGCGATCGCCGTAAGCCCGGCTAATTTCAGGAAATCCCTTCGCGTTCTCGGTTTTAACTGATAATCACGCATCGCCGGCAAATAGAGGTAGGTTAATAGTCCCATTGACCATCATTCCATCCGAAAGCTCCGAATACCAGTTTGCAAAAATGGCTATAAGTTTTCATCGCCTGACATGGATACATAGACAAGGTATTCCGGTCATAGGAACAAACTTATGATGTGTAGATGAGGAAGCCGCCTTGAGACTGCCATTTGAAGACCGCGCCTACGCCGGGCGCCTGCTGGGACAGGCCTTGGCCAAATACGCCAACCGGCCGGACGTGATTGTCCTTGCCTTGCCCCGCGGCGGAGTCCCGGTAGGGTTCGAGGCCGCCCAGGCGATTAACGCATCGCTGGATATCATGCTGGTGCGCAAACTCGGAACGCCCGGCCATGAGGAACTGGCCATGGGCGCAATCGCCAGCGGCGGCATGACAGTGTTCAACGCTGATCTGGTGTCACGACTTCATATCGGTCCGGAGCTCATGGAAGCCGCCATTAAAAGGGAGCAACAGGAACTGCAACGGCGCGAGCAGGCCTATCGGGGCAATCATCCGCTACCTGTTGTCGAGAACCGCCATGTGATTCTGGTGGACGACGGTCTGGCTACGGGGGCGAGCATGCGTGCCGCTGTCGCCGCCTTGAGGCAACGCAATCCCGCTTCGGTCATAGTGGCCATCCCCGTAGCTCCGCCTGATACGGTAGCGATGCTGAAAGAGGAAGCCGATGAGGTGATCTGCCTGGCTATGCCAGAGCCATTTTCAGCCGTCGGCCGCTGGTACAGGGATTTTTCCCAGACCACCGATGAGGACGTCAAGTCGCTCCTCGAATCCGTCTGGTCTACGGAATTCAGTTCCGCAAACTACACGGAAAAGCCATGACTCATCCCGCATCCCCGGCGCCCATTGAAGTCAGCATGATGTTTGAAGGCATCTCTCTTGACGGCAGCCTTACCGTTCCTGAGCGCGCAAAGGGTCTGGTAGTCTTCGCTCATGGCAGCGGCAGCAGCCGGTTCAGCCGGCGCAACCGTTTCGTGGCCGAAATCCTGAACGAGGCCGGGCTTGCCACACTGCTTTTCGATCTTTTGACTTCGGATGAGGAAGACATCGATCTGCGCACGCGCGAATTCCGTTTCGATATCGAATTGCTGACCGGCCGGCTTATTGGCGTGATCGATTGGGTGAGCCAAAACGCAACGACCGCCGGGTTTGCCGTTGGGCTGTTTGGGGCCAGCACCGGCGCGTCGGCTGCATTGGGCGCTGCCGCCGCACGCACCAGGAAAGTCGCCGCAGTCGTCTCGCGCGGCGGACGGCCTGATCTGGCGCTACGCCATCTGGCCAAGGTGAGAGCGCCTACGCTGTTGATCGTAGGAGGGGAAGACGCTGTGGTCATCGGGCTCAACCAACAGGCGGCCCGCTATCTGCAGGCCGAGCATCGCCTGGAGATCGTTCCCGGCGCCACTCACCTATTCGAGGAACCGGGTAAACTGGAACAGGTGGCGAAGCTCACCCGTGATTGGTTCCTGCGCTATCTGTCCGGCTCATGAATCTCGACGCGATGCGCCTGTTTGCACTGAGCGAAAGCCGGGTGCTTGGAGAAAAAATCGGAGCGGCTCTCAATATACCGCTGGCTCTGCACGAGGAACGAGACTTTGAAGACGGCGAGCACAAGATACGCCCTTTGGAGAGCGTGCGGGGCTGCGACGTTTTCGTGATCCAGTCGCTGTACAGCGAGCCTGGAAAAAGCGTCAACGACAAGCTGTGCCGGCTGCTGTTTTTCATCGGCGCCCTGAAAGATGCCTCGGCCCGATCGGTGACCGCCGTCCTGCCCTACCTCGGTTATGCGCGCAAAGACCGGAAAACCAAGTCGCGCGATCCGGTGACGACCCGCTACATGGCGCAGCTGCTGGAGGCCGTGGGAATGGATCGGGTGCTGACCCTCGACGTACATAACCTTGCCGCTTTTCAAAACGCTTTCCGCTGTCCTACGGACCATCTGGAAGCCAAGGAACTGTTCGTCGAGCATTTCGCTGCGCGGTTCGCCGATGCCGATGTGGTCGTCGTTTCTCCGGACGTCGGCGGCGTCAAACGTGCGGAACTGTTTCGCGAAGCGCTGAGCCAGCGGCTGAGCGGGCCTGCCGGCAGCGCCTTCATGGAAAAGCAGCGCAGCGCCGGGGTCGTCAGCGGCGAAGCGCTGGTGGGCGATGTAAAAGGCAAAGCCGCCATCATCATCGACGACATGATCAGCACCGGCGGCACGATCCTGCGGACCGCGCATGCCTGCCGCAGACAGGGCGCACAAAGCATCCATGCCGCCGCTTCCCACGGCATTTTCGTGGGCAAGGCCGATCAGGTCGTGGCCGATCCCGCCCTGGATAGCCTGGTGGTTACCAATACGCTGCCGCCGTTCCGGCTCGACCCGGAACTCGTGCGCAACCGGCTGACGATGCTGGACGTCGCGCCGCTATTCGCGGACGCCATCCGGCATATTCACACCAGCGGCTCCAGCGTAGAGTTCCTGTAGGCGCAAACACACTTCATCCCTGCCTTCATCAATGAGGCACATACCGCTCTGCTTGGTCGAGATAGGTTCGGGCAAGGCTTAGCCAGCGCTGATGATCCTCAACGTCATGATCCACCGTGTGCCATACAGCGATCTTGGCGCGCAGGCAGGCACGGAAAACCATGTAAAACGCGATCAGTTCAGTGGGACAGGCATCGCGGACGGCTTTCTTGTAGTACGCCAGAATCTGGTCGCCGATAACGGGCGCACCGATACGCTCGCATTCCAGGGCCAGGTAAGCCAATTCGTCAACGGGGTCCAGGGTGCGGAACTGCCGGTTGAACTCCAGGCAATCGATGATCACCGGCTCTGAGATCAGACAGATATGCTGCGGCCTGAGGTCGCCATGTGCATCGATGATGCGCCCGTCCCTTGCGCGCTGTTCAAGAAGGTCTCCCTGTTCTGTCAGAAATTGCCTTTGCGCCGCCATGAGCCCGTCCACCTGCACGCCGGGCAAAGCGTATCGGCTGTCGCTCAATTCGATCAGAGTGCTCCGAATATCCGCCTCGAAGCTGCGCCGATACTCGGCCGGGCTGATGGCTAAGGAAGGCGAAAATTGATAAAAATCGGCCAGCACCTGGCTCACCTTCCGCACATCTTCGGCCGAGACCGTCCCTTCGTGAATCGCAACATCGAGCATGCGGTCGGCGGGCAGGCGGCGCATTTGCACCAGCCAATCCACCACACATCCTTCGCCTCCCAACTTCAGGCCGCCATCGGCTTCCAGAGTGAGCGGCACGGTGCCGAGGTAAACGTGTTCAGCCAACCGCCGATTGAGATGTACTTCGCGCTCGCAGTTTTTGTGCCTGGCTTCCAAGGTGCTGAAGTCCAGGTAATCGTATCGAACGGGTTTCTTCAGCTTGTAAACCAGCCTATCGGTTAGAAAAACCCAGGACATATGAGTTTTGATGACTTCGACATGTGCAGGTCTGTCCGGATAGCTGTCCGGTTGCCGAAGAAAGGCTACCTTTTCTTCGATACGCATTGCGCACGTTTCCCGCAAGCAGCGCTATTCAGTAAGCCTGATCTGAATACCATACTGTATGTTCAGTCTCCAGTATCATTGTTACCGTTAAGACAAAAGGCCGGGGCGAAAGTGCGGCCTTGGCCGTCTGATTGAGGAAGCTGGGCTGGCGCTTGGCGAAAACCCGGCATATCGGGGCGGTAAATGCTGGGTTTATTAACCCAGCCTACCGAGCTGATTGTTATAGGAAGTAGGGTCCGCATTGCGTACCATTTTCCAAATGTTCAGGTGAATGAAACTCCAAAAGGTACGCCGCGCACCTTACCCGGCTGAAATGCGCTTCTTGAGGGGCAACCTGATCATGACATCTTGGAAACATGCTTCAGTGCAAAGAAGATAACCACAGCCGGCATAAGCAGCGCCATGACGCTCCATAGTCCCATTGCCAGCAGAACGATCTGATTGAGCGCTGTAAGACCTGCGTAAGTATAAACAGCCCATTTTTTCATCATCCACAAGCCGAACATGCACGCCAATCCTATGAAAGACGAAAGGCCCAGGTATAGCAGATAGCCAAAACCTAATTGCTGCGCTACAGGTGAGAAAATCAAAGGCAATGCTATCAGTGACCCGACAAACCCAATCACACAGATGACTGTTATCGAGGTTGGGCGTTCGGCTGTTTCTGTTAGTTCGTTCACGGCGTGTTTCCTTTTTTGTTGTTATCTAACAATTTTATTCAGCCCCATGCATTAAGGTATGGTGAGCGCAACACAGCGCCTCGTCCATTGGCTGAAGTAACTGTTAGCCACAGTATGCTCAGATAATGATAAAAATGAAGCACCTGCGCCTATCTAAAACTCATGCTGGATTGCTAAGGCGCTTTGTTCGATTATGACGGCAGCAATCCATTCCCGTCAATTATAAAGCAAGCCAGTAAAATACTGGGTTAGGCGACAGTCTCACCGGTTATTTACGGCTAATTTTACGCCAAACCCAATGAGCGCAGTGCCCGCAAGCCGAGCCGCGGCTTTGCGCGCCGATGGCAGCGACGACAGCTTGCGTGCCAGAGCGTTGCCGATGAACACAAGACCAGCCTGATACAAGAAACTGATGATGGTAACATGCGCCATCAGAACGCCAAGCGTGACGGACGATGCATCAGCGCGCAAAAACAGAGGAAAGAAGGCCATGAAGAACAAAATGACTTTGGGATTGGTGAGGCTGACCATGAATGCCTGTCGGAAATAGAGCCGCCCGCTCTTTTTCCGTTCGGGCGCATTCGCATCGACGGAAACAGGCGACCTGAGCAATTGAACGCCCAACCAGCACAGGTAGGCGGAACCAAACCATTGCAGCGCCTCAAACGCAAACGGGTGCGCACACATCACGGCTGCCAGGCCGAGAGTAGCCCCGGCCATATATACGAAATCGCCAAGCAAGATGCCCATAACGGCACCGAGCCCTGCTCCGATGCCGTTGCGCGCAGTAGCATTGAGAATCGCCAGCGTGCCCGGCCCCGGGATTAGCTGAAAAACGAGAATTGCTGCGATGAAGCTCGTGTAGTTCTGAATATCAAACATGCTTCAGTCTCCAATGACACCAAGATCACCGGACCCGGCCAAGGATAAACCTGACCGCAGTCACGAAACAACAATCCCGCGCATAACCGGCTTAAGATCCATAAGCCGGGTTCTGATTGATGGGCCAGACCTGGAGATCCGCAGCCCGGCCGAAGCTCGCTGTACGCTATTGCTGGGGAGCCGTCTTCTTGCAGTTGCACTCGGCCGCAACAGTTTTCAACTCTTCGACATATTCCTTGTTTGCCGTTGTTAATACCGGCTGCCAGGCTTTCTGATAATCTTCAATAAACTTGGCCATTGCCTGTCTCTTGGCGGCAATATCTTTTTTACCTAAATCGGATGTATGGAACTCAATAAGCTTGTCCAGTTCTTCTTCCGTAAAGTTCGGGCCGTAGTACCCTACCCATACATCCACAATTTTTTGATCGGACCAGGGGATTACCAATTTTTTTGTATAGTTTGCATAAGCATTGGCGAGTCGTTTCTTGAATTCTTCATTAGGATTCAGCTGAGCCAGTACTTGATCTAGAGTCTGCTGCCCCATTTTCTCTGTTTGAGTCTTCACTGCCTGAATCTGTGTAGCCCATGTTTCAGTCAGCCCGGTCGCATCCATTAAAGTCTTGACTTTATCCGCCTTTGAATCGGCTAAGGCAGTAAATGGCATTAAAGCCGCAAGCAATATTATTAGTTTTTGTCTCATGATTTTCCTTTTGTTTTTATTGTTTAACGCATATATGGCGTCGTATTTTCGACAATCCGTTCTATGTAGTACGCAACTACAACAAATACATGATAGCTTATGTGATTTAGATTTTATATATGCAGCAGCCAAGCAGGTTGAGTTGAAGCTTTGTGGAAACCTAGCATATCGGAGCGGTGAAGCTGGGTTTATCAACCCAGCCTGCTGAGCTACCAAGCTGTGTTAGAGCTTTGCTTATTCATCTTTATAATGTTTGTGCCTATGGTAACTACACAACATTAAATCCTCTTCGTATGCAATGGGTAATACACTCAGCTCAATGCCTTCCGAACAACGAGCACAAGATTTAAAGATTACCGGAGCTACTTCTTTGTCGAATACGTACTTTTGCTTTTCAGAGAAGGACGCTTCGCCTTCATGAAGGTATTTCTTTGCAATGCCATAAGCGGGTGTATCTCTATCGATATAACCCATATCAGCCAGCTCTTCTAGTGCTTGAAGGTTATCTCCAAGTTCAGGATCGTCAAACATGTTCTTCTCCAAAAAGTATGCTCATGTCAGCATCATTAGCTCTAATGCCATAATCAACTGCCCAGTATAGCAGTATCTTTTTTGTGCTATTCAAGCACAAAAAAGATACTGTGGAATTGGGTCAGCGGCAGCATTTTTGTTGTCCATAATTTACTGCCATCTTTTAAACGGCTCAAACGTAACCACCAAAGACACATCGCTAAACGAGTGCCTAATCTTTAATGTAGTTTTATCAAATTTTTCGCCGTCATTTCTTCTGATAAAAACATTAACGTTATCTATAACTCCAATTAATCCCGTTGGATCTTGGATATTTCCAACATTGTCAATTCGAGTTGACCAAGTTGCTTCTATTTCATCACCTTTTGAATCAAACGCTTTAATAGAATCAATATGTGTTTTTCTCTTGGATTTATTAAATAAAGTGAACATTAATAAACACTTATCATGTTCACGGTTCGCTAGCCCTGGATGAACCAATGGGCCGGCAATAACCTCTTCATCTGATTTTATTTCATCATATATTTTTTTCGAAAGCAGGTAACTGAAAAAAGCTAAGGCCGCTGCCACGACCGCAGCCGAAGCGCTAGCAATTGCAGTGTACATTTCAGATGAGGAAATGGCCTCGACGCACTGTTTAGTTATTTCATTTTCCATATACTATTTCTTATTTTAGCTAACGCCGAGCCAAGTAGGGTATGCATTGCGTACCATTTTCAAAATGTTCAGGTGAATGAAACTCCAAAAGGTACGCGGTGCGTACCCTACCTGGCTTTAAGCCTTGCCCACTTAGTCATTAGCATTAAACAGCCAGCTTCGACTGAAAGCAAGCGCACTCTTTCAAACTGAAACATGCTCAGCATAATTCGCCATCATTCCCGCGCTGAAACCATAAGATTTATCCCCCGGTTACAAATACTTTATACTCAGCGCTTCTCAAAACGACCCTGCCGGCCGTTTTTCACTACCATTTATCATCAGGAGCCATAATGTACAAACCCGTCACGCCATTGCTCGCCGCCGATACCTTGATCGAACTGATCGATCTGCCCGGCCGGCCGTTTGTTTTGATCGAGCGCGCCAATCCGCCTTACGGCTGGGCCGTGCCGGGAGGGTTTGTTGATGTCGGCGAGACGGTGGAGATGGCTGCGGTGCGCGAGGCGAAGGAGGAAATCGGCCTCGATATCAGGTTAATGGCTTTGTTGGGCATCTATTCCAATCCTAAGCGCGACCCGCGCAATCATACCGTGACGGCCTGTTATATCGCCGAAGCGCACGGCATGCCCGTCGCGGCCGATGACGCCCAAAATTGCGGCATTTTTACTTTCGACAATCTTCCCGCCGAGCTGGCGTTCGATCATGCGATGGTGCTGGATGATTACCGCAATTACCGCATGACCGGCCAGGTCGCGCCGTTGCGGTTGTAAGGGAAGCGCGTAACGCATCGATTTACCGGCGCGTTACGCGGAGAACGGTGTTTAAACCACCATGAAGGGATTGGGCTTGGGATTGGCCAGCACTTTCAGTATGGCCCGGATATCGGCTTCCAGAATGTTGAGCTTGGTATAAAGCTCTTCGTTGTCGTATTGTTCGTCAAACCGGAAGGATTCGACCATCGGCAGCAATTCATCCAGTTTTTTCTGTAAATTCTCTCTGTCCACTATTTTCCACTCCAAAAAAGTCAGGACGGTTTATTGATCTGGTATGGCAGGCCAAACCTGCTGTGCCAGGTTGGCTTTAAGGGTGAAAAGTCTACGATAATTACGACTTTTGTTGAAGGTCTAATTTTGGTGATGGAATAAAGTGTGAGAGCGGCTTTGCCCATTCCTTGGACAAAGCCGCCCCCGCAATTCCCCCGCAATCTATTGTTTAATTTTCAGGACCGTAACATTTCGGGTAATCGCTGCAAACAGCGCAGGACGGCGCGCGGCAGAGATACAGCCCTTCCGCTTCGCAGAGCTGCTTGTACAGGAATTTTTTCCATTTCATGTCCTTGTCATTTTTGGCAGCCAGTTCGGGAAAGTTGTAGTGCAGCATGTCGCTCAACTGACCGCGGTCTAACAGGCCCAAATCCTGCCATAGGTGATCGTTGCCCAGGCAACCGGCCACGATAATGCCGATGATGCAGTCGCTTTCGAAGCCGTCGGACTGGCTGTAATGCTTGAGCAGATTAACCAGGTCGTCTCTTTCCAGCATGCGGCTGAAATCCGGCCGAATGCCCGAAGGCGCCAGTTCGGGTATGCGGCAGTCCGGAAAATAATGGCCGACCAGCCTTTTAAACTGCGCAGGTTCCAGCCCTAGGCAATCGGGCAGGGCGCTCTTGCCCAGGCACCAGCTGGAAACCATGCAGGCCAGCCATTCTTGGTTGGGCGTGGCCATTGCTTGCGATTTCAGCCGGGCATACAGGCTTATCCTGTCGTCCTGAAGTTTGAGCGCTATGGACATGATGCTAATCTCGGGCCGGTCGCGGCATGGAAGATTGAAAAATACCTGAAACCATAAAGCGGCTCCTTGAAATTGGGGTCATTTTTCCGTTGCGCCGGACAGACAGGCGTGCGGCTTGGGTTCGGATGACCGGGGGCAGCTTTCCAGATCCGCCCCCAGGATTTCCGTCAGCCCTATCCAATGATGAACCTTGTGCTGATCGAATCCTGCAACCCTGACATCGCCTACCTGCATTAAAGGGCGGCGAATCAATAGCGGATCTTTCAGCATTAAGGCCAGAGCCTGTTCTTCCGAGATATGGTTAGGGTCAAGCGCGCCGCTTTTTACCGCCGGCGCGCTGTAATTAAACCACTGATGCACGGGCTCGCCGCCGAAGAAAGCACGCAAGCGTTCCTTTTGCCAGGGCTCGGTCAACAAGTTTCGCGCAATCACCTGATGGCCCGCCGCCGTCAGCATTTGCTTCTGCCGGGTATTGTTGATGCATCCGGGTTTCTCGTAGAAGTAGACCGTAGCCACGGCTGCCGTCCTTTTAATGCGCCTGCAACTCGGCCATCGCCTCGGCCATTTTTTCCGGCGGAATGCCGGTCAAAGATCCTGGCGGATTGATCGGCTCACCCAGCGAATTGAGTATGGCGCCTTCTATCGGGCAAATGCTGGCGCATTGATAAACCGGATAATCGCCTTCGCATTCCGTGCATTTATTGCTGTTGACCCGAAAATGCGGTTTGGCTTCATAAATAGCCTTGCTGGGACACACCGGCTCGCAGGCAAAGCAGTTAACGCAGGATTCAATAATTTTTACTGCCATAAAACAAACTCCTTAATCGTAGGGTACGCAGTGCGTACCTTTAAAAAATGGTACGCACTGCGTACCCTACTTTGTGATTTCTAAGCACTCGCTCTGGCTGCGTCAGGTTTTGCATCCAGCTTGCCTGCCGCGGCCATTTCCTTGTACACGGCCATGACGGCATCCTCGATCGGTTCCATGGCATGTTCGCCGTTCGGCTGGATGCCGGCCGTTTCCAGCATCTCCCAGGGCTCGTAGCCGACTTTCGAACACAGCACCGCTTCGCAGCCTTCCAGCGCCCTGATCGTGCGCATCAGGGTCGATTCGGTTTCGCCGCAGGTCGTATCGCCGCCACAGTACTGATCGGCTTTGCGATGGCTGATAAAGCGCACACCCTCCGGCGAGGCTTCGTAGATCAGGAATTCCTTGGCATGGCCGAAGTGCACGTTGATGAGGCCCTGCCCGCTGGTCGCCACGGCCATCAGCACCGGACGCGTATTGAGCTTGGGCTCCTGTTTGAACTGTTCAGTCTTGGCCGCTTTCTCCAGACGCTTGCTGTCCATCTCGGCCTGAATGGCATCGTGGATGACCTTGCGTTTTTCCATGGCCGCCTGGTAATCGATTTCCATGGTTTCGATCTTGTCCATCGTGAATTCGTCACCGCGGTCCTCGCCGAGCAGCCCGACGGCGTCGGCACGGCACTGGCGGCAGTGGCGCATCATGTTCATGTCGCCGGAGCAGGCATCCTGAAGGTCTTGAAGCTCGTCGGGCGTAGGACCGCGTTGCCCCATGACGCCGTAGAATGTGCCGTGCTCGGCTTCGGCGATCAGCGGCATGACGTTGTGCAAAAATGCGCCCTTGGCTTTGACGACTTTACTGACTTCCGCCAGATGCTTGTCGTTGACGCCCGGAATCATGACCGAGTTGACCTTGACCAGGATGCCTTTGGCAATCAGCATTTCCAGACCTTTTTGCTGCTGTTCGATCAGGATTTTCGCAGCCTTGACGCCCTTGATGCGGCGGTTGTTCCAGAAAATCCACGGGTAGATTTTCGCGCCGATTTCAGGATCAACGCAGTTAATGGTGATCGTGACATGGTCGATATTGTGTTTGGACAACTCCTCGACCGCATCGGGCAGAGCCAAGCCGTTAGTGGATACGCACAATTTGATATCGGGCGCTTCCTCGCTTAAACGGCGGAAAGTTTCGAACGTGCGTTCCGGGTTGGCCAGCGGATCACCGGGGCCGGCGATGCCGAGCACGGTCATCTGCGGAATCGTGGCAGCCACGGCCATGGTCTTTTTCACGGCCTGATCCGGCGTCAGCAGTTCGGACACCACGCCGGGGCGCGATTCGTTGGCGCAATCGTATTTACGGTTGCAATAATGGCATTGGATGTTGCAGGCTGGCGCCACCGCCACATGCATCCTGGCGAAATAGTGATGGGCGTCTTCCGAATAACAGGGATGATTCTGTACTTTTTCCCGGATCGAGTCGGGCAGTTGATTCATCTGGTCATCGGTTGAACCGCAAGAACCTGCTGAACATCCGCCTGCTTTTGGTGCATCATTGAGTACTGGCAATTCCATAATATTGACCTCGGTAAGTTGCTGTTACTCTGGATGAATGCACAGGCCGTGCCAATATCTTATCTTACTGATTTTTATTTGTTTTTTGCTTTTGTTTATGTGGAGGATGTCGCACACGCAACAGGTATGTATGAGTTTTTTGTAATTAATCGAACAACAGCCCCAAGGATTGTGATGCCTGAATGCGCCCAGCTTACCCGGCTTTGTGGTAGATGGGTAGCCCCGGCCGCCACAGACTCCACGCAGCCGGCATCTCCGGCAGCGATTCGTGCACGCCGATCACGCATAATCCGCTCGGCGACAGTCGGGCATCAAGATGGCGCAGGATTGCCCGCTGCAGGTCGGACGAGAAATAGGTGAACGCCAGATTCCGGCACAGGATGAGATCGAAAGAACCGTCCGGCAAGGCTTTGCGCAGATCCTGCACGGCCCAGCTTATCGGCCGGCGATATTCCGACTTGATGCAGTACTGTCCCTGCTCCGCAGTAAAGGCAAGGTCGCGCCAAGGTGCGGGCAATTCCCTAAGACTGCTTGACGGGTAGCATCCGCGCCGGGCTCGCGCGACCTGGACCGGATCGGCGTCCGTGCCAGTCAGCGCAAGCGGGACAGCCGGAGCCTGCGGCGCGATTTGCAGCGCCCAGATCAGCGCCAGCGTATACGCTTCCTCGCCAGCACCACAGCCTGCGCTCCAAATGTCGAGCCTGCGTTTATTGCGGTTTTGGCATAAACGGATCAGTTCCGGCAATCCTTCTTGGGCGAGAGCATCGAAAACCCAACGGTCGCGGTAAAAGCGCGAGATCGTGATCCGGCAGAAACCGTCGAGCCGAAGCCACTCCTGTTCATGCGCCTCAAGATAGCGGCGGTAACCATCGAGATCGACTAACTGCAATTCCTCGATACGCCGGGTGATGCGCTTGATCACCTGCCGCCGCACTTTACGGAATCCCGGCCAGCGCAGCTCCAGGCGCGGCAAGGCCCATTGCAGAAAGGCCATCCATTGATCATCTCGCTTGGTCACCGAGGAACCTGACGGCTGGCACGATTAAAGCGAGACGCCCATATGATGTTCACTGTCGTCATTACTGCTCCCCATAGATTTCCGGCGTCCATAGTTCATATAAGAATCATGACAACGAAATGGTCGCAGTTATTCCAAAGATCGTCTCACGAAAGGACTCAATCCGCATTCCAAGCGAGTCTTATCCTTCCCACGCTGGAGCGTAGGAATGATAAGGCTTGCTAAATCTGCTTCATGGCGATATCCAGCACCTGGATGCGATAGGCGATCTGACGCGGCGTCATGTTAAGCAGCCTTGCGGCCTTGGCCTGCACCCAGCCGCATTGCTCCAGCGCAGCGATCACGCGCTCGCGGTCATCGAGTGTTTCATCGTTGAGATCGACCGGAGGCACTTTCTGGGGTTTGAGCGCGACTTGATGGCCAATTTCATCTTCGAGCCCGGTATTGACCATGACATCCCTGTCGATGATGCCGTTGGGACTCATGATCGCGGCGCGCTCCAGGCGGTTGGCCAGTTCCCGGACATTGCCGGGCCAGCTGTGCTTCATCAATATCCTGATGGCGCTGTCTTTGATTTCCAGGTAACGTCCTCCCTGCTGGGCTGAGATCCTGCCCAATAAAAATTCGGCCAGTTGCGGGATGTCCTCGGTTCTGTCGCGCAAAGCCGGCATGTGGATTGGCATGACATTCAGCCGATAATACAAATCCTCGCGAAACGTGCCTTCGGTGACTTGCTCTTCCAGGTTGCGGTTGGTCGCGGCGATGATGCGCACGTTGACGTTGATGGTTTTGGTGCCTCCCACGCGCTCGAACTCGCCTTCCTGCAGCACGCGCAGCAACTTGGCCTGAAACGAGGCCGATATCTCGCCGATCTCATCGAGAAACAGGGTGCCATTGTCGGCCAGTTCGAAGCGGCCTTTGCGTTGCGCCAGGGCACCGCTGAAAGCGCCTTTTTCATGGCCGAACAATTCGGATTCCAATAGCGTATCAGGCAGGGCCGCGCAGTTGAGTTTCAGGAACGGCCCGCTGGCGCAGCCCGAGTTGAAATGAATGGCGTTGGCGACGACTTCCTTGCCGGTGCCCGACTCGCCGCGTATCAGCACCGTGGTGTTCCACTTGGCGACCTGGCGAATCGAATCGAACACTTTCAGCATTGGCGCCGAATGCCCGACGATATTTTCGAAGCTGTAGTTTTTGATCAGCGCCTGCTTCAGATGATCGCGCTCGCTGAGCAGATCGCGCTGCTTGCGTTCCATGGCCCGAAGCATCTTGACGCTTTGCGCGATCAGGTTGGCGACCATTTCCATGAACCGGGCCCGCTCGCCCAGGAACAGGCTGTTGGTGGGCTGCGCCGCCAGCACGCCGACCAGCTCGCTTTTTTCCACATAAATGGGCGAGCCTATGAACGGCAATTCAGGATCATAAAGCCCCAATTTGCCCAGGAAGCGCGGCTCCTCGGCCACTTTTTCAACGACGAGGGTACTACCCGCGTCCAGTATGGTGCCGATCAGACCTTCGCCGGACTGATACCTGACCGGTTGGGCCGGCTTGACGGCGCTGTCGCTGTGTACGGCCGTGACGACCATGGCGTCGTTTTCCGTCTCGCGCAACGTGATCATCCCGGAGCGCATGCCCGATCTTTTATGCAGAATTTCCAGCACGCCTTGCAGTTTAGCCTGCAAGTCGTGGGTGCTGTTCAGTACCTGGCTGATCAGGTATAGGGTATCCAGTTCAGCTTCGATTAACTCTGTACGCTCAATCATGCTATTGACTCTCTATGCCGAAACTCTGCGCATGGGAAAACTGATAATAAAGCGGCAACCCTGATGGTAATTAGGGTCTATCTCGATCAGTCCCTGATGCTGGTTGATGATTTCCTTGACCATGACCAGACCCATGCCGGCCTGATTGCCGCCCATGGGTCTTGTGGTATAGAAGGGCTCGAATACTTTGGCACGTTTGCCGACGGGAATGCCGGGCCCGGTATCTTCAACGATGACATAAGCTAGATCGGCATCTGAATCGGTGGTGATTCTAAGCCGCTGCTCCGGGCAGTCGGACTGCACCATGGCCTCGATGGCGTTATCGATGAGTTGCTTGAAAAGGATGCGCAGGCGATTTTCGGAACCCAGAATCGTCGGCAAGGCCTGCATGGGCTGCCAGTGCACTTCGATGTCATGGCTCTGGAAACGCGACTCGCTGAGCATCATCATCTCATGCAGCACTTTATTGAGATTGACCGGCACAACGGCTGCCTGATAAATCTGGGGAATGCATTTTTTCATCATGGCCACGGCCTCTTCGCCCGATGCCTGAATCTGCCGCAAAATCTGCAGCAGGCCGTCATGCTGGGCGTCGCCTTTGTGCCGGATGATCTGCTCAGCGGCCTTGATCTGATTCATCGGCATCTGAATCTGGTGCATGGCGCCCAGCAGCGTCTCCCGAATGCCGCGCACCCGCTCATCCTCGACCATCATGGTTTTCAGGGTCTGGATATGCAGTTCTTCCATCTGCCGGCGTTGCTTGGTGATGTCGGTCAGGGTCAGGATCAAATAGCGTTTGGAGTTGTCTTCAAAAAACGCATCGGCATTGATTTCTTTTTCCACAAACCAGTTGCCGGCACAGGAAAACCAGCGTACGCCCTGGCCGCGGGTTTCCACCCTGAACTCCCGGTTATTGAAGCCCTGTTCGGCGAGTTGCAGCTGCTGCCATAAATCGCCCATCTCATCGCGCAGCAGCTTCAGAAAAAACAGCGCCGGCTCGCCTTTGTTAAGATCGGTAACCAACGCTTTATACAACTGGTTATCCAGAATGACCCGATCCTGGTCATCGAGCACCACCATAGCAATCGGCGATGAATTGAGTACGGATTCAATCAGCAGTTTCTGATTGTGCACTTTTTTCTCGGATTCATAGGCAGCAGTCACATCGCGATGCATGCCGATATAGTGCGTAATTTGCTTCTCGCTGTTCAGCATGGGCGTGATGGTCAGGTCAGCCAGATAACGATGACCTGACTTATGCCGGTTAACCAGCCGGCCATGCCAAACTTTTTTGCTGCTGATGGTGCGCCACAAATCGTGATAGACATGCCGCGGCGTGGACTTGTCCGATAGCAGGGATTCGTTTTGACCCAGGATATCGGCCGGGTTATAACCGGTGACCAAGGTGAATTCCTCATTCACATAAAGAATGCTGGCTTTCTTGTCGGTAATGGAAATAGCGATAGGCGCCTGCTCGACCGTTTCGATAAACAGCCCACATGGCCCCCGGTTGTCGATGTCCTCTCCGAGCATAATGGCTTCAAGCTCTTTATTAATGCATTTGCCTTTACTGCTGTGAGTCCACAAAAATTGCAACGATGTTTTTTTCATACGTCATGTCAGGAATTGAACAATAGCTTAACCACTCAAGCAAAAATGAAGCCAAATTTTATAAGGGAATTAAAAAATGAAAGGCACGTATGCAGCATCACCTCTACCGCCTTATTGGTTGCACCTGACTTAATGTAAGGTTTGCGACATAAAAATTATGCGCTGTGGGGTTATGTCCTAATTCCGACAGGATTTACGCACCATTCAGGTGCATATCCGCACTCGTTTTAGGCATTTAGCTTATGAATGGCTGTTTTTGTCAATCTGGCACACTTGATGCTGTATTTTGAGCAAAAACAGCTTGGAAAAAACAGTGAGTGAATATTTGTTACTTTTATTAGGCACTGCCCTTGTCAATAACGTGGTGTTGGTCAAATTCCTGGGGCTTTGCCCGTTCATGGGCGTGTCCAACAAGCTGGATACGGCACTAGGCATGGGCATGGCAACCACCTTCGTGCTGACGCTGGCGGCCATCGCCAGTTGGGTGATCGAGCATTTCATTCTGGCGCCGTTCCATATTGAGTTTCTGCGCATACTGGCCTTTATTCTGGTGATTGCGGCTGTGGTTCAGTTCACCGAGATGGTGGTCCATAAAATCAGCCCGGTGCTGTATCAGATACTGGGGATTTTCCTGCCGCTGATCACCACCAATTGTGCGGTCCTGGGCGTGGCCCTGCTGAACGTGCAGGCGCAATACGGGTTCATGCAAAGCATGGTTTTCGGTTTTGGGTCGGCCATCGGCTTTACGCTGGTCATGGTGCTGTTCGCGGGCCTGCGCGAGCGCCTGGCCTTGATGAGCGTGCCGAGCCTGTTTGCCGGCACGCCGATCGCCTTTATCACGGCCGGAATCTTATCGCTGGCTTTCATGGGTTTCGCCGGACTGTACAAATAGCCTGCCTGAGGGGACATCATGTACATTTTAACTGCCATTGTAAGTTTGACGACATTAGGGCTAATTTTAGGGTTCCTGCTTGGTATCGCCGCCAGGTATCTGAAAGTTGAAAGCAACCCGATCGTCGATGAACTGGAAGCATTAATGCCCGGCTCTCAATGCGGCCAATGCGGTTATCCGGGCTGCAGGCCGGCAGCCGAAGCGCTAGCCGCAGGCGAGGCGCCGCCCACGCTGTGCCCGCCCGGCGGCAGTTCGCTGGCCGAGCAGCTGGCAAAATTGCTGGGCGTGGAAATCGATCTGAACGATGTACAAGACCCAGAACTGCTGGTCGCCAGAGTAAGTGAAGATACCTGCATTGGCTGCACGCGCTGCTTCAAGGTCTGCCCCACCGATGCGATCGTCGGCGCGCCCAAGCAGATTCATGCCGTGATCAGTGACGCCTGCATCGGCTGCAAGAAATGCATAGCCGTCTGCCCGACTGAGTGTCTGCAAATGCATCCGGTTGAGGCCACCTTGCGGAACTGGCGCTGGCCCAAACCGGCTGTTGCCGAAGGAGTTGCCACATGCTGAGCCTGTCCACCCTGTTTAAAGAGCCGCGCATTCGCGGCGGGGTTCATGCCGAGGCGCATAAGGCCTCGACCTCCAGCCAGCCTATCGTGATTGATTTACCGCTGCCAAAAAAACTCTATATCCCGTTGCAGCAGCATGTCGGCAAAGCCGCGGAACCGGTGGTCAGGGTCGGCGATCATGTACTGAAAGGGCAATTGCTGGCTCACAGCCAGGGGATGATTTCCGCACCGGTGCATGCATCGAGTTCGGGAGTGATCATCGATATCGACGATTATCCGGCACCGCACCCCTCGGCGCTGCCGATACGAACGGTCGTGCTGGAAACCGATGGCGAGGACAAGTGGATCAGCGCTCCGCCTGTCGATGACCCGTTTCAACTGGCACCCGAAGAGGTCAGCCTGCGCGTCGGCGCGGCCGGCATCGTAGGCCTTGGCGGAGCCGCCTTCCCGTCGGCCGTCAAATTGAATCTGGGCCGTGAAAACAGAATTCACACGCTGCTGATCAACGGCGGCGAATGCGAGCCGTATCTGACCTGTGACGACCGCTTGATGCAGGAGCGCGCCGCGGGCATCATTGACGGCATACGACTGATGCTGCATGGCATGGAAACCGGACAGGCGATTGTCGGCATCGAGGATAACAAGCCCGAAGCCTATGCAGCCATGCGGAAGGCCGGCCTGCCCTACCCGTTCATCAAGGTTGAACAGGTGCCGACCCGTTATCCGATGGGCTGGGACAGACAGTTGATCCGCTACCTCATTGGCCAGGAAGTGCCGGCCGGCGGGCGCTCCGCCGACGTGGGTGTGATCATGCATAACGTCGGCACAGCCTATGCGGTGCACCGGGCCGTCCGCTTCAATCAGCCGCTGGTCAGCCGCATCGTGACAGTCTCGGGCGGTGCCATAGCCTCGCCGATGAATATCGAAGTGCCCATCGGCACGCTGATCAGTGAACTGTTCGCCTTCTGCGGCGTTGATCAAACAGCTGCCAAACGCATCATCATGGGCGGGCCGATGATGGGCGATGCACTGCCGCATAGCCGCCTGCCTATCGTCAAGGCTTCCAGCGGCATCCTGGCCTTGACTCAGGAGGAGATCCGAAACAAAGCCCAGCAGCCCTGCATCCGTTGCGCGCAATGCGTCAGCGCCTGCCCGGCCGGCCTGCTGCCGCTGGAGATGGCCAACCGGATCCGCAACAACCAGCTCGACGCGGCCGTCGACATCGGCCTCAAGGACTGCATCAGTTGCGGCTCCTGTTCTTATGTCTGCCCTTCCAACATTCCGTTGGTGCAGTATTTCAAATACGCCAGCGGCGAACTCGCAGCCAGGCAGCAGGCACAGCACAAATCGGAGCACACTAAGCGTCTGATGGACGAACGCAATGCGCGCATGGACCGCATCAAAAAACAGCAGCAAGAAGAAGAACAGGCGCGTTTGGCGGCCAAAGCCGAAAGAGAACGTTTACAAAACGAACAAGGAACATTGGCATGATTGTACACAGCAAGCTCAGCAGCGGCGCTCATATAGGAGCGAACACGACAGTCCAGCACATTATGCGGCAGGTGATGCTGGCGATATCGCCGGCGACGGCGTTCGGGCTTTTCTGTTTCGGCTGGCCCGCCCTGAATCTGTTCATTATTACCCTGCTGTCTGCCGTTCTGTTTGAAGCCTTCTGTCTGCGTCTGGCAGGCAAGGTTGCCAGGCCGGTGATCATGGATGGCTCGGCGCTCTTGAGCGGCTGGCTGGTCGCCATGACGCTGCCTCCGTGGGCGCCCTGGTGGATAGGCGTTGCCGGTGCCGGAATTGCAATTATACTGGGCAAGCAGGTTTACGGCGGCCTGGGGCAGAATCTGTTCAATCCGGCCATGCTGGCCCGGATCGCCCTGCTGATCTCTTTTCCTATCGAAATGACGACGTGGCCCAATGTCGCGCCTGTTTTCTCGGCACACGCGCCCGGCCTTATCGAGAGCTGGTCAATCACCTTCTCCGGCCTGGGTGGCATGGCCTCTGCCGATGCAATGACCGGCGCGACGACGCTGGGCTATATCAAGACCGAATTTTCTCAACAGCACTGGCTGCCGGACATCCTGGCGGATCATTCCATTTTCCTGGATTTTCTGGGCTGGACGCGCGGCAGCCTGGGCGAGACCTCCTCGCTGCTGCTGGCTGCAGGCGGAATCTGGCTGATCCGGCAGGGCGTGATCAAGTGGCATATCCCGATTTCTCTGTTACTGACTGTCACGGTACTGTCAGGCATTTTCCATTTGATGGATGGACAGCATTATGTTTCACCGTTAGTACACTTGAGTTCGGGCGCTTTGATGTGCGCCGCGTTTTTTATCGCCACGGATTATGTCACATCGCCGAATACACCGGCAGGACAGCTCGTTTTCGGCGCAGGCTGCGGGCTGTTGATCTTTGTTATCCGCACTTGGGGGAATTATCCCGAAGGCGCCGGTTTTGCCGTGCTGCTCATGAATGCGGCTACACCGCTGATAGACCATTACATGCGGCCCAGGATATACGGCCGCTATCGCAACGGAAAGCCTTTGGCGCAAAAAGTCGCTGTACAGGAGCATAAGCAATGAAATCTGATTCGGACCACATCAAGTGGCTGATCGAAGAAGCGATCACCTATAAGGAGTTCCTGAAACACTGGCTGGAGCCATCGAACCTTGAACGGCTGAGGCCCAGATTGGCATTTCAGACCGGTGTTCTGGCTGGATTCGCCCTGATCGCCAGCTTTCTGCTCGGCGTCACCCACTGCAGTACACACGATGCCATCCAGCAGCGGCTGGATGAAGATCTACAGAAATCACTGGCAGAAGTTGTACCGTCGACATTGCATGACAATGATTTGCTGCAGGATACGGTAACTGTCCCGTCTGCTGAGGATAACCTGGGCGCCAATGAAACGACCGTTTATATCGCCAGAAAAGCCGGACAAGTCAGCGCGGTTTGTTTCAAACTTGCTGCACCTGACGGTTATTCGGGAATAATCAACATGGTCATAGGCATAAATCGCGATGGTGAAATTCTGGGCGTACGCGTCATCAATCATGCCGAAACACCAGGCTTGGGCGATAAAATCGAGATCGCGAAATCAAGCTGGATACTGGATTTCAATGGCCGGTCCCTGCTTGGCCTCACCGATGCACAATGGGCGGTCAAAAAAGACGGGGGCGTTTTTGACCAGTTTGCCGGCGCAACTATTACGCCCCGAGCGGTTGTAAAAACCGTTCATCGAGGCTTACAGTTTTTTAACCGGCACCGTAACGAGTTAATCGGCTCTTAAACAGAAGGTGGTTATATGTTCATTTCCGAAAGCTATCGAAAAATAATGCGGGACGGTATCTGGGACAATAATATCGTATTCAGTCAGTACCTGGCATTGTGCCCTTTACTGGCTGTTACGGTTACAGCCACTAATGGATTAGGCATGGGACTGGCAACCCTGGCGGTGCTCATCAGCACTAACGCCATCGTTTCGGTTACGCGTTATCTTATTCCTTCGGAAGTCCGCATTCCCATTTTCGTACTGTTGATTGCTGCAGTGGTTACCGTCGTGGATATGCTCATGGATGCCTGGCTGCATGAGCTGCATAAAGTACTGGGCCTTTTCATTCCGCTTATCGTAACCAATTGTGCGATATTGGGGCGCGCCGAATCGTTCGCTTCCAGGCAGCCTGTTGCGCTCTCCTTATGGGACGGCCTCATGATGGGATTAGGTTTCACCATGGCCCTGGTCGTCTTGGGCGCAGCCAGGGAAATCGCTTCGGCCGGAACATTATTCGCCAATGCATCGTTGCTGCTCGGCGATGGGTTCAAGTTTATAGAATTAACTTTAATTCCTAATTACAAAGGCTTTTTGTTGATGGCGCTGCCTCCGGGTGGTTTCATTATGCTGGCGTTTATCATTGCCGGCAAACGGTTACTGGACCGGAAACGAGTCGCGAACAAGGCGCAGGCGACATTATTATCCGAAGCGATACCGGAGGAAATACGATGAATGTGGGCGTATGTTACGCACAGGCTGATAGGCAATTATGGCTGCGACTGGAAGTGCCCGATAACTGTACTGTGGAAAAGACCATCCATCTGTCGGGGCTATTAGTCCATTGCCCTGAGATCGATTTGAGCAAGCAGAAAGTTGGCATTTTCGGCAAAATCGCCAAATTGGACGCCACTGTTCAGGATGGTGATCGCGTGGAAATCTATCGTCAGATCACCGCAGATCCTGCGCAGGTTAAACGGCGTAGAATCAATGAATCCGCTCAACCTTAGAAGCACGAATCAACAAAGCCTATTGGCATTTGCCAAGCCGCAACCGGCCCATATATTCAGGTTACTATGAGAATAGGTATTTGCAGTCACATGCGGCCTAACCGGTGTTTCGGTGCAGGTGGAGATTGCGGGAAATGCAATAAAGAAGTTAATGCTATGCTTAGAGCTAGCCAACGGTGAGAATGCAGATTTAGTATGATTCATCACTCCCATGCTTAGCACGGGAGTGATGAACAAATTTTATTCGACTGTTAGTGCAATAAGTTGCTTACAGCCGGATAAACTCCAAGGATCAGCCTTCAAGTACAGCCAATCTGTCCGCAAGCAGTTTCTCAAGCGTTTCCAAGGCTTTTTTGAAGCCGTCGATGCCTTCTGCCAGTTTTTCGTTAGCCATACGGTTTTCGGCATGCATGCGATCGAAAGTGGCTTTATCCATAGTGATTTTTTCAATTGATGCAGCGGCCGCCTTTTGCGGATCCAGTTTGCGTACCAATTCGCCTTCGGTAGCTTGCAATTCACCCAATAAAGATGGAGCAATAGTCAACAGGTCGCAACCGGCCAATTCTGTAATTTCGCCGATGTTACGGAAGCTGGCGCCCATGACTTCAGTTTTATAACCAAATTTTTTGTAATAGTTATATACATCAGTAACTGAAATTACGCCTGGATCTTCGGCAGGTGCATAAGAATCACGGCCGGTATCTTTTTTGTACCAGTCGAGGATACGTCCGACAAACGGAGAAATCAGGGTAATGCCATTCTCGGCGCAAGCAATCGCTTGGTGCAAGCCGAACAACAGCGTCAGGTTACAGTGAATGCCTTCTTTTTCCAGTACCGCCGCAGCCTGAATACCTTCCCAAGTTGCTGCAACTTTGATAAGTACTCGCTCGCGTGAGATACCTTGTTCTTCGTACATCTTAATTAACTGACGGCCAACAGCGATAGTGGCTTCGATGTCATAAGACAGACGTGCGTCTACTTCAGTAGAAACGCGGCCTGGAATAACTTCGAGTATCTTAATCCCGAAAGCAACAGCCAGACGTTCGAAAGCAAGATTAGCAACCTCTGCTGCCGATGCGCTGCCGCCCAATGTTGCTCTGGCACCTTTCAGTGTATCATCAACGATACTTTGATATTGAGGCATTTGAGCAGCGGCAGTAATCAATGAAGGATTGGTTGTAGCATCGCGTGGTTTGAAAGTTTCAATGGCCTGGATATCGCCTGTATCGGCTACAACCACGGTCATTTCCCTCAGTTGTTCAAGTAAGTTCTTTGCCATAAATGGTACCTTTCGTTTTCAAATTAAAAAAATCCGCAGAGCCGCTCATTATAATCAAAATATAATAAAGAATGCACTAGTTAGACTGTGAGCGGACAACTCACCATTGAAGTAAATCCGTGAGCATATCTTACCTCAATCCTAAGTTAAGAAATATGGGGATTGTAATTTCTTTGTGACGTTTTGCTCCGGAATGGAATCATTCCGGCTTCAAGCGATCCAGCAACGATTTTTTCATCCGTGATCAGGATGCTGGCGTGAATCAGTTATTTGGTCAATGATAACTAAATGCCATTTAAGCGCGGATTTTCCGCTTCTCGTCAAGAAAAGGCCACTGCCCTCGAATAGTCGGGGGCAGTCACACACCAATCGAGCCCACTTAAGCACTCTTGCTTTGAGTAGGAACCTAGTTCTCTTGGATTCGGGGCAGCGGATATGCCCCGGATTTCAGGTATGTATTAACCCTGTTTGCGCAGATATTTTTCTACGCCCGTTGCATCTGCTTCTGCTTTTTTATCCAGATACTTGGCAACACCAGTCACTGGAGCCGCAGCAGTTGCCACTTCTTCAGACGCAACCTGTCTATTCAGGTATTTGGTAACTCCAGTTGCTGAAGCGGCTTCCTGTTCTTTCAGGTATTTGGCAACACCGGTAAGTCCGCCAGTAGTGTCTCTGGTATATACAGGAGCAGGTCTTTCAGCTTGAGCTTTAGGTTTTCTGCCAAAGAAAAACAGCCCAGCCAGTGCAAATGCGCCTAAACCGACTAAATAGTTAGTCATTGACTGTTCTTCTTTCTTTTCTGTAGTAGCTACCGCGCCAGTAGATTCTGACTCGCCACCAGAAACTGATTCAGAAGCAGCTGGTTTTGATGCTGGAGCAGAAGGAGCCGATGAAGAGTGCTTATACTCGGCATCTTTATAGACAACTTGCGGTTTGAAGGTTGCCGCAGGATAGTTTGGATCTGGTTTAGCAGTTTCTGCAGCAACTGGTTTAGATTTCGCAGCCGATGCAGATGGGGTAGCAGCCTGATGCTTATATTCAGCGTCCTTGTACAGAACTTTCGGTTTGAAATCGGATGCTGGATATTCTGTTTCTGCTCCCGCTATAGGACTTGCCAGCAGCAGCGCTGCAAGCACGCCTGTCGTCAAATTATTCTTTTTCACGTTGTTCACCTATGAGTCGTAATAAACGGATCGGGCCCCCTTAAGGCTGGACGGGCAATTGGATTCATCCAGATATAAAAAGGGACCCTCGCCAAATTTATAGTGTATATATTACTTTTAAATTAAAGTACTGCTTCTACGTTTTTGACTACGTTTTCAACGGTGAAGCCGAACTCTTTGAAGAGTACTCCCGCTGGCGCTGACTCACCGAAGCGATCAAGGCCTACGATCTTGCCGTTGGTGCCCACATATTTCCACCAGCCAATGGTCACACCCGCTTCCACAGCTACACGTTTGGTCACGGCAGATGGCAATACTGACTCGCGATAGGCTGCATCTTGAGCGTCGAAAATGTTAGTAGAAGGCATAGAGACCACACGGATTTTCCGCCCTTTAGCTGTCAACTCTTCCGCTGCTTTCACTGCCAGCTCAACTTCAGAACCGGTAGCGATGATGATAGCTTCAGGTTGGCCATCGCTGTCTTTCAAAACATAGCCGCCACGGGAAATGGCGCTAATTTGTTCTTGAGTGCGAGCCATGTGTGGCAGGTTCTGACGTGAAAATACCAGAACTGAAGGGCCATCCTTACGTTCGATAGCTGATCTCCACGATACGGCTGTTTCTACCGCATCACATGGACGCCATACGTGCATGTTTGGAATCATGCGCAAAGTAGCGGTCTGTTCGATCGGTTGATGAGTCGGACCGTCTTCACCCAGACCGATAGAGTCATGAGTATAAACAAAGATCGAACGGATCTTCATTAATGACGCCATACGGATCGCATTACGTGCATATTCTGAGAACATCAGGAAAGTTGCACCGAATGGGATAACGCCGCCATGCAACGCCAAACCGTTCATGATGGCTGACATACCGAACTCACGTACACCGTAATTGATGTAATTGGCATGCGGTTTATCTGCGCGCATTGGTCTGTAACCGGACCATTCAGTCATGTTAGAGCAACCTAAATCAGCTGACCCGCCAAAGATTTCAGGCAATACTTTTGCATAACCTTCAATTGAAGCCAGTGAAGAAAGACGTGTAGCCGTAGTTTTAGCTTCAGCATTAACAGCGCTAACAAAATTGTCTGCTTCGGCTGTCCAGTTGCTTGGCAGTTCGCCAGACATACGACGCTCATATTCGGCTGCCAATTCAGGATAAGCTGCTTTATAAGCAGCGAATTTTTCATTCCATTCCTGCTCAGCTTTAGCGCCTTTGGCTTTTGCATCCCAACCGGCGTAGATATTAGCTGGAACTTCAAACGCATCATGGTCCCAACCTAAAGCAGCTTTGGTCAGGTTGATTTCGTCTTGACCCAGAGGGGCGCCGTGACAAGCGTGAGAACCTTTTTTGTTAGGAGAGCCAAAGCCGATTGTTGTCTTGCAGCAGATCAATGTTGGCTTGTCGGTCATGGCTTTAGCCATCTCGATCGCTTTATGAATAGCTTGCGAATCATGGCCGTCAACATCAGGGATTACATGCCAGCCATACGATTCAAAGCGCATTGGCGTGTTATCAGTGAACCAGCCTTCAACATGGCCGTCAATGGAAATGCCATTGTCGTCCCAGAACGCAATCAGATTGCCCAATCCCAAGGTGCCCGCCAAAGAACAAGCTTCATGCGAGATACCTTCCATTAAGCAACCGTCGCCCATGAACACATAGGTGTGGTGGTCAACAATTTTATGGTCGGGTCTGTTAAATTCAGCAGCCAGTGCTTTTTCAGCGATAGCCATACCGACAGCATTGGTAATACCCTGACCTAATGGACCCGTAGTGGTTTCAACGCCGGGAGCATAGCCATATTCAGGATGGCCTGCTGTTTTAGAATGCAATTGACGGAAGTTTTTCAGATCTTCGATAGACAGATCATAGCCGGTCAGATGCAGCAGTGAATAAATCAGCATTGAACCATGACCGTTGGATAGAACGAAGCGGTCGCGGTTTGACCATTTTGGATTGGTCGGGTTATGGCGCATGAAGTCATTCCACAAAACTTCAGCAATGTCCGCCATGCCCATAGGGGCACCTGGGTGACCAGAATTTGCTTTCTGTACGGCATCCATGCTCAAAGCGCGTATGGCGTTCGCTAATTCTCGGCGCGAAGTCATATTCTTCTCCTTAGAGATAAGTTTCTAAAATGTTTACAGACCAAAACCCGGGTCATTATATCTCTTCTTACCGTTTATTTTCGGTTATAGAAAAGAGAATAAAATTATCCGAATTTTGATCTGCGTTGAGTATAAATGATGAATTAATCAGCCTTATCAACTTTGTCACGACATAATTTCGATATCTGACATCTGATACGGTTAAAAGCGAGTGGCGATCGCCACTCGCTTTTCAACGCTACTCTAAGTTAGCGTGTCTTGACCTCATCTCTTCTTCAGGAATTCCTTTTTCATGGATTACATGAGAAATTAAGGCTTCCAAAAAGAGCAATGTGGACAATTCAAATACCGTTCCCATTGGCATACCGACAACTTTACCATATTGTTCAGAAGTGCCGATTTGGAATACCGCATCTGCCATATCGCCAATGGTTGATTCGCTTTTCGCCGTGATTAAAACAATTTGAGCGCCTATGTCTTTAGCACGTTTGGTGAAGGCCACCAATTGTTCAGTTTCTCCGGAGCCTGAGATAATGATCAACAGGTCACCTTTTTTAATGCTCGGCGTAACAATCTCACCAACGACACTCACATCATAACCGCTGTGCATCAGTCTCATGGCGAAGAATCTTCCGATCAAACCTGACCGGCCTGCGCCTGAAACAAAAATGCGAGACGCTTTATCAAGCATCTCAGTCAGCTGTACGTCGTATGAGTCGTTTGTAGCTGCCAGAATACCGGAAATTTTATCAATGATAAGTCGCTGATGCATACTTATACCCTAACTGCATTAACCAATTGACGGATTTCTTTAGCTGCTTCTGCTGGGGATGGAGCACCGTAGATTGCTGCACCAACAACGATAATGCTTGCGCCAGCTTTTACAACGTCTTGAACAGTAGATTGCTTAATACCGCCAGCAACTGAAATTCTGACGTTTAAGCCTAATCTAGCGATATCGTTCAAGTCGCCGAATGGAGTATGACCAGCTGCTTGTGCGTCAAGACCAGTGTGAACACCCATGATATGAGCGCCCAATTCAGCAGTAGCGCGTGCGCAGCCTGCTTTATCTTCAACATTGATCAAGTCGATTTGCGCTTCTGCACCATGCGCATTCGCTGCTTTGATAACGCCAGCGCAAGTTGCAAGGCCTGATACACCCAGAACTGTACAAATATCAGCACCTGCAGCATAGAAAGGAGTTGCTTCGTACTCGCCAGCGTCCATTGTTTTCAAGTCAACTAACAGCAATTTATCTGGGAATCTGTTTCTCAAGTCTTTAACCAGATTGATGCCGTTATGCTTAATGCATGGTGTTCCGATTTCAAAAATGTCAACATGAGGCGCTACTTGCTCTGCAAGTGCAATTGTTGCGTTGAAATCTAATGAATCTAATGCCATTTGAATTAATGGTTTTGCCATGATCGTGCTCCGATATGTTTTATTTATTTATAGTTTGGTTACATAAATTTAATGCGATGCTAACTGTAAATTAGAAAGGGGACGCCTGTCAATGCCCAATCCCGACGGCAATACAAGGATGAGAACTGATCGAATGTATTGGAACTGGCATTTTCAAACCTGCAATTATGCATTTTTATATATGGAATTGAGCAGTTACAACCGCCATTGCGAAGAAAACCATTAATCCTTCGATCTAAAACAGCCTCTCTAAAAATTTAATGCATTTCCATACCAGCAAGCTAGATGAGCATAATGCTCAGAGCTTTAAGCAATGAAGTAAAATACCTTGAAAACGCAGTTTGACGTAAAACCAACCCTATTACTCTCTGCGCAAACGACTTAACCGATAGCTGGTGAATTAGGCCAATACAGGAAAATCAGAGACAGCTTTGGCCTTGCATTCAATGCGTTGAATCAGCATATCTCACATTTAAGCGGTAGACTACACCTAATTCTTTATTACACTTTCAATCCAATACAATTAATTATTTGAGAAATTTTACTAATGGCCTCTTTTAATAATATCCGCGCCTTTATCATCGATATGGATGGCGTTTTATGGCACGGCGAGCAACCGCAACCAGGATTACAGGGCTTTTTTCAAGCCCTGCATGATCATCAGATCCGGTTTATTTTGGCAACCAATAACGCCAGCCTGACGCCGGAACAGTATGTTGCGAAACTCACACGCATGGGCGTAACGACGGTAACTCGGGATAACATCCTGACTTCTGCCACGGCTACAGCCCTATATCTGGCCGAACATAACCGCCCCGAGGCAACCCGGGTATTTATTGTCGGCGAAGAAGGTCTCAGGCGCCCGCTTCTGGATCAAGGCTTTACGCTTACAGGACTCTATGAAGTCAACGACAGCAGCAAAGAAACACCCAACCTGGGCGCTCATATTGTCGTCTGCGGCAAGGACCATACGCTGACTTGGGACAAACTCGCGACAGCAACATTAAATATCCGGGCAGGAGCAACATTCATAGGCACGAATGCCGATACCACATTGCCAACAGAGCACGGCACCATACTTGGCAACGGCGCCATTCTGGCCGCCCTTCAGGTCGCCACTGGCGTAACACCAACCATCATAGGCAAACCGGAACCGATCATGTACCAGCAAGCGCTTTCTTTACTAGGAACTGATCCATCGCAAACGGTGGCCATCGGCGATCGGCTGGAAACGGATATTTTAGGCGCCGTCCGTGCCGGCATACGCAGCCTTATGGTTCTATCGGGCATATCTACTGAAAAAGACTTGCAAAAATCGGATTACCAGCCGACCTGGGTCATGCCCGATATCCGCGCCATAACCCAAGCATTACAAGGCCAACCGGAATATTTCTTGTAGCTATAAATCAAACACCAGTGCCTCAGAAGCCGATTGATCGCGTCATCAGTGCACGCTACCATAAGCAAAACTCTAAAAAACCGGAATCGCCGCCATGAAAAAATTCATTAACAGTACCGCCACGTTGCTCGACGAAAGCCTGCGTGGTTTCGCCAGAGCCCATGCTGATATTATCCAGTTCAACACTCAGCCTCACTTTGTCAGGCGCATAAGCGCTACCCCTGCGGGCAAGGTAGCGCTAATCTCCGGCGGCGGCTCAGGCCATGAGCCTTTGCATACAGGCTTTGTCGGCAGCGGCATGCTGGATGCCGCCTGCCCCGGCCAGATATTCACCTCGCCTACGCCCGATCAAATGCTGGCCGCTGCGCAGGCCGTCGAGAATGGCGGCGGCGTCTTGTTCATAGTCAAAAATTATGCCGGAGACGTCATGAATTTCGAGATTGCCTCGGAAATGCTGGACTGCCCGCATGAAACCGTCCTGGTAAACGATGATGTATCGTTGCCTAAAAACCACAGCACCGGACGACGTGGCGTAGCAGGCACATTGATTGTAGAAAAAATCGTCGGCGCGGCAGCAGAAAACGGTGCGGATTTGGCTGCCTGCAAAGCCCTCGGCGAGCGCGTCAATCTGGCTACGGCATCCATGGGCGTGGCGCTGAGCAGTTGCACCGTACCGGCTCTCGGCCATCCTACATTTACCATTGGCGACGATGAAATGGAAATGGGTGTCGGCATACATGGCGAGCGAGGGCGTGAAACGATGGCATTAACCAGCGCTACCGAAATTGTCGAGCATCTGGCACATGCCATCGATGAAGAACTGAAGCCGCAAAAAGGCCAGCCGGTGTTGTTGCATATCAATGGATTCGGCGCTACACCGCTGATGGAATTGCATCTGGTTTACGACTTGGCTGCCAGCTTCTTTGAAAAACGCGGCATTACTATCTGCCGCTCTCTGGTTGGCAACTATACCACGTCACTCGATATGGCCGGCTGTTCAGTCACGCTGACGCTGCTTGATGATGAATTGATTCGCCTCTGGGATGCGCCGGTCCATACCGCGGCTTTACGTTGGGGCTGCTAGACGCTCGACCAGCAAAGCGACTATCGCGCAGATCATTAACTGAGCGGTTTTGGCGCCGGCATCAATATGCCCCCTGCTCCGCTCTTCCAGAAAAGAGGCACGGCCCTTGGTAGCCACCATATCGCGGGTAGACTCCATGCCCGCGAGTGCAACATCCGTCAGCTTGCCCAATGCCACAGGCAACTCAACAGCCTCCGCCGATGACTGAAGCAGGCTGTCCGCCACAGGAACCAGAACGTCAAGCATGGTTTTTTCGCCAACATCAGCTTTTCCTCTCTGCTTGACAGCCTCCACACCCTGAGCATAAACCTCTGCAAAAGCGCGCAAATCCAAAGATCGATCGCGAGCGGCTTTGCTCATGGCCATAAACAAGGTGCCATATAGTGAGCCCGACGCACCGCCTATAGTTGTCATCAATGTCATGCCAATTTTCTGCCAGGCAGCAGCCCAATCCATTTGGCCTAATTCGGCGCTTTGTGCCTTAAGGGCCTGGATGCCGCGCTGCAAGTTAAACACATGATCGCCGTCGCCAATAGCCTGATCCAGAGCAGTTACTTCTTCAGCGTTATTTTCGATCGCATCGGCTATGACCTGAATCAGGTCAGGCAATAATTGAGGAGTGAGTTGCATAGCTGTTTCCCATTCAGAACATTGAGAACCAGGAGAATAGCGTGCAATTTATCATCCTGTCCAGTTGAGATGTCAGATCCGTACTCAATATAATTAAATCAGAACAATTTGATCAAATAGGCAAAAATCCTGACTATTCTTCTCTTAATGTAATGGCTTGCCAGTAAATGCGGCGAAATGATAATCTGCAAAATCACCCTCTTAATACAGGTTGTTTTTGATACCGAATCACTTTGACTTAATGACGACTTACCCAATGCAAGTGGACGTACTGTGCGTAGGCCACGCTTCTTACGATCTGATTTTCTCAGTTCCGCATCACCCGACCGAAGATGAAAAGATTTTCGCGGACAGCCTTATCAGCTGCGGCGGAGGGCCGGCGGCTAATGCAGCGGTGATGGTTTCGCGATTGGGGCTCAAATCAGCCTTCGCCGGTTATCTGGGCCAGGACCTTTATGGAGACAAGCACGCCCAGGAGTTCGCCGAGTACGATGTGAATACCCAACTCATCGCCCGAGGCCCATCGCCTACGCCGCTGTCGACAATACTGGTCAAGCCGGATGGCAAAAGAGCCTTGATTAATTACAAAGGCGATACCCAAGCCTTGCCGTCAAATGCGGTGGACTTCTCTTCAGTCAAACCCAAAGTCATTCTGTTCGATGGCCATGAGCCGCATTTATCCGTGCCTTTGGCCGAGCATGCCCGCCGCGATCACATTCCCAGCGTATTGGATGCCGGCTCCCTACATGAAGGCACACTAGCCTTAATAAACAAGGTCGATTATTTGGTCTGTTCGGAAAAATTTGCCCGGCAATTTGCCGGCGATGTAGAGGCAGCCTTAACACGCCTGTCGGAAACCGCTCCTGCCGTCGTCGTCACGCTGGGCGAAAAAGGACTGCTTTGGCGGCGAGGCAAAAAGCACGGCGGCGCCATGCCTGCATTTCCAGTTGCTGCAATCGATACAACCGGCGCGGGCGATGCTTTTCATGGCGCATTTGCCGCCGGTGTCGCTTTAGATATGGAATGGCTTGAACTACTGCGCTACGCCAGCGCTGCCGGGGCACTTTGCTGCACGAAGATAGGCGCTCGCCTGGGCATTCCTTCAAGAGAAGAACATTACACCTGGCTCGAGCAGCATAAAGACCTTCATGTATAATAACTGGATGATCCACTTGCCTGGATTATGGATATTTAATCGGTAGATAAGAGCCTGTCCGCTATTATATGTGTCGGGACGGCATGAAATACCAAAGAGCAGAAAAGTATTGACACGTCAACTATTCCTTGGAAACATAATTAACTATTTGCTTGTCAAAAAGCCCATGAAGCAACCATCTTCCATCATTACCCGACGCACAGGCAATAGTTATCTTCTAGGTAATAAATTCTGGGCCGATAATACTTTTCAGTTTTTTCCAGCCAGTGCCGGAATTATTCCCGAGTTTTCACTATATTTGTTTTTTTCATCAGCAAATGCAAATAGCGCGCGTCAGCCTGATTCCCAATAGCAACAACGATATTCATTAAATTTCATCTTATTTCTCAACATAATAAAAATGCAAACAATAACATTTAAACCCTGCGATTTAGTCATTTATGGGGCCATGGGAGATTTATCCCGCCGCAAGCTGCTCATTTCTTTGTATCGGCTCGAAAAAGCCAATTTAATTGAGCCTGATACGAAAATCATAGGCGTAGATAGAGTTGATCAAGACAGCGCAGCCTATGTCGATATTGCTTATAAAAGCCTGCAAGCGTTTTTGAATGAAGAAATCGACACCAGCGTATGGAAACTGCTGTCAGCGAGACTTTCATATCTGCAAATCGATTTGACTCAACTGGATCAATACAAGAAATTGCATGACGTCCTTGATCCAGATTCAAGGGTTATGGTCAATTATTTTGCCGTGGCTCCGTTTTTATTCAAAAGCATCTGTCATGGGCTTGATCAATCAGGGGTTTTAAACAAAGAATCACGCATGGTCATGGAAAAACCTATCGGCCATGACCTTCAGTCGTCTAAAGAAATCAATGATGTCGTCGCTGAAGTTTTCAGTGAAGATCAGGTTTTCCGCATCGATCATTATTTAGGCAAAGAAACCGTGCTGAACTTATTGGCGCTGCGCTTTGCCAATTCCATTTTCACCTCCAACTGGGATCACAATACTATTGATCATGTTCAGATTACGGTTGCAGAGGAAGTCGGCATTGAAGGCCGCTGGGAGTATTTCGATAAAACCGGGCAATTGCGCGACATGTTGCAGAACCACCTGCTGCAGATTCTGACTTTTGTCGCCATGGATCCGCCAGTCAACTTGGAAGCACAGAACATCCATAGAGAAAAGATCAAAGTACTTGAAGCCCTGCGCCCCATCACCCTCGAAAATGTTGAAGAAAAAACCGTGCGCGGGCAATACTCCACCGGCGTTATCAAAGGCAGCGCGGTGCCAGGCTATCTGGACGAAGAAGGCGCCAACAAGGACAGCACAACGGAAAGCTTTGTCGCACTACGCGTCGACATCGATAACTGGCGCTGGGCGGATGTGCCTTTCTATTTGCGTACGGGCAAACGTTTGGCCGGCAAGCGCACCGAGATTGTCGTTTACTTTAAGCAGCTGCCGCACAATATTTTTAAAGACAGCTTCGACGTTCTGCCATCCAATAAGCTCATCATCCACCTCCAACCGAATGAAGGCATCGATTTTGTCATGCTGAACAAAGTGCCGGGTATTGATGAGCAAATCAGATTACACAAAACCAAACTGGACTTGAGCTTTGACGAAACCTTCAGAAAAAGCAGCCTTTTCGGCGGTTATGAAAAGCTGGTGCTAGAAGCCATGCGAGGCAATCCTACGCTCTTTATCAGCCGTGAAGAAATTGAGCAGGCCTGGACATGGATTGATTCCATCCAGGACGCCTGGAAGCATATTGATGCAACCCCTAAACCTTACCCGGCAGGCACTTGGGGACCTGCCGAAGCTGACGAACTGCTTGCCCGGGACGGCAGAGCCTGGATAGAACCTTGCTATAAATAAAAGGCTGCCCTCGCTGTCTATATAAAGAGGGCTGTAAATAGAAAATTAAAGAGCATACTTCATGGTTAAAGAATTTTTATATGAAGACCGCGCCGGCTTATTTGCCGCACTGGCAAGCGACTGTCGGGCGCATCTGGCGAAAGCCCTGGCTGACCGAGGCGCCACAACCTTCATGGTCTCAGGCGGCAGCACTCCAGCCCCATTATTTGAGGCCTTATCCCTGTCCGATCTGGATTGGGATAACATCAATGTCGCGCTGGTCGATGAGCGCTGGGTGGACAAAGAGCATAGCGCCAGCAACGAAGCACTTATCTATCGTTCACTTCTGATCAATAATGCAGCTAAAGCGCCTTTCACCGGTATGAAAACGGCAGCTAAAAGCGCTGCTGAAGGCTGCGCTGAAACAGAAGCCATGTATCAGGCATTGCCGAGACCATTTGCCATCTCCATATTGGGCATGGGCAATGACGGCCATACAGCGTCCCTATTTCCGCATGCGAATGGCCTGGCGGAAGCGCTATCTGAAGATAATCAGCAGCTTACCGCGCCCATCATGGCCAAGCAAAGCGATGTTACAGGACCTAACACTGAACGCTTGACACTGACGCTGAGCGGCCTGTTGCAATCCGAACGCTTGATCATTTTATTGACCGGCGAAGAAAAACTCGCCGTATTCCGCAAGGCCATGGCCGAAGGATCTGTGGAAGACATGCCTGTGCGCGCCGTGCTGCGCCAGAACAAAGTGCCGGTTGAACTGTATTGGGCGCCTTGAGGTATTATTAAATGTTAAGCCGTCATTATAAGCTGTCGTAAGAAGAGAATATTATGCATCCCGTATTAGAAAAAGTTACTGAAGAAATCATTGAGCGCAGCCGCGATATGCGCAGCGCTTATCTGGCACGCGTCGACGCGGCCATTGAAAAAGGCCCGCATCGCGCGAAACTGGCGTGCGGCAACCTCGCGCATGGCTTCGCCGCCTGTGCGGCCGGCGAAAAAGCCGATCTGGCCGGCAGCGAGAAACCCAATATTGCGATTGTCTCTTCTTATAATGACATGCTATCCGCTCATGAGCCGTTTAAAGACGCGCCGGTGCTGATTAAACAAGCCATCAAGGAAGCGGGCGGCGTTGCCCAGTTTGCCGGCGGCGTGCCGGCCATGTGCGACGGCATCACGCAAGGCCAGCCCGGCATGGAGCTGTCCCTGTTCAGCCGTGACGTAATCGCCATGGCGACAGCAGTCAGCTTGAGCCATAACATGTTCGACGGCGCCTTGTACTTGGGCGTATGCGACAAAATCGTGCCGGGACTGTTGATCGGCGCGCTGAGCTTCGGCCATCTGCCGGCTGTGTTCGTACCGGCAGGCCCCATGCCCAGCGGCCTGCCTAACAAGGAAAAAGTCCGCATTCGCCAACTGTATGCAGAAGGCAAAGTCGGCCGCAAGGAATTGCTGGAATCGGAATCGCAGTCTTATCACAGCGCCGGCACCTGCACCTTCTACGGCACGGCCAACAGCAACCAGATGATGGTTGAAATCATGGGCTTGCACCTGCCCGGCAGCTCATTCATCAACCCCTACACGCCACTGCGCGACGAACTGACTAAAGCCGCCGCCAGACAGGTTCTGAAATTCACGACTCAAGGCGACGATTTCCGTCCAATCGCGCACATGATCAACGAAAAAGCGATCGTGAACGCTATCATTGGCTTATTGGCTACAGGCGGTTCGACTAACCACACGATCCATCTGATTGCTATTGCGCGCGCCGCCGGCATCATCATCAACTGGGATGACTTTGACAAACTGTCCCGCATCATCCCGCTGCTGACGCGCATCTATCCGAACGGCCAGGCCGACGTCAACCACTTCCAGGCCGCAGGCGGCATGGGCGTCCTGATCGCCGAATTGCTGCGAAACGGCCTGCTGCATGAAGACCTCCTGACCGTCGCTGACGAGCGCGGCATGAAGAATTACATGCAGGAACCTCGTCTGATAGACGGCAAACTGACCTGGGAACCCTGCCCTGAAGCGCCGCTGGATACCGAAGTGCTCAGCACCGTCGCCAAGCCATTCGCAACCGGCGGCGGCCTGCACGTGATGCACGGCAACCTGGGCCGCGGCGTCTCCAAAATATCTGCCGTCGCGGAGGAGCATCAAATCGTTAAAGCGCCAGCGGTCGTATTCGATGATCAGGACGACATGATGGCGGCGTTTAAGCGCGGCGAACTGGAAAAAGACTTTATTGCAGTCATCCGTTTCCAAGGCCCTAAATCGAATGGCATGCCCGAACTGCACAAACTGACACCGCCGCTGGGCGTGCTCCAGGACAAAGGCTTCAAAGTCGCGCTTGTCACCGACGGCCGTATGTCCGGCGCTTCCGGCAAGGTGCCTTCAGCGATCCACATGTGCCCTGAGTGTGCCGACGGCGGCCCGCTGGCTAAAGTCCGCGACGGCGATATGATTTATTTGAATACGCAGACCGGAGAAATCAATGTGCTGGTTGATGAAGCCGAATTCAATGCGCGTACGCCGGCCGTCAATACAGCCACTAACCATCACTACGGCATGGGACGCGAACTGTTCGGCGCTTTCCGCCGCGGCGCATCATCGTCAGAAACAGGCGCCTCAAACCTGTGGGCTGAAGACTAAGCAATATTGCGGCTCGGGTTCTATTCCGGGCCGCCTCTTTACAGAGCCTGAGCGGCTATCTTTTATTTTATAAACTGGAATTTATAATGACTGTATCTATTAAAGATATTATGTACACATCCCCGGTCGTGCCGGTGATGGTCATCAACAAACTGGAACACGCCGTACCGCTGGCGCATGCGTTGGTTGAAGGCGGCTTGAAAGTGCTGGAAATCACCCTGCGCACGCCGATTGCCCTGGATGCGATCAAACGAATCAAAGCCGAAGTGCCAGGCGCTATTGTCGGTGCCGGTACGGTCATCAATGTGGACACCCTGCAGAAAGCCATCGATGCCGGCTCTGAATTTATTGTCAGCCCAGGCGTAACCGAAAGCCTGATCGATGCGGCAATTAAATCCAGTGTACCTATTTTGCCAGGCGTCATCAGCCCGAGCGAAGTCATGCGCCTGATGGAAAAAGGCATCACCGAAATGAAGTTCTTCCCGGCCGAAGCCGCCGGCGGCATCCCGATGCTGAAATCGATCGGAGGCCCGCTGCCGCAGGTGACCTTCTGCCCGACCGGCGGTATCAGCCTGAAAAACGCGGCCGATTACCTGGCGTTGAGCAATGTCGCCTGTATCGGCGGCTCATGGATGGCGCCTGCCGATCTCGTGGACAAGGAAGATTGGGACGAAATCAAACGCCGCGCCACTGAAGCGGCTGCGCTGAGAAAATAAGTTTTCCCCAACCGCTACAGGATACAAATGTATCCTGTAGCGAACCTTTTCTAGGCTTCCTGCCATTTAATGTTGCAGCCAATGCTGGGAAGCTGTTTTTCATTGATGGGCCTGTTTGCCAACAGATCATCCAGCGCATTGCGCAAATCCTCGCCGGTCAACGGCACATCGTTCTTAGGCGTTGAGGCATCCAGACGGCCGCGGTAGACGCAGGCCAATTCCTGATCAAACAAGTAAATGTCCGGCGTGCAGGCTGCCTGATAATCCCTGGCTGTACCCTGGCTTTCATCATATAGGTAGGCAGCGAAAGGGTGCCCCCAGGCTTCCATCATGTCCTTCATTTTATCGGGTGCATCCTCTGGATAGTTTTCGATATCATTGGAACTGATCGCGATGGTGCTGATCCCAAGCGGGACATAATGTCGGGCAATATCAATCAATTGATCCTTGATATGCTGCACATACGGACAATGATTACAGATGAACATCACCACTGTGCCTTTTTCCCCTTTCAGTTCCTGAAGACTATTGTGAGAACCTGTAACAGGATTGAACAAATCGAAATCCGGTGCAATAGTGCCTAAAGGCATCATGTTTGAAGTGGTTGCCGCCATGCTTTCCTCCTAAATGGTTGTGAAGATTTTGAATAGACCTAATGATTATAAGATGATGCCCGACAATCGGGCGATCAGCGTTAAGACTTATAATCAGTGATAAATGCTTATTATCCTTACTTATCATTACTCAAACGGTGTTATTTTTTATATAATTTCCCACCATTGCTGTTAAATGAGCCGATTATCGGTTATTGCTTTAAATACGAAAAATACGAACCGCCTATATGCGGCACCATTAACCCTTCATATTAAAAACGACCTATGACTCAAAACGAACTGAAAAAAAAAGTTGCTGAAGCCGCCCTGCAATATGTTAAAGATATTCCTATTATTGGTGTCGGCACTGGCTCAACGGTTAATTTCTTTATCGAAATGCTGGCCGACTATAAAGCCGATATCGAAGGCGCCGTCTCCAGTTCCATTGGCACTACCGAACGTTTGAAAAAAGTCGGCATTCCGGTTCTGGATCTGAATGCTGTCAACGATCTTAAAATCTACATAGACGGTGCGGATGAAGTCAATCCCGACAAGAAATTGATCAAAGGCGGCGGCGGTGCTTTGACACGCGAAAAAATCATCGCCGAAGCCAGTGAAAAATTTGTCTGCATTGCTGATGAAACCAAATGCGTAGACGTATTAGGCGCATTCCCACTGCCTATCGAAGTCATTCCGATGGCCCGCAGCTTCGTTGCACGCGAAATGGTCAAGCTGGGCGGCCAGCCGGTTTGGAGAGAAAATTTCATTACCGATAACGGTAATGAGATTATCGATATCCGCAACCTGAATATCACTAATCCCGTCGAACTGGAAAAAATCATTAACAATATTCCGGGCGTTGTGACCGTCGGTCTGTTTGCACTGAGAGGCGCCGATATCGTGCTGGTTGGCAAAGGCAACGAAGTCGTTACTTTATAAGGTTCATACCGGAAGGCTCATCAGAGCCCGTTCCCGCCATAGATCACAATAGGTAGCCGTCTAAAGCTTAGGCGGCTTCTATTTCAGACATTCAATCATTTCACTTACATTAAGAGGATATAAAACAATGAATGAAAACTGGATTGCTCCTTCCATCCTGTCCGCGAATTTCGCCAAGCTGGGTGAAGAAGTCGACAATGTTTTAAAAGCCGGCGCCGACGTGGTGCATTTTGACGTCATGGACAATCATTTTGTACCTAACCTGACCATTGGCCCGCTGGTCTGTGAAGCGCTGAGAAAACACGGTGTTACTGCACCTATCGACGTACATTTAATGATTGAGCCGGTGGACCGCATAATTCCTGATTTCGCTAAGGCGGGCGCCAGCTATATCACTTTCCATCCGGAAGCGTCGATTCATGTCGACCGAACGCTGCAACTGATCCATGACTGCGGCTGTAAGGCAGGCCTGGTATTCAATCCGTCTACGCCGTTAAGCTATCTGGATTATGTGATGGATAAAATCGACATGATTTTGTTGATGTCGGTCAATCCGGGCTTCGGCGGCCAGTCTTTTATCCCGTCCGCATTGCCCAAACTGCGCGAAGTCAGAAAACGCATTGACGACAGCGGCCTGAATATTCGTCTGGAAATTGACGGCGGCGTCAAAGTCGACAATATCCGCGAAATCAAAGCAGCCGGCGCCGATACCTTCGTAGCGGGCTCGGCCATCTTCAGCCAGCCTGACTATAAAGCAGTGATCGACGCCATGCGCGCTGAAATAGCCAAAGCGGAATAAGCGTTTAAAACTCTACATAAGCGGGAGGATCTGCTCAAGGATCTTCCCGTTTGTGACTAAAATCTGCTTTGGAAAAATTCCCTCATTCCCCTGAAAATCCGTTACCGTTGCCCCCGCCTCTCTAGCAATCACAACGCCAGCGGCAATATCATACAGCATCAACTCCTGCTCCCAGAACGCGTCGACCTGGCCGTCGGCAACCAGGCACACATCCAGAGCGGCGGAGCCAAAACGTCGCTGCCCTGTCGTAGCCTGGGCAATACGGCAAAAACGCTCCAGATTATTGTGTTCCAGATAATTGCGCACACAAGCAAACCCCGTTGACACCATCGCCGTAGCAAGTTCAGCCTGAGATGAGACGGTGATAGGCTGGCCATTTTTCCATGCGCCTTTACCTTTCTCAGCGTAATAATAATCATCAAGCGCAGGCGCATAGACCACACCCGCCACCAATTCCTGGTCAATTTCCAGCGCCACACTCAGTGCCCAAAAATACTGGCCTCGGGAAAAAGAATGTGTACCATCGATCGGGTCGACAATCCAGCGGGAGGATTGATTTTCAGTCTCTCCGCTTTCCTCTCCCCAGAAACCGAATTGCGGATACTCTCTAGATAGCGCTTCTTTTAAAAAAGCTTCCACAGCGATATCTGCCTCGGTCACAAAATCGCGCGGGCTTTTCTTGCTAACTTCCAGATGCTTCAGATTTCTAAAATAATTCAAAGCGACAGATCCGGCTTCACGGACCACTCTTTCAAGCACAGCAGAAGAAATACACATGAAATAACCTTAAGAATAAGCAGAATTAACTCATTTCGACGCCAAGCCCCTCCCTTGTGACGAACGCGCAAAAGCGAAATGATGACAGTGATTTAAACTGACAGCCTCGAACTTTACTGGCTGAAGCAGACTTTTACAAGCGTTTTACTAGAAGATGGATACTTTATGTATTTAAAGTATCCATCAGATCAATCATGAATTCCATTTCCTCATCATCGACAGGCATCCAGGCGTCAAAACCCAGACTTTCCAGAACACCCCGCCCTTTCTCATCATTATTCATGTCGACCAGCAATTTTTGTAAGACAGCTCTTTTTTCGGCCAATTTCGGCCCGATCATCAGTGAATGATGGACAACACTAATCTGGCTACGGACCAGCACTTTTAGCTGACTTTTAATGATATTTGATAAGTTATCATAAGCTTCAGCCAAGAAAATACCGACATCGGCGTTCCCGCGCAGTAACTGTTTTGCAATCAGAACATACGAATCGCAAACCATTGTCTCTATATTGCTTTCATCCAAATCCCCAGCTTCCAGCATTATCATGCCCATCAAATGAACATCAGGATCTTCAGTAACGGCAACTCGAATACCCGGCGACAAATGAGCGACATCATCCACAGTATTTTGGGCATTAATGGCGATAATGGCCTCATCAGATTTACCGGCCGGCCTTACCAAAGGTAAAAAACCTTTTTCGCGTACCAGCATGGCGGCATCAAATGGATTAGCATAAATCAAATCAATTTTATCCTGGGTGATAGCTTCTCTCTGCTTGGGAAAGTTGTCATACATTTCCAAATGAATGGCCTCTCCGCTCTGTTTTTGAAGCCAGGTATTAAAGATATACCAGCCGGAAATATGGTCAGGAGGAAAATCTGGACTGACTGTGAACATGTTCGGCATAACTAGGCTCCGTATAGGTTAAAACAAGGTCGGATAAAGCTTGGCGCATTCTTCCACTTTAGTTCGTGAAGGCTTACGGCGCACAGAGGTATAGCCAACGACCTTGCCTTTTCTTACATTGGGAATAACGGTAGCCTTAACCCAGTAATAACCGCCGTCCTTACGCAAGTTCTTAACAAATCCCTGCCATTTATTGCCTTGCTGCACAGTATCCCACAAATCCTTGAACGCTACCGAGGGCATATCAGGATGTCTGAGAATCGAATGAGGCGCACCGATCAGCTCATCTTCGGTGTATCCGGACATTTCAATAAAAGCTTGATTTACATGAGTAATAATGCCGTCCGGATCTGTCGTTGAAACGATCAGTTTACCGTCAGGATAGGGTGTCTCAATTTGGGTATATAAAACCTTACGCTTTATACCGCCATATAAATTCAGAGTAACCTCCTGATAATCACCGATTATATCCTCAGGTTTCATATCATAAAGCATTGTATATCTCCATTCTGGTAGCGTCCCGATAAACTGAGCCTTAACTTTATAGGGCAAATAATTCAATGTAGACGCATAGAATAATTGAGTCGTTACTATTTCTTGTGATCTAGGTCAAGAACGCTGCTGTTTCGCAGCAGAATCAAGGGTATCAATACTCAACCATTTTCAGAAATGGTTGAGTATTGATACGGGGAGTTAATTTTTGATTATTTATACGCCTTGGCAAGATTGGCAAATAGCGTTCTGCTCATGCCAGAAATAGTGAGAAATTTCTCCAGTTCTTCGGCAAGTGTGGATTCTTGATAGGACTGTTGCATTATCATTAGCGCAAGCCCTGTAACCGAAGCGATCGCTTGCAGCGCTTTCGTGCATTTTTCACTATTATGTCCGAATGTCTCGATAACTATGCGGGTGAGTTCATTATTGATCAAGGTCATAGCACCCGCCATAAATTCAACAGGCAAATTGACTTTGACATGAATATCACCTACCTGATACATGCTTCGTGCAAACTCAGCATCGATATTGCTGGAAAACAACCCTGTCATCCATCTTAAATGGGCTATTTTTAAAGTTGCCACGCGACCTTCCAAATATTTAGCGGTCTCAGGTATGGTAGCTAGCTGGTCATAAAAGGAATCGGTGACAGCTTGCAGTTGTGGTGTGATTTCCGGACCGATATCTTTCAGGCATGCCTCAAGCTCAGGCGTCAAACCGGAAAATGCCTTGGCATATTCAATTAATTCGTTGAAATTTAATGACATTTATTTTTCCTGGCATTGAATATATTGAACTTATTACCTCAATAATATTATTGGCAATATTTCAATAATTATTCGTTTTTATCATATAAACCCTATAGTTATTTAGACAAATAACTGTAGGATATTTAAAACCAGTTAATTCTGTGCTAAATAAAGTCCCTACAGCAATTCAGAAATACTGCTCGCAGCCCGTTTTACGTCCAGGAAAATCAAGCCTAACTTAGCATTAGGTTTTGCCAAAACGGTTAACACCGATTCATTTCCGGCATAAACCATCAGGACATAACCTTTGGCGCCTTTTATTAAAACCTGTTCTAGTGATCCCCTTGCCAATTCCTGAGCAGTACGATCACCCAATGACAGCATTGCGGCGCTCATAGCACCTACCCGATCTTCATCCAGTCCAGCAGGCAATACAGAAGCCATCATTAAACCGTCAGTCGATATTACTCCCGATGCTTCAATATCTGCTGAAGTGCCATTAAGTTCTGTGAGTATTGAAGCTAGCATATCTGCGCGCATATTTTTGTCTCTTATCTTTGATAATTAATTGATAAATTATTAAGCGTTATTTAGTGGCATAACGCATGCTCAATGCCCAAACCAGAGAAACGAATTCCGGATGGTTAAAATGGGGAATGCCTGAAATAGCAATAACAAAACGATTATTACCAATAAATAAAGGCCAAAATCCAAGCTGGCTATTACCGTACGCATCAATAACCGCCCATGCGTTGCTGGCCAGCCCCATATTGTTCATCAACAAACCTGACCGCCGCTCGTGAATGGTAGCAATTTCCGCGCTTAATGCCGATAGCTCTTCAGCAACTTCATGCGGAAACCCATGGCTGGACAGATAGAAACCTTGACTGTCCGCCAGGAGCACCTTGCCATTTTCCGAAATTTTACTTAATAGATCAGGCAGAATAGCTTCAAGTGCATCCTGCGGATAATGCAGTGCAGTATCAATTCCTTGAACCCAACCTAATTTTTGGCAATGATGCAACAGTTCCAGGCATTTTGCTTCTTCATGCTGGTCCATTAATTTCCGCAAATTGGCTAAGTTAAGCGCTGGGGTTTTCTCCTGTAATAACAAGGCTCTCAAGAACTGCCGGGTTTTATCCTTATTGACAGAACAGGCTGCATAATAAGCGCCAGCTGGAGTCGGATACAAATGCAATCCTTCCGTCAAGACATAGTTGCTCATACGTTACTCCTCGAGTTCAGGGTCCAAGGAGTACAATAAAGACTGCACTAAAATAGATACATCATTTTTAACGCGAGCATCCACAGAGAACACCGGCGGATTGAGCCCCATTCCTTGCAGTTGGACATGATAATCATTGATGGCAGGCTTATCGCTCAGATCCATCTGCGTTACACCGATGGCTACATTCGTTTTTGCTATAAACGACTGAAACGAATCCAAAAAAAACTTCATATCCTGGAAAGGATCCGCTCGGGTATTATCAAGCAACAAAATCAGTCCTATGCCGCCTGTAGTAAGAATATCCCACATAAAGTCAAAGCGTTCCTGCCCAGGGGTACCATAAAGGTGAATCTTCTCACCGCCGGCGAGATTCATGATTCCGTAATCCATGGCGACAGTGGTTGATGCTTTTTTGTTCTTTGTCATATCGCTGGCAGCCGCGTCCGTTTTAACCGGCGGCACATCGCTTATTGATTCAATAGCTGTTGTTTTACCAGCGCCAACAGGACCGGTAAAGATGATTTTGTATTGGCTCATATTGTTCCTAACTTTATGATTTGTTTCCGCGTAATTTGCTAAGAATTCGAGTTAATAATCCCTGCCGCTCAGTATTTTTCTTGATAGCTGGCGGCTGGATAATTTCATCGGATTGCCGTTTAGCTTGTTTAACCAAGCCAAGTGCATGCGCTGCGCTGATAAAAACAAATACATATTGAGGTTTAATTTTTAAAGTTTCAGCAATATCAGGTAAGGTTCTCGGCCCCGCTATAAGCAATGCCGAAATCCTTAATGCATGGGGCGTAACAATGAGACGCGTAAAGTTCGGCCAGTGTTTTAAAAAAACCGGCCTATCAATATCCAGGGCAACCGGATAGCGGCCTCTGGATGACCATACGGCCAGTTTCCATAAAAAGGCGTCCACATTGTGGAATTTATCCAACTCTCTGTTGGCAGATAAGGCATGTGCGCTGGCCGGAGTAAGCGACATGCCTGCGCCTGACAGGCTTTTTATTGGTAAGCCGGCAAACGACCTCAGCTGTTTGTCATCCGCATCGAACCAGATTTCATGATTATGAGGGAAGATAATCAGCGACTTCCAGCCAGAGTTAAGATGTAATACCTGCTTTTTTGTCTGCGCTATAAGGCAAGCGGACTGAAAATAGCCCTGAAAATATTCTTTGGGATTATAAGAAGCATTGGGAAATTGCTTCGGATCATTTACATCCAGACCAGGAATGGAACCTATAAACGCATTGAAATTCCCTTCATCAAGATGCATCGCCGTTTGATGTTTGGATGTCTTTTTGCGCTCATCCGTATTTATAAACAGCTTCTTGCTAGTCTGAACATTTTCATTCGATTTCTGCTTCACAGCCAACAAAGCTTCGGCTTTGCTCAAGGCCTCTAACATCTCGACCGTCTTGATCGGTTTTCTTACATACAATGCATTATCCAGTTTCAGTTCCTGCAAAGATAATACAATAATGGGCCTGCTAGAATTCTCAGCCAATTTCTGTTCAAGCAATGCTTTGGCATTGATGGAATCGGCATCAATTATATCGACTTCAGCGTCCAAATCTTCAACGACAGCCGCGGCTCCTTTGCAAGGACCTTGAAGATACATCACCATTGTTTTATAAGTGCGCCCATCCATGCAGTGGAGCGCAACTTTTAAAGAGCTTTTGCGTTTATCGTTCATTGCTAGCGCTCATGAAAAGCGTCATTAATTCATCCCAACCATCAGGTTTAGGTATATTCAAGCTGGCGAAAAATTCAACCATTTTTTTCAATCCTGAAATATCCTGTGTTGATTTATAAAGTTCTAACAAGCTCTGATGTAACTCCAGCCTGTGCGGTTCGTTTATGATAGCGTTTTCCAGCACATCTTTTGCCTCGGATAGCTGACTATATTCAATATAATCACGCGCCAAATCCAACGGATCATAGGCTTGTTCATCTGAAGAGATGACCTGCTGCACTAGGTTTTGAGTACCGAGCAGCCCTTTTGTGAAAATGGAATATTGATTTCCTTCTAACAGTGCAACATCCATTTCGTTCGTCATAAATGCCTTTAGCGACTTATAATGCTCCCGAGATAATTTGGAGCTTGTCCCGATTATCATGCGCCGACTGATGTCCGCGCCGCGCCGTTCTAAAATAACCAGAAAATCAACAAGCGCGGCAAAAAGCTGTTCCGATAAATTTGCATGGTAACAATAATAGATACGCTGAATATGAGTAATTAATTGCCTGGGCTTTCTGGAAATGCGAAAAACAAGATTTCTTAAGACCTGATCAGGTAATCCGTTATCGACAAAACTAAAAGCATCCGAATCTGATGGCGGAAAAATATTATTCCACTCGTGGAATCCATGAGTGTCATTTTGTCCCTCACCGCAAGTAATCAATTTCTGGCAAATAATCATGCATTAACTCTCAAAATTCATGCGAAAGATTTTCTACATGAATTTTAGCTGTTTTTACCCAAAAAAACAGATACAAGGGGTTAAAAACTAAAAATATAATTAAATTTGCCTGAACTTTATATAATTTGAAGAACATATGCATAATGATATGCTCTGGGCACAAAGTGTGCCAATTGAGTTTTTGCTTTATGATATAAAAAAGGCTTGTGAAACATCGCTTCACAAGCCTTTTTAGACTTATGGAATGACTATTCCTCAGCTATTCAATGCATCGGCATAAGCCTTATCAAATACAGGGATGTGGTTATCCAACCAACCTTTCACCATTTGACCGACTTCTTCAGTAACTTCGGCCTCGCCGGCATGAAATTTTGTTTGCAGCCCGGCGCATATACCGATTAAAGCCTCATGCTCGGCCTTGTGGGCAGTGTAATTACTGAAGTCTTTTGCCAGCATTTCTCTTTCTTCATGAGCAAAATGCCCTACGACATAAGAGATCAAATCATCCAGTTGGGCACCCACAGCGGAACGGTCTGCGCCACCGGTTGCCAGATCATATAATTTATTCAATTTATCAAACAGAATTTGATGCTCTTCATCAGCGAAGCCTACATTAGTGCCGAATTGTGCAGCTGTCCAAGTAATTAAAGCCATAAATGTACTCCTCAAAATTGTTATAGTAATTAATAACCGCACAAAAATTATAGTTTTTACTCTCTCTCAAATGTTGACCTAAATCAATTTTTACTTAGATCAACCGAGAGATTTAATGAGAATGCATCAAAGTCAGCTTGAGCACAGTACGGCAATACGCCTAGTAAAGGCGAATCCAAGGAGGTAGCTATAGTCTGAATATTTTCATCCTGGCTCAACAAGCCAGGTTCAGTGCACATTGCAATCCAGCCTGCGCAAGGCATACCCGAAGAGCGAATGGCCTGGTAAGTCAATTTTGCATGATTGATGCAGCCCAGCCTGATCGCCACGACGATAATGACCGGCAGGGCCAGCGCTTTTGCAAGGTCGGCAATATCTTCAGTAGCGTTGATCGGCGACATCCAGCCGCCAGCCCCTTCAACCAACAGAATGTCAGCCTTTTTTTTCAAAGTATTAAAGTCGGCAACAATTTTATGCAGCAGCACCGGATTATCGGCACCGGCAATATGAGGCGAGACGGGCGCTTCATAGGCATAAGGGTTAATCAGTTCATATTCAACAGATAATGAGGCATTTTCCTGAATCAGCAATGCATCTTCATTTCGTAAGACGCCGTTTTGCATTAGGCATCCGGACGCTACCGGCTTCATGCCGACGACGGATTTGCCCAGCCTCTTGAAATAACGCATCAGCGCAATCGTAGCCCAGGTTTTTCCAACGTTGGTATCAGTACCGGTAATGAAATAACCCTGCTTCATGCTGTCACGCCTGCGCTGTAATCATGATAACTTCGAAAGTCGCCGGGATTAGGCCTTGGGATCTATAGACTTCATAAGCCGCAATCATGCCCTGCATTTGTGCTTTGGTGGTGATGCTCCTGTTGCGTCCAACCGTCATGTTGTGCGCCCCGATATGCTTCAACTCCTTCATCAACGCCAAAACGGAGTCATAAGCCGGCCTGTGCATCTTGCTTTCCATCTTTATCTGACGAAAGCCGGCTCTTCTAAGAAAACAACCGATCTGCTCCTGATTATAAAACTCGTTAACGTGACTATAGTCGTCAACCTCTGCCCATGCGCTTTTCAATTCCTGCAGGGTATGGGGGCCGAATGTCGAACAAATCAACTGGCGGCCAGGCTTTAGCGTGCGCTTGATATCGGTGAAAACCTCCTCCAGATTTTCGCACCATTGCAAAGCCAGATTCGAGAACACGTGATCGGCAATATGACAGGCAACCGGCAATGATTCCGCATCGGCGCATAAATACATGACATTGTTTGCCCCAGCCAGTTTTCTGCGCGTGATTTGCAGCATAGGCAATGCAATATCCAGCGCCAGCATGTACTTGCTGCCCGGCCAAACCAATAATTCCGCGGTTAAAAACCCGGTACCGCAACCGATATCCAGTATCGTACCGGTCAAACTGTCTGTTTCGATACGGGTCAGCAGATCTCTGCCTACCGTGCGCTGCAATTCGGCGACAGCATCGTAAGATGCACAGGCTGCAGAAAAAGAGCGCTTGACTTTGCTTTTATCTAACATGGAACAGCACTCATGCTTGACCAAGAAAACGGGAAACAATAGCCAGAACCTCTTGCTGGTGCGATAAAAACGGCACGTGCCCGGCCTGTTCAATAATATTGACTTCGCAACCGGCATTCAGCCGTGATAACTGCCGACCGACTGCGACAGGAATCAGCATATCTTTGCCGCCCAATATGGCCGATACAGGGCATTTCAGCCGGGACAGGACCGGCCTGAGGTCCGACTGTTTCAAGATAGCCAGACCGCTCTGCAATACCTGCGAGTCCGGCATAGCGCATTCATACACGGATTCTCTCAGCTCTTTCAATATAATCTTGTAATCCGCCAGGCCATTCACCTGCAGAGCCAGAAAACGTGATAAGGTCGCCTGACAATTATCATTCAAGCCATCGGCAAACGCATCCAGCAAACCCGCTTCCATGCCAGGCCAGGCTTCTGCTTGCATAAACAGCGGATTACCGGCCAGCACCACCAGCGAACTAACGCGTTCGGGAAAGCGCTCGGCGATGTCGAGCACGACTGTCGCGCCCAAGGACCAGCCCAGCCAACTGCATGGCTGTTCGGGCAGCGAATTGACCAATGCAACGCTAATCTGCTCCAGTGTAAACGGACTGATTTTTTCGCTGCGTCCATGCCCCGGCAAATCGATGCAAGTGACTCGGCAATGCCGTGCCAGCGCCCTGGCAAAATCACGCCACACGCCGGAATGCATGGCCCAGCCGTGCACAAGCACAACCGGCGCGCCCCGGCCGAATGTTTCACTATGGAGTTTTGTCATGGATGCAAGTTATCCAGTGCGGCAAGCAGCCGATCGACGTGTCGCTCTTCATGTTGCGCCGAGAAAGTCACACGCAACCTGGCACTGCCCTGCGGCACGGTAGGCGGACGTATCGCACTGACCAGCAAACCTTCGTTCAGCAAGGCATTGCTAATGTCAACAGCGCGCTGGCTGTCGCCTATTAAGACAGGCTGAATGGCCGAGGAAGACGGCATCAACTGCAGGCCGAGCTGCTGTGCGCCTTGCCTGAAACGCTCGAACAACATTTTGAGCTTGTCCCGGCGCCAGTTTTCGGTCATGACTATTTTTAAGCTGGCCCGTGTCGCTTCGGCTACGGCCGCCGGCAATGCCGTCGTATAAATATAAGTTCGGGCTTTCTGAATCAGCGTTTCGATCAATACATCAGAGCCTGCCACGAAGGCGCCAAACGTGCCGAAGGCCTTGCCCAACGTACCGATCAGTATCGGCACATCGTCCTGGCCGAGACCGTAATAATCAACAATGCCACGACCCTGCTCGCCAATCACGCCCAAGCCATGCGCATCGTCGACCATCAGCCAGGCATCATGGCTTTTTGCCGTTTCCGACAATGACTGCAACGGCGCAAAATCGCCGTCCATGCTGAAGATGCCGTCTGTCACGATCAACTTGCGCCCTTGCGCTGTTTCGAGTTTGGCATTCAAATGGCTGACGTCGCCATGGGCATAACGATTGAACCTAGCTCCGGACAGCAGACCGCCATCCAGCAAGGAAGCATGGTTCAATCGGTCTTCGAACACCGTATCGCTTCGCCCGATCAAGGCTGAAATAACGCCCATGTTCGCCATGTAACCGGCCGAAAACAACAAAGCCCTATCTCGACCGGTAAAGGCTGCCAACTCCTCCTCCAGAGCATGATGCGCGGCGCTGTGCCCGCAAATCAGATGCGCCGATCCGCTGCCAACCCCGTAACGATCAGCCCCTGCCTTAAACGCCTGCACCACGGCAGGATGATTGGCCAGCCCCAGATAATCGTTACTGCAAAAATTCAGCACTTTCCTGCCGTCGATCTGCAGATGGATGCCTTGAGGCGATTCTGTAATACGTCGCGAACGGTATAGTCCCTGCCCGGCAATGGCTTCGAGATTGCCGGGCAAAGCCGAGAATGCATCAGTCATTTGCGTAGCTGGAACCGCCTGAATGCAGGCCCAAACGCTCGAATAACCGGCTATCATGGCTGGTCATCGGGTTGTCGGTCGTCAATAATTTGTCGCCGTAAAAGATCGAGTTGGCGCCGGCCAGAAAACACAAAGCCTGCATTTCATCACTCATATTATTGCGGCCTGCCGACAGGCGCACGCGCGACTTAGGCATCATGATGCGTGCCACGGCGATGGTTCTGATGAAAATAAGCGGATCCAGCGCTTCGGTACCCATCAGCGGCGTTCCTTCGACCTGCACCAGCATATTAACCGGTACGCTTTCAGGATGTTTGGGCAGATTGGCCAGTTCTATCAGCAGCTTTGAGCGGTCGACGTCGCTTTCGCCCATACCGACGATACCGCCGCAACAGACATTAATGCCGGCCTCTCTGACGCGCGCCAACGTATCGAGCCGATCCTGATAAGTGCGTGTCGTGATAATCTCGGAATAATAATCTTCCGACGTATCCAGATTATGATTGTAGTAATCGAGTCCGCCTTCCTTCAGCCTCGCTGTCTGCGTATCGGTCAGCATGCCCAACGTAACGCAGGTTTCCATGCCCAGCGCCTTGACGCCCTGCACCATTTCGACCACGCGCTCGATGTCTCTGTCTTTCGGTTGGCGCCAAGCCGCGCCCATGCAGAACCGGGATGCACCCTGCTCCTTGGCTTTTTGGGCGGCTTTCAAAACAACATCAACCGGCATTAGCGCTTCGGGCGTCAAATCCGAATCATAGCGCGCGCTTTGCGGGCAATAACCGCAATCTTCCGAGCATGAACCGGTTTTAATGCTCAGCAGACTGCTCACCTGAATCTCATTCGGATCGAAGTTCTCTCTATGAATCGTCTGTGCTTTAAAAATCAGATCATTAAACGGCAACGCATAAAGCGCTTGAACTTCATCCAATTGCCAGTCATGACGAGTGGTCGTCGACTGTTGGGTCGGGCTTATTGCAGGGCTTGCAGACATTCTGTTAATCTCCGGCTACATTATTATTTTAAGGAAGACAGTCACGGTACTTGTCAACCTATTCAAATGAAAATAGATTACAACTGGATCGATATTATACAGGATTACCTGCTTCCGCCTATCTGCATCTTATGCGGAAACGCTGGCTTTTCCTCTCGCGACCTCTGCCATTCCTGTTACCGGCATTTACACAGAAACGACCCGTGCTGTTATCGCTGTGCCCAGCCTTTTGAAACGCCGACGTCAATAACGGTTCTATGCGGCCGCTGCCAAAGCCGAACGCCAGCCTATGATCGAACTTACGCGCCATTCGTGCATCAGGGCGCCATGCGACACCTGATTACCTCGCTAAAATTTCATGCCCATTACAAGAATGCACGCCTGTTGGGCCAATTACTGGCGGAACATATCAAAGAGTCAGCGGAAAGGCCGGACTGCATCATGCCCGTACCGTTGCATAAAGCCCGCTACCGCCAGCGCGGATTTAACCAGTCTATTGAAATCGCCAGAACCGTCGCCCGTGAATTACAGCTGCCCGTCGATCTTTCGTCCTGCCAGAGACATCGCAATACGCCGCATCAAACCAGTTTGCTGGCCAAGCAGCGGCGTAAAAACCTGAAAAATGCCTTCTCGCTGATGAAGCCGATTCAGGTCAAACACATAGCTATTATCGATGATGTCATGACGACCGGCTCTACCGTCGATGAACTTGCCGCGCTATTGAAAAAGGCCGGAGCCAGTCGGGTTGATGTCTGGGCATGCGCCAGAGCCTGAATTGCGTTGAATGGATTCACAGCGCCACTTGAGTAATGGCCTGATCAAGCATGTCAGAGAGTTTGGCTTTCGCGCCCCGGTTCTGGCAGACAAATACTTTGGCTTTTTCAATTAACGACGCCCTATAGCCGGCATCTTCATATAGTGCATAGACGACTCTGGCGACATCGTCCTTATTCTGGCATTGTATGGCCGCGCCTCGCTGCAGAATCCCTCCGGCAATCTCTTTAAAATTGGCCATAAAAGGTCCGAACATTACCGGCACGCCCACTGCAGCAGGCTCAAGCACATTATGTCCGCCTACCGCCACCATGCTGCCGCCGACAAACGCGACATCGGCGCTCGCATACAGCATCTTCAGTTCCCCCATGGTATCGGCCAGATATACATCAACGTCCTGATGACAGCTCTCATCGGATGTGCGCCTTATTACTGACAACTGCCGCAGCTTACACAATTTCTCGACTTCGCCGAAGCGCTCGGGATGTCTCGGCACCAGTACCAGCAACAACTCGGGGATTTGCAGCTTTATCTGTTTATAAATCTCAAGAAATATCGCTTCTTCATCTTTATGCGTGCTAGCAATAATCCAGACGAATCGACTCTTGAACAAATCCTCCTTTAGCTGCCGGCCCTGCTCTATCGTTTCATTGGCGATGTCAATGTCAAACTTGATATTGCCGGCGACAGTCACCTGCCGTTTTTCGGCGCCGATAGCAATGAATCGGTCCGCATCATCCTGGGTTTGCGCGGCAATTGATTTAACTTGCGCCAAGGCTGGATGAACCAGCGAGGGAATTTTTTGATAACCGCGCGCCGATTTTTCAGATAACCGGGCATTGATCATATAGAGCGGAATACCGTTTCTGCCGCAGCAGGCAAACAGATTGGGCCAGATTTCCGTCTCCACAATCACGGCGATGCCCGGTTTAAAGCAATGCATAAAACGATTGACAGCGTCGGGCGTATCATACGGCAGATAAACATGCTCAACCGTTTCCTGCAGCACCCCCTTGACACGTGCGGATCCGGTCGGCGTCGTGGTCGTTATTAAAAGTCGCGCATCAGGATGCAGAGTTTGTATTTGCCGGATTAACGGAAATAAGGCTTCAGCCTCGCCGACTGAAACGGCATGGAACCAGATGACGCCTGGCGCATAATGTTTAGGATAATAGGCAAACCGTTCGAGCCATCGATGGCGATAGGCAGGCGCTTTGACACTCCGCCAAAGCAGGCGGCACAGTATAAAAGGGACGAGCAGGTAAAAAAGGAGTGAATAGAAAAAACGCATACTAGAAAGGCGCAAGGCTCAAGGCGCAAGGTTGAAAAGCCGTCGCTTCACCTTTTGCCTTGCACCTTTTGCCTTTAACTATTACGCTTCAGCAGCAATTTTGATAGGCATCGTTACGACGACATCGGTATGCAGGTTGATGTCGATGTCGTATTCGCCAACTTGACGAATAACGCCTTTCGGCATGCGCACTTCCTGCTTTTCAACCGCAACACCTGCTGCAGTGATCGCATCAGCGATATTGTGTGTACCGATAGAGCCGAACAGTTTGCCTTCGTCCCCCGCTTTGTGCGTAATGACGACTTCAAGCTTGCTCAGCGCATTCGCACGTGCTTGAGCGGCGGCCAATTTTTCAGCGGCGATTTTTTCAAGCTCTGCGCGGCGCGCTTCGAATTCAGCAATTTTCTTAGCCGTTGCAGCAACAGCCTTGCCTTGTGGAACCAGATAGTTTCTGCCATAGCCGGGTCTAACTGTGACTTTATCGCCCAGGTTACCCAAGTTTGCTATCTTTTCAAGAAGAATAACTTCCATCTTTTAATACCTCACCTTTCGGTTTTAGCTAATTATTTTTCGCCGTCAGGCGCTAGTTTGATTTGAAATTTTGTTTCGTAAGTTCATCCATGCGTCGCTTAAGCCCACTAAAGCCACGGGCAACATGGCATGGGGTATCAAAAACAATGTCAGATAAAACATCGGCACCAGATAGCGGCCGAGTTTCATCGAAGCAAAAACCGCATGCAGTACGGCCGTTCCGATACAGGTGTATAACACAAACAGCAAAATAGTCATATTCCAGGCAACCTCGGAGAGCGCTCCGGAACTTGCCCAGGCAACCGCCACAACGACTATACTGCCCATTGCCAGCCGGGGTTTCGTGTGCAGCGACAGAAACTCTTGCTTGAAGCCGCCGGGGTTATAAAGCACCGATTGCCACCAGCGCCCTAGAAACAGGCCAAACAACAAACCGAATACGGTTCCTGCTGCCGCCACTCCGGTCATATAATGAGACAGAACATCCAAAGTGCGTTGAATCTCATCAACAGGCATATTGGGTGGCACCATACGGGAAAGAGCCTCTTTCCACATGGCCGCAGGCTCCGCCTCATAGAGGTAGAAACCAACAACCCCGAGCACACCTATCAACACCGCAAATTCAACCGCCAGAGATAAATGACGCCCTTCTCTCAAGACGATTGAAATCAACCAGACAGGCAGCCACAACACCATGCTGTAAAGCAAGGCAAACTGGTAACTGCCTAACAGGAAGAGCCCCAGTAATGAGGCCGCCGCACTTGAACAGACTAAAACATACAAGCCTTCAAAAGCGCCCCGCCTCAATGTGACGAGAGCAACGGAGGCTGAACTTACTATACTTACCGGAGGCATAATCAGCGATAGCAATGCGAGGCTGGAAGCCACTATCATGGCTTGCAGCCGTCCCCGCATGATGTAAGCGGCTAAAAAGCTCACTGACGGCCCCGGTACTGATTATTTGTGAGCGTCGCAGAAAGGCAATAATGCAATAAAACGCGCGCGTTTAATTGCCACACCTAACTGTCTTTGATATTTAGCGCTGGTTCCTGTAATACGGCTAGGAACAATCTTGCCGGTTTCAGTAATATAATCGCTTAATAGATCCAGATCTTTATAATCAATCTGTGTGCCGTCGTCTGCGCTGAATCGGCAGAATTTTTTACGTCTTACATTGCGTGCCATAATAATCTCTTGTCCAAGTGTTAAAAGTTTTATTCAGAAGCGATTTCGTCAATGTCGAAACCTTCATCGTCCAGACTGACATCTTCGTCGCTGTCTTCTGCTGCCGCTTCTTTGGCTGCAGCATCTCTAGCTCTGGATTCAGCCGCTCTGCCTTCTTCAGCAGTTGCTGTGGCAATGGGGGATGGCGTAGTGATAGCTTCTTTTTGCAGCAAAGTCATGCTACGCAAAATGGCATCGTTAAAACGAAAGCCGCTTTCCAGCTCTTCCAATGTAGCTTGATCGCATTCAACATTCATTAACACATAATGAGCTTTATGAATTTTATTGATGGGATAAGCCAGATGCCTACGACCCCAGTCTTCCAAACGGTGGATTTTGCCGGCTGCGCCTTCGATAGTTGATCTATAACGATCAATCATCGCCGGAACCTGAGAACTTTGGTCGGGATGGACTAAAAAGACAATTTCATAATGTCGCATAATTTTTCCTTACGGTTTAAAGCCTTCCATCTCTCTTAATAAAGATGGTAAAGCAAGGAGAGGCCGAATGCCTCAAAGAACCAACTATTATAGGGGCTTTTTAAAACATTGGAAAGGCCAAACACAAACATCAAGGCAAAAGTGAATCTAAACTGATTAAAAAATCAGCAATATTAATTTTTTATCGGCTTTAGTTTGCAGAAAACTTTCTCATTGCTTGAAGATTCACAGGCAAGAGACTCAAACGGCAAAACTGAACGATATTTATAGTATTGATGATCTTCGCAGCCATCAATGGCGCGAAAATCAGGATGCCATGAACAACTCGAAAAACGGACAGAAACCTGGCCAATGTTAAAATAACCTTAATTTTCAAAGTGTTTTATAACTTTTCTAAATAATTTAAAAATAAATGCAAGCATAAAGATCGCATTCAGCTTACATTCAGGCTTGACAAAAATTTCCCACTGTAGACACTAGAGGAGTTTTCACTACTCAGAGCAATCCTTCTTTGAACGACATACCCCTTAGTATGCTCTTTGGCATACTGGCTTTAATGCTTATTATTTCGGCTTTTTTCTCCGGTTCCGAAACGTCTCTAATGACCCTGAACCGTTACCGTTTGAAGCATTTAGTGAAGCTCAAGCATTCCGGCGCCATAAAAGCTCATCATTTGCTGCAAAGACCCGATCACCTAATCAGTCTGATTTTATTGGGCAACAACTTTGTCAACGTTGTCGCCTCATCAATAACAACAGTCATTGCCATCCGTTTATATGGCGAAAGCGAATCCAGCATTGCCATCGCCGCCGGGATTTTAACTATCGTGCTTCTCATTTTCTCAGAAGTTGCGCCGAAGACACTGGCTGCGGTCAAGCCTGAACTTCTCGCCTTTCCGGCGGCATGGATCTTCACCCCTTTACTGAAGCTCTTCTATCCGATTGTATGGACCGTCAACCTGATTACCGGCCAGCTACTAAATTTGGTCGGCATCAATGTTAAAAAGCACAACCATGACCTGCTCAATAAAGAAGAATTGAAAAGCATCGTGGCTGAAGCAGAAAGCCTAATGCCCTCACGCTACCAGAAAATGCTGATGGGCATACTTGATCTTGAATCGGCGACGGTTGAAGACATCATGACGCCGCGCAATGAAATTGTCGGCATTGACCTCGAATTGCCGATCGAAGAGATCATCCGGCAGATCAAAGCCAGCCCGCACACCCGTCTGCCTGTTTATAAAAAAAGCATCGATAGAGTAATCGGTTTCCTGCATTTAAGGAAAATCCTCATGGTAGTGAATAATGAGGATTTTGACAAACAAACTATTATCAATCAGCTGATCAAGCCTTCTTTCATCCCGGAAAGCACCCCTGTGCATAAGCAGATCCACCGGTTTAAAATCGAGAAAATACGCATCGGGCTGGTTGTTGACGAGTACGGAGATGTGGAAGGACTCGTTACTCTGGACGATTTGCTGCAAGAAATAGTAGGCGAACTGATTACCGACGACGTCACCGTCAGAGAACAAAGTGACGGCAGTTTTCTAGTGGATGCCAACATTACTGTAAGAGAACTAAACCGTGTCACGCAATGGTCGCTACCGACTGAAGGCCCAAAGACTCTGAACGGACTGATCCTTGAGTTCATGGAAACCATCCCGGAGCCGGGCACCAGTATAAAATTGCACGGCTATCCATTGGAAATTCTAAAGCGCGATGAAAATACCGTTAAATTGGTTAAGTTTCTGCCGCAAAAATAGACAGTTGCATTCATACCGATAAGTCTCATCAAAAAACTTGTGTTTTTTTGGCTAACTAAAAGAATCCGTCTATAATTAAAACCGTTTAGGAGTTAATTTACGGCAGCAATGGCAAGACTCACTGTTTTCTTTAAAGATAAAGCGATCCACTCAGACCTGTTTGAAAACGGCGTTATACATATTGGTCGCGATGAGACTAATGATTTAACTATCGATAGCCTCGCAGTGGCTCCGGCTCATGCGGCTCTTGTCATTCGCGACGGCAGTTGCATCATCAAGCAGTTGAATGATGATTTTCCATTAATCGTCAATCGTGTAAAAGTTAAAGAATGCCATCTCAATAACAATGACACGATTTCTGTCGGCAAGCATGACATCATCTACAATACAACTGAATCGGCATCAGAGCAGGTTCGACAGAACGCCGCAAGCAACAAGGACAACAAGCCAACTGATCATAAAACCGGCGCCCATCCACCCATAACTGCCGCTAATCTGCAGGTTATGGATGGCCCGAATATAGGCAAAATCCTGCTTTTGAAAAATGCAATGACGCGGCTTGGCCATAGCGGTAGCGGTCTGGTCGTCATATCGAGAAGAAAGGAAGGCTACTTCATCGCCGCACTGGAAAATAAGAGTCAGATCACAGTCAATAACCAACCTTTGGATGATAACTCCCTCAAACTGAGCAACAATGATGTAATCGTTATTGACGGTACAAGCCTGCAGTTCTTTTTGTGCTAAAGAGCCGGCAGACTAAATTACACAATAACCATAAACACAGCTATCCGCCTATCTTCACCATTAAAGATCCGAAAAAATTTCCAGTGCTTCGGAAACATGGGAAACCGCGTGGATCTCCAGTCCTTCAATCGGTTTTCTCGGCGCATTGGCTTTCGGAATAACCGCTTTTTTGAAACCGTGCTTTGCCGCGTCATTAAGGCGCGCATGACCGTTAGCAACAGGCCTGATCTCGCCATTAAGACCAATCTCGCCAAAAAAGAATGCATCATGCGGAATCACTTTATCCCTCAGGCTGGACACAATCCCGACGACAATAGCCAAATCAGAGCTTGTTTCCGTGACTTTGATGCCGCCGACCACATTGGCGTAAATTTCGTCATTGCCGGTTAAAATGCCGCCGTGCCGCGCCAGTACAGCCAGCAGCATGGCAAGACGGTTCTGGTCGAAACCGACGGCCAGGCGCCGCGGATTGCCATACTGGCACTCAATAACCAGCGCCTGGATTTCCACCAGCAAAGGCCGCGTACCCTCCCAGAGTACGGTCACAACGCTGCCCGACGATGGTTTTTCGGCCCGGTTCAAAAACATGGCCGACGGATTCTTGACTTCCTTAAGCCCCGAACTGTCCATGGCGAAAAACCCCAGCTCACCGACACTGCCAAAGCGGTTTTTATCGGCCCTTAAAACCCTGAACCGGGCATCATCTGTCGAAGCCAGAATCACCTGCGTATCGACAATGTGGCTCAATGTCATGGGGCCAGCCAGCGACTGATCCTTGGTGACATGACCGACCATAAAGATGGACACATTGTGTTTTTTGGCGTACTGAGTCAGGTAGCTGGCCGACTCTCGAACCTGAGAAACTGATCCGGGTGCTGAGTCCGTATCCAGCGTATGCATAACCTGGATCGAATCGATCACCAGAATCTGCGGCTGCACTTCGTCCAGCACATCGCATATGCTCTGCACCGAAGTTTCGGCCAGCATCATGATGTTATCAACCGGCAGCTTGAGCCTGTGCGCTCTTTCGGCAATCTGTTGCAGCGACTCCTCACCGGAGACATACAGCACTTTCACGCCATCGTTGGCAATATTGGCAATAGCCTGCAGCAAGATAGTGCTCTTGCCGGCCCCTGGCGCGCCACCGATCAAAACCACGCTGCCCCTGACAATCCCGCCGCCCAAAACGCGGTCAAACTCCGAAATCCGGGTGGAAATGCGTTCGGCCTGCGAAAGATTGATGTCAGACAACAATTTAACTTCCGACCGGCTTCCGGCGTAGCCTGCCATGCGGCCGGGACGACCGGAAGCCGCCGCCCCGAGCCTGACTTCCTTGACCGTATTCCATGCGCCGCAACTCGTGCATTGCCCCGCCCAACGCGGAAAATCCGCTCCGCACTGATCGCAAACAAACGCTGTTTTGTTTTTTTTGCTCATGTTGATTAAGACGATATCAAAACCTAGAAAATACCGTCATCCTCGCTTATCAAATTATTTAGTGACTGCAACCCAGTTGCCCTATTATCTTCTCTGCCTGAGGATGCTTGCGTTAGAAACTACAGTCCCATCATCAGATGGCTGCCATGTTTTTTCAGCCAATGCCTTCGCTGCTGATAATCGGGCAAATGCTCGGCCACCAGCGTCCAGAAATGCCGGGAATGATTTTTAACCTGAATATGGCAAAGTTCATGAACAACCACATATTCCAGCACTTCAGGCGGAGCCATGATCAACAGCCAATTGATATTGATATCGTTGTGAATGCCGCAACTGCCCCAACGGCTCTTTTGGGTCTTGATCTTGATGGAGCGCGGAAACAGCTGCCTTTTGTCGGCATGGGTGTTTACCAGCTGCTCCACATGCAGCTTTGATGTCGTCTTCATCCAGCGTATCAAGGCTTTTCTGATATCCTCGCCATGCTCCCTGGCAACCAGGGCCTCAGGGACATGAGCAACGAATGTATCCGAAAACTCTATTTTGACCCTTTTTAATGCTGAAGGTTTGACCGCCAATTGATACTGTTTTCCTTGAAAAGGGATGTCGACGCCCTGTTTATAATCGGACGGCGCACGACGGCCAAACAGATGACTTTTAGCTTCCATGTTCGCCAAGGTCTGCATGATCCACTGCTGCTTTTCCAGAACAAATTGCTCAATGCGCAGCGGCGAAGCTTTCACGGGCGCTACAACTTCAACCTTGCCGGGCGTTACAACAATGCGTACTCGGGTAGCACGCTGACTGTGGCGAATGTGATAAGAAAAAGGTAGATTAAAAATAACAGCTCTCTAATACAACAAATTATTCTATTTTCCTTAATTTAAGCCCAGCCCCCAAATTGGCCAAGCTGAACCGTCAAAACGATTGCCCAGCGCCTTCGGCTTTAGCCTGCCATAAATTGGCGCTGTCAGACTTGTAAACAAGCAACATGATGGAGTAATCCCGCCCTATCATCTATGCCGACAGCCAGAAATTCAAGCGGCGTCATCCAATAATTTTCAGCACTCAATGTAGCATACCATTGACAAATATAGTATCCATATTAACCAGTTTGAGCTCTTTATCTGGATGAAGTTATTGGGATAAAGTAGCGGCTAGCCTTGTGCGTTCTGCATGGATCAGCTGATTTTATTCATGCTGATTAATCATATGAGTAGCCAATTGTTGTAGAGCCTGGCTTAGATTTTCCCTGAAAACGGCATCCATGGGCATTTCGTTTAACGCCTTATTCATGCATAACATCCATTGATCTCTTTCAGATTGCCCTATGGCAAAAGGAAAATGCCGTTGCCGCAAACGTGGATGTCCATACTGCTGGATAAACAGATCAGGACCGCCCAGCCAGCCCGATAGGAACTTGAACAACTTATCGCGGGCTCCTGATAGGCTTTTTGCATGCATGGCCCTAATGCCGGCCGCCTCCGGCATCGTATCCATAAAAAAATAAAAACGATCGACTAGACTTAATAACGCTTTTTCACCGCCGATAAGCTCATAAGGCGTCTTCTGTATAATTTCTGTCATCATTTAACTCTAAAATTACTGCGCTTAAGCCCATATTTTACTCAATTTTTGTTACCAACATCTCGAAACTCTTGTAAGATTTAAAGGTCTTTCTGTTTTGTTAACCTTTTGTTTGAGGAATCTGAATAAAATGAGATTAAATACCGCTGTTTCCCGTCCGGAAGCCAGTATTCTGGCGACCAATAAAATGCTGAAAAACACCTATCTGTTATTGTCAATGACATTGCTTTTCAGCGCGTTGATTGCCGGTGTTTCGATGTATATGAATCTGCCCCACCCTGGCATGATCATCACCTTAGTGGGCTATTTCGGCTTGTTGTTCCTGACTGAAAAATTCAAGAACAGCGGCTTGGGTCTGGTTTTTGTCTTTGCATTGACCGGTTTCATGGGCTTAACGCTGGGCCCTATCTTGAACATGTACCTGCATGCCTTCAGCAACGGTCATGAGCTGATCATGACTGCATTAGGCGGAACCGGCGTCATCTTTTTAGGCCTGTCAGGCTACGCCTTAACCACGCGCAGGGATTTCAGCTTTCTGGGCGGCTTCCTGATGGTCGGCATATTGGTAGCGTTTCTGGCCGGTATCGGCGCAATGGTCTTCTCCATGCCTGGTCTATCCCTGGCTGTATCGTCCATGTTTATTCTGCTGATGTCCGGCATGATCCTGTTCCAGACCAGCGCCATCATACACGGCGGTGAAACCAACTATATTTCCGCCACCGTATCGCTGTACGTCTCCATCTACAACCTGTTCCTGAGCTTGTTGCAACTACTGGGTGTTTTCGGTGGCGACGACTAAAGCGTCCCTTGCCGCCCTTATCCAGGGTGCGAAGCAAAGTCCGGCTTATCTGGCCGGACTTTTTATTTTGTTGTTACTTGCAGGCTGTCAGACTGCGAAAACGCCCGATGAGGTAACGGCGGCATTCTGGGAAGCCTTGATAGACGGCAACCTTAAGACCGCCAAAACCTATGCCACGCCGGCAAGCCGCGATCTGATCGAAAAAGAGCCGTATCTCGAAGATGCGTCAGTGGAAACTGGCCAAATATCCATCGATGGCCCTACCTCGTCGGTAGAGACCATCGTTACCTTGGCAAGCAATGGAGAAACCGGCAAGTCCTTAACTTTTAACACCGTTCTGGCAAAGGAACACGATAAATGGCTGATTGACTACCGGCAAACTCTGATTAATATTTCTAGCCTGCCATTCAATGTTATTCTCAGGAGCTTGCAGGAGATTGGTGACGTCTTGCACAAACAGCTGGAACGGCAACTCCCGTTTATTGAAAAGCAAGTCGAGTCTTTCGGTCTGGAGCTGGAAAGACAACTCCCACTGATTAAAAAACAAATTGAGTCTTTAGGCCAGGAACTGGAAAAGCAACTGGATGAATTCGGGCGTCAATTGGAAAAACCAAGGCCGCCAGACAAGCAATCGCCTCATCCCGGAGCAATTTAGCCACAATACCTATTGCATTCACAGCCCGCAGGCGGACCAATTAAGCCGCCGCGTCATGAGCCGTACGCTTAATAATTCTGATACTAGCGCAGCCTCGCACCTCACAGATGAAGTTAAACATATCGATTCACCCAGATAACGAATCTGCGCAATAGCCAGCCAGTGCCATTGAATTTGTTTCAGTACGCCGTTAGACTGTTGGTTATATCTCACAGGCCAGCACACGAGATATGACAACTACGAAGAATCTGAGGCTTAAGAAATACTCATCAGAAAACCATCACTATTTTTAATGCAATCTACCCAAATCCATTATGATGCTATCCACAAAGCAGGCCGCCAGTTATATCAAGATCCTGCTGGACAAAACACGCGGCAATCATTCTCTTGCTTTAACCATTTTTAAGAAACTATTTGAAGAGCTTCCTGAGCAAATCGATGCCATCAAGGATGCACTGGATAGCCAACAGTACTCAGTTGCCCAGCAAATCACCCATAAATTGCACGGCTCGGCAAGTTTTTGCGGCTTAAACGACATACAAGAACCGGCATGCGCTCTGGAAAGCAATTTATTGAATCATGATTACGAGTCAGCTAATCGGCATTTCCAAGTATTGCGGCGATGCATCCTGAATTTTACCAGTCATCAGACTGCCATAATCGCCGAGCTTGTCGATAATTCAAGACAATAAAAAAGCCCTTAGCGGGCTTTTTTATTGTGGCAAGACTGGCAGGCTAGGATTATTTCAACTCATCAAGCAATTCCAGCGCCACCTTTCTCTGCTCCGACGAGCCTTTTTCATATACCTCATCAGCAATATCTCTGGCCGCCTCGGCATCGCCCATATCAAAATAAGCTTTTGCCAGATCCAGCTTGGTCGCCCATTCGTCCATATCGGACAACTCGGAAACATAAGACTCGCCGTCCTCCCCTTCTGAAATCGGCATATCCAGATCAAAATTGAACTCAAAATCATCGTGGACATCCTTATCCGCGTCTGCTGAATTATCGACAGTAAAATCGAAATCCTGGAAATTTAAAGTTGCATCATTATCGTCCAGAGTAATTAAATCGAATTCACCGTTTTCTTTTGCTTCGGTTTCATTTGACTTGAAATCAAACGATTCAATTTCTTGCTCACGCGCATCGTCTATGCTTTCGCCAACTGATTCTGCGCTGGCCGAGTCTTGTACTAATAGATTTAAATCAAGACTATCATTATTTCCATGATCGTCTTCAACTTCAAAAGCCGTCATGTCAAAATCCAGTGCAGCATCCTTGTATTCGGCGGCTTCCTGATCAGAAGAAACGTCAAAAGCTATCGCATCGGAATTTGACAGTTTATCCTCTGTTTCGATTACATCTTGAGCTGGTGATGAATCAAACTCAAACATCTCAAAATCCATTTCACCGACATCGTCCGATTCCGCGGTATCATCGTTATGCGCCTCTGTGAAATCGGCATGCCTGTTTTCCTCAACGACTGCACTTTCATTCAAGACAGGCTCAGAAGAAAACAGCGCGGAATCAGGGCAGATTTCACTACCCATCTCAACAACTTTTGCCCAGAAATCAGGCTCATCTTTTTTTCCTGCCGCTGCCAATTCGCTGGCATAAGTCTCAAAAGCCTGTTTATTTTCATTAGAATAGAAAATTTCCAGCAATTTCAACATGCATTCATCACGGTCCGGCTGCTCTTTAATGGCATGCCGCATGAGTTCTTCCGCTTGTTGATATCTGCCATAGGCCAGATAAACATCGGCTTCGGAAATCGGGTCAATTTCATTCTGATCCGTGTCGAATGCGCCAAAATCACTGGGCGTGAACTCGCTTAAGAAAGAACTTTCGCCAACTGTGCCGACATTATAGGCCATGCTGTCATCAACAATCGGCACAGAGAGATTTTCAGAAGTCTCCGTTCTGTTCCTCCAGCTGGACGATGCGAACATGCTCTCCGCGCTCATTTCCTCATCAATCTTGCGTTTACGCCACCATAGCCAACCCAGCAAGGATAAAACGCCAACCCCCATGCCACCAACGGCCAGATAATAATTATCGGACTCAGGCTCCGGATGAACAACCGGCTTAGGCTTAGGCTCAGGTGCTGGCTGAGCCGCCGGCTTGGCTGACTCAACAGCAGCCGGGCTTGCAGGTTGATTCTGCAATGAGGCAAGCTGTTCATCTTTTAACGCCAGCAATCTTTGCGTCTCAGCCAGCTGATTTTCAAGCTCAGCCAATTTTTGTTGGGCCGCCGCATCGGTTGCCGCTGCCCCGCTCGCGCCTGTAGGGGCAGCCGCCGCCTCAACCTTCGTCTGTTGTGCGTCAGTTGCTGATTTATCGGCTGTAGGCTGATCGCTTTTTGCAGCGATTGCCACATTTTCTGTCACTGTTGCCTCGGTCGGCGCAATCAGTTTTAAATGATTATCGCCGGCCGTTTCCTTAGCCGCATCTGCCGAAACAGAAGCTGGCTTCTCAACAGAAGCAGCCTTCTCCACCGGTGCCGGTTTTTCAGCAGGAACAGCTTTCTCGACAGGAGCTGGCGCATCGGCGCGATTTTTCCAAGCCTCTTTTTGCCGGTTGAATTCAGCCAAGGCATCCTTCCTGGACAACTTCAGAATGGCCTCTTTTTCCGGAATTTTCAGTTTTTTCCCGGCGATCAAGGCGTTTACATTCTGTTTATAGAATGCAGCAGGATTTTGCTGATACAACGCCACCATCATCTGTTCCATGGACACATCACGATGATTGTTCACGCGCTTGGCTACCTTCCAGAGCGAGTCATTCCTATTGACGATGACATACCCTTTCTCAATGCCTGCAGTACGTTGCGGTCCTGCCTGTGGTCTTGGCGCCTGTTGACGTTGAGGGGTAATATCTTGCTCCGGCTCGTAAGGCTCGTAGCTTTCAACGCGCGTCGAGACAGGGATCGTGGCTTGGCTATAAGCGGCAGGAGGATCCACCAGTACGGTAAATTCCCGATATAGATTGCCTTTAGGCCAGCTTACTTCGAGCAGCAGATCCAGAACGGGCTCTTTTAATGCTTCTCTTGAACTGAGCTTGATAACAACCGAACCATTAGAGCCAACAACCGGTTCAAATTTGATTTTTGACAGGAAATACGACCACGGTACTCCTGCCTCATCAAATTTATCAGGTGGGGCCAAATTTACTTTGATATCAGCAGCGTTTTCACCTGCCGAAACAACCAAAGGGATCTCAGCATTCAGATTCTGATTAAGGGCTGAGTGCAATTTAATATCGCCAATCCCTAACGGATGAGCACCAATTGGCGCCAGTAATGAAACAACCGCTAAAGTTTTAGTTAAATTGCGCACATTGCCTCCTCCACAAATATTTACCACAGTCTCTTACCGTGAACAATCAAATTACAGATAAGCTTAGACTAGATGTAATTTTTTACCAGCACTTCTGCAATTTGCACGCTATTTAATGCTGCTCCTTTGCGGACATTGTCGCCAACAACCCATAAATCGATTCCCTGAGGATGCGAGATGTCTTCTCTGATGCGGCCGACGAACACATCATCGTGGCCTGACGAATCGGTCACCGCAGTCGGATAGCTGCCGTCCTTGCGCTCATCGAGCACTTTGACGCCGGGTGCTTTTTCAAGCAACGCCCTGACTGCCGCGACATCAATTTTCTTGTGCGTTTCAACATGCACGGCTTCGGAGTGGCCGTAAAAAACCGGCACCCGTACCGCTGTGGCATTGACCCTGACGCTGTCATCGCCGAGGATTTTGCGCGTTTCCCACACCATCTTCATCTCTTCCTTGGTATAGCCGTTGTCCTGGAAGACATCGATTTGCGGCAACACGTTGAAGGCGATCTGTTTCGGATAAACATTGGACTCAGCAGGTTTGCCGTTCAACAATTGCGCTGTCTGCTTGGCCAGCTCCTCGATAGCGTCCTTGCCGGTACCGGAAACAGCCTGATAAGTGCAGACGTTGATCCTGTCGATGCCGACCGCATCGTAAATCGGCTTCAGCGCCACCAGCATTTGAATCGTCGAGCAGTTTGGGTTCGCAATAATGCCGCGGTTCTTGTATTCGGCGATTTTTTCAGGATTCACTTCGGGCACGACCAGCGGAATATCGTCGTCGTAACGGAACTCTGACGTGTTATCGATTACGATACAGCCCGCAGCGGCCGCTTTCGGCGCATAGATGGCCGATACCGAAGCGCCGGGCGAAAACAGGCCGATCTGCGCCTTGGAAAAATCAAATTCGGCCAGATCCTGCACCACTAAATTGCCGCCTTTGAACGGAATGCGCTTGCCGACCGAATTGCTGCTCGCCAGAGCGTACACCTCGCCGACCGGAAAATTGCGCTCTTCCAGAATGGACAGCATCGCTTCGCCGACCGCACCGGTCGCGCCCACGACTGCAACGTTATAAAGCTTGCTCATTGACTATGCTCCCGCTCTTAAAGCTGAAACCACGGCATCACCCATTTGTGCCGTGCTGACTTTAGTCATGCCCTCGGAATAAATATCGGCGGTACGAACCTTGGCATCCAGCGCCGCATTGACCGCTTTCTCGATACGGTCGGCCGCCTCGGCCTGATTAAAGGTGTAACGCAACATCATGCCGGCCGACAAAATGGTCGCCAGCGGATTGGCGATGCCTTTGCCGGCGATGTCAGGGGCTGAGCCGTGAATCGGCTCGTACATGCCTTTACCGTTCGCATCAAGCGAGGCAGACGGCAGCATGCCGATGGAACCGGTCAGCATGGAAGCCGCATCGGACAGGATATCGCCGAACATGTTGGTGGTCACAAGCACGTCGAACTGCTTAGGCGCGCGCACCAGCTGCATGGCCGCGTTATCGACATACATATGGCTGAGCGCGACATCGGGGTAGTCCTTGCCGACCTCGGTCACGACTTCACGCCACAGCTCGGTGCACTCGAGCACGTTGGCCTTGTCGACTGAGCACAGGCGGCGATTTCTTTTTTGTGCGATGCGGAACGCGGAATGGGCAATGCGGCGGATTTCCGATTCGCTGTAGACCAGCGTGTTGAATCCTTGACGTTCGCCGTTTTCAAGCATTCTGATGCCGCGCGGTTGACCGAAGTAAATGCCGCCGGTCAGTTCGCGCACGATCATGATATCGAGGCCTGCCACGACTTCCGGCTTCAAGGTGGAAGCATCAGCCAGTTGCGGATACAAAATGGCCGGACGCAGATTCGAGAACAGCTGCAGTTCCGAACGTATTCCGAGCAGGCCTTTCTCAGGACGTACCGAAATATCCAGCGACTCCCATTTCGGGCCGCCGACCGCGCCCAACAGCACGGCATCGGCTTCTTTGGCCAGATCGAGCGTCTGTTGCGGGAAAGGCGTGCCGTGCACATCATAGGCTGCACCGCCGATCAAACCATTTTCAAAAACCAGCCCTAGATTCATCTCGGCATTCAGGCATTCCAGCACCTTAACCGCTTCCGCGACAATTTCAGGGCCTATGCCGTCACCGGGCAACACTGCAATTTTCTTTGTCATTAACTTTAAAACCTTCTTTTTATATTATGAATACGTTTAAACCGTTACCATTAGTCAGCAAACAGCCAAGGGGCTCTTTTCGCGCGCGCCGCTTCGTAAGCTTTAATCTCATCAGCCTGCTGTAAGGTCAAACCGATATCATCAAGGCCATTCAGCAAACGGTATTTGCGGTTTTCATCGACATCAAAAGCGATTTCCCGACCGGATTGCGTTGTAATCTTCTGTGCAGCCAGATCAATAGTCAGCCGGTAGCCTTCCGTCAATTCATTGAACAGACTGTCGACCACGTCGGCGGGCAGATGAATCGGCAACAAACCATTCTTGAAGCAGTTGTTATAAAAAATATCAGCGAAACTGGGCGCGATAATGGCTCTGAAGCCGTAATCCTCCAGCGCCCAGGGCGCATGCTCGCGAGAGGAGCCGCAGCCGAAATTCTCGCGCGTCAGCAAAATCTCGGCACCTTGATATTCCGGCTTGTTCAGAATGAAATCCTGGTTGAGCGGGCGATTTGTACAATCCATTCCCGGCTCGCCGTGATCCAGATAGCGCCATTCATCGAACAAATAGGGGCCGAAACCGGCACGCTGTATCGATTTCAGAAATTGCTTCGGAATGATCGCATCGGTATCGACATTGGCTCGATCCAGCGGTGCGACCAGCGCCGTGATTTTAGTAAAGGCTTTCATATTACTGACCCTCCCAGGTGCTGACATCGACAAAATGGCCGGCAATTGCCGCAGCGGCAGCCATCGCAGGGCTGACCAGATGCGTGCGGCCGCCGTAACCCTGTCTGCCTTCAAAATTACGGTTCGACGTTGATGCACAACGCTCGCCCGGTTCCAGTCGATCGGCATTCATGGCCAGACACATGGAGCAGCCCGGATCGCGCCATTCAAAGCCCGCTTCGATAAAAATCTTGTCCAGGCCTTCCGATTCCGCCTGACTTTTTACCAGACCGGAGCCCGGCACTACCAATGCCTGCCTGATGTTGCTGGCCACTTTCTTGCCTTTGGCGACAGCAGCCGCGGCACGCAGGTCTTCAATGCGCGAATTGGTGCAGGAGCCGATAAAGACCTTGTCGAGCCTGATATCGGTAATGGCCTGGCCGGCCTTCAGATCCATATATTCGAGCGAACGAATCATGCTCTGCTGTTTGACCGGATTGGTTTCCAGCGCCGGATCGGGAATACTTTCGTCAACAGCCACGACCAGTTCCGGCGAAGTACCCCAAGTCACTTGCGGCTTGATAGTAGCCGCATCGATCTCGACCACTTTGTCGAACACGGCATCGGGATCGGAATGCAGGCGCTGCCACATGCGTTCGGCCATAAACCAATCCGAACCTTTAGGTGAATAAGGCCGGTTGCGATAATAGTCGATCGTGACATCATCGACAGCAATCAGACCGGCGCGCGCACCGGCTTCTATGGCCATGTTGCAGACCGTCATGCGACCTTCCATTGACAGGCCACGAATGGCGTTGCCCGCGAATTCGATCGTGTAACCGGTACCGCCGGCCGTGCCGATCCTGCCGATAATCGCCAGCACGATGTCTTTAGCCGTCACGCCAGGGCCGGTTTGGCCGTTCACGTTGATCAGCATGTTTTTAGCTTTCTTCTGGACCAGGCATTGCGTGGCCAGCACATGCTCGACTTCGGACGTGCCGATGCCGAAAGCCAGCGCGCCGGAAGCGCCGTGCGTGGAGGTGTGCGAGTCGCCGCAGACGACCGTCATGCCGGGCAAAGTCGCGCCCTGTTCGGGGCCGACTACATGAACAATGCCCTGGCGCTCGTCGGCCATATCAAATTCGGTAATGCCGAATTCGGCGCAGTTTTGGTCCAGCGTTTCAACTTGCAGATGCGAGACCGGATCGGCGATGCCTTTATGGCGGTCGGTCGTCGGCACGTTGTGATCGGCCACGGCTAGATTGCGGGATTGCCGCCACGGCTTTCTGCCTTCCATCCGCAGACCTTCAAAAGCCTGCGGCGAAGTGACCTCGTGCAATAGTTGGCGGTCGATGTAGATCAGCGAAGAACCGTCGTCCTGAGTACAAACGACGTGGTCTTCCCATAATTTGTCGTATAAAGTTTTACCTGACATAACTCTCTGGTAGGGTTAAGCCGTCCGCCCGGACGGCTGCATTAATATGAAGTGTCCTGACTGTTCAGCCTAAAATCTCGAAAACCTTGGCAGTGATGTCTTCAACCGATCCAATGCCGCTGATCGATGCGAACTTGACCGGGCGGCCTTCGGCGGAATAATAGCCAACCAGCGGTTTGGTCTGTTCGTGATAAACGCTGAGGCGCTTACGCACGGTTTCTTCTTTGTCATCGTCGCGCTGAATCAAGGGCTCACCGGTAATATCATCGGCGTTGTCGACTTTGGGAGGATTGAATTCGGTATGATAGGTACGACCTGAAGACAAGTGTACGCGGCGGCCTGCCATGCGTTTGACGATTTCCTCATCGGCAACGACAATTTCAATGACGGTATCGATGGTCACGCCCATCGCTTCCAGCCCTTCGGCCTGGGCAATCGTGCGCGGAAAGCCGTCCAGCAGGAAACCATTGGCGCAGTCAGGTTGAGCTATGCGCTCTTTGATCAATCCTAAAATGATGTCGTCGGACACCAGGCCGCCGGCATCCATCACTTTCTTGGCTTCCAGGCCCAGAGGCGTGCCTGCCCGTACTGCCGCCCTGAGCATATCGCCGGTGGAAATCTGCGGAATGCCGTATTTTTCAGTGATAAACTGAGCTTGAGTTCCCTTGCCTGAACCGGGGCTCCCTAAAAGGATGATGCGCATAAATTCTCCAAATGTGCCGCCACAAAACCGAGCACTGATTTTATGGCCAGATAAAATTAGAATCGCCTATTTTATAACACAACCCATTAAATCTCTTGTAAAAATGCGCATGAATCCCTATTCTTATCTGTAATCCTTATCTTTTAGGAGGAAATTCGATGCGCGTTAAAGAATTGATGACCTCAAAAGTATTTACCGTCGAACAACAGGACCTAATAGATCGGGCTTTTTTCCTGATTCACTACGAGAAAATCCGCCATTTGCCGGTCGTTAAAAAAGGCAAAGTGGTCGGCATGGTATCCGACCGCGACCTGTACAAGGCGCTCGGCCCCAAAAACAACCCCAACGTCATTGAAACGGGCGTTACCGAAATGCATGTGATTCCGAAAAAAGTGCAGAACATCATGCGCCGCGGCGTGTTGACCGTCACTCCTGACACCTATGCTTCGGAAGCTGCCGCCTTAATGGCTGATAACAAAGTCGGCGCACTGCCCGTCGTCAATAAGGACGACAAACTGGTAGGCATTTTGTCGGCAACCGATATTCTCCGGGTGTTCTCAACAATCGAAAAAACCAATGAAAACCACGCGCAAACCATGAGCGGCAATGAATAATGCCTAAATTACTTACCGATCAGCAAGCCATCAGCACCACCCAAGCCTGGGTGAAATCATTCATCATCGGCTACAGCATTTGCCCTTTCGCGAAACGCGAATGGGACCGCGGCAGCATTTATTACACGGTCAAACGCACTGCGGACATTGAATATTTTTTGGAGCAGCTGATACAGGAATGCGAGCGGCTGGACAGCGATGACGGCATTGAAACCACGCTGCTGATTTACCCGGAGGCTTTATCGAGCTTCGACGATTATCTGGACTATCTGGACATCGCCGAACGTTTGCTGATCGAGCAGGGCTATGAAGGCATTTATCAGCTGGCGAGCTTTCATCCCGGCTACTGTTTTGAAGGCGCGGCACAGGATGACCCAGCTAATTATACAAACCGCTCTCCCTATCCGATGCTTCATCTGATACGGGAAGAAAGCATCGAGCGGGCCGTGGCCGCCTACCCGCATCCTGAAAACATCCCCGAGCGCAATATCGAACTGACGCGGCGTTTAGGCCTGGCCAAAATGCAGGCTTTGTTAGCGGCCTGCTATCAAGCGGGGCAATAAAGCACCGAAGCAGGCCGATAAAAAACAGCGCAGAAGGCGTAAGCGATGTCTTACGCCTTCTGCCGGGGTTCTGGAAAGATTATTTGGCTTCTTCGCCAGTAGAAGGCGATTCTTCCTTGCTTGCTTCCTCTTCTGCAGGCGTCTCTTCCTTGGCAGGAGGCTCATGCCCCTCCATTCTAACCTCTTCTTCAACCGGAAGTTCTTCGCCGGCCTTAGTTTCAGGGGCCGCAGGTTCTTCAGGTACCGCTTCTTTTTTTGCCCTCACCGCTTCCATGAACTCAACAAACCAGCCCTGTTCTCTGACAGCTGCGATATCCGGGTCATTCATTACGTCATCAACACTAGGCAAGCTGCCTCTATCTCTGGAATCCTCCAAGGCATTCAGACAAGCAGTTTCATCGCCGCGCAAGGCATAAATACAGGCCAGGTTATAGGAAGCTGATCCAGCCTGAATCGCATTGGCTTTTTCAAACTGTTCTTCAGCCATGTCATACAAGTGATCCTCGGGCTTGACGCCTTTAACGCGGGCCAGATCCATATACGCCACGCCACCATCTATGGCCGCGCCCAGGTAATAAGGCTCAAGCGTCAGGCAAAAAGCGAATTTCGATATGGCTTCCTGGTAAAGAGCGGCGGCTTCTTCGCCAGATTTCAGTTTGGCATGATGCAATAAGGCAAATCCCCAGTTGTACAAGGCTTCGGCCAGCATAGGATGGTCGCTTACGACTTCGGCATAGCCCTGATAGACCCTTTTAAACAATTGGTCAGCCTTGCCGGCTTCACTTTTGCGCGCCTCTGCTGTCTGTTTAATGGCTGAATTCAGCTTGGCTCTTTTTGCAAATGCTCCGAATAACGACATGCGCCTATCTCCTCATCTAGTGGGTTATAATTATGGTTATTGATACAGCAACCTTGCATTCTAATGTCCGGATTCAATGTGTCAATAAACACATGACTGAAACACAACCAAGAGAGCGCTTTAATGAGTCACACTGAAACCGATCTGGCTAGGGAAAAAGTCAATCTGGAAACTTCGCAAATAGCCTGGAAAGAACTGCAACGCTTCTTCGCCAACGGCACGGCCGTCTATGTAGCGCCGGAACTGGATCTGGTTGAAGTGGCCTATCAGTTTTCAATGGATAACAAGGCTCAGGTCGAGCAATGGCTTCAAAACAACCAATTGGGCCTGGTATCGGATCAGCAGGCCCTCAGCTGGTTTGAAGCGGACGCTCAGGTTTGGTGCGTAGTGGTCAAGCCCTGGATATTGGTCCAGGGCTAGTGCTTATCGCGCCGCCCTGGCCTTGCCTCTTGAGCCTCTTCTAACTTCCTTGTCGGCACTGTTGCCGGGGCTGGCCCGGCGCCTGTCGATGCTTTTCTTGTGCCGATAATCCTTTTTACCGGTCGTTTTATTCGGCGCATTCTTTTTGGGCATATCGACAACCTTTAACGACACCGGTTCATAGCCGGTGTCGGCAACGCGCGGGATCTGGCGTTTCAGCAGTTTTTCTATTTCCGCCAGCAGATAGGCTTCTTCAGGGCATACCAGCGACAGCGCTTCGCCGCTTGAGCCGGCGCGTCCGGTACGTCCGATACGGTGCACATAATCTTCGGCCACCTGCGGCAAATCGAAATTAACCACATGCGGCAACTGGTCGATATCGAGACCGCGCGCGGCGATGTCGGTTGCAACCAGTACGGCGATCTTGCCGGCTTTAAAATACTCCAGCACCTTGTTGCGCGCGCCTTGCGTCTTATCGCCGTGCAGTGCTCCGGCGCGAATGCCGTCCTTTTGCAGTTGTTTTTCCAGCCTGTCTGCGCCATGTTTGGTTCGCACAAAAACCAGAACCTGCTTCCAGTTGCCGCTGCCGATCAGATAGGACAGCAACTCCCGTTTGTACTCGCGATTGATGCCATAAACCTTCTCTGTAATAGAGTCCGCCGTGGCATTTTGCCTTGCGACTTCAACTTCGACCGGATCATTCAGCACCGATGCAGCCAACCCTTTTATCTCGCTCGAATACGTGGCTGAAAACAGGAGATTCTGGCGGTCAGCAGGCACCCACGAGATAATCTTGCGGATATCGGGCATGAATCCCATGTCGAGCATGCGATCGGCCTCGTCGAGCACCAGCATTTCCACCTTCGACAAGTCGACGTTTTTCTGCTGTACATGATCGATCAAGCGGCCAGGCGTGGCGATGATGATATCGCACCCCCTACGCAAATTGCGCATCTGCCAGTTGATGTTGACGCCGCCGTAAATCGCTTGTGCGTGAAGCGGCAAGTATTTTCCGTAAGTTTTGACGCTCTCATAGACCTGAACGGCCAGTTCGCGGGTCGGCGTCAGGATCAGCGCACGCACAGGACGCGGTTTTTGCGGGCGCATTGAATGCACCATTAAACGCTGCAGCAAAGGCAGCGTGAAACCCGCCGTTTTGCCGGTGCCTGTCTGAGCGCCAGCCAGCACATCGCGACCTTCCAGAATCAAAGGAATAGCCTGCTGCTGAACAGGTGTAGGTGTGGCATAGCCTTGATCGGCGACGGCTTTAAGGAGTTCCTCGGTTAATCCGAGTTGTTCAAATGACATTAGATACCTCTAGTAAGAGAAAATGGTTTAGGTTCTATCGACATTTCATAAAAATCCAACAAAATCTCTGCCCATCCTGAGCACAGATGAATAGCGGAACGAAACTAGCCGATAAAAACAATGAAATTTCTAACCAATAGTCGTTGAACGTATTTGAATTTCAAACGTTTTTACACTGTTGGGAATATGAAGTAGGGAAGTTTTTTGCATACGGACTGCAGTCAATGCCCAGGTGCGGAAAGTCTCGATCGATAGTGCAAACACCTGCGATATACCTGTGCTGTCGGAGCGACTGGCAGAACAGCTAACTGAGCGAAGCCTTATGGCGCTTAAAAAACAATTTTACTACTAAAATTCATGCCAGCATAGAGACAGAGATACCGGGCAGCCCGCTGGATCTTATTCTGGCCGTTAGATTAGGCAGTGATTCGAGCGGGCAGATAACTTGTTAGGTTTGACGCTGGAGAGCTTTATTGAGTGATTACATCTAATGCTTGCCTTCAAACAATCACTAAAAATCAATGGGCCTATCAGCGCAAGGTATTGCGATTGATATCAACAGCTAACTTGCACGTTGGCAAATCCATATGGAGCGATAATTTTTACGCCAAATTTAATTTGACAGACGTTTCCAGAAAGCCAGAAACGGCCAGATCAGGCCCGAACCTGCATATGACAGCAATTTGTGGCGCAGAATTCTACGACATCCTCACTCCTGCGGCTTTAATCAATGAGTGCTTGCCGAACTGACTTCCTGCATTAGAGAAGAATTGGCGTTTTTATTTAAATTCTCTATTTGAATCTGATGATGCCTGTTAAGGCTTTCCATTTGTATTTCATGTTGCCTTTTTACGTTTTCTATTTGGATCTGCTGTTGCTTCAGTATAGAAGACATCTGATTTCGCTGTTGAATAACCAGTTCTGCAATTTGTTTTTTTTGAACCTCAAGTAAGTCATTAAGCGCTTTTGTACTCAATTCATTGTTCATAATATGTCCTTAAATTATATAGCTTCTCAAATAAATAACTTCTTTGTTGCAATTAAAACGCTGCTTTTTAATAGTCGCCTTATTAATAATGCATAATTTCAATTTCTAAAAAAGTGTATAGCGAAAGAAAAACATTAACATTTTACAAACAGTATTTTTAAATTTAGATTGCATATAAAAAGTTATGTTTAAGCATATCTCAGATTATCCACTTTCTTGATCACTTGGCAGAGTATTGCGCTTAATCGTCATATCATAATTGGATAATAAATTAAGATACTACCCTTTCCATATTGAAAGAAAAATGTGGATTTCTAAAATTCCATATAATTAAGCCCTGCATATACGCTCCGGCTCATTTCCTTTGTGAGTAGCTTTATGAAGTGAATCCCGGACTTTACGTCCGAGTAATATCTCTTCCCAGCAATCGCTGTGAGAGCTTAGCCGCTCGCTTGTTCATGCGAAAATCATTCTGCGTCATACCGTTACCGTACACATCGATAAACTCTCTGGTTTCAGGCAACCAGAGGTGTTGCCGAAAAAAACTTTCCTGGTTAAAACCTATTTTTAAAGTGTTTTTCTGAGATGCCAAATTGTAGCTGTATACGAAGGTCACTAATTTATTAAGACGAATTTTATTAAACGCAAAATCCATTACTAAAAGAGTAGCCTCTGCGCCAATAGAGCCATTACGATCTACAGGATCTGGAATACCAATCAGAAACTCGGCTTTTCTATGATCCATCTGAATATCAACAAGATTGGCAATGCCTATAGAACACTTGGTGTGCGAATCAGATATCCTGGTAATAACCCAGCTCATCGACTTTTTTCGACAAGGATGAATCAACTCCTCTTCTCGAAGTTTTAAAGCCAGACTTTCCGGGTCCTTATTGCGAGGAATAAAACAGTTATATAGCGCCATAAACTCACGATTTTGAGAACAGCGCCACAGATACGCAGCATCATCTTCACAAAAACGCTTTAGGCAAATCCTTTTCCCATAGAGCGATTCAAGCCATATCGGGTCAACTTCAGCGAGATTAGAAGCCGCTTTATCAAAATCAGGCCGTAGCTCTAATGCCTTACGAAAGCATTCTTGTGCCTCAATGGCGTTATATTGTTCTTTCAGAGCCTGCCCTAAGTTGTTATAAGCGTCTGGACTATCTGGCTGCAAATCGATCACTTTACGATAACAGTCAATGGCATCGCTTATCTTACCCATTCTGTACATAGCATTGCCTAGCGTGTTGTACACTTCCAAGCGGGTACTGTCCAACGATAAAGCATATTTGCAATACTTTATAGCATCATCGATACGTTCCTGCTCCAATAATGCATTACCATAATTCCCATAAAATTCAGCGCGCTTAGGAGCACTGGTTATCGCTTTAATGAAATACTCATTAGCTATTTCGTAACGCCGTGTTCGCGCATAAATAATAGCGAGTAAATGCAAGGCATCCGGCTGATTCGGATGCCTTGCATTTACTCGCTGACATAATGTTTCCGCTTTTTCAAATTGTCCTGCTTGCAGATAACCGACAATCTTTCTCAAGGCATCCGACAACGAAACCGTTGAAACAATCGCTGCCACCACTATCACTCCTTTTCATCGAGGCGACTGGAAAATACCCACCAGGATTTAACCTCCTGATGGGTATTTCTTATCATGCAAGTTTAAAAAATATCATTCTCGTTGAGCCTGATCTTAAACTGAGGCTCAATTCAATCATGATAAATTTAAACCTTACTACACTGAGTATAAAACACCGGCTTGATTACCAGCTATATCGGTTACTCCTACAAGCGAGATAGGGTTTTCAGGAACTGCATCATTCTCAATGGAGAAAGTCACATCACCAGTATCTCTATGCACATCCAATGCATCGCCATTATCCGGCGCGCTTCCGTGATTAACTCTTGCCGCCGGATCGGCTGCTGGAGCGGCTACATCACTGCTGGCTGGGGCTGTCACCCTAATATCCCTGCTGGCTGGAGTTGGAACGCTAATATGGCTGCTGGTCGGGGTAGTTACGGCAATATCATTGTCGGCTGGAGTAGTTACGGTAATATCTCGACCGACAGGGGTAGTTACAGTGATACCGCTGTTATCCGGAGCTACAGGCGCACTGTCTAACGGAACGCTGGTCTGCGATACTGGCTCTGTCGTACCAAGTGCTGTCGCAAAGTTCAGCGTGGTTTCATCACTCACGCCTGCAAAGGCATTGCCGGTCAGATCCGTAACCACGCCCGCGTCCAGCTGGACGAAATAATTGCTGTCTGTCAGCAGATCTTCCGCCGGATTAATGGTCAAGGTATTGGTCGTGCCGTTCTTACTGAAGCCAAAACTCACCTGGCTGCCGTCGTTGATGTCGATAGTACGCACATCGTCCAGACCATTGCTGATGACAATATTGCCGCTGCCGGGTTGAATGCTCTCATCAAAGGTCAAGATAATATCGCTGTTGACCGCCACATCAAACGCATCGTCCTGCGGCGTGATGGACTGCAGTGTCGGCGCAACCGTATCGAGCGGCGCTGTCACAAAGTTCAGCGTAGTTTCGTCGTTCACACCCGCAAAGGCATTGCCTACCAGATCCGTAACTACGCCCGCGTCCAGCTGGACGAAATAATTGCTGTCCGCCAGCAGATCTTCCGCCGGATTGATGGTGACGGTATTGGTCGTGCCGTTCTTACTGAAGCCAAAACTCACCTGACTGCTGTCATTGACGTCGATAGTGCGCACATCGCCCAGACCGTCACTGATGACAATATTGCCGCTGCCGGGTTGAATGCTCTCATCAAAGGTCAGGATAATATCGCTGTTGACAGCCACATCAAGTGCATCGTCCTGCGGTGTGGTGAACTGCAGTGTCGGCGCAGTCTCGTCTGAAGACACTTGGTCAATAATTTGCCCATTACTATCGTACCAGGTAGTAGTGATGCCGTCAGAGTACGTGTTGCCAATAAACTGGCCGCCGGCATCATAGGTGTAAGTCGACTCGCTGGAGCCGCTGCCTCCGTTGCTGTCCGACCAGCTGCTGCTGTAGGTTTGTACGGTATTGCCGGCGCTGTCAGTGCTGGTGATGTTGCTCCATTCTGAGGTGTAACTGTAGCCCTGATTGTCGGTAGTGGTGCTGCTGCCCCAGGAGTTTCCGCTCGCGTCGTAGGTGGAAGTCGACTCGCTGTAGCCGCCGCCTCCGTTGCTATCCGACCAGCTACTGATGTAAGTCTGGACGGTATTGCCGGCGCTGTCGGTACTGGTACTGTTGCTCCAATTGGAGGTGTACCTATAGCCTTGACTATCGGTAGAGGTGCTGCTGCCCCAGGAGTTTCCGTTCGCATCGTAATAGCTGGTGCTGCTGTAGCTGTTGCCCAAACCGTCATCGTAGCTATAGGTGCTGCTATGACCGGTTACCACGCCGTTCGCGTCATAAGTGGTGATATTGCCGTATCCGTCATCATGGAAATAGCCGCCTTGGCCGTCCGGCGTGAGCTGTGAAACATCGACGCTTTGGCTCACGATGTTCCAGTTGCTGTCGTATACCGTGGTAGTGATACCGTCAGAGTATGTGCTGCCAATAAACTGGCCGCTGGCGTCATAGGTGTAAGTCGACGTACTGGAGCCGCTGCCTCCGTTGCTGTCCGACCAGTTGCTGGTGTAGGTCTGAACAGTAT
>NZ_JADMKV010000003.1:0-23517 GCF_015476545.1 Methylobacter sp. BlB1 | reverse complement strand
GAGCCGCTGCCTCCGTTGCTGTCCGACCAGTTGCTGGTGTAGGTCTGAACAGTATTGCCGGCGCTGTCGGTGCTGGTGCTGTTGCTCCAATCGGAGGTGTAGCTATAGCCTTGACTATCGGTAGAGGTGGAAGTGCCGCCCAGAGAGTTCCAGTTTACATCGTAATAGCTGGTGCTGCTGCTAGTGTTGCCCTGACCGTCATCGTAATTAGTAATAACGTTATAGCCAATTAATACGCCATAGGAATCGTATACTTCTATTGTCTCAGTTGTTTCGTTCATAAATTTTATTTCGACAGTAAATTAAATTCATCAGCAGAGTCTGCATATTTATTTTTTATCTTTTGTTTTTTGTTTTTGTTTTTTGCCCTCCATCTCAAAATTTTCCAATCTTATGAAGCATTAACTTCATATTTAATTACAAATAACAAGAATGAAGTTATATCCTCTTATCCACCAGATAGATCATCTCCATTCCTCAAAACTAAAATGTAAAAAATATTTCAAGAAACATAAGCATCTGTGACTCTCACTTTTGAAGTAGAATTAACTGCCTAGCCCTAACTATATGAGCAGAGATAGAAGTCAGGCGCTAATACTATTTTCTTTGAGCTTATACCTTTCCTATAAAAGCGCGGCTCTTTTCTGCATTGCTTTTCTAAAATTAAGCTCCAATTCTTACAGACGTACCCTAAAGATAATATTTGAAAGATACAAAAGTTTTACTCTCTTCTTGCTTGGAAACATACGGCTTTGTTAAAGCTGTAATCCTTATTAGTCAGGACTACCCTATCGTAAAAATATAATGGCTTAGATGGGAATAATATAAGACGACAGTGTAATACCAAGTTTTCTTGAATACTTTCGAGCAGTTCCTGATCACTTCAAGCTGCCACTCCATAGCACTGGCCAGATTTTTATTACATCCCTAATTATCAACATCTCAGAATAATTAAACAGTTTCTAAGATAATTACAGCCTTATCGGCGCAATAAGTAAATTCTTTAAATATGGGGAAATATTTTTCTGAAAGATACTGATCTATCGCTATAATAATTTTGAATACAAAAATTGAAAAAATTTCACCCTATATAACCTATAGTGCACTATAAGTCTAACGGATTTACTCAAACTGCGCATCTGCTAAAAATAAATTTAACTTATACTTCCCGCCTAAAATATGTGGAGCCATGTCTCTAGTAAGAATACGCAGTCGATTTAACCTCATTTATCAAATGATAATTAATACCATTACCCTATATTGATAGGGCCAATTTATATATCTTCTCCTGAATTTATGTCACAATACTGATCTTTTTTGATGTTACTTTGTGCAAAATGGAAGTTTCTACTAAATCGGATTTGGAAAAAGCTTTAAGTCTGTGCAAGGGGGCTTTTTTATCAGCCGCTGGTTTCAGCATGATCATCAATTTTCTGATGATTGTTCCTTCTATTTATATGCTACAAGTTTATGATCGCGTGGTGCCAACCGGCAATCAATCGACATTACTCATGCTGACCCTGATCATGATAGTGCTGTTTATCACATTGGGGGCATTAGAGTGGGTGCGTTCTCAGATCCTGGTCAGGGTCAGTACCCGATTGGAAACCCTGCTTAATGAAAGATTATTTCATATCGCCTTTAAGCAATCATTATATTCAGGTGGACAAAGGGCGTCATCGCAGGCGTTAGATGACTTAACCGGCTTAAGGCAATTCATGACCGGCAATGGACTGTTTGCTTTCTTTGATGTGCCTTGGATGCCTGTGTATATCGCCCTAATGTTTGTTTTTCATCCTTGGTACGGTTGGGCAGCCGTTTTCACAGCTATTGTTTTGGCTATCATTGCGGTAGTAACTGAAAAAACTACTGGCAAGATATTAGCGGAAGCGAATAATTTGGCTATTTCAGGCCGTGGCCAGCTCAATAGGAATCTTAAAAACGCTGAAGTTATTGAATCAATGGGTATGCTAGGCAATATCCGAAAACGGTGGTTCAACGGCGCCCTCAAAGTATTGGAACTGCAAGCTGTAGCAAGCTCTCGAGCAGGCTTGTTGACATCATTATCAAAGATCATACGCCTTTCGTCTCAATCGTTAATTTTGGGCCTGGGCGCGTATCTGGTTATCCTCCATGAAATTACTCCCGGCCTGATGATTGCCGGATCAATCTTATTGGGCAGGGCGCTGGCGCCCATTGACTTAATGATTGCCACCTGGAAAGGTTTCATCAGCGCTCGCAGCCAATACCAGCGTCTTAATGAAATGCTGAAACAAAATCCTGTGGATCAGGAAAAGATGACGCTCCCCGATCCGCAAGGCCGCTTACAAGTGGAAGCGGCCGTGGTCGTTCCGCCGGGTGCTAAATTACCGGCCATCAAAGGCATCAGCCTGTCAATTGAAAAGGGTGATGCCGTCGGCATCTTAGGTTCCAGCGGCGCCGGCAAATCGACGTTCGCGCGCGCTTTATTGGGCATTTGGCCAACGGCTGACGGCACCATCCGCTTGGATGGGGCTGATATTTTTACCTGGAATCGCCAGCAGCTAGGCAATTTTATTGGTTACCTGCCCCAGGATATCGAGCTATTCGACGGAACCATCGGCGAAAATATTGCCCGTTTCGGCGCTGTTGACCCTGAAAAAGTTGTGGAAGCGGCCAAAATGGCAGACGTACATGAATTGATCCTGCGCTTGCCGGAAGGGTATGACACGTTTATCGGCGCTAACGGCGGCAATCTGTCCGGCGGCCAACGCCAGCGGATTGGCCTGGCACGAGCATTATATGGCAATCCAATTTTAGTGGTACTGGATGAGCCGAACTCAAATCTTGATGAACAGGGAGAGAAAGCATTGGAGAATGCCATCCAGAAACTCAAGGAAAGAAAATCAACCGTGATCATAATCACGCATCGCCACAATGTACTGGCCAAAGTCGATAAATTGCTAATCCTTCAAGACGGCGCCCTGGCAGTATACGGCCCGCGCGATCAGGTCATAGCCCATTTACAGAAGCAAAACGCTCAGCCGGCGCCACGGCCACAGCAAGCATCGGCTATTTCGACCTCACCCGCCGCACATTCTGTATAACCTGCTGATTAATGATGAAAGGAAAACTTGAGCAGCACAATATCGTCAGGATAGCTGACTTGCATACTGACGACCGGCCGATTCGCAATATCGGCTTTACGATCGTATTAATTACATTCGGTATTTTCGGCGTCTGGAGCTACTTTGCTCCTATAGATAGTTCCACCCTAGCATTGGGTGTAGTAACAGTCAAGTCTTACAAGAAAACCGTGCAGCATCTGGATGGCGGCATCATGGCCAAACTACTGGCCAAGGATGGCGATTTGGTTAACGAAGGCCAGCCGCTGCTGATGCTTGATGACACCCAAACCAAAGCACAACTGGAAATTATCAAAAGCCAATACATAACCTTAATGGCACAAGTCGCGCGCTTGCAGGCGGAGCGGGACAACGCACAGGAAGTGCGCTATCCGGAAAAGCTGCAAGACCAGGCCGATCCCAGAATACCGGAAGCAAAACAAACCGAATCGCATATCTTCATGGCGAGAAAAAACACTTATGAAGGAGAAATAGCGGTCCTTAAGCAACGTATCAGTCAGATTTCCAGCAAAATAGACGGCCTGAAAGGACAAAGCCGCAGCAAAAAAGAACTGATAACCTCTTATGACGAAGAGATACACGATTTAAAAGAATTACTGGCTGAAGGCTTCGCAGACAAGCTACGCTTGCGTGATCTGGAACGCAATTATGCATTGATTAGCGGCGAAATTGCCGAGTTAAGTTCAGAAATTGCCGGTAGCGAGATGCAAATCAGTGAAAACCGACTGCAAATCCTGCAAATACAAAAGCAGTTTCAGGAGGAAGTGGCAAACAAACTTAGCGAAGCACAGGCGCAACTGTACGATGCTTCTGAACGTTTGACGGCAACGCAGGATAAATTAAACCGTACAGCCATCAAGGCGCCGGCGAGCGGCATGGTACTGGGTTTGTCGGTTCATACCGAAGGCGGCGTCATTGCCGCTGGCAAGCCGATATTGGACATCGTCCCGCAAAATGCCGAGTTAATTATTGAGGCGCAAGTATCGCCGCTGGATATCGATCGCGTGAGTGTAGGCTTGATGGCGGAAGTGCGTTTCAGCACCTTCAAGCAAGCGCTGACACCCGTCATGGAAGGCAAGGTCATCCAATTATCGGCTGACCGGTTCACGGACGAAAAAACCGGCAATCCATATTATCTGGCGCGTGTTGAATTGACACCCGAGAGTTTCCAGAAACTCGGCGATTTGCAACTCTTGCCGGGCATGCCGGCTGAGGTCCTGATCAATACCGGGGAAAGAACGCTGTTTGAGTATCTATCGCAACCGGTTACCAATGCTTTCGCGCGGGCATTTATAGAAGATTAAACAATGAGGACATCAGCATTATTAACGGCATTATTGATCGTAATGCCGGTATCATCAGGTTATGCCGAAGATCTCCAAACGATTTATCAACAAGCCTTAGAAGCAGACCCGCAGCTGAAAACGGCAGCATTGAGGGTGGAAATAGGTTCAGCTCAAAAAGGCCAGGCGCTGGGCGAAATGCTGCCGCAAGTCAGTGCCAGCGGCAACTGGTCAGTCAATGATCAACGCGTTAAAAATGCCGGTTCGGACAGTTATCACGGCACACGTTATTTTGTATCCCTGAGCCAGACTTTAATTGATTTCGCCAAATTCTGGAACTGGAGACGGGTGGCCGAAGTAAAACATCAATATGAGGCGGAGCATACCGAAGCTCGGCATACCCTGATGTTTAATGTGGTGGACCGCTATTTCGGCGTGCTGGAAGCGGAAGACCAGATGTACTTCCTGCAACGGCAAAAGGCCTTGACCCAAAAACAATTGCAACAGGTCCAGAAGCAGTATGCCAAGCAATTAATCAAAATCACCGGTTTATATGAAGTGGAAGCCAGGCTGGATAAGATAACTGCCGATGAAATTGAAGCTGAAAGCATTCTGGTGACGGCCAAAGAAAGCCTGAGGGAATTAACCAATACCATGCCGCAGCGGCTGCAAAAATTAAGGGAGCAAATTAACTATCAGGAATTAGAAGGCCCCTTGGAGCAATGGCTAGAAGTAGCCAAAAGCGAAAACCCGACATTATCAGCCCTGCTCAGCGCAATCGAGGCGGCACACGATGACGTAGCGGTCCAGAAGTCCCGATATCTGCCGGTAGTCGATTTGCAGCTCAATTACTACAACACCAATACCGGTTATCAGAGCGCCCAAATACCCGAACTGGAAACCCAGGTAGCCGCCGTCAATGTCAATGTGCCTATTTTCACGGGCGGCACCACGACGCATCGCCTGTTTGAAGCGCAACACAGATTGGAAATCAGTAAAGAAGAGCTTGAAGCCCAAATACGTGCTCTGATTAAGGAAACGAGCGACTCATTTTTAACTTCTAATGCCAATGTCAGGCGCATCATGGCCTCGCGGAAAGCGCTCGAATCGGCTGTCAAATCCCGGGAAGCGATGGAGCGTGCGTTTCACTACGGCGTAGCTACGGTCAGGGAGGTATTGGAGGCTCAGGAAGACGAATATCTGGCAGAAAGAAACCTGTCACAAGCCAAATACAGTTACATCAAAAACCGTATCCGTTTTTTGCGCGCGATAGGCATGATCAGCGATGAAAACATCCGCGAAGTCAATGATTGGCTGGAAATAACTCCAGAACAACCACAACAAAGCTCGGTTTCGGCTAATGAGGCCAGTTAGATTTGGTGTTTGGCAGAAGATTTTCAGCTTAGGATGGCGAGAAATAAATCCTCTGAATTTTGACGCGCAGCAGGTGCGGGGCGGCTTAAGTCGTCCAGGGCGAATGAATTCGCCCTATATTCATCGACAAACCGGAAAGCTATTTTTAACCGAGATGATCGTTATCCGCCCGTTACGCTCATATGCCGCAAGATGATGGGCTGCTCGTGGATATTGAATTCATGCTTTTCGGGCTTGATCGACATCGCATCGATAATGGCCTGTTTCAGAACGGCCATATCTCCGGGATGCGCTCGCATGACTTTTTTCAAATCGACCGAATGCTCATTGCCAAGACACAACAGCAAACGGCCTTCCACAGTCAGGCGCACGCGGTTGCAGGTACTGCAAAAGTTTTCACTGTGCGGCGAAATGAAGCCGACGCGCGTCCGGCTGCCGGCCACTTTGAAATAGCGTGAAGGCCCGCCGGTTTTTTCAGTTGAAGTTATCAAGGTAAACTCGCGCGCCAGATCGGCTTTGATCAGATCACTGGAGCAATACGCTTCCGAGCGGTCATGCTGACTGATGATGCCCAGCGGCATTTCCTCGATGAAGCTGATGTCAATCTCATTATCGACGGCAAACCGAACCAGATCGCAGACTTCCAGATGATTCCGATTTTTCAGGATGACCGCGTTAATTTTCAGCCGCTCAAACCCGGCCGCTTTGGCCGCCTGAATGCCTTTCAGCACCTGCTCCAGATTACCGGTTCGTGTTATGGCCTTGAATTTATCGGCATCGAGCGTATCGAGGCTGATATTGATGCGTTTGATGCCGGCCTTCTTTAATGAAGCCGCCGCCGATGCCAGATGTGAGCCGTTCGTCGTGATGACCAGCTCATTCAAACTTTCAATTTTACCGATGTCCTCCAATAAACCCAGCGCGCCTTTTCTGACCAGCGGTTCGCCGCCCGTCACGCGGATTTTCTTGACGCCCAGTTCGGTAAACGCCTTGGCCAGCGTATAAATCTCTTCCAGCGTCAGAATCTGCGTGCGCGGCAAAAAGGTCATGTCTTCCGCCATGCAATAGACGCAGCGGAAATCACAGCGATCGGTAATGGAAATCCTCAAGTAATCGACTTTTCTGCCGAAGCGGTCGATCAATTGAGCGGGATCAGAAGAATTCATACTATCTTAGGGTAAATAAATCCAAGCCGGCTATATTACCATATTGTCCCCGCAAACGCTGTCAGCCGTTTCGAAAATACAATACGCTGTAGACACAGCCAAGCAACCGATCTATCCGGATTATCTGTGCATTTATGCTTTTTTAATGACCTATGCGCTTCTGCCGATTCGCCATGATGGCTACGCGCAATCTGTTAAGCTGCTGTAGTAACAAGGCAAATCCGGTTGCAAGGAACGGTTTGACCTTTTGCGCCAGCAAAGCCAGGTGTCGGAACAGCGTCAGGCCGATGCGGTGACTGTTTTGGACCAGCCGGTAAAGAAACGGCCGTAGTGCAGCAAGATCGACTTTTCTGTCCCGGATTTTGCCGTGCCGATACAACCAGTGCAACAAGCCGCCGACATAAAGCACGAAAACACTTTGGCCGGCCAGAAACCAGATAAACCGGCCGGTACCAGTCAATGCCTCGCCGGTATGCAGAGGCCATATCCAGGTCGCCAGCGTCTCGCCTGCCGAAAATTCAGAAGGGTTGCGCACTTCCTTGATCTGGCCGCTCCAGCGGTCCACCCAGACTGTCGTATATGGATGCCGCTGATTAATTTCGCCTGGCTGGCGCAAATTGACGCGGTAGATGCCGTTATCGCCGACCGGTGTCGTAATGCGCCTGAGTTCGGCACGCGGAAAAGGCCCCTGAGCCATAAAGGTCGCAGCCGCCAAACCGGTGGGGTGGTTGTTGGGAACTGCCGTGCTGATGATGTCGCGGCCCGTTTCGCCATGCGCCATGCCCGATGCCCCAGCCAGAGACTCCAGCACCGCAGGATAGCTCAGCAAACACCCTGTGGTTGCCAGCAACAGCAAGGGAGCGGCGCTGATCAGCCCGATAAAACGGTGCAGATCGAAAGCCAGCCGGATCATTCCGGCATTAAGGCGGATCGTGAACGCTTGCCTGAGCTGCCGCCTACCGGGCCACCATAGATACAACCCGGTACCGATGGAAACCATCAGCAGCAGCCCCAGGAAGCCCACGGCATTCCAGCCGAAGCGGTCGAGCCGAAGCTGGGTGTGCAGGTCCAGCAGCCATGTCGTCACAGTCTGTCCCCAGAAACGGCTACCGACGACTTCCGCCGTATAGGGATTGACCGATACCATCAACGGCGCATACAGCTCGAAGTAGGTCTCTCTCGGCTTGTCGTACCAGGCCGTCACCATGCCGTGCGGCGATCTTGGCATTTCCAGCGTCCAGGCGCCGTAACGGTCAGGATGCGCCTGCCGCACCGCTGCCATGATCCGGTCCAGCGACTGATACTTTCCCTGCGGCTGTTCGATGACAAGTTGCGGGTTCAGCAGCGCGTCAATCTCTTCGCGGTACACGCTGATGCTGCCGGTCAGGCCCATCAGAGCGAAAAAAAAGCCTGCGGTCAGCGCCAGATAAAGATGAATCTTGAGCCAGGTTTGCCGGGTCAGTATGCGGTGCATGGGACGATAGATAGCCGTAGAAGAAATAAGGGCATTATCCCACAGGCGCCCGGGATTGTCCCGCCAGATCAGGTTGTGGCAAATGAATTACCGCATTTCACCCATCGAGCTAAATCCTCGCATGAAAACCTGCATACAGTTAGAATATAAGGCTTTTCAAACTCATACAGGGAGAGACGTCATGAAATTCAAAGCCTTGTTCATCGGCCTGTGCTTGCTGGCATCCAGCCACAGCTTTGCTACGGAAAAAACTAAGATTCGCCTCGGCGTGCTTGCGTTTGGCACAGCCGACTGGGAGTTGTCGGTCATCCAAAACGATCCGGCAACCGCATCGGCGGATTTTCAACTGGACGTGCAGAAACTGGCCAATCCTGAAGCCGGCAAAATCGCGTTGCAATCAGGCTCCGTCGATATGATCGTCTCGGACTGGATCTGGGTGTCGAAACTGCGCGCGACCGGCTCCGATTTCACGTTTTTCCCCTATTCCACAACATCCGGCGCGCTAATTGTGGCCGATGCAAGCCCTATCCGTGCAATCAAGGATCTAAAAGGCAAACGCCTGGGCATTGCCGGCGGCGAACTGGACAAGAACTGGCTGCTGTTGCAGGCGCTGGCGCAAAAAGAGCAGCTTGACCTGAACAAGGATGTAGACAAGGTGTTCGGCGCGCCCCCTTTACTGAATGAGCAGATCAAGCAAAACCGCATTGATGCCGTGCTCAATTACTGGCATTTCGCGGCCCGACTGGAAGCGCAGGGTTACCGGCAGATCATCGACGGCAAAGGCATCGTCAAAGCGCTGGGCATTAACGAAGACGTCCCCACTCTCGGCTACGTGTTCAAGCAGAGCTGGGCCGCGAGCCATAAAAACGCCGTCAACGCTTTCCTGAAAACCAGCCAGCGCGCCAAAGACCAAATCTGCACATCGGATGCCGTCTGGCAAAAAATTATTCCATTAACTCAGGCGGAAGATGCGTCTACTCAAAACAAAATGCGGCAGCGTTATTGCGAAGGCCAGATTAAACAATGGGGAGAACAGGAGCAGCAGGCGGCCGGCCGCATCTATTCCATGCTGCGCACATTGAGCAACAAGCAACTGACAGGCGATTCCGAATCCCTGCAGCCCGGCACCTTCTGGTCGATTTCACAATAGGCTCGGACATTTGAGTAGTCGTCAAAAACTGTTGCCTGCCCTGTCATTGCTGGCTTTCCTGGCGCTCTGGCAAGGGCTGGCCGCCTATTTAAGCAGCAGCGTGTTGCCGACGCCGGAAGCGGTAGCCCATGTTTTCTGGCGCGAAACCCTGTCAGGACAACTGCCCTATCACTTGGGCGTCACTTTGCTCAGGCTTGTAGTCAGTTTTGCCGTTGCCATGCTGCTCGGCTGCGCAATCGGCATCGTCCTGGGCCGGCATAAGAAACTGGATACGTTCTTCGACAACTGGCTGGTCATTTTTCTGAACATTCCGGCGCTGGTCACGATTATCCTGTGTTACGTCTGGTTCGGCCTGATCGAATCGGCTGCGATACTGGCCGTCGTCATCAACAAGCTGCCTAACGTCGTCGTGACGATCCGCGAAGGCACGCGGGCGCTGGATCAGGATTTACTGGAAATGGCCCGCTGTTATCATTTCGGCCGGCGCAAGACATTGGCGCATGTGATCTGGCCGCAATTGCATCCGTTCGTCATGAGCGCTACGCGCTCGGGTCTGGCATTGATCTGGAAAATCATCCTGGTGGTTGAATTGTTGGGCCGCAACAACGGCATGGGTTATCAACTGCATTTGTTTTTCCAGCTGTTCGATGTCGCCGGCATTTTGGCTTATACCATCGCCTTCGTGGCCGTGATTCAACTGATAGAACTGATGATCCTGAAGCCTCTAGACAGAAAATCGCAACGGTGGCGCCGATGACCGACATTCGCATCCGCATCGATAGCAAGACTTATCCGGCCATAGGCCAGGCCGGCCAATATCAGGCCATCGCCAATCTTGGTCTGTCGCTGAGAGCCGGCGAATTCGTCTGCCTGGTCGGCCCATCCGGTTGCGGCAAGACAACGCTGTTGAATATTATTGCCGGCCTGGACCCTGATTACGACGGCGAGATTATGCTGGGCTCGCTGCATACGTCACCCAAAATCGGTTATGTATTCCAGAATCCGCGCCTGCTGCCGTGGCGTACGGTCAGGGAAAACATTGAACTGGCGCTGGGCAGCCATCAATCCCCGGAGCTGATCGATCCGCTCCTGGAAACCATGCAGCTGACGCGGGCGCAACATGTTTATCCCGAACGTCTATCTCTGGGCATGAGCCGTCGTGTTGCCATTATCCGCGCGTTCGCCGTCGACCCCGACGTGTTATTGATGGACGAGCCTTTTGTTTCGCTTGACGCGCCCACGGCCAGACAGGTCCGGGATCTGCTGCTGAAACTGTGGCGGCAGCGCCCGCATACGGTTCTGTTTGTCACGCATGATCTGCGGGAAGCCATTGCACTGGCCGACCGGCTGGTCTTCCTGTCCTCATCCCCCATGCATGTGCTGAGCGAAATCACTGTACCCATCGCCCGGGAAGAACGCCATAACGAGACGTTAATCGAATCGTACAGGCAGCAATTGATGAAAGACCACCCTGAAATAAGGCAGCTTTTATAACCGGCATCAACCTTGAAATCAACGATCAAATATCAGATACTTAAGGTTTTTTAAGCCTTAGCCGGGCTTGCCATATAACCACCGGAGACTGACAAAGCATGAACAAAAAAATTATCCTGGGATCAACCATAGCAGCGCTTGCCTTAAGTCCATTAACTTCATCGGCAGCTGGCGACAGCGAGCAATACCCTGCCGCTAATTTCCAGCCTAAGGTCGTCTATATCGATAAGGAGGCAGTCAAGCTCGAAAAAGAGGCGGCCAAAAAAGAGTGTGACGAGAAACCATCAGCGAAGCCTGAGAGAAAGAAATCCGAGTTCGACCCTAAATACCCGGCAGCAAACTTCCAACCCAAAGTTATATTCCCTGCCGCTGAATAAGCTTTCCCGGGAAGCCGGGGTTTGATCCGGATGATTTTCTGAATCCATCAAATTCCGGCTTTATCAAGCGTGGTATAACCAACAACTGGAACACGACCGCCACCCTTTTTCGCCGCATGCCGCTAACTGTATGAATAAAACATTGTCAGCATCGGTTTCCTGCCCGGCCTCAATTTCATTAATTTTTTAATGAAAGCTTGCCGAAGTTTTACCAGCTTCTCATCCCAAGACTGCAGAGCCATGTTTTTTTACGTTGGAAAAAACAAAAAAGAATTTAATCCCGCGCTTATGGTAAAATTGCTTTTATTTTGCCCCGATAGCTCAGTAGGATAGAGCGGTCCCCTCCTAAGGGACAGGCCGGTGGTTCAAATCCGCCTCGGGGCGCCATTAACTGCAATGACTATCGCCATAGCGGTACTCCACCAATCCCGTCACTAAAAACGCCCATAACAACCTGATTGTGATCATTATTAATTTAACGCGTTTTTATTAGAATTATTCCTTTTACCCTGTGCTGTAAGACGCATGCCCGTCAACATCAGCTTTTTTGAGACCTTAATATTATGTCATTTTCCACGCTCGGTTTATCCGATCCGCTATTGTGCGCCATTGCTGATGCAGGCTATACCAACCCTTCGCCAATTCAGTCCCAGGCGATTCCTGCCGTGTTGCGAGGCCATGATCTTCTGGCTGCCGCACAAACCGGCACCGGAAAAACCGCAGGTTTTACGTTACCTATCCTGCAGCGTTTATCGCAAAAGTCTTATGGCGCAAACCGGCCGATAAGAGCCTTGATCCTGACCCCGACTCGCGAATTAGCCGCCCAAGTTGGAGAATCGGTTACTAAATATGGCGCTCATCTGCATCCGCGATTAAAATCGGAAGTCGTTTTTGGCGGCGTCAAAATCAATCCGCAAATGATGCGCTTAAGAGGCGGCGTGGATGTTCTGGTGGCAACGCCGGGCCGCCTACTGGACCTGGTCAGTCAAAATGCGGCTAAACTCGATAAAGTGGAAGTACTGGTGCTCGACGAGGCTGATCGCATGCTGGACATGGGCTTTATCCGAGACATCCGCAAGATAATTGCATTATTGCCCAAAAAACGTCAAAACCTGTTGTTTTCAGCCACCTTTTCCGACGACATTCGCAAACTCACGACCGGCCTGCTGGTCAATCCCGTGAAAATCGAAGTGGCCCCGCGCAATACCGCCGCCGAACTGGTTGAGCAGATTGCCTATACCGTCAACAAAACCCAGAAAGCCGAACTGCTTTGCCACCTGGTAAAGGAAAATGACTGGCGGCAGGTGTTGGTGTTTACCAGCACCAAGCATGGCGCCAACCGGCTCACTGAAAAACTCAACAAAGTTGATATCAAGGCCGCCGCTATTCATGGCAACAAGAGCCAGGGAGCCAGAACCAGCGCCCTCGCAGGCTTTAAAGCCGGTGAACTCCGCGTATTGGTTGCGACCGATGTAGCGGCGCGCGGCATCGATATCGCGCAGCTGCCGCATGTAGTCAATTTTGAACTACCCCGCTCGCCAGCCGATTATGTGCACCGGATCGGCCGAACGGGGCGCGCCGGCGAAGAAGGACAAGCCATATCATTAGTCTCGCATGACGAATACAGCGCCCTGCGACTCATTGAGAAGCTGATCGGTAAGTCCATTAAACGCGAACAGATCAATGGCTTTGAAGCGTCTGAAATCGCGCCGCCGGAACCGCCTGCCCAACCACGCGGACCGCGCCCCGGCAGAAATTCAAACCAGCCGCGCAGAAACTCAAGCCAGCCACGCAGACCTACAGGTGCTCAGCCAAAAAGTCCATCCCGTGCCAGAAGCTATGCCTGATTAAAAATGCGGTAGTCGAAGCGCCTACTTTGGGTAGGCGCCCATACGCCTAGCTGGCTTTGCGCACTTTAAAACTGCGCCCTTTTATCTTCCCTGCCTTTAATCTCGCCAGCGCTCTTTCAAAGCTGTCCCGCTGGACAGCAACGAAAGATTGCAGATCAAAAATATCGATCTTTCCCACTTCGCTGCCAGCCAGACCGGCTTCACCGGTTAATGCCCCCAGAATATCGCCCGGGCGCACTTTATGCTTGCGTCCGCCGTCAATATGCAAAGTGACCATAGGCGGCTCGAACCGATGTTCATGCTTCATCTGAAAAGGCGCCACTTCATCCCAAATCGCGGGCTTATTTTGATAATCCTCAATGGCTTTTACCCGACTGGTTTCCTGCTGCGCGCATAAACTGAGCGCCAAACCTTTTTTCCCGGCTCGCCCCGTCCGGCCGATCCGGTGCACATACACTTCAGGATCCCAAGGCAATTCATAATTGATCACCGCTTGCAGATCCTTGATATCCAGGCCTCGGGCAGCCACGTCAGTGGCCACCAGAATCGAGCAGCTCTTATTGGCAAAACGCACCAGCACCTTATCCCGATCCCTTTGTTCCAGATCGCCATGAAGACTCTGAACGGAAAAACCGCTTGATTCAAGTTCGTCCGCCAAATTTTGGCAGTCTTTTTTGGTATTGCAGAAAACCACTGTCGATTCAGGCCGATGGTAAGCCAAAAGATAGCCCAGCGCACTAGCTCTACCCGCTCTCTCTATCTGATAAAAGCGTTGTTCGATATCGCTGTCATGATGATGGGCCTCGATGCTGACCGTAACCGGCTTATACTGATAATGCCGGCTCATTTCCCGTATCGGGTCGGAATAAGTTGCGGAAAACAACAAGGTTTGCCGATGATTCGGCGCATACGAGATCACATCGGATATGGCGTCTTCAAAGCCCATGTCCAGCATCCGGTCCGCCTCATCCAGCACCAGTACCTTGAGATTGCTCAAGCGCAAGCTGCCTTTTCGCAGGTGTTCCTGTAATCGTCCAGGCGTGCCGACCACAATATGCACGCCATGCTCCAACGAACTGACTTGAGGACCAAACGGCACACCGCCGCACAAGGCCTGCACCTTGATATTCTGAGTAAAGCGAGCCAGCCTGCGAATTTCCTTGCAAACCTGATCGGCCAGTTCCCGGGTAGGGCAAACAACCAAGGCTTGAACTCTGAAACTGCTCAAATCCAGTCGAGATAACAGGCCAATGCCAAAGGCAGCAGTCTTGCCGCTGCCTGTCTTAGCCTGCGCGATGACGTCCTTACCTTCGAGAATATGCGGCAGGCTTTCGGCCTGAATAGGTGTCAATTTGCTGTAGCCTAGGGATTCAATGTTAGCGAGTAAGGCGGGTTTTAAGGGTAAAGCTGAAAATTCGGCAGTGTTCACAAGGACTCTTTATAACGCGAATGGCGGCGGAAATGCCGTCATTGAATTGACTATGGTAACAGATCCGGGTATGCCAGACCTGATAAGGTTAGTTATGTGCTTTGAAATAGCTCAAATGCATTTTATTGTCAATGAACGGGAAAGCATTCATCTAACTTGAAAAATACCATCCCGCCCAATGCAACGGCGCAGATATCTGCTGTTGATAGACCAGCTTATGGAGCAGATCTTAATGAGGTTAAGGCAATTAAATCGAAATATCGACAAACCCATGCACGCCGCGCTTGGATTTAACCGCCAGCCATGCCTTTAGTTGCTTCAGCTCTTCGGTTTCCTCCAGCGAATCCAGGCTTTGCTTGTTTTTTAACAGGCGGAACGCCGCTGAAAGCACATTATAGCGGTCGCCGGTAATACCGGCGCGCCGCAAACCCACCGTGTTCAATTTATAATGCCGCGCAGGACGCCCGCCGATCAGCGTAAAAGGAATGACATCCATATTCAAACCTGTCGTGCCCTGTACAATCGCGTATGAACCGATCCGGCAGAACTGGTGCGCAACCACGGACCCACCCATGAAAACCCGGTCACCGACTTCAACATGGCCGCCAATGGCAACATTGTTGGCGAAAATGGTATTGTTGCCGATCTTGCAATCGTGCGCGACATGACTGTTATTCATGAAGAAACAACCCGAGCCTATGCGCGTTTCGCCGTTTTCCTTTGAAGCGCGATGCGCCGTAAAGCCTTCCCTGAACACATTGTTGTCGCCGATTTCAAGCCAGGAAACCGTTTCGGGTTTAAAGCTGACATCCTGCGGCAATCCGCCCAGAACGGCATGGGGATGTAAAATATTGCCGTTACCCATTTTCACATACTGCTGCACGACGGCATGGGCGCCAATCTGACATGCCCGCCCCATCTCAACACCCGATTCAATAACGGCGAAAGGGCCTACCATCACATCTTCGGGTAATGATACATCCGGTGCAATATAAGCAGTCGGGTGAATATTTTGTGCCATTTTAATTATCCTCTTGGATGATATTTTGAATGTAAATCTTTTAATCGTTCGCGGGCGATATGCGTGTAAATCTGTGTAGTGGATAAATCGGAATGCCCCAATAAGAGTTGCACGACGCGCAAATCCGCACCGTGATTCAACAGATGTGTTGCGAAGGCATGTCTGAGCGTATGCGGTGACAGCTCTTTTTTAATGCCGGCTTTTTTAGCATGGCGCTTGATGATATGCCAGAAGGCCTGCCGCGTCATACCGGCGGCACGGTTGGTCACGAACAGATAGTCGCATTGCCGCTCCCCCAGAAGGGTCTTTCGGGCCTCACTCATGTAGTTTTCCAGCCAACTCATCGCTTCTTCGCCGACCGGCACCAGCCGCTCCTTATTGCCTTTGCCGGTGATTCTGATCACGCCCTGCCTGAAGCTGACCTGCTCAAACTTTAAACTAACCAGTTCGGATACCCTAAGCCCCGTGGCATAAAGCATTTCCAACATGGTTTTATCCCTGAACCCGAGCGCATGCGTTACTTCAGGCGCATTCAGCAATAGTTCGACATCGTTCTCAGATAACGATACCGGTAACGGCCGGCCGATATGCGGCGATTCTATCAATGCCGTAGGATCGATGGTTATACTGTTTTCCCTGAGATAATAGCCATAAAAGCGCCGCAAACTGGATAAAATGCGCGCCGATGACCTGTTGCCTATACCGTCTTTATAACGGCTCGCTAGAAACCTTGATATATCGCTACCGTCGACGTCCAGCATGGACTTTCCTGCCAGCCACTGGGCAAAAATCCTCAAATCACTGCCATAGGCCGACAGCGTATTTTCGCTCAGACCCTGTTCGACCCAGGCCGCATCCAGAAATTGATCTATGAAAGCCGTTGAATTCATTTTTTATGGGCGGCTTCAAATGCCAGCAACTTGGATTTTATAGCCATGAAATCACCCTCTGTCTGACCCGAATAACCGCCCATGCCGGAAACGGACACCACCCGGTGACAGGGAATGATTAGCGGGAAAGGGTTATCCCGACAGGCATTCCCGACAGCCCGCGCAGCCGATCCTATTCTGCGGGCTAGAGCCGAATAAGTAATTGTTTCCCCGAATGGTATGCGGCAGAGTTCAGCCCAGACTTTATTTCTAAAATCGCTGCCCTGCTTTAACAACTTCAGGTGAATAGGTTTTTCCGGAGTCAGCCAATACTGGTTTAATTGCCGCTGTATGTCATGCTCACCAGCAGTGCTAATAGTTTGAACCGGACTACCGGCAAACTCCCAGTCGGCCTGAAACAACACATCGCCATGAACAAATAAAATCAAATTACCGGCAGGTGTTTGAACTTTAAAAATCTCCTCATCCTCTGAGCAGTTTTCAACCCAATGAATGATGAATGGCATAGTTAAACCTGAATTGATTAAATAGCGCTTAGGCCGAATGAATTCGGCCCTGCAAATAGACAAACATCCATGTCTCGGGCATAAAAAAGGCAGCTCAAAGCTGCCTTTTTTATAACATACATCAAAAAACCGATTAAAGTTTTTCTTTGATACGAGCCGCTTTACCGGTCAGATCACGCAGGAAATACAATTTAGCACGGCGAACGTCACCGCGACGCTTAACATTGATCTCGCTGATCATAGGACTGTGAGTTTGAAAAACACGCTCAACGCCTGTACCGTGAGAAATCTTTCTTACTGTGAAAGCAGAGTTTAAACCGCGATTACGTTTTGCAATCACTATGCCTTCAAACGCCTGAATTCTTTCACGTTCGCCTTCTTTTACTTTAACCTGTACAACAACTGTGTCGCCTGGACCAAAGTCAGGAATCTGTTTCAGCTGTTCTGCTTCCAAAACATCAATAATATTGCTCATTGCCACACCCTATTTTTCAACTTCAATTTTAAATTCGTTCAGCAGTTTTTCCTGCTCTGCATTTAAATTCATTTTTTTCAATAAATCCGGCCGCCTCAGCCAGGTTCTTCCCAATGCCTGCTTCATCCGCCAGCGGTTTATGTCCGCATGATTGCCGCCCAGTAAAACCTCCGGCACCGAATGTCCTTCAAGCTGTTCCGGCCTTGTAAAATGCGGATAATCCAGCAAGCCATTCATATGAGAGTCCTGCAGAGCAGAATCCTCGTCCCCGAGCACACCGGGCAACAAACGGGTCACCGCATCGATCACTATCAGCGCCGCCAGCTCACCACCGCTGATGACATAGTCTCCGATAGACCATTCATCATCGCAATCCAACTCGACAAAGCGCTCATCAATTCCTTCATAACGCCCTGCCACTAAAATCAATTGAGGAACATTGCAAGCCTCTGAAAGCAAAGCCTGCGTAATCGGTTTGCCTTGCGGACTCAAATAAACCACTTTGGCAGAGCCAGTGCCGGCCTGTTTGGCATCACAGACAGCATCATGCAATGGCTGGTATTTCATGACCATACCCGGGCCGCCGCCATAAGGCCGGTCGTCGACCGTTTTATGCCTGTCGTGCGTATAATCGCGCGGGTTCCAGACCGATAGACGAACTATATCTCGCTCAATAGCCCGCCCCGTCACACCGTAACTGGCAGCCGCTGCCACCATGTCCGGGAATAACGTTACGACATCAAATCGCATACTGCATAATTAAAATTCCGGATCCCAATCAACAATCATAGTGCTGGCATCCAGATCAATATTAATTATGGTTTCTCCCTGTAAAAACGGAATGGCCCGCTCTCGCTCACCCTGAACGACTAATACATCATTCGCTCCGGTTTCCAGCAGACTATCAACCACGCCCAACTGAACACCCTCAACGGTTTCAACTTTCAACCCGACCAGATCGGACCAGTAATATTCGCCTTCAGTCGTTTCCGGCAATTGATTATGGGTTATAAAAATATCCCAGCCAACAAATCCTGCAGCTTGATCTCTATCAATAATGTCATCAAGCTGAGCGATTACCGCCTTGCCGTGAAGAGCCCCATCGATGACATCAAGTTGCTTGATTTCGCCGCCTTTTTTCAGCAGCCACGGAGAATAACTTAAAATATTCTCTCTTGGATCGGTAAAAGAAAAGACCTTAAGCCACCCTTTTACACCAAAAACGCCGGAAATCCTGCCAACGTTTATATCTTTCCGCGCTGACAAACCAAATTACGCAGCAGTTGCTTTTTGTGCGTCTTTAATTAATTTCGCAACGCGGTCAGAAGGCTGCGCGCCATTAGCTTTCCAATATTCAACGCGAGCGCAATCCAGACGTAATTTTTCTTCTTTGCCACGCGCTACCGGATTGAAAAAACCAACGCGTTCGATATAACGACCATCACGGCTGTTTCTGCTGTCAGTCACAATCACATGATAAAAAGGACGATTTTTCGCGCCGCTTCTAGCAAGACGAATGGTTACCATTTAAGTTCCTCAAAAAAACATTAAGTCAAAATTTAATCTGTCTATTTTACGCGATTTTCTACATAAGTGAAGCACAAATTCACTCATTACCTACAGCATCACTTAAGAGACCGTGAGAAATATAAAGCGGCCGCAGTTACCCACGAAAAAATGTAGCGCATCTGCGGCAACAAAAATTACATTCTCATACCGCGAATGTTGCTCTTCATGCCACGAATCATATTGGTTATATTACCTTTCTTGAAACGCTTCATCATTTTTTCCATCATCTTGAATTGCTTCAGAATCCGGTTAACGTCGTGCAGCTGCTGACCGCAGCCATCCGCAATACGTTTCTTGCGATTGCCTTTGATCAAATCGGGAAAGCGACGCTCCTGCATGGTCATGGAGTTAATCACAGCAATCTGGCGCGCCAGCTCCTTGTCATTGACTTTGTCTTTCATTTCCTGCGGAATGCTGCTCATGCCAGGCAGTTTGTCCAGCATGGAGCCGACTCCACCCATGCTCTGCATTTGCTGCAATTGCTCACGGAAGTCTTCCAGGTCAAAGCTCTTGCCTTTCTGTATCTTTTTGACCAGTTTCTCGGCTTTTTCCTTATCAACCTTCTGCTCGATCTCCTCAATCAGACCCAGCATATCGCCCATACCTAAAATACGGGAAGCCAGACGATCAGGGTAAAACGGCTCCAAAGCCGTGGCTTTCTCACCCACACCGATAAATTTGATCGGCTTGCCGGTAATATGACGGATGGACAATGCCGCACCGCCGCGCGCATCACCATCGGCTTTGGTCAAGATCACACCAGTCAGCGGCAATGCATCATTAAAGGCTTTGGCTGTGTTTGCCGCGTCCTGACCGGTCATGCTGTCGACGACAAACAAGGTTTCGACCGGATTGATGGCGGCATGCAATTCTTTGATCTCGACCATCATCTCGTCATCGATATGCAGACGGCCGGCGGTATCGATGATAATGACGTCGAGGAATTTTTTCTTCGCCGCTTCGATCGCATTCTTAGCGATATCGACCGGCTTCTGAGAAATATCGCTTTCAAAGAAATCCAGAGCAAGATCATCAGCCAGTGTCTGTAGCTGCTTGATAGCGGCAGGACGATAGACGTCGGCACTGACGACCCCGACTTTTTTCTTTTGATTTTCTTTCAGCCAGCGGCCTAATTTGGCAACCGTTGTGGTTTTACCGGCACCTTGCAGACCGGCCATCAAAATGACGGCTGGCGGGACGGCTTTCAGATTAAGTTCTTCATTCGCCTCGCCCATCACCTTGACCAGTTCGGCCTGAACCAGTTTGACTAATGATTGTCCCGGCGAAAGGCTGGTCTGAACTTCCTGACCCAACGCACCCTCTTTAACGCGTTCAATAAAATCCGTAACAACCGGCAAAGCCACGTCCGCCTCAAGCAAGGCCATGCGCACTTCGCGTAGCGTTTCCTTGATATTGCTTTCAGTCAGCCGCCCTTGGCCTCTAACTTTCTTAAGAGTATTACTTAGTCGATCGGTTAAATTATCAAACATATCTGCGTCTTTATTCTGTAATCAAGGAAACGTAATTATTCAGATTCTCTATGCGCAGCAAGATCTTCAATCGTAGCCGAAGCGCACCCTGTCAGATCAAAATTATGCCGGGGCTGAATATTTACATGGAAACCACTACCTAACGCAAATGCGTTAGAACTATTTAGCCAGTTATATTAACATACCCATTAAGACCTTTGCACCACTCGCTGTCAAGTCCTGAAGCAATAACTTTAAATCGTACTTCTCAGCTTTAATGCATTGATTAAATTAGACATTAGCAATTGAATGAAAATTTAATCAGCCGCTCTTAAACCAACAACCCTAAATTTTAATTGGGCCGGAAAGCTTTAGCTGTAACAATGATAGCAAGGTTCTACTATACAAAAGAAAATACAGTCAAATGAACGCCACCTTTTTTGCCGCTCTTTCAATCTGTGCCTATCTAGGCAGCACCTTGCTTATTGCCCGTAAATTTCGCCGTGGCGATGGCAATCAAACTCCGCTTTATCTTGCCTGGTTTGCCGCATGCGCGCATCTCGCCTATATCACCGTTAACTTCCACAATGAGAATGGCTTTAATTTCAGCTTTATCAGCACCGCCTCACTGGTTTCGCTGATTGTCACCCTGCTGTTATTAACTGCGACGCTCAGTAAACCGGTCGAAAAACTAGGCATTGCGATATTTCCCGCCGCCGCCATTATGCTCGGCCTGGAGCTGGCTTTTCCGGAGCGCCCCCGCTTTCTTCACAACCATAACTGGCAGATGAGCATTCACGTTCTGACGTCTATCATTGCTTTCAGCCTATTAAACATCGCCGCTCTGCAAGCGATATTACTGGCCATTCAAGACCAGCAGCTCAAAAGCCATCCCCCAAAACCCTTTATTTTGTCATTGCCGCCACTGCAGACGATGGAATCGCTGTTGTTTCAAATGCTCGCCGCCGGCGTTGTCTTCCTGACGATCTCATTGATCAGCGGTTTTATATTCATAGAAGATTTGTTTGCGCAGCATCTGGTGCATAAAACCGTGCTATCGATACTGGCATGGATTGTATTTTCAAGCCTGCTAATAGGCCGCAGCCGTTACGGCTGGCGGGGCCGAACAGCGATAAAATGGACGCTGATCGGCTTTATATCGCTGCTTCTGGCTTATTTCGGCAGTAAAATGGTTTTGGAATTGATCCTGAACAGGGCTTGAGGTTATAAATTACAGAGCCGAATCGGGGCACTGATTTCGGCCTGAGCCGGTTGTTACGGAAACGTTTGGTCGCCAAATACATGTCGAATGAAATCCGCAAAAGGCGGTGAGACGCCGCCAGAACAACTGCCGTTCTTCACACCCGCTACTTGTTTGAGGCCCAAGTATCTCAATATCCTTACGCTGGATTACTTTCAACTCTTCGAGCAAAAGTGATGCGCCGAATTCTGTGTTTGGCCTTAATTGCATCTGCACGGCGAACACAGCTGCTCTTTTTAAACTGCACAGTTTGAGTTAGAATTCAAACAATCAACGGACCTGAACCTTACCAAAAAGCCTGCATGCTGACTCTCCATCCCCGCCAAATCAAGCTGCTCGACCAACATCAAGAGCAGCAATTCCGCGTCACTCTGCGCAAGTACATTCAACAGGAATACCCGGCTTATGCCCAGGTTTCGCCAGCCATTCTGACGCGTTTGATCGGCTTTGGCCTGGCACGGGCGCGCAGTTACGGATTCCTCTGGCAATCCAGCCTGGGTCAGTTCGTTTACCTGATGGTTGCTGTCGCACCGAATTTTGATCTGCATCCGGCGATACACTCGATTTTGGCTAATGCCGATCTGCCTGCCGAAAAACGCATCGCGAGCCTGACTGAGCGGCTGCCCCCGGGCGTTTGGACAGAAGCGGCCGATACGGCCAGCACGATAGGCTGGTTTCTCGACAAAGACGGTTTCAAGCTTGACCTTCATGCCCGCATACTTCTGGCTCTGGCCAACGCCTTGCCGGCCATTGCCGCTCCTTCAGAGGCGCTGGTGCAGCGTGCGCTCACACGCGCCGAAACCCTGGGGCTTTTGACAGAAGACTCCCAGTTTGTTTTCGCGGCCTGCTGCCTGCATTACGGAGAAAACTTCGAGCTTCAAGCCCCTTGGGCTAAAGGATTATTGACGCCGGCCTTCACGCCCCAAGCCCAAACCGCCTTGCTCAGAGTGCGGCTGGCGCTGGATGCCGGCCTTTGGTTATAGGACATTAAAAAGTGGCAGAATTGATTGAAGAGGCAACGCAATTTGGCACCGGTTTCGGTAAAGGCATCTGGGACTTCGGCAAGGAAACCGTCCAGGGCGTCGCCGACCTGGGCCAAGCCGGCTATAGCCTGGCTACCGATCCGGCCTACCGCGAACAGGCCTTTGAAACCGCTAAAGAGATCTCCAAACAGGTGGGTAATGGAATCGGCCAGGCCGTAGACGATCCTGCTGGCGCCCTCGCCGACATCAAAGACCGCGCGTCCGGCGCTTGGGATGCTTATCAGACAGAAAGAGCCCAGGCCGCCGCTGAAGGCCGTCTGGCCGAGTTTGACGGGCAGATGGCCGGCCGCGGCCTGGCTGAAATCGGCAGCGTGTTCATGCCGGTCAGCAAGCTGGGCAAACTGGGCAAGGCGGGGGAAGTGCTCGCGGGCACAGGCAAGCTGGAGAAAGTCGCTGCGGCAGCCGGCGCCGAAAAGCGCGCGGCCCAGGCCATCCAAGCCGGACAGGCCTTGCCCAAGCAGGCACCCCGCAGCAAAGTCCTGTGTCCCTTGGGCAAGCCGGACCGCCCGGCCGCGAAAAAAACCTCCCCCAAGACCGGCAAATCCGCCGCCGGCAAACCCA
>NZ_JADMKV010000039.1:24565-42722 GCF_015476545.1 Methylobacter sp. BlB1 | reverse complement strand
CTTTGGCACATCGTGATGCCGCAGGGAAGAGGAGGAGTCCATACCATTATCCTATCGGGCTTGATTACGCTATATCAAAATATCCAGGCCAAAGCCGTTTTTCATTATCCAGCTTCACTAGCCCCAGTTCTCGTAGCGTGGTTAAATCCCGCTGCTTGGTTTTATCAGTCCGGTTTTCATACAGCGCCATATACCAGGGCGCTTGCCGTAAGTCTGATAACGGAATCGGTCCCGTATTCAAGACCTGGCTGACAATGGCGTATTGCCGAGCGTTAATTTTTTTCTGGTCATGCCGGCGCTTGATTTCTATTTCAAACAGCAAGATGTTAATGAGATTATTGGCTCGGTCATGCAATTTATTCAGGCTGATCAGCATGCCTTGCAGAAAAAATTCCACAAAGGCGGTATTGGGAGAAGGGCATTTTTTCATGGCCTGTTTGCGACACAGATTGAATAGGGTGAAGTATTTGTCTATGTTTTCAAAATAATAGTGCGCCAGAGCAAAGGGCGCGTACTTAAAGCCTTCCGCTTGGAGCAGCGTGGCTTCCAGCACGCGGCCGACACGGCCATTGCCGTCCCAGAAGGGGTGAATCAATTCATAATATAAGTGGACTAAAGGCGCCCGAATCAGCGCGGGAATCTGCTGGTCCTTCAGTTGCTGGTGCCAGTCCACCAGGGCTTCCAACAGCTTGATAATATCCTTGCCGTATTGAGGCGGTTTATAACGTCCACCATGTGCCGGATCACCGACATAAGTGGTGATTGATTTTGAATTATCGCGCAAAACCCCAGCTTGGTTGCGCTCATGAGGTAATTGGTCGGTTATGGCGGCATGCATGGTTTTAATAAATTCCACATCCAACTGCCAGTTGGGATCAGATGCCGCCTGACGGCTTAATTGATAAGCCTGTTTAAGGTTAAGGACCCGGCGTTGTTCGATGTCCTGAATTTTCGATGGATCGAGTTCCAGTGCTGATTGTGTTTCGGTCTTACTCAGTGCGCCGCCTTCAATACTGTTGGTGCCGTAAACACTGCTGACGATGACTTCTTTTTCCAAATGATTGGCAATGGGCGACAATGGTGAGGTGTGAAAGCGCTGATGGGCATCATTCACCCGCAATAAAAGCGTTTCCAAAGTTTGCATGTTACAGCCTATTTGCAAATCAAACGGCCCGAAACGGTCAGTTTCTATGCGAACTGGATGTTCCTCATATTCCCCAAGGGAAAATATCACAATTTATGTCTCCGTTAATGTCCATTATTTTTTAGTTAAAAATTTTTATAATACAAAACGTTGTATTTATTTTTTATGTTTTATGTCTAAAAAAATGTCCAGATAGATATTCGTCCTGATTATAATTAGAGGCGGAGAGCGTGTCTATCAACGCGATAAGGTTGTTGTCTTTACAGGATGCTGCCGATGCCGTGAGGCGCATCCATCGCCTCGGAAGATAGCCCGGCATTTATATTGATCCGCTGGTTCGAATCCATCGAATTCGGCCGCAACAGGTACATCAACCCTCACTCCACCTCATGCTCCAAAATCCCCTGCCTGCCGGCCAGCAGGGTCAGTTCGGCGATCGTGGTCACGCCCAGTTTTTCCTTGATGGCCGTGCCGTGGTTGCAGACCGTCTTGTAGCTCAGGCAGAGTTTTTCGGCGGCCTTGTGCGTGTTGTAGCCCCGTGCCAGCAGGCAGAAGACATCGAATTCCCGAGGCGACAGCAATCTGAGCTTTTCCGATTCGTCATGGCCCGTCCCCATCGTGATCGCCAGCTGCTGCGCCAGCTCCGGGTCCACATACGTGCCGCCGCCGGCAATTTTACAGACCGCCGTCACCAGCGTCTCGGGCATGCTGTTTTTGGTGATATAGCCCTTGGCGCCGGCCTTGATGGCGCGCGAAGCATAGGTCAGCGCGTCATGAATGCTGAACACCAGTATCTTGCAGTTCGGCTCCCGGCTGAGCAGCCGCCTGATGGTTTCAAAACCGCCGATGCCTGGCATCGACAGATCCAGCACCACGATATCCGGCTGGTACTGGCTGAAAAGCTGACAGGCTGTTTCGCCCCGATCGGCTTCATAAATTTTCCCGATGTTATCGGATAACGCCAGATAGGTCTTGTAGCCTGCCCGGACGACGGCATGGTCGTCCACCAATAATACATCGATCTTGCGTGACACTCAGTTACTCCCCTACAAATTAATTCATGATGCGTCGTTTTGACGGACAAGGCTATGGGAGCTTTTCCTTTTTATTGATGCGGATCAGATGGGGGAAAATTTCATGGGTATTTGATGCAATTTTCCCGGTCATTTCGGGGCTTATTCCGTAACCCGGGCACAGCCGCCTCCCGTATCATTCCCGTCCAGCATAGCCTTGCGCGCCGGTGAACCATTAGGCATTTCGTTTTGATCAAGAAAGCTGACTGCTGCAAGTTCTCACAAACAAACACCATCGGCGCGCATGGCTAGGCCTTATTAATCAGTGCATAAAATAACCTGGAGGAAATATGCGGATTTCGAAATTTGCTCGTCATGTGGGGACGACTACGGCGTTGATGTCGGGCATCCTGTTGGCGTTGTCGCAACCGGCGCAGGCCAATAAAGAGCTGGACAAGATGTCGCGCCAGAACACCAATTGGGTGATGCAGACCAAGGATTACGGTTCCACACATTACAGCGAGTTGTATGACATCAATATCACCAACGTCAAGAACCTGAAGCCAGCCTGGAGTTTTTCAACCGGCGTGCTGAACGGCCACGAAGGCGGGCCTTTGGTCGTTGACGGCATCATGTATGTTCATACGCCTTATCCAAACAACGTTTTCGCCATCGACCTGAACAATCCCGACAAAATCCTGTGGGAGTTCAAGCCCAAGCAGAATCCGGCAGCCCGTGCGGTAGCCTGTTGCGACGTGGTCAACCGCGGTCTGGCTTATGCGCCGCAGGGCAAGGATTATCCCGCAACGATTTTCCTGAACCAGCTTGACGGCCATATCGTCGCGCTGAACGCGAAAACCGGCGAACAGCTGTGGAAAATGGAGAACTCCGATATCGCGATGGGCTCGACACTGACCGTCGCGCCGTTTGTCGCCGAGGACAAGGTCATCGTCGGCACGTCCGGCGCCGAACTGGGCGTCAGGGGCTATGCGACTGCCTATAACATCAAGGACGGCAAACAGGCTTGGCGCGTTTACGCGACCGGTCCCGATGAAGACATCAAATTGTCGAAAGACTTCAACAAGGCCAACCCGCATTACGGCCAGTTCGGCCTGGGTCTGAAAACCTGGGAAGGCGACGCCTGGAAAATCGGCGGCGGCACCAACTGGGGCTGGTACGCCTATGATCCCGACCTGAGAATGCTCTACTACGGATCAGGCAACCCGGCGCCATGGAACGAAACCATGCGTCCCGGCGACAACAAGTGGACCATGACCATCTGGGGGCGCGACATCGATAGCGGCGAAGCGAAATTCGGCTATCAGAAAACGCCTCATGACGAGTGGGATTACGCCGGCGTCAACTACATGGGTCTGTCCGAGCAGATGGTCAACGGCAAAATGACCAAGTTGCTGACCCATCCTGACCGCAACGGACTGGTTTATACCCTGAACCGTGAAAACGGCGATCTGGTCAACGCCTTTAAAATCGACAACACCGTCAACTGGGTCAAGCACGTGGACCTGAAAACGGGTCTGCCGGTACGTGACCCCGAGTATTCGACGCACATGGATCATGAAGCCAAAGGCATCTGTCCTTCGGCCATGGGCTATCACAACCAGGGCATCGAGTCCTACGACCCGACCAAGCAACTGTTCTTCATGGGCGTGAACCACATCTGCATGGACTGGGAACCGTTCATGCTGCCTTACCGCGCCGGCCAGTTCTTCGTCGGCGCTACCTTGAACATGTATCCGGGACCTAAAGGCACCTTGGGCCAGGTCAAGGCCATGAATGCGGTCACCGGCGAATTCGAATGGGAAGTCCAGGAAAAATTCGCGGTCTGGGGCGGCACCACGGCAACGGCGGGCGACCTCGTGTTCTACGGCACGCTGGACGGCTACATCAAGGCGCTCAACTCCAGAACCGGCGAAGAGCTGTGGAAATTCAAGCTGCCTTCCGGCGTGATCGGCCATCCGATTACCTATAAACACGACGGCAAGCAGTATGTCGCGATTTACTACGGCGTAGGCGGCTGGCCCGGCGTCGGTCTGGTCTTCGACCTGAAAGATCCGACAGCCGGCCTCGGTGCGGTCGGTGCGTTCAAGGAACTGGCGCACTACACCCAGATGGGCGGCGGCGTCATGGTGTTCTCGCTTTAAGTATCTGAAAACGTAGGGCGGGCGGATGATTTCCGCCCGCCATTGCCACGAGGACAATATGCGATTCAAAGCAACAATTTTAACTGCTCTATCTATGGCGCTGGGTGTTGCGGCATCCGGCGCTTTCGCTCAGGAACCGTTGAAAGTCTGCGCCGCGGAAGACGAAATGCCGTACTCCAATAAAAAAGGGGAAGGCTTCGAGAACAAGCTGGCGCAACTGGTCGGCGAGGAACTGGGCCGGAAAGTCGAATACGTGACCTGGACCGATCCGCGCTTCTACTTGCGCGATTACCTGGACAAAGGGCTTTGCGACGTTTCCATCGGCATGGATGCCGGCGATCCGCGGGTACTGACCACGCGGCCTTATTACCGCTCCGGCTACGTGTTCATCACGCGCCAGAACGACAATCTGGACCTGCAGAACTGGGACAGCGAAATCCTGCGCAAGGCTGAACGCATCGCCTATGTGCCGGGTTCGCCGGCTGAAGTCATGATGCGTGCCATCGGTCGCTACAACGACATGTTCAATTACGAGCAGGAACTGGTGGGCTACAAGTCCCGGCGCAACCAGTACGTCAAGTACGACAACGCCAAACTGGTTTCCGAGGTCGCATCGGGCCGTGCTGAAGTCGCCGTGCTGTGGGGGCCGGCCAGCGCCCGTTATGTCAAGGAGTCGGCAACGTCGCTGAAGGTGACAGTGATCCCTGACAACAATACGCGCGCCGACGGCGAGAAGGTAGGCTTTCACTACAGCACCTCCATGGGCGTGCGCAAAGGCGACGAAGCCCTGCTGGCGCAGTTGAATCAGGTTATCGAAAAACGACAACAGGATATAAGGCAGATTCTCGAAGCAGAAGGGATTCCCCTGCTGCCCGAACCGGAACCCGCTTTAGCCATGAAGAAACAGGATTAACAACAAAATGAAATATAACAATTTAACAGCCGCCGTACTCGCGACCCTGGCTTTGTCCAGCCCTATCGCACAGGCGGACATCACGCTGCACCATGCCATCACCGGCGAAGTGCTGGACATGAGCGTCGCCAAGTCCGGCGGACACACGGATGCGTTCAAGCAATTCATGCAGACCGGCAAAAACCCTTATAACAGCGATAAGGAAGCCGTCGAGAAGGGTAAAAGCCTTTACATGACGGGCTGCTCCGGCTGCCACGGTCATGAAGCGGAAGGCAAGTTGGGTCCCGGTCTGGCGGACGACTACTGGACCTATCCGGCTAACGCCACCGACAAGGGCTTGTTCGAACTGCTGTTCGGCGGCGCCAACGGCATGATGGGACCGCAATACGTCAACTTCAGCACCGATGAGATGCTGCATATCATGGCCTTTTTACGGGACATCTACAAAGGCGACCCGAAAAAAGCCAAATGGTTGAAAGACTGACGTTACGGCATCTCCGTTATCTATCCCGTTTGCCGCGCCGGGCGCCGCCGCTTTTAACCGGGGTAGGCTGGGTTGATAAACCCAGCATTCGAAGCCGCCCATGCCGGGTTTCCGCTAAAGCTCCAACCCAGCCTACACGTGCTGTAGGGTACGCATTGCGTACCTTTTCAGCTAAGCACTAAATAACGAGGACACGACAATGAAAAAATTACTTTTACTCGGCTTCGCAAGTCTTATGGCCACGCTGTCATTTTCCGCATCGGCTTATGACGGCACCAACTGCAAGGAGCCCGGCGTATGCTGGGAACCCAAACCGGGCTATCCGGAAAAGGTCGCGGGCAGCAAGTACGACCCGAAACACGATCCCAACGAATTGAATAAACAAGCGCAGTCCATCAAGGAAATGGAGGCCCGAAATGAAAAGCGCTGGGAGCACTTGAGCAAAACCGGCAAGTTTGTTTATGACGTAGAGGAAATCAATTAAGGATTTCCATAGGGACAGGCATGTGGCCCCCTGTATGTCTGTTCTGCACCGAAGCCTGGAGCAATAGGCTTTGCTCCAGGCTTCATTCCTCATGAATTTTTGATACTTAAACCATGCTTACTCCGTTAAGACCTCCCCTTAACGGAGCTTTTTTATAGCCAAACATGACAGACAACCAGCTCAACGACTGGCGCGCCAAGGCGCTGCAGTTCGAACAACAGATCAACGGAATCGTGATCGGCCAGCTCTCCGTGGTCCGCAATATCGTCCTTGCCGTGTTCGCGCGCGGCCATGTATTGCTGGAAGGCCAGGTCGGCGTCGGCAAGACGACGCTGCTGCGCGCCATCGCCCATGGCCTGGGCGGCGAATATCAACGTGTCGAAGGCACGATCGACCTGATACCCGCTGATCTCGTCTACTACACCTATCTGGACGAGGCCGGCAAGCCGCGCGTCGATCCGGGACCGTTGCTGAAACAGGGCAGCAGGCTGGCGACCTTCTTTTTCAACGAGATCAACCGCGCCCGTCCGCAGGTGCATTCGCTGCTGCTTCGGGCCATGGCCGAGCGCAGCATCAACGCCTTCAACCGCGATTACGAATTCCCGCACATGCAGGTGTTCGCCGACAGGAACCGCGTGGAGAAAGAGGAAACCTTCGAACTGCCGGCCGCCGCAAGAGACCGCTTCATGTTCGAGATCGGCATGGCGACGCCGACGGACGATGCGGTGCTGGACGAACTGATGTTCAATCAGCGCTTCCACGATGTCGACCGGCTGATTGCCGGCATGGAAACCGGCGGCATCGCTTATTACGAACTCAACGATCTGGCGGTCATGCTGCAAGAGAGCATACACGGTACGCCGAAACTGCGCGCCTATGCCCTGGCGTTGTGGAAAGCCTCGCATTATCCGCAGGACTACGGGATCGAATTGTCCGACGTGGACATGAGCGCGCTGCTGCAGGCCGGCGCCAGTCCGCGCGGCATGAGCTATTTCATCCGGGCCGCCAAGGTTCGCGCCTGGCTGGAAGGGCGCAATTCCCTGCTGCCCGAGGACCTGCAGGCGGTTTATCCTGTCACGATGGCTCATCGCATTTTTTTAAGCCCGATGTACGCCTACCGGAAGGATGAACTGATGCCCGAATTGATCAATGGCATTCTTAACCAGATTGCTGCGCCGTAACAGCGATATTTATTCAGGTAGCAACCCATGAGCGTTAAAAAATACTTTGATTTAATCAAACCCAAAACGGAACCCGGCGATTTGGCCGAGCAGTACCTGACCTGGGCCGGCGTCAGTTTTATCTGCTTTTTTATTGCCGACGGCTTTGACCATCTGGCGGAAGCGTCTTACGCGGCCTATTACACGGGCGCCATTAACGAGGCCGTCAGCACCAAATTCTGGGTGCTGTTGGGCGCGACCGGACTGCTGCTGTTCTGCATGGCGCTGCCTGCCGTCTACCTGGCGCGCCGGCTGCCCGCACTCATTCAGGTATCGCATTACTTGCGCCGCATCGCGCAGGCATTCTGCTTGATCGCTTTCAAAATCGGCGCTTTGATATTAGGCATATGGACTGCGCATTTCCTGCACTTCAGCGACAAGGACCACATGCTCGCCTCGAAATCGTTGCTGATCGACGATATCGGTTTTTTCTCCATACTCGCGCTCGGTATTTTAAACACACTGTACTGGCTGATCGGGGAGGGGATTTACAACCGCGGCGACCGCGGCTATTCGGGCCTGGTCGGACTGATCCTGGATTGGCCCGTCAAGTACAGCCTGCCCGCCTACACCGTCTTCACCGGCGCCGTCATGTATCTAATAGCGAGCCAGCAGTAAACGCCATGACAACCGCTCCCGAAACCTTCCGCTACCGGCTGGCAAGTCCCGCAGGCAGTGTTTTTCCCGGCGCGCATCCGGGACAGATGGTCAGCAGCGGCCAGCTGTTCAAACGCCATGAACCGCTGATCGCGGCGCCCGATCCCCGGCGCATCGATCTGCGCGCCAGCGTGCTGGACCCGTTCGGCGGTTACCAGGTGCGCGTCTACCAGCAGAAAAGCACGCTCGATGTATACTTGATCGCCGACCTGTCCGCGTCGATGTCGTTTTCCGGCAGCTTGAACAAACAGCGGATACTGATCGATTTTCTATTGTCGGCCGCCAGCTCGGCTTTCAGTTACGGCGACAGCTTCGGTTTTATCGGCTGCGGACGGCAGCTGGAACAGCGCTGGCTGCTGCCGGGCTGCCGGCAAATGGGACGCGTCCGGGCGCTGGCGAAAAATCTGGAAAATCATGTTCCGGCACAAGGCTGCGAAAGCCTGCCGCAAACAGCGCGCTTGCTGCCCGCGAGCCGGGCGCTGGTGTTTCTGCTGTCCGATTTCCATTTCGGCACGGACCGGCTCAAAACACTCATGCACGGACTCAACCGGCACGACGTGATTCCGCTGGTGCTGTGGGACAGTGCCGAATACTGCGATCTGCCGGCATGGGGGCTGATCAGGTACCGGGACATGGAAAACGGCGCGACGCGAACCCTGTTCATGCGCCCGGCGTTGCGGCAGAAAATCGTCCGGGCTTTCGAGCAGCGCCGGCGGCAGCTGCAGCAGGCATTCCGCGCCTTCGGGGCCGAGCCTTTGTTCATAGACGGGCATTACAAAGCCGAACACATCGATCATTATTTTCAACAGAGGGCTGCATGAGAACCCTATTGACCGGCATCCTGCTGGCGCTGACGCTGCTCAGCTGCTCGGACAGGCCGGCCGACAGCGATGTCGAACTGCTCGCGCCACGGCCGTTCGGCTATGTCATCGGCGACGAGATTCAGCACCGCATCCGGGTCGAAACCCGCAACGGAGTCAAGCTGCAAGCCGGCAGCCTGCCCAAGCCGGGGACGCTCAACCGCTGGCTGAATCTCAATGACATCAAGGTCGAAGAAAGCCGGGCCGGCGGCGGTTTTCGTTACACGATCGACCTGACCTATCAGGTCTTCTATGCTCCTAATGAAGTCAAAATGCTGACCATTCCGGGCTTCAATCTGGCGCTCGGGCAGGGCGACAAGATCGCCGAACAGGCCGTGCCGGCTTGGCCTTTTACCCTGTCGCCCCTGCGCGAGCTGGCGGTAAGGCTGGACGACACCGGCGAATACAAACGCCCCGACGCCATGCCGCCCGCACTGCGGACCGACGGTCCGGTGCTCGGCCTGCTCATCGCCGGCCTGATCGTCTTGGCTAGCGGTGCGGGTCTGGCCTATCTGTACGGTTATCTGCCGGGCCTGCCGCGGCGCAGCCTCTTCAAGCGCGCCGGACGGAAACTGGCGCGCCTGTCCGGCCAGGAACTGGAGCAGGGCCTGACGGTGTTCCATGAGGCCCTGAACGCGCTGAACCGCCAGCCGCTGTTCAAGCACAAGCTGGCCGGGTTTTACCGGCAGCATCCGCAGTACCGGCAACTCGGCGAGCAGCTGGACTGGTTCTTCAACTGCTCCAACCGCTATTTCTTCGCCGGCGAGGCCGAACCCGGTGCGGAAGCCCTGGGCCGGCTCAGAAAACTCTGCGCAGCCTGCCGCGAGATCGAACGGGGCAGCAAATGAATTTTGCCGTCGAAACGCCGTGGGCCTTGGCGGGCCTGCTGTTCATGCTGTGGCCCCTGTTCGATGACGGGGTGCGGCACAGCCCTTATCCGTGGCTGGCGATGCTGCCGCCCGATGCCTTTTCCACCGGGCTGACCATTTTGCTGCGCATACTCGGCATGGCGACGATCGCAGCGCTGGTGCTGGGTCTGGCCGGCCTGCACCGGACCGAGCAAAGCATCGAACGCATCGGCCACGGCGCCAACATCGTTTTGCTGTTGGACCGCAGCAACAGCATGGACAATACCTTCGCCGGCAAGGCGCCGGATAGCGCGGAAGAATCCAAGGCCGCGGCGGCGCGGCGCCTGCTGACCGAATTCGTCGCCGGGCGCCCGCACGACATGCTCGGCATCGCCGAATACAGCACCTCGCCGCTGTTCGTGCTGCCGCTGACGGAAAACAAACAGGCGATCCAGGCGGCCATCAACGCCACCGCCGCGCCCGCGCTCGCCTATACCAATATCAGCAAGGGCCTGGCCATGGCCATGTCCTTTTTCGGCGACCGGGAGCTGACCGGCTCACGCATCGTGCTGCTGGTGTCCGACGGGGCGGCGGCCATCGACCCGGACAGCGAACTGCAGCTTCGGCAATGGTTCAAGCAGCAGCAGATCCGCCTGTACTGGATTTTTCTGCGCACGGCCAACAGCCCCGGCATTTACGAGCGGCCGGCCGACTCGCGCAATGACAACGCCGATGCGATGCCGGAACGCTATCTGCATTTATTCTTCACCAGCCTGAACATTCCCTATCAGGCGTATGAAGCGGAAAGCCCTGATGCCCTGCAGAAAGCCATTGCCGACATTGACCGGCTGGAGCATCTGCCCCGGCATTATCGCGAACGCATCCCCAGACAGGATTTGTCGGCGCTCTGTTACCAGTGGGCCGCCGGGCTGATGCTGGTGTTGCTGGCTTTGAAATTGTGTGAGGTAAGAAGGTGACAAGAACCTTGAGAAACGCCGCGCTGTGGGGCGTGCTGGCGGCGAGCAGCTTCGCCGTCTTTTATGAACTGTGGGCACTGTACCGGATCGACCGCGAGAACGCCTGGATGGAGCAGCTGGCTTCGGGCCATGATATCGATATTGGAAAACTGGTCAGCGCCAAGCCGGAAGTCAGGCTGGCGAGAGCGGTTTACTTCAAGAGCAAACACCGTTACGACGAGGCCCTGGCGACGCTGAGCCTGATCATGGACGCGGGCGACCGTGCGCTGCAGGCCAAAATCCGCTACAACCTCGGTAACGTCTATCTGGAGCAGGCGGTCGAACAGGCCGAAGCCAAAAATTTCAATGAAGCCCTGCCGCTGGCGGGGCTGGCGAAACAGGCCTACCGACAGGCGCTGGCGTTGGACAGCCGATTCTGGGATGCCAAATACAACCTCGAGGTCGCCATGCGCCTGCTGCCGGAAATGGATCGGGTCAACATCAAGGACGACAGTCCCGACAATCGTAAATCGCAGCCGTGGACGACCGTGCCGGGCTTTCCCAGAGGCCTGCCTTGATGAGCTTTTCCGGCGTGCACAAGGATTACCGCTTCTGGTGCCTGGTCCTGGCGCTGGCCGCTATGCTGGCGCTGTTCGCGCATCCCCGTGAGCGGCAGAAGCAATCTGTCTACAATCTGACCTTCATCGTCGATGTTACCCGCAGTATGAACGCGCAGGACTACCGGCTGGACGACAGCCCCGTCAGCCGCCTGCAGTATGTCAAGCAGACGCTGCGCGAATTGCTGCCGAAGCTGCCGTGCCAGTCGAAAGTCGGCCTGGGCATATTTACCGAGCGGCGCTCGACCCTGCTGTTCGAGCCGATCGAAGTCTGCTCGGGCTTTGCCGAGCTGGACGCCGTCATCACTGAACTGGACTGGCGCATAGCCTGGGCGGCGGACAGTCGGATCGCCGGCGGTCTGCTCAGCGCGCTGGAAATCCTGCAAAACAGCGATTCCAAAGTGGTGTTTGTGACCGACGGCCAGGAAGCCCCGCCCGTCAATCCGCGCTATCGCAGCGATTTTTCCGCTATCAAGGGTAAGCTGGACGGCATGATTCTCGGCGTTGGCGGCCTGCAGCCCGTACCCATCCCGAAATTCAACGGCAAAGGCGAAGCCGATGGATTCTACAGCGCCGAGGATGTGCCGCACCGCTCCTCGTTCGGCGAATCCAATCTCAATCCCGAAAAAATCGAAGGCTACGACGCCCGCAACGCGCCGTTCGGCCGGGAGGCGGCGACGGGCAGCGAACACCTGGCTTCCCTGCGCGAGCCGTATCTGCAGCAGCTGGCGTCGGAGGCGGGCCTGCGCTATCACCGGCTGACCGATATCGATGCCTTGAACGAGGCCCTGCAAACGCCCGATTTCGCCGTGCAGAAGCCGGTGGACGCCGATGTGCGCTGGAAAGCGGCCGTCGCGGCGCTGGCGCTGCTGCTGCCGATTTACGGCGGCCTGTTCAAACGATACTTAAATAGAGCAATAACCAGAGTTTGACTATGCAAAACTTAAAAAAGACCTTCACGTTTTCATCACGAGTGCTCCTGCTTGCCGCTGCCCTGATCGGCAGCCCGGCCTGTTTTTCGGAGCCGAAAAAAGAAGATATCCCCAATCTGGTCGGTGTCTGGACCGGAGAAAACACTACTTATTCAGAGCAGAAGGGGCATTCAAGCTGGGCCAAGACTGTCGAGATTTCCGAGCAGAAAGGGCGCATATTCAAAGGACACTTCACTTTTTCGGGGGGAACCAAGCACTTTTTCGGGGCTATTTATCCTGACAACGCCTCGTTTACCTGGGTTGGCGCAGACAGCAAGGGCTACAATCATGGCCGTATTTTCAGCAAGGATCATGTCAGCGCCTGTTATGTTGAGTCCGGGGCGGAAGCCACTGTTGGTTGTGCCGATCTGGTAAGGAAAAAGCCATGAAACTTCAATCAAGCTGATGATCGGCCGGTAACATATCAGCTTAAGCCACTAGGCAGGACGGGTTAGGAAAGTGTAGATATGGCAATAGTCAGGCTGAGTCTGGCTGAAAAAATTACTCGAACGATGCGCTTCGTGCCTCAGCGCATCCCATAGCCCTTCTTGCATAAACCGCAAGGATGTGGTTTATGCCGATATTGCGGGAGCAAATATCTGCCCTTGCAGCATGACCTCCACCATTCACTAACACCAAAAGTTCTTACAACGTATTTATAAACAGAGACAAAAGAGATGGCAATACGCTTAACAGATATCAATGAGAGCAAGCTGGAACAGCTGCAGGGTAAAGTGATTGGCGACGTAGCCGGATCATTGGGCTTGCTGATAGCCTATATCGGCGACAAACTTGACCTGTACAGCGCTTTGGCCGAGATCAGTCCGGCAACCAGCCAGGAACTGGCCGACAGCACTGGAATGGACGAACGCTATCTTCGGGAATGGCTTTCTGCCAATGCGGCGGCAGGGTATGTGAATTACGATTCCGCTGCCGGCAGATTTTCATTGTCGCCCGAGCAAGCCGTCGTTTTTGCTGCCGAGGGGCATCCGGCCTGCATGCAAGGCTTCTTCCAGGCAGTCATGTCCGCTTATATCGATGAACCCAAACTGACTGAAGTTTTTCGCTCCGGCAAAGGGTTGCCCTGGAGCGATCATAGCCCATGTTTGTTCTGCGGCACCGAGCGTTTTTTCCGGCCGATGTATGCCATGAATCTGATCGATTCATGGCTGCCGGCACTTGATGGCGTCCGAGAAAAACTCGAAGCTGGCGCCAAAGTTGCCGATGTCGGCTGCGGGCATGGTTCCTCGACCATCCTTATGGCTCAGGCATTCCCTAATTCGACTTTTCATGGCTTTGACTATCACGAACCGTCGATCGAACACGCGCGGGAGCGGGCTCGAGCCGCAGGTGTCGCCGGCAATACGATTTTCGAAGTCGTGGCGGCGAAAGAGTATCCCGGGAAAAACTACGATCTTGTGACGATGTTCGATGCTCTGCACGATATGGGCGATCCCGTTGGCGCGGCCAAGCATATTGCAAGCACGTTGTCTGATAGCGGAACATTTATGCTGGTCGAGCCTTTTGCCGGAGATAGTCTGGAAGAAAACCTCCATCCTTTAGGCCAGATTTATTATTCGTTTTCAACGATGGTTTGCGTGCCCGCCTCCAAGTCTCAGGAGGTCGGACTTGGGTTGGGCGCCCAGGCCGGTCAAAAAAGGCTCACCGAAGTGCTCAATGCGGGAGGCTTCAGCCAGATAAGGCGCGCTGCAGAGACACCAACCAATCTGGTGCTTGAGGCTAAAGTTTAGCTGCCTGTATAGATATTGCTATTGTCGCCGGCAAATTCGATCATCAGACAACAAATTCGCCGCTAACCGATGGTGCCAGTTTTCAGGGTTACTGGCCAAATTCGGCGATGGCGAGAGGGATAAATCCATCGCCATCGCCGCTGCTGCGCATCAATGTATCCTGACTGGCTTCTTTGTACGCATCTTGTATTCATATAACTTCCGAGCGTGATGAGGAACTCACCCCATCCTGCAAACGCCAGAAGCCTCATAGTTGCGAGCATAACCGCGCTTGCATAAGTGCGAAGCCGAAGAAGCCTATACGCGCTTCTTAACGGGCAGCGGCTTCGCGCACTTTCTGTATTGCAGGCAATAGCAGGCAGGCTTCAGGTGACGTATCTTTGGCGGACAATACCACGTCATTGCCATCGCCTCCCAGGTAGGAAATGTAGAGACCAACGTTGTCATCCGTGCAGCCGGCCAGTGCGCCTTCGGGCAGACCGCGGAACTGGTCGACCAGCCGACGGTTAGCCGTAATGATCTGGAAACTGTCGCCGTCTGCCGGTCTGAAGCCGTAGTGTAGCGACAAGAGCAGGCCGGGAGGCAGTTGCCCGATGAGGCCGGTAAGGTCCTGGCTGCTGTTCAGCACGACTAAATCCGCTGTCAGGGTGGCGTAATGGCCTGCGCCGTTTTGCACCCGGACAGACCCGTCAGCCCCGGTAGTCAGGCTTGCGGGTTCGAGTCCGCCCAGGCCGAACTGCAAGGTGGCGCTAGTCTTTAGAATCACATCGCGGTGGCTTTGGGTCGATGGATTGAGCAGCGTCCCGCTTTGGGCAAAACCAAAACCAGCCGCCGGATCGGAGGTTGCAGAGATGATGAGCGTATCGCCTTCCGAAGCGCTGCTGCGGTGGATAAGCTGCCCCTGGTCCTGCACGATCTCGTCGCGCGTGATGAGATGCGTGTCCGGCAAGGTTTCCAGGCGCGCTTTGCCGCGTATCGTGAGATCGCGGACCTGCACCGGCGTGCGTCCCAGGGCCGGATCAATCACCACGTTGTCATCGGCATCCAGCACCACGTCGTCCTCGGCGCCGGGCACGCGGCCGGAGCTCCAGTTGGTAGGATTGAACCAGTTGCCGTCGGTGCCGTTGAACAGAACGGCGCCGGCGCTGGTCGATTCTGCCTGGACCGGCAGAGATAATATTAAGGCAATGGTGGAAAAAGTTTTGGCGAGTTTCATGCCGGTACCTCTTGAAAATATTGATGGTAAACGTTCCGTCAGTGCTATTGATGCCGTCTTAAAGTTCAAACTGAAAGTCAGTATTTATAATATAGGGATGTAAGCCCGCAGGATTGGCATCTTGTAAAAATCCGGTCTTTCGGCAGCCTGATTCGGGATATTTTTTCTGCAATCGCAAAGTGGCGTCTTATCTCGCCGATTTAATTTTTCGCTATCAAAAAAAGAGCGAGAGAAATCAAGGCCCTCGCTCATTGGTAGACACCAGGCTTTAAACACCATGGGTAGAGATAATGAAGGAAGAAGCAAAAAAACTGCAAAAAATCGTTCCATACATCGTAATGCGAACCAATGCTATCGATGCTGGGCGTCAGCTATTTAATCCGTTCGGCTAAAACTGAATTTCGGGCAGCGGTCTGGCCAGGCCGTCGCCGTAGACGTCGTAAGTCACATCGGTGGTTTGCGAAACCTTGATTTGCATCCTGGCGAAACCCAAAGAACCCAGGCCGACTACCAGCTTTTTGTACGCGACACCGTCCAGCGCTTGTTTCTGGCTATCGAAGCCGAACCAGCCGGCGCCATACCGAACCTTGATTTGCGCCCCGACCGGCGCCTGGAAAAAAGCCGTGCCTTTGGCGTTCCAGAACGATTCAACGGTGCGCCAGTCGCCGCTGCTGATGTGTTTTCTTCTGACCATGAGATGCTCCTGTGTTGTATTTATATTTGTTTTTGATTCTCTGCGCGAAAATAAAGCTAATAAGCCCAAGTTGGTAAAAATGGCCACCAACTTGGGGAGCAAAGAAGAGCGCATACCTTTTCTTTAACAACGGGGTTATTTTGGCATCAGGCGTTTTTAAATTCAGTGAAAAATTAACGTTTTTTTTGTTACAAAATTCACTATTAACAATGATTAGCTTGCCGGATAATTCGCCTAGTTCGAGAGCCATGCGGCGGGAGCACGCGCAACGATTGCTTCCATTGGCTTTTGATCTTGATGTATATCTCGTCCATATGCCAACTCGTGCCGACTGGGCGTATCTTCCCTCTCCGGAAAACAGCCTTCAGATAGGGCGTGAACTTCAAGCCCCTGCGCTTAGATGTTGGAATGATCGAACGTTACGCCATCATCTCCTCCAGATTCCGGTAATTGAGCGGGTAAGCCGGATACACTCGGCGCAGAGCGCGATAATGTATTTTGTGCGGTGACCTTTGAGTCCGACCATGTGAGCATCCAGGCAGTGTTAATTGGGTATGATCACTAAAACCAATGCTTACCTGCTAACGCAATAGTCGTATGAATGCTCCAGAGGGGCATCGCGAGCCATTTTTAAAAAAATGGCTCGGGTGAATTAAATCTCTAAAGGGTAACCAACATACACACTAGACTAACGGATTGTCTGGGTAGATTGTTTGTGGTAGTCTTCTCGCGCCGAGCGCTATGCAAGTTGTTTAATTTTAAAACACAAATAATAGAAATAATTGAATTGTCGCAGGCAGTCTTCGCTCGGCAATTTCACATAACTAATCTACTTAAATTAAGGGAGTAAAAAAGGATCATGAAAACAAAAAAAACAAGGGTATTTTTAACGGCTTTGTTCGTAACAACTATTGGCCACGCAGCAGACACCACCTATGATCCGGCTACCGGCACGGTAACTATTCCGGAGGTGGCGGTTAACGGTAAGGTTGAGTTTGTCAATGTCAAATTGAAGGCCAATTCGGATGGTACATTCAGCATTCTTTCTACTGAAGCTCCCAAGGCTTCCCCTTCTACCAGCACTTATGATCCCGCTGCTAACACCGTAACTATTCCGTCGGTGGTGATTGGCGGCAAGGTTGAGCATACAAATGTCAAACTGGCGTTAAATCCAGATGGAACACTTAGTGTTCTTTCTACTGAAGCGCCTCCAGTTCCCGATAGTTTAAGTTGTTCCACTTATGTACCCGGAACTAATATTTGCGATGAGGGGAAGTATCCTACTTGCCTGGTTACTCTCTCTCAAGCAGCTCAGATCAAGGACGGGATGACCTATGATCAGGTTGTTGGAATTATAGGTTGTCATGGAGTTCTCGAGAATGTTGGTTCAGGGGGCTACACATCTTATCGTTGGGGTACTGATTCTGTATACTCTGCTGACGCGAGTTTTCTTGATGGTAAGCTTGCTCAATTCATACGTTTTTAATTTCCTACATTATGGATCTTGAGCTGTTGTCCAAAAATTCACGGCCATTTGAATAATATTCAAATACTCTGGCAAGAGCCAAATAACAGAAAGCCGCTTAAACAGCGGCTTTTTTATGGGCGACCCTTGATAGGGCGACTTTTGCTTGGTTATTTCCAGATGGAGTTTTAATGCTCGGATTAAAGCAGGCAGGCGCGTTAGTTGCCCGGATGCTGAAGAAGTCAGCATGGTCGAGGCGTTTCACTGCGTTCAACACATTCTATCCAGCTATGAAATACTACGAACAGTCGGATCGGATGGTTAACGCCATCGTTCATTGGCACGTTCTCAATTTCAAATGGGTTGACAGACGCTTTCCAGGCAACCGACATTATAGCCGTACTGTTCGCGATTGGATCGGCGCTGAATGCTTTTAACAGTATTGCGTAATATTTTCCAAAAACTCAGATGAATTAAACTTTCAAAAGGTAAGCGGCCTATATACTAGGCTAACGGATTGTATAAGCTGGTCATGTATAATAGTCTTACCGCGCCGAATGCCGTGCAAGCTATCCGCTTTTTTCAAGAACTCATAATAATACGAAGCTTTAGCTTACAGGCATTCTTCAGTTGCAATTGCAAGCAAATTTTTAAGAACTACATAACTGATCTACTGGGATTATGGGAGTAAAAGGACTATGA
>NZ_JADMKV010000039.1:0-24555 GCF_015476545.1 Methylobacter sp. BlB1 | reverse complement strand
TTTTTAAGAACTACATAACTGATCTACTGGGATTATGGGAGTAAAAGGACTATGAAAATAAAAAAACTAGGGGTGTTTTTGGCGGCTCTGTTCCTGACAACTGTCGGTCAAGCGGAAGACAGGGTAAACCCTGTAAGAAACAATCAGTACATGGTAAAACGTGTAAACGATCAATATTATTTTGGTAAAATAACTATTCCTAAGGTAATGGTTAACGATAAGCTTGAGTTTGTAAACGTCAAATTGGAGCGAAATTCAGATCTATCATTCAGCGTTATTTCCACTGAAAAGCCTTCCGTTTCCAAGACTGCGACTACTTATGATCCTGCTAGCGGCACGGCGACTATTCCGACAGTCGTGATTGAAGGAAAGGTTGCGTATGCAAATGTCAAATTGAAGTTCAATCCGGATGGAACGCTTGGCGTGCTTTCTAGTGAAGAACCTCGGGTTGACGATATTACAAGATGTTCCGTTTATGCGGCCCATTCTGTTATTTGGGGGGCCCACGACAATTATTGCGCCGCTGGACGCTTTCCCACTTGTAAACCCGAACAATCCCAAATAAGTAAGCTCCAGGAAGGGATGACCTATGACGAAGTTGTTGAAACTCTAGGTTGTCATGGTGTTCTTCTGGCGCGTGTAAATTCAGGAGGACCTACGGCATTTTATGTGTGGGGCACTGGCTCTAGCACATCACATCATACTACTTTAACCTTTTCGGCTGGAGAGCTTAGGTATATCAATAGTTCTTTTAGTTTTTACACTTATGGTCCGAGTGGTATAGAGGATGAATATTTCAATAGTCCTGGGGAGCTAATGGACGATTAGAATGAACCAGAGTCGAGCAAGGCCTGGGCGTTACTGCTTCGGCCTTGCTCGGCCGATAGTATCTGCGGGAACTGTATAACGGAAAGCCGCTGCCTAAGCGGCTTACTTAATCAGGCGACCGATTTATCAATGTAAGAGGGTGTGCTAATCGATAGGATGCACATCAATATTGCCTCGCCACATTTACCGGACTATAAAGCGCTGCGATCAGCCGGATGGTTAACGCCGTCGTTCGTCGGCACGCTCTCGATTTCAAACGGATTGACGCCTTCCAGGCAGCCGACGTTATAGCCGTACTGTTCGGGATTCGACCGGCGCTGATGATGCGTATAGATGCCGCAGATGGAGCAGAAGTAATGCTTCGCGGTCATGGTGTTGAACTGGTAGAGCCTCAACGCATCCTGGCCCTGGATGATCCTGATGCCGGAAAGCGAAACCGAGGCGACTATCGCGCCCTTCCTCCGGCAGATCGAACAGTCGCACCGACGAGGGTCAACGATGCCGTCAGGCAAGTCGAGTTCCAGCACGACAGCGCCGCAATGGCATGTCGCCAAGTGTTTTGGATTGATAACAGTCCTTCCAACCTGCCTGATCATGATGATTCGCCTTTTTACTTCATAATGTAAAGCTAACTGGACAGAGCGTCCGGAAAGTAAAAATATTATCGTGTTATAGCCATGCTCCGGCTAAGCGCCAACCTTTCATGTCTCATCTTTTTCCATCCACTTGGTAACGGCCGGCGGCACATAACTGCCGAACCGGTCGAGTAACGCTTCCGGTTCACGCTCGACGATCAATATCGAATGATGAAGTTGTTTGATGAACTGTTCCGTTACGGCATGATCCAGAAACGCGGTCAGCGCATCGAAATAACCCGCTATGTTCAGTAGCCCGCAGGGTTTTCTATGCAATCCGAGCTGCGCCCATGTCCAGACTTCGAAGAGTTCCTCAAGCGTGCCGATTCCGCCTGGCAGGGCAATGAACCCGTCGGAAAGCTCCACCATCAGCATTTTGCGCTCATGCATGGACTGCGTGACGTGCAGTTCGGTCAGATGCTTGTGCGCGACCTCCCGGCGGACGAGCCCTTCGGGGATTACCCCCACCGCCTGGCCTCCGAGCTGCAGCATCGTGTCCGCCAACAGGCCCATGATGCCGACGCCGGCGCCGCCGTAGACCAGTCTTATGTTTCTAGCGACGAGCGCCCCGGCAAGGGCGCGGGCGGCGTTGGAATAGGCTTCCAGCCTGCCAGGGCTGGAGCCGCAGTACACGCAAATGCTTTTCATAACTTTGTCCTTTATTTGGTGATATTCAGTGCCTGGGATCAAGAGCCATCCGGTAAGATGAAGCCCTGGCGGCGCAAGGCTGCCAGCGGTGCAAACAGGGGTTCGGGCAGATGGGACCAGTCAAACCATTCCCAGTCTTCGCACTTTTCTGGCTCTTTGGTTTCGACAACGCCCGATTCCCGCTTTGCCAGCACGAAGACCGTCACATATTCAATGACGAGTACTCCGACTCCGATTTGGGGTGCGAGCATGGTTTGTCCTTTTAATATGGATTAATGGAGAGTCCGTAGAGTCGTTATTAAACCATTGGCTTCCTGGTTTTTCACGCTTTTATACACATGCTGGCCAGAACCCGGATGCCTGTCTGTCAGATTTGCTGAAAAATGCGACGCAATCCATTTATTGCGCTACCGCCCGAAATCAAAAATGTTTGAACCAACTTGGACGGGTTCAGCTCTAGAGAGAACGCTGACTACATTGCGTAGTTTCAGCGACAGATGGCACCTGTTTTAGATAGTTTCCCCCAAATTCTTCTATAAGGAGCCGAAAATGAAAGCATCTTGCGTCCTTGTACAAGGCTGCTGTGTATCCTTGGTGCTTGCGATGGTTCTCGTCGCCACACCTGACGCCTTTGCCGCTACTGCCAAGGGGAATTTTGCCCAGTCTACCGCGCCTGCAGAGAATGGCTCTGCTGCGCCTACGAGTCCGGCCCAGAAACGTTTTGCCCCAACCACCATATCCAACAGAAATTTTTCTGCATCCACGCCACCTAGCAGGAAATTTTCTTCATCCACGCCACCTAACAGGAAATTTTCTGCATCTATCATGCCTAGCAGGGACTTTTCTACATCCCCAGTCCTTTCTCCTCCTAATGGGGGAAGCATTGCTGCGCCTTCTACAACCTCTACCGGAGGAAATTTTGCTGCCTTCGTCGTACCTTCCAATGGAAGTTTTTACCAATTGAACTATATATCCGATGGCTTTACTCCGAGCGGCTTTCCTCCGCCAATCCACACCGATCCCAACCTGGTCAACAGCTGGGGGCTTGCGTTCAATCCCTTCGGTCCCGCATGGGTGGCAAACAACGGCACCGGGGTATCCACGCTGTATGACGGCTTAGGCAATGCCCGACCCCTGGTAGTCCAGATTCCGTCGCCAGGCAATGACGCTGGCGGCGGAAACCCGACAGGCATCGTTTATAGCGGCTCGCCATCAGATTTCGTGGTGTCGAAGGGCGCGGTTTCCGGGCCGAGCCGCTTTATCTTCGCGACCGAAGACGGTGTAATCGCGGGCTGGGCGCCCAATGTCGATCAAACGCACGCGATCCGCGTCATCGACAATTCGACATCCGCCGGCGCGATTTACAAGGGACTTGCCATCAGTGCGGGCGGCCGCGGCGGTCTGCTTTATGCCACCGATTTCCGTAACAGAAAAATCGATGTCTTTGACAGCTCGTTCAAGCCTGTGGCCCTGCCTGAGGGGGCGTTTGCGGACCCGGCGGTTCCTTCAATCGGCGCGCCGTTTGGCATACAGGCAATCAACGGCAACATTTACGTTACCTATGCCAAACAGGACCCCAGTCTGCGCGATGACGAGAAAGGCGAGGGGCTCGGCTTGATCAATGTGTTCGACCCCAACGGTGTTTTGCTCAGACGTTTCGTGGCTGTCGACTCAGCATCACGGCAAAATCTGAACGCGCCTTGGGGAATGGCCCTGGCGCCGGCAGGCTTCGGCAAATTCAGCAACCACCTGTTGGTGGGCAATTTCGGCGACGGCAGGATCAACGCCTTTGATCTGGCGACGGGTGAGTTTGTAGGCCGGCTCGAATCTGCCAGCGGCACGCCCATCCAGATCGAGGGCTTGTGGGGACTCGCCTTTGGCAATGGCTTCGAGAACCAACCGGTCAACACTCTGTTCTTTACGGCAGGGCCGGGCGATGAGCAGCACGGGGCTTTTGGTCGCCTTGACGTGCAGTGACACCGGAAACAGCCGCAAAGTGGGACGATTTCAATGATCTGCTATCGACTTGATGACAGGATGCATAGGAAACGGCCAGATTCGACGGAATAGAACTGGTATTCAAGGGAACTGTTTGGCTTTGAGACCCCTAGAAACTGGAATAGGTTTCCTCTGCCGGGGCGGCTTTGGATAGTCGAGTCTGCACTGCATTTTTAACAAAATCAAACGCTGAAAATGCGATGCCTTGTAAATTGATTACAAGGCATGTTTCAGAGGCTCATCTGATAGAGGTTAAATAATGAAAAGTAGAGCTTTTTTTATTGCAATTGCCTTTGTCTCCGCTATAGACGCCGGTCCTGTAGCTACTGCCGCGCCTTATGTGTTACGTGATCCTAGAGCACCTACACTTCCTGAATCCAGGGTGCATAACTGGGAAGGATTCGCTACAGAAGAGTCAATAACTATTGCTCCCGGAGTCAGCCAGCAGCTGTGGACATTTAACGGCACAGTACCAGGGCCTGTCGCTAGAGTGCATTTAGGGGATACCATTAGGCTTCATTTGATCAATCCATCTACCAACAAGCATCCTCATTCAGTTGATTTTCATGCCAGTCAAGTAGCTCCCAATGATGCAATGGCTTCAATTAACCCTGGGGAAGATAAATATATTGAGTGGCATGCGGATTATGCAGGCGTATGGATGTATCACTGTGGAACAAACCCCGCATTACATCACATTGCCAGCGGCATGTATGGCATGGTCATTGTCGAGCCTAGAGGTGGTCTGGAACCAGTAGATCATGAGTTCTTTATAGTGCAAAGCGAGTTTTATACTGGAAAGCCAGGCGGCAATATTGATTTTAATCACGCTGGCATGGCGAGCGCCGGTCCGGATTTCGTGGTTTTTAATGGCGTAGCGTTTCAATACAAAGATCATCCTATCGAAGTAGGTACAGGTAAAAAGGTGCGCATATTTGTTTTAAATGTCGGTCCTAACCAAGACAGTACTTTCCATATCGTCGGCACAATTTTTGATCGCGTCATTAAAGAGGGGGTTGAGTTATCTCCAGGAAATGCAGGTGGTTATGGCTCGCAGGCAGTCGATTTAGCACCCGCTCAAGGCGCTATTGTGGAATTCACTACAAAAGAAGATGGGCTCTATCCTATCGTGACTCATGCCTTTAATTATGTCGGTTTAGGTGCGATGGGAGTGATTAAAGCAGGCGATGGTGATCCTAATAATTGACCTGAACGACAGTTAGGGAGTTGACCCAGCGTCACTTAGTCGTTTGGGTATTTCAGGCCATGTTTTGGCTCTTGCATGGCGGACATTTGATCATGTCGCTTCAGTTAATTGTAGATAGAATCAATGTTAAAAGCAAAAAGCAGAGCCTCCCATTCAGCCAAGCGGCGTTGCTGCAAAGCTCTGCTCTTGCTTATACAAATACGTTAGGCGAACGTATCTCCCATCAGCGAGTTGAACCAGGTCAACATATCCTGATAGTTTCTCGTGCTGGCTGTGGGGGCGGAAATAGCCGTGCCATTATTGTGCTGAGCGGGGATTACCATCTTTTTAGTGCCTGGATCATATTGATACACTGCAGCAAGCCAAGTGGCTGTGCTCGCGGTGATCGGAGTGAAACAAGCTGAATTGGTAACCGGCGATGGGTCCGGCAACTGGCCCTGAAGCATGCGCAAGATAGCATCCACGCAGGTCTTGGCCTGCTGGTTGCCTATATGGCCGGCCTTAGGCATTGTCGTACTGCTCGCATCGCCGAGGATGTGGATGCCCGGGATGGCCGTCGATTCGTAGCTCAAGACATCCACCGCGGCAAAGCGGCCATCCGGGCTGTTTAGCAGGCCGGCATCCGCCAATAGCTTTGGGGCTCGCTGTGGTGGAATCGGATTAAGGACGCCAGCCTCAACCGTGTTATCAAGAGACAAGCCCTGATTATAAGTGACAACCCGAGTGGCGCTGTCTACATCGGTTATCGTACAGCCCGGACGGTAATCGATCACACCGGCATGTGTCACGGTAAAGGCATAGTTGAAGTTATCTTTTTCAACCAGGATATCCGCATTGGTATCCAGAACAATGACTTGACTATTCGGTTTGTTCGCTTTTAACCAGTCAGCGATAACGCAGGCTCTCTCGTAAGGCCCAGGAGGGCAACGATAAGGCGCTTTGGGAATCGTGATAACCACATCAGCGCCATCGGTCATATTGATGAGTTGATCGCGCAGTAAAGTAGTTTGTGGCCCCGCTTTCCAGGCGTGCGGAATTAGGGTGTCATATTCATCCACACTGGTCATGCCGGGCATTAAATCGAATTCAACCCCAGGTGCAACTACCAGCCTGTCATGACCACTTAATACTGTACCGTCTGCGAACTGGATGGAAGCAGCATCAATTGCCGCTACCTCTTTATTGATCAGCGTAACACCGTAATGATTCTTCAGCGTATCGTAATGATAGGCGAGATTGGCCAAGGTGCGCTGACCTGTCAACACTGTATTGCTTAGAATATTGGATGTATAGGCTGCGCTTTTTTCCACGAGCGTCACTTGTAGCCCCGTGCCGCCCCATAGCCGCAGATATTTGGCAACGGTGGCGCCAGCCATACCGCCGCCTAGCACAACGATATGACCGTTGATCCCGGTATTGGTAGGGATCGCGAACTGAACAGGGGCTGTATTTGAGTCGCGTGCGGCAAAGGCGGAAAATGAAGAGAGTGTCAGAAGTCCCAATCCGCTGGCTGTCACGCCTAAAAATTTTCTACGATTCATTATAATGTCCTCTTCTTAAGGATTAGCAAAGTAGTCAGCTATAGCTTGCAATTGTTCTGGCGTGTAGCCCTTTAAATGCGCGGCCATGATGCTGTCAGAACTTCCGCTAAGGTACTTGGTCAATGTGCTGGAGACATTGCCCTTGCCGAACAGCGGATAAAAGCCGCCGCTACCGTAAGTGCCATGGCATTGGAAACAGTTGCTCGCCAAAAGCCGGCCTTGGGCATTGCCCGTCACGGTCGGTGCTGTAGTAATAGTCCCTTTAGTCGGTGGTGCCGCATCGGCAATCGTTGTCATAAGCATCAATGACACGGCTGCTAACCCTTTTAAGATTTTTTGTATAGACATAAACATTCTCCTGAGACGCTGTTGTGCCGAGTGCAGACCAAAACCTTTCATGTGTTGCGAAAAACTCATCGATCAGGTTCATCATTTTTTGATGCCATTGGGATCAGTCACAATACAGGCAGTTGTCGCAGCAGACTTGCGTTGCCAGGCAAACTAGTGGAAAGGATATCAGTCAGCTTTTCTCGGTTATTTTTCTAATTGTTCTAAATATTATATATTTGCTATGTTTTTATTTTCCTATATAGTTACTTTGCAATATTACTAAGTAATAATATTTATAAATAATAGAAGTTCAAGATTAAGCATCAATTAATTGGAGGGGATTGGTCAGATTTATTAAAGAAATAAAGGAGTTTTGTGAGTAGTATCACATTTTGTTGCTGCTCTGATTGCTTGGGCATTAATTAGCAATCAGGTGTGGCTGGCTGGTACAGAAAGGGAATTGCCATTCGATATAGCTAAAAATAATATTTATATATCTTTGAACCTATCCATTGTTAGCGGTATTTACAGGGTGAAATCTTCGACTGTTTTTGGATTAGCCGCTTAAGAAGCATGGCTACTTTTTTTACTCTATCATTATCTGCCCAAATGGAACGACAAATGAATGCAGAACGTATAAAAAGAGCATTACAGGCTAAGAAAGCCCTTGGTGGTATATTAGGTAGACCCACTGGCGTATGTTGCATAGATGATCAAAAAGCCGACATTATCGAATACATTGAGAAGGGATTTAATATTATGGAGGTGGCGATATTTATCGGCTGCAGTTGCCAGACACTTTCTAAATGGCTTGTACAGAATAAAAACGATCCTGATATTCAAAGGGCGCTAATCAAAGCATTAATCGAAGAATCCAGGGGGGGCAGGCATTGAGATGTCCCGACGCCGCTATATGTAGAGATTTCGGAACTATAAGGTATCTGCGGAATGAATTATTGATGCCTTTTAAGATTATCAAATAACCGTTCCACAGATACTGCAAATGGCTCTACCTGATGGCGGAAAACCTTTCGGCCCTAGTTAGGGCTGGTGTGCTTATCTCCTGAGGCCGCATTCAGCGCATGCGCTGTCAATAAACCTGATTCGCTGTTGAGGTACTGTTTGAGGTCGCTGGCCTGCCAATCAGGATGAAGCTGGAGCAGCAGCGCTATGACGCCGGCAACATGAGGCGTGGCAAAGGAACTGCCGGTCATAAAATCATAAGATTCATGAGGGACAGTCGTGAGAATGTCCTGGCCGGGAGCGATAAAGCTCGGCTTTTCCGACTCCCCGCCTCGCCCTACGGCCAGCACGCCAGGAATATCGGCAGGAAAGTTTCCGATTTGCTCTTTGCCTGGCACAGCGGCGATGACGATGATGCCTTCGCTTAACGCTTTATCAATCAGCATTTTCAGCAAGGGATCCTTAGGGCCGCTCAGGCTGAGATTGATAATACGGCTTTTCAAGCGAATGGCCTGATTGAGCGCCAGAGCCAGAGTGAAGCTGTTGCAACGCGCAGCCAGGGAGCCGGGCTTGTCCGGCCAGCAGGCGCGAAAAGCCAGAATTTCGGCTGCCGGCGCGATGCCGGCAATGCCAATCCCGTTATCCACGCGTGCCGACAATACGCCGGCCACCGCCGTTCCGTGAATCTCTGCCAGGCTATGATCACTGGGTTCCGGCGCCACATTTTCGGAATAGCTGATCTGGCCTTTCAAATCAGGGTGATCGACATCGACGCCGGTGTCGATCAATGCGATGCGGACCCCTTGACCGGTGCTGTATTTGTGCAATTCCGCTATGCCTAATGATTGAAAGCCCGTTTGCAAATGCAGATACGGATCACTGTAGGATTTGTCTGCCGGATGCTTATCGTTCAGTACATTGAAGGTCTGCATTTTTTGCACTGAAGCGACATCCTGATCTTTTTGCAAAGCCGCCATTACCTGTGGCAAAGGCAATGTTTCGGGCACTTCGTAAACAACGCAACTGACGCCTAACGCTGTAACCGGCCATTGGGCGACAAATTGTATTTGATAACGCTCGGCAAGCTGGCGGGCAATGCGTTCACTCCAGTTGGAGTTCCCGTATTGGCCGCGCGACCGATAATGATCCTGGGCATTGCCGGGCAACTTACGGTTGATGGTCCGGTCGACAAAAGTCACCAGCAGGCGCCTCTCGTCACCGTTCGGGCTGTCGCCCAAGCGCGAGTAATCGGTATTGTTGACACAACCGGTTATCAATAGCGCGGCCAGTACAACCAATAGCGTGAATCGAATGAGTTTCATGGCTGCGTAACAGGTTCAGCCAGCAGCACATCCTGACGGCCGCGTAGCAAGGCGACGGCTTCCTGCAAGTGAGGACTGCTGCCGGCGGCTTCTAACCGTACAGTTAAGGCGCCGACGCTGTTGGGTCCACCGACAAGCTGGCCCTGTATTTCTGCCAGAACCGCAGCGATTTCTGCATCGGATAACGATTTGGTAAAAACTACCCGCAATTCTTCGCCGCGGGCCGATTCGGGTTTTGCTGCCGACAGCGTGTAGTAATCACCTGTCAGGTTTGTTTGTACTGTATGCAGCGTTAACGGAATAACCATCAATAATAAGGAAGCCGCTATTGCAAAACCCACGCTGGTTTTATTTGCAAACTTGCTGATTCTGCCGGGTAGCATGGTCTTTACCGATGCGGTTGATTGTGCCCTTGCCGGCAGCTTTGCCCGCAGGCTTGCGAAAGACGTTTCTGCAGCCAGATCCTGATCGGAAACTTGCGCTGCAGCTTCGGCCAATTTGCGCAGGCTGTCCAATTCCTTGCGGCACGGCAGGCAATAACGGATGTGGTGCTCTACCAGACGATGTTCATGCTTCAGCAGACTTTGATTTACGTACCAAGGCAACAAGAGCTGGACCTGTTGATGCTGATGTTGATGTTGGCTGGCTGTTGTCGATTGATTCATGGCTTAATTCTCCTTTGCTTGCGCAAATGCCTGAAGTTTTTTACGGGCATGGAACATACGGGTTTTGACAGTGTTTTCCGGACAATCGAGGATTTTAGCAATCTCTTGATAAGGCAGGCCGTGGTAAAAGGTTAATTCGATCACGGCGCGCTGATCGGCAGGCAGAACGTCGAGCGCGCAATTCAGCCAATCTTGAGTTTCGGCATTTTCGGCCAGGTTGGCTAAAGGATCGGCTATGATTTCGCAGAATTCATTGACATCCAGATTGTTGTTTCTGGCTGCTCTGGCTATCGATTTAAGCGCCTTGTGATAGGCAATGCCAAATACCCAGGTCGAAATTTTACAACTGTGATTGAAGCGCTCCGGCTTCTCCCAAACCAGCAGCAGGGTTTCCTGTATCAGTTCTTCGATGTGGTCAGGTTGCCGGGTGATGCGCAAAATGAACCGAAACAATCTGGGGTAGTAAAGCTTGTAAAATTTTTCAAATGCCAGCGTATCGCCTTCGACTATACGCTGGAGCAACGCATATTCATTGTCATCGCCTGCAGCCTTGTCGGGTGCGGGAGGCTTTGGGTTAGGCACTAAACGCAGCATGGTTTAACCTTTTTCCTTTGATAACCGGTGTCTTGCAACTGTATTCCTTAAGCAAAGCAAAAGGTTCAATTGTTTTGAAATATTTTTAAAATCCCAGCGTAACGGAGAACAGGTATTTGTTTTCCTGCTGCCGAGGATAAAAATCATCATAATGGTCTTCGAGGTGCTGATGGGGAAGATCAACATCTATATAACGAAAGTCTACGGATAAATAGGATGTCGCGAACCACGACACGCCGGCATTCCAGTAGAAGTAATCATGCCCAAGCAATGCGCCGGCCTGGTTGTAGCCTAAGCCGGCGGAAAATTGTACGGTATCCACAATATCACGGCGATAGGTGATTTCATAATTTGCGACATCGGCGCGGCGTTGATAGGCATCCGGCGCAATGGATGCCGTGGCGCTTAACCAGTCCTGATAATGCAAGGATGCGTAAAACTCTGCGTAATCGGCGGCATGGTTGAAGATTTTATTGTCATAAATATAACCACTGACCGATAACTCCGCCCTCCAATCCGCGGAGAAGGGCAGGCTCCAGCCTAAGTAGGGTTTTATTTCAATCTCGGCACGGTCAGAGAATTGTTGATCGTCAAAGCGAACCTGGGATACGCCTAATCCGGCAAACCATCCGCTGTTGTCCTGATAGTCAATATTTCCTTGAACGACAGGCTTGCCTCGACTTTTAGAATAGCCTCGATAGACGTAGTCGGACAGGAATTTTATATCCCCATGCCAGTCCGCTTGTGAAGCCGGGAGCCAAAGAATGAAGGATAAGCGGACTAATCCTGAAAAAATTAACCGAAAAAGGTCACGAAAAGGCATGCGTAATGTAATACATGGATTGTTTGTGGCATTGAATCAGGGCGGCTTCTTTAGCTCATCAATGCTGAAATAAAACCACTAGATTGAAACGAAGTCCACAAAAATCCGCATATCCCTCGCGAATCCGCAGGAGAATGCAATCCCGGCCGACTGGTTACATTACTTTTTTATTATCAATCTATGTATTAAATTTTTGATTAAATATGCATCGCAAAATGGCCGGATTTCGTTAATCATACAACAGTAAAAACCGATCATTTTCGATCATAAAGCCGCTCAGACTAAAAACAAAAGCCCGAGCTTCCGGCAAATGGATTTAAATTGTTGCACTCAATACGGGGCTCCTTCGTAAGTCGAAAGAGTCATAATCCTGGTGAATAATCGCCACGCCTTCTTTGCTGTCGATAATCAATATGATTTGCCCTAAATCGGAGTGATGACATCGGGCGATGATTATTTCTGTATGCTCTATACGTTCCGATTCCTCCAAGCATCCTAAGTAAAGTTGATTAAACTGATCCAGGGTTAGCCTTATCATTTCGTAAGCAGTCTAAATTATTGAGTTAAAAATCAGTTTTCTTGAAGCACAATCGATGCCATTATTCAAACCAATAGATTTGGCTATTTTTAACCCGTAGTTGAGGCAGAGTGCGCAATGATAGTGCGTTGATGGCACTAAATGCACCAATTAAATGCGCGAATTAAGGCAACTGTGAACGTCATTACACTGTCCAAAACGGAAAATAATGTCCAAACCAGCAATGGGAGGTGCTGTTTCATGATGAAATCAATGAAAATACTGCCAATCCTGTGGTTGCTTACCGGCTGTGCCGCGCTCCCGTCGATGCCCGCGCTATCCGGGCTGATTCCGGCGCCTGCCGGAACGCAGGTATTAACGGCCACCTCGGTCGATTTATCGAGAAAGAATTTCAAAATTATAAGAGCGAATGCGTCTGGCCGCAGTGTCGGTTTTAGCCTTCTGGGGCTTATTAATCTGAAGTCTCCGAGCTATGATAAAGCAATAACCCAACTTTATAAGTCCGCTGGAATTACCGAGGGAAAGCCGCAGGCGCTTGTCAACGTAATGCATGAACAAACATCGACTTATTTCATATTATTCGCTTTGCCCAAGATCTCAGTTCGTGCGGATGTTGTCGAATTTATCGATGATGCAGCGCCTGTGAGCATCCAGGACATCCGGGACTTGCACAAGGAAGACACTTATCTAAAATAATCGATGACGCAGATAATGGCATGCGCTTGATGTAGTAACTATATAGCCAATCCAAATCAATCATGCCATCGATCACCTAAAATTAATTCCGGCGGTCCAGCCAAAACTCCAGATAGCTTTATGGCGTGAATTCCCGCGGCATTGTTAAGCAATTCTTATGTTCCCTAGGCCAATACTTATCTGTAAAATCCGTTATTTTTTAATTATTGCCATTGGAGCAACAGCAAAATGGGTAGAGCCTACCAAAATCGTAAAGTATCTATGGCCAAAACGGCTGATGCCAAGACAAAGGTCTACAGCAAATATGGCCGTGAGATATATGTAAGCGCTAAATCGGGAGGTATTGACCCGGCTGGAAATTTGGCATTGCGGGGATTGATTGAGCGTGCCAAGAAAGACCAGGTTCCTGCCCATGTTATCGAGAAGGCCATCGACAAGGCTAAAGGCAGCGGCGGCGAAAATTTTGAGCCGGCGCGTTACGAAGGCTTTGGTCCTGGCGGCTGCATGGTGATCGTCGACTGCTTGACCGATAACCCTAACCGTACTTTTGGCGACGTGCGCCAGTGCTTTACCAAAACAAAATGTAAAATCGGCACTCCAGGCACAGTCAGCCACATGTTTGACCATGCCGCCATTCTGGCGTTTCACAATCCTGACGAAGACGCTGTTCTTGAGGCGTTGCTCTCAGCCGATGTCGATGTTGCCGATATTGAAAACGATGAGGGGAAAATCACCGTCTTCACGCCCCAGGCCGATTATTTCAAAGCCAAGCAAGCGTTAATGGATGCTTTCGGCGAAATTGATTTTGAGGTGGACGAGATCCAATTTCTGCCCAGAACGGCCACGACGATCAGCGGCGATGATCTGGTGCTGTTTGAAAAGTTCCTGGATATGTTGAACGATCTGGATGACGTGCAGAATGTTTATCATGATGTCGAGCTTTGACGGCCTTATGGCTTAATGCGATGGCGCACTACGATGCGTTTGGGCTATATAACGGCATTGCCCCAAAGACGACTTAGCTAACTTTGCGGCAAAGCCCTTTAAAGTTTCAGTCTCTGTTTCGATACTAAAAAACCGCCTCTGCTTTTTGCCAAAAGGCGGTTTCTTAAGCGGGTCAGCCGGATGCGCTACCCGTTATTTTCAGATCTGTCATACATTAGTGAATGTGTACTTCACGGGATTTCACGGTATCGCTTCTCCGTAAGGCATAGTCATCTGCATCCTGGATTCTCTTGGTGCCATCCTCATTGAACTCAATGAGCGTTCCTTCATCTTCAATATGATAGCGCCGTGTTTTAGTTCCTCCTTTTTTGGGCGTTAAGACAACGGTCTGATTTTCATTATCCCAGCTGTATTTGCCTTTTTCATAATACTCTCTTGAAGACTCTCTGGCATACTGAGTCACCAGCAGATAATTGTTGTTCTGTTTTAAGGATAGCGTCGTTTTAACGCCTGAGCAATCGTCGCAAGGGAGATAGCCGTAAAACACGCCGCGAAATACCTTGCTTTCATCGACGTGGTTTTGGTGCGCCGTGTGATCTACTTCATCCTGGTGGATCTTTGCACGCGCTCTAGCGAACTCTTCCTGAGCTTCGGTGTCTGTTGCCGCCATTGCAGGAACCGCAGTAATCAGACTGCTAAAAAGTAAAAAAGCCAGATTGTGTTTTAATTGTTTTTTCAATGTTCGCATGATGACCTCCCAGAAAATTAACGATGGTTGCGCTGGTGGAAAATTTACCAGATTTACCAAAGATTTACCAAAAAGAGCTTCTAATCAATCCAAATTTTCAATCGGCTGGTTAGTGGCTCAATACTGACTGCCGTTAAGATAAGCAGGAACTGTGGACATATTTTACGGGAAGATAGAGTGCTTGCTGCTCGATCTGTGCCGGTATTGGGCGGGTACATCAGGTTCACACTTTTTATTTGCTGCCTGATTGTACGCCCGCAGCAGAAATTTCGGTTTTTTCAGAAACGGCTACTTCGCCCAAAATGGCGGTTTTGTCAGGGTTGCCTTTAGTTGACCAGTGTATGGCCGCGCTGACGCATACATTTTTTGAATGATCGTTTAAAGTCCTCGTTAGCTTCATAACCTTTCCACAATCCGGCAGGGATAGCCAAAATAGCACCGCCCGCGGCGCCTGTCGCAGCACTGCCCGCTATAGCGCCAACCGCAGCGCCGCCTGCTGCACCCGTAACAGCGCCAACACCAGCGCCCATCCCGATTTCTTTCGTAACATCCGATGCTTGATCCGCCAGTGTCTTGCACTCCAGCATGTCGCGCTGAACGGTTTCAGGATGCTGGTCCATGCGAGGATCGACAATCGGACGCCAGCCGCTCACGGATGCGCAGCCGGTGGCTAATGCAGAAAGAACCAGTATTGTTGATAAATTACTTCTTTTCATGTTTTTCTCTAATAAAAAAGGGCATATTTTAATCGTTAAAGGAAATTTTATAATTTTAAAATTAGCGCAGAGTTAAATAATTGCTTTTAAGTACTTGGCGGATAGTGAAGCGATCTTGCTGATCGACCGCTTATGGCGGCGGTAAAGCCTGACTCTATGACTGCTGTCGACTTTGTGATTGTGCGATTTAAACAGGCCGAAGGAGGTTGGGCTGTCACCCGCGCGGGCCAAAGGCCTAAAGATGTCTGTGCATAGCGGTTTCATTCGGCTTATTCGACGCCAACTCAATCAATCCCTGAATATATTCCAATGCCACGTCCTCATGACGGGTCGCCAGATACATGGTTTTGGTTAACGGCAAATTTTTAAAGCGCAGGCTGTCCAGCGACAGTTTGCCGGCCTTTTCCGCCAGCAGCCATTCCGGCAGCAGGCAGACGCCGCGCCGGCTGGCTGCCAGCTGCAGCATGATGTCGGTTTCCTCGACAGTGATGTGGTTCAACGGTTCAATGCCGGCGGGTTGCAGGATTTTCCGGAACATGTCCAGGCGTTCCCGGTCAACTGGATAGGTCAGAACGACCTCCTGTTGCAGGTCTGAGGGCTCGATAAAGCCGCGCCAGGCCAGGCGGTGCCGGCTTGCGACGATGAGTACCAGTTCAAAATCGAACAAGGGCTGATAATGCAGCACGCCGTTAAAGGCGGGATCGGACGTCAGGACCGCGTCCAGCTTGTATTGCCTTATGGCTTCAAAGGAGTTGAACCGGTAACGGGACGTGACTTCGACAGCCAGATCCGGCCAGGCCAGCAGATAAGGCTGGAGGATAGTGCGTAACCATTCATAACAGGCGTGGCAGTCGATGCCGACGGTCAGTTTGCCGGTTTTTCCGGCGCCCAGCAGGGCCAGGTGCTGTTCGGCGGAATCAACGGTGGCAATGACTGACTCGGCGACGTCGGAGAGGTATTTTCCCGCCTGGGTCAGTATCAGCATGCGCCCCTGCTTCCGCCACAGGATGACTCCCAGGCGCTGTTCCAGATTTTTCATTTGATGGGATAGGGCTGACTGGGTCAAGTGCAGCTGTTCGGCGGCGGAGCTTAATGTCCCGCTCCGCTTGAGCGCCAGCAGGATGCGCAGATGGATCAGTTCCATTTATGAATTTTTCTCATTAAATGGTGAGAAACTATCAATATTTATCATGTTACGCAAGCCCTACAATGCGCTTGTCCCTTAAATACACGACGAGAGCAATAACAATGATAAAAATTCACAATCTGGGCTTTCCCCGTTTGGGCGAAAACCGTGAACTGAAATTTGCCTTGGAGCGCTACTGGCGGGGCGAGATCGATCAGCCGGCCTTGGACGAGGCTGCCGCCGAAATCCGCCAGCGCCATTGGCGACTGCAAGCCGGCTGCGGGCTGGATCTTATCCCTGCCGGTGATTTTTCCTACTATGATCATGTGCTGGATACCAGCGCCATGCTCGGTGTTGTGCCTGAGCGCTTCAGGCCTTTGACACAACCGCTGGGCCTAGATACTTATTTCAGAATGGCGCGAGGCCGGGCTACCGATGGACAGGCGTATCGAGCCTGCGAAATGACCAAATGGTTTGATACCAACTACCATTACCTGGTCCCGGAACTGGAGCTGGACCAACAGTTTGCCTTGTCCAGCACCCGATTATTCGATGAAACGGGCGAACTGCAGGCGTTGGGCTTCAATCCGAAACCGGTTCTGCTGGGGCCGTTGACCTGGCTATGGCTGGCAAAATCGAGAACCGATTTTAACAAGCTGGACCTGCTGGATCGCCTGCTGCCGGTTTATGGGGAAATCATTCAGCGCCTGGCCGGGCAGGGCGTGGAATGGATTCAAATTGATGAGCCCATCTTGGTGCTGGACCTGCCCGTTGCCTGGAGCAGCGCCTTTGAAACCGTTTACCACCGCCTGCAGAACAATGCGGTCAAAATCCTGTTGGCCACGTATTTTGGCGAACTGAACGCACATACCTCATTGACCTGTAAATTGCCGGTGGCGGGACTTCATATCGATCTGGTCAAGGGAATCGGGCAATTGACGCATGTCCTCGATAATTTTGCCGATCATAAAGTGCTGTCGCTGGGGCTGGTTGACGGGCGCAATGTCTGGCGTACCGACCTGGATTCGGCGCTGGCGATCGTTGCCGGCGTACGCGAGCGTTTCAAGGGCGAGCTCTGGCTGGCACCTTCCTGTTCATTGCTGCATGTGCCGATTGACCTGGAGCTCGAGACAGCATTGGATGAAACGGTTAAACCCTGGCTGGCGTTTGCCCGGCAAAAACTCTCGGAACTGGCGGTTTTGCGCCGAGCTGTCGAAGAAGGAACGGCGGCGGCCAAGCCGGAGTTGTCGGCATCAAGCGCTGCTATCCGTTCTCGCCGGAAAAGCGGCTTGGGGCATAATCAGGCCGTTCAGGCCCGGATTGCGGCCATCGATGAAGCCATGGGCCGGAGGCGGAGCAGTTTTACGGTACGGCGTGAACAACAGCAAATCAGGCTCAGGCTCCCCAGCTATCCGACTACGACAATCGGCTCATTTCCGCAAACGCCGGAGGTCCGCAGGGTTCGCCACGAATTCAGGCAGGGCCTGCTCAGCGAGCAGGATTATAACCAGCTGATGGAACAGCAGATCGAGCACTGCATCCGCGAGCAGGAGGAACTGGGCCTTGATGTGCTGGTGCATGGCGAATCGGAACGCAACGACATGGTGGAATACTTCGGGGAACAGCTGGACGGCGTCCTGACCACTGCCCACGGCTGGGTGCAATCCTATGGAACGCGCTGCGTCAAACCGCCGATCATTTACGGCGATATCAGCCGGCCTGTGCCTATGACGGTGCGCTGGATCACTTATGCGCAAAGCAAGACCGGCAAACCGATGAAAGGCATGTTGACCGGCCCGGTCACTCTATTGAATTGGTCCTTCGTCCGAGACGATCAGCCTCGTTCGGTCACTGCCTATCAGCTGGCGCTGGCCTTGCGCGATGAAGTGCTGGAGCTCGAAAAGGCCGGTATCCCTATCATTCAGATCGATGAACCGGCTTTCCGGGAAGGGCTGCCGCTGCGCCAGTCGCAATGGGCCGAGTATCTGGATTGGGCGGGGCGCGCTTTCCGCATCAGCGCCAGCGGCGTCCAGGACACTACGCAAATTCACACGCACATGTGTTATGCGGAATTCAATGACATCATCGAGGCCATTGCCGGACTGGACGCCGATGTGATCACCATCGAGGCCTCGCGATCCGATATGGAACTGCTGGATGCGTTTATCGATTTCCGTTATCCGAACGACATAGGGCCGGGCGTCTACGATATCCATAGCCCGAATGTCCCGACGACGGAAAATATTGTCTCGTTGTTGAAAATGGCCGGCGAAAGAATCAGCCACAAGCAGTTATGGGTCAATCCGGATTGCGGCCTGAAAACGCGGCAATGGGATGAAGTCCGGAAAGCGCTGGCCAATATGGTTGAAGCTGCAAAAATATTGCGTTCTGCTGAAATGGAAGGCGGGGTTTTGCCCTGAATGAGCGGCGCATAGCGAACGGGTAGTACAGAACCTTAAATATTTTGCCGGGCTTTTCGGAGGAAAAGCCCGGTTCGGGTTGCTTTCGATTTCCACGGACAAGACGCACGAAGTAACGCTTGATTGCGGAAGCGGGTCCGCCTCACGTTGCCCGGCGCTTTTTTAGAGATGCCTGCCAGTCCGCTGCGACGATAGCGGGATTCAATCCACGGGGATGAAAGAAACCCGATGGTCAGAGTAATTGCCAGATAACGCTCGCTCTGAACTTAATAACCCTATCGTATGGAGAATTAATAAAATTAGCGTGAAAACTTATGAAACGATTGGATTCGGAAAGCATCTAAATTAAAGCTGGCTCTGAGACTGGCTCTATGGGGGGCGAATAGGTCCGGGCCGAAGAAAAAGAGGGTTTGTTCAAGCCGAAGTGGATAATAAGGAACAACTGGAGTATTTCATAATGCACAGAGCCATTACCGCGATCTCATTTATGTTGTTTGGGGCTTCAATCTTGATTTTTATTTCGGCACTATTAATTCCCGTGCTGAGCGAATCGACTTCGCAGAAGGTAATCAGTAAAACAGAAGCCTATAAACCGTCTGGATCTCCTGAAAAGATTGTCAAAAAATCGGTGCCTGAACAAACGCAGGGACCGGTTGCTCTTAATAAACCGGCCTTACCCATAACGCAGTTGGAAAGCAAGGTAGAGCCAAACGATAACGCAAATGATCGAAATCGAAAGGATCCGATCGTCATGCCTTCGAAGGATCCAAATGTTACGCTTTCTAAGGCTCAGAACGCCATGCCTTCACCACAGGCTTCTCCTGAACCCGTTGTTGCGCAAATTCATGCGAAACTGCCAGAGCCGGTAAATCCAATGTCTGCAGAGGAAAAACGCCCTGCTGAGCACAAGCCGGCGCGCCTGCTTGTGCTTGATGGAAGCTCGTTTCCTCCGGGGGAGGTAAGACCCAATGCAAAAGCACAGAGAGCGATTGATGCCATTGTCCCGCTTATCAGTGCGCAGCCTTTGGATAAGGTCATCGTTGAAGGACATGCCGACAAATCGACACCGATCGGCTTTAGTTCTGCTCAGGCCCTTAAATGGAACAAAATCGTCTCGATGCAGCGTGCAAAGGTAGTTGCCCAGCTGCTGAAGCAGAAAGGAGTCGCCAGCGACAGAATCCTTGTTAAAGGTCTTGGCGATGCCGTTCCGCTTGCTTCCAACCTCACTTGGGAGGGGCGGTCGAAGAATCGTCGCGTAGAGATAAGACTCGCGCCTGCACGACAGTAGTAAATTAAATGTGCTTTGCCTGGAAGGCATTTGTTCAGAAAGTTTGTCGTATGTATGGATAGGCCATGGGCAGAAAGAGGGCTTAATGGCAGTGGGGCGATTGGTACGGAAAGAAGTACTGGAGTTAAAAAACTCTTGATGCCTGTACCCGAAAAGACCGGAATGATCCGGTTGGGTGTGCCGCCGAATACAAGATGAACTGTTACTTTTTCTCACATAGGAATTGCATATCAACCCTGAATTGAAAAGTTAAAGGTATTTAATAAAACTTCACCAGGACGGCAATCTCTGCCGGGTGATTATGGATGAAGTACATAATATTTCAGACGCTGTGCTGAAGCGTATCCGTCTTTTGAACAATCTGGAACGAGGTGGTATGTATACAAATCATTTTTCATTACAAAGCCTGCCGTTTGAAAACGTGTCTGATCCGGCATGTTTTTTCGAACGAGGCGATTACAGTCGCGTGCTCAGCCGCATAATTGATAGTTTATGGGCGGGAAGAGGCTTGATGGTAGTGGTAGGGCCCATCGGCACCGGGAAAACCACCTTGAGCCAAAAGCTCATAGTATCCATCCCCGAGAAAACCAGAATAATCTGGTTGGGCGAGCCGCCGGATACCAGTGATGAACTGTTGCTTTTTCTCACACAAGAATTGCGGATCAGGACTGAGCTGTCCGGCAGAGTTTTTGTTTTAAGAGATCTCAAGGACTATTTGATAAAGCTCCATAGCGAAGGCAATCGCTGCCTGCTGATCATAGATGAAGCGCACAAGATATCCGACGATGTGCTGGAGTGTGTTCGGCTTTTGAATAATCTTGAACACGGCAATATCAAACTAATACAGATGCTCCTGATCGGACAGGAGGAATTTCTTGATAAATTGTCCCAGCCTAACCTGGAGTCGTTCAAACAGCGCATCGCTTGGCTAGAGGCCATTGGCAGAATGACGCCTCTGCAAACGCATGAATATATCATGCATCGATTGAAAATCGCGGGCTGCCAGTCAAGAATTTTTACCGACGAGGCTATTGAAACGCTTATAGGCGCTGCCCGGGGCACGCCTCGTCTGGTTAATACATTTTGCGACAGGGCGCTTCGTGTCAGCTATGAAGCCAACAAAACTTTAGTTGATCTGGAGAGCGTTAGGCGGGCAGCCGATGAAATAGGGCTAGGGAGTGAAGTCTATTTATCGCTGCCGAGCCGTCAACGGGAGAAACCGGCGCAAAATGCCGCACCGCAAGCTTCGCCTTTAAAGAACAATTTCAGCCAGGCTGCGCCCACTCCAAGAAGAAGCCCAACCAGACCGGCCGACAAAATCCAATCGGCACGTGCGCATCAGGGCAATTCTTCCTGGACGTTTCCGATATTGCTGCTTTGCGGCTCTATTTTATTGTTTGCAGCGAGCCTTTGGTTTTTTTTGTCTTATAGAGCAAACCTGTGAGCGGGAGCTCGACATTTTAATTTCAGAAGTCTGATAACGTTTTCCTATAGTTGCGGGTCATGGAAGAAAAGATATTATGACGGAAAGCATATGGTCAGGATAGAAACTACAGCATTTGCAGAAAGATGTGATATTGCCAGTCAATCAAACAACGTGAACTGATTGACGAAAATGCTGTTGAGGCCGGCGTGCGGATGCTAATCTACTCCCGATTGCACGCTATAGGAGAAAGCGATGAATATTGCCCACCAACACTCTTCCGACCCCGTACGGACGCGGCTGCTCAAGGCTGCTCTGGAATGCTTTTTAGCTGACGAATACCACAAGGTCACTACCCGCCTGATTGCCGAGAAGGCCGACGCCAACATTTCCATGATCCGCTACTACTTCGGCAGCAAAGAGGGGCTGTACGAGGAGATGATCCGGGATACGCTGGGCCCGCTGCTGGATGTGCTGGACGGTCCGATGTTGTCATCGGCAGAAGGTCTTTCGAGCTTCTTTCGTCTCTATTACGACACGATGACCACACGGCCGGAATTCCCCAAGCTGATCCTGAAAGTGCTGGCACTGAACCAGGGCCCGGGGCGGCGTTTTATTCAACAGCTGCTGGAACGCGGACGCACGCGGGGGGCGAAGAAAGTAGCCGACTTGAAAACGCAAGGGCAGATCGCGCCATCGGTAGATCCGGATATCCTCAGAATGGCCTTCGTCAGCCTGGCCATGACGCCGATGCTGTTGAAAGACATTTTTGAAGAACAAATGGGCCACGCGATGGATGACGCTTTTATCGAAGATCTGGCCAGCTTCAACGGCCAACTCTTTACGGCGGGCCTTGCGCCGGCCGCGCACCGGTAACGGAGGGGCTATGCCGTTGCAGAAAAATGCCGGAGCCGTTCGGCGGTTCTCCAAATTGATGAAATTCGCCGGTTGGCTGCAAAACATCCCGAACAGGATTACACCGCCGCCGTTCCGCCTCATGCAGATCGGCTCAGCGTTCTGGCAGTCGCGGGCACTTTACGTCGCCGCACGGCTCGATATAGCCGCAGTACTGGGCAGCGAGCAGCTCGCCGCAGACGAGATTGCCGCTCGCGTTTCCGCGGAACCTGATGGCATCTACCGATTGCTCCGGATGTTGGCGGCACTGGGCGTTTTCGAGGAGGTGTCGCCTCGCGTGTTCGCCAACAATAGCCTTTCTGCTTATCTGAAGGAGGACAATCCGAAAAGCGTACGCGCAATGATTCTGATGCATAACTCAGAAGAGATGAGCCGGCCGTGGTACGAGCAACTGGAGCAGGGCATGCAGAGCGGACATGTTTCGTTCCAGCTCACGCATGGGCAGGAACTGTACGGTTATATGGATAGCCATCCCGAATTCGATCGCCTGTTCTCGCTGGCGATGGACAGCGTGGAAGCGCTGGCCGGCGACAGCTTCGCGCTGGACTTCGATTGGGGACGCTTCGAGCGCGTCATTGACATTGGCGGGTCAAAAGGCAGTAAATCCCTGGCAATCCTGAAACGGCATCCGCACCTGAAAGCCCTGGTGATGGATCGTGCCCAAATTGTCCGTGAAGCGGAACACTATTGGCTAGGGCGCGAGGCTCCGGCTCTGCTGGCGAGGCTGAGCTTTCAGACCGGCGATCTGTTCGAATCGATTCCTGAGGCGACAAGCGACAAAGACATCTACTTGGCGTGCGCTGTTTTACATGGCATGGATGATGAAGACTGCGTCAAGGTTTTACGCAATCTCGTTATTGCAATTGGGAACACCGGCGCCCGGATTGCGCTCATGGAATTGATTGTTTCGGAATTGAAGGCCGATTATTCCAGTGCGGCTTTCGATATGCAGATGTTCGTGAATACCCGAGGCAGGGAAAGAACGCTTGCTGAATGGCAAAACCTTTTCGATCAGGCCGGACTGATGCTTGAGGAGGTGATAGGCCTTCAATCAATCGGGAAGATACTGGTGCTGAGGACTGGAACTTAACGATTAGGAAAAGGCAATCCATATCATCGGCCAGGGTCGATTTTGCGTGTTGATTGCCGGAAAATCCGAACAATGGCAGACTTGGCAATTTATAATCCAGCCTTCAATTAAGCCGGATAACAGTAGGCACGAAGCTAAGCGCAGCCCGATAGCGCTTATAGCGCAAAGTTGTTTGAGCACCACTAGACAGTCTAGAAGAAGCTGATGAAGCAGCCACAAACTCCCGCCAACAAGTACATTCCAGGACATCGTACCTGACCGAAGCTATTGCCAAGCAAAATGAGGCCAAGCTGCCTTATGAGAATATGCGATACGTTTATCTAAATATATCGTTTTATTCAATAACGATAGCTCACTAAGATAAAACCTAAGCAGCGGGCTGGGCGCGGAACAATGAAGTTACATGCCCTATTTCTGAGCTTTTTATTTCAAAATGCACTGGATCAGTGCGTCCCTTATTTGCCCTTATGGCTTTATTAGACTAAAGCACCAGATTGGCCCGACTGATTAACATGGGCACGATATATGCTAAGTTAAAGGTCGGGCTATCAGATGCATGCTGGGGCATTGACCAGACGGGAAGCGCTGCCCTTTATCAGTTGAGATGAAAATGGGCTCAACTTAACAAGCCATTTTTTTCGTCATCGACTGAGGGAAGCTTGTCATATGATCGTCATATAGTTAGGTTACAGTATGGCCAATGATTTAAGAAAAGCTTAAGTTTTTGTACGAGAGGGCGAGGATTAGCCCGGATATAAGGATATAGGGAAGCGCCATGACAGGAAAATATGGCCGGATTCCCAAAAGAGACACCTGAACGGTCGGCGGCGCCTTAGGCATCCAATGGATACTTCGATGGCGACGATCGCAGAAGGAATTTACCGAGTGCTTTAGGGAGTTTGAGGAAACGCTACGGTAAATAATCTCTCATTCTGATAGGTTCAGGATGGGTTATGTTAATAATACTAAAAATAGAGATAATTAATTATGAAAAATAAACTGATGAAAACATTGGTAGCGGGTGTTCTTTTAACTGCAACGGGTTTGGCTTCTGCTGAGCCTGTAGCTTTGACTGATGCTCAGATGGACAATGTTT
>NZ_JADMKV010000038.1 GCF_015476545.1 Methylobacter sp. BlB1 | reverse complement strand
TGAAGGCTTACGCATGATGGAGGCGGCCTTGTCCCAATTGGTGGAGAGCTGTACTGGCAACACCGACTCAGTATCATGCCCGATTATCCATAAAATCCAACGAGCCGGTACTCGCCTCTTGTTGAGTTCAAGCTATTACAATCTTTAAGGAATCAAAAAACGCAAGTCTTCTATATGCAAATTCTTTTCTAGCTCATCAGGCATTAGCAGGACATAGAGGGCCAGCAATAGGTGGTGAATGCACCCCACAAGCACTAAGGCCGAAGGAAAACGGCATGACAGAAGCTTTGCATTGGGCAATTGAAGCGGATCTGACAGTCACTTTTAATCGGGATAATTGTCTGAGAATATCATGACCGCTCGAGATAAATCATGCCATTCCTCACGACCCCATCTGATTATCGTTTTCCCTGGTACGTGCGGCTTTTCTTTTGGAACCAGAAGCGCCGATACGGCAGAGTGCTGGAAGCCGCTCGCCTATGGGCACGGACACCGAAAGTCTTTGTCGCTCTCGCTTTGCTTTATGGCGCCCTGGACCGCCGGACATCGCCAATTGAGCCCTTGCTGCGCTCACTGATCACTGTGCGTATTTCGCAAATCAATAATTGTCGTTTCTGCGTTGATCTCAATTCTTTCATTGTCCTCAGGCGGGGACTCGAACCTGACAAGCTGGCAGAACTTGCGGAATTTGAGACCAGTCCGTTGTTCAGCGACCGGGAGAAAGCGGCACTGTTATACGCCGAAGCCGTGACTGATTCAAACCGCCGGACTACGCCAGCGCACTTTGAGCAGTTGCATCGTTACTTCGATGATGAGTCCATCGTTGAATTGACCGCCTTGATCGCCTTTCAGAACCTGTCCAGCAAATTCAATGCGGCTTTGGGCGTGGAACCGCAGGGATTTTGTAGTCTCCCGAAAAAGCCGTGATAAAGGCGATAACGATGACAGATAATCGGAGTTGGAGATTCTTCATTATCAGGAGGACTTAATTACTGTTACACTATATTTAGCGTTAAATGGCGCCATGCGTTTTTATCCTTGAGACACATCAGAACCTGCAGGCTAATAGGGCCAAGACTTCACAGTCAAGCCTTATCATCCGTTGCCCGACCCAATAGCCGAATTTCAAGCATTGTTATAGCGTTTTCTGTAAGGCGTCCAAATCTCTCCGCCATGGGCCTATGCGATAGGGCATGTGATTGCCAAACTGAGTCCCAGACCCTATCATTTCCACGCATTTAAGTGAGCAACTCTTTTGTCCACTATGGTTCTTTTCTTGCCAAGCAGGCGTATGGCCGCATTTAAACCTGGAATGTCAGCCAGTCTCAATGCTTGATTTCTATAAAAATAAAAAGATGACTAATCTCCTACCAATAATTACTCAATACAAAGCTGATACGCAAAGCGTTTACAATACTTGGTTTATTGACAATGACCAGCGACTCAAAGCCTTTCGCACCATTCGCAGAGGGGTTTTACAGGTGGTGGAAGATATTAAAAATAAAACGTTTCCAAATGATTTTAAGGGCAGCTCCTTAGAATTTGTTTTGAATTGTATTGCTGAACAAAAACAAGTATTTGTAGGCATATCACATCCTTTTTATTGGAAACCGAAACTACGGATACCGGATATTTACGAAAACCAAAGTAATAAAACTGCCTTCGGTCAATTCTTAGAAAACTGTGTTAATGCTAAATCGGAAGAGCAGATTATCAGGGAAGTCATACAATTAGATGCGCTGAAAATAAAAGGCTTGGGTCCTGCCGTAGCAAGTATTTTATATTTTTTGCACCCCACTTTGTTTCCGCCTTTCAATACCGCCATCGTCAATGGCTTTAACGTCCTATTCAACGACAAAAAGAAATTGGGGTCTTGGTCAGAATATCTAAAAATCAGAGAAATATTGATTGAAACCAACCACAAACACAAATTTCAACTTTCTAATGACTTAGGAGCCATTGCCGGTTTGTGTTTTGAAGTGGGTACGCAAAAAATGCTTATCGGCAATCATGACTATTTAAGTGAAGATGAACGAAATAAGCTAGAGAAAGGCATTGAAAAACGCCAGAAAGAAATTCAAGACGAAAAACAGGAAGAAAGTCTACATTCCGAAATGCAGTTTCATCTGCTGAAAATCGGTCAAAGTTTGGGTTACAACGCTTTTGTTGCTTCCAATGACCGTTCGAGGTCTTATGCAGGCAATAGTTTTTCGTTTATGAGTCCGGATAAATTCCCCGTTCTCAATTGTGATAAAGAAACCGCCAATACCATCAAGTTGATAGATGTATTATGGTTTGAGAAAGGGACGAATAGTGTGATTTGTGCCTTTGAAGTGGAAAAAAGCACCAGCATTTATTCAGGAATTTTACGGCTGACCGATCTTTCTTATTCCATCGCTATCGGTCACGAGACTTTTTATTTGGTGGTACCCGATAGTCGAGAAAAGGATGTGATTATGCAACTCTCGCGTCCTTCGATCAAACAAACAAAAATTCCCATCAAATATATTTTATTTTCAGAACTTCGGCAGCATTGCGATGCGCTTTGTAGGTTTGGTGATAGTCATCAAATAATGACAAAAATTGCCAAAACGGCATGACGTATAACGGTACAAGCTAGAGGTCAAGCGGTAACACTTTTTCTGCTCACCCAACTGATGAACCTACATGCTCTATGAAGTTTTGAGCAGAAAAAGTAGCGCTTTAGGTCCATTGGTTATAGCTCAAGCAGGAAGCCGAATCTCAAATGTCGTTATACCCCTTTCTGAGTGCGCCCAAGCTTCTCCGCCGTGGGCGTGCGCGATAGAACGTGTGATCGCCAAACCGAGCCCAGCACCCTCACCAAAACTCTGCCGCGATGTGTGCACGCGGTAGAAGCGATCAAACAATCTCGGCAAATGCTCAGGAGCGATGGTTTTCCCGGTGTTTTGTACCGCCACTATGACATTCGAGCCATTGGAGTCATCAACGCGCACCTTTATTCGGCCACCTGCTGGCGTATGGCGCACTGCATTGGAGAGCAGATTGTTGATAGCTCTGCGCAGCATCAATCTGTCGCCATAAACAGCACCTTTTCCTGAATAGGTCAGATTAACTTCCTTTTCCTCGGCTAAAGCCTCATAAAAGTCGAATAGGCTGCTCACCTCCGCCATCAAATCGACTTTCTCGCAATGAGGCACGATGAGATTGTTGTCCGATTTGGCCAGGAACAGCATGTCAGCAATTATCCGCGACAAACGCTCTAACTCCTCCGCATTTGAAGCCAGTATGTCCTGGTATTCTGTGACGGATCGGGGCTTGGACAGAGTAACCTGGGTTTGTGTCAGCAGATTGCTGACCGGCGTGCGCAATTCGTGGGCAATGTCCGAGGAAAAATCGGTCAGCCGGCGGAAAGATTCTTCAAGCCGAGCCAGCATTGCATTCAGCGTTTCGGCTACCTCGGCCAGTTCGACGGGAATGGACGCTGCCGACAGTCGCTGATCCAGATGGTCCGCTGTGATGCTGGCCGCACTGCGACTGATATCCCGAAGCGGAGCAAGTCCTTGACGTGCCGCTATCCAGCCCAGAAAACCGGTCAGCAGCGCTGCCAGGCCCATGGCCGTCCATAATGTCGTTCGAAACGAGCGCATGAAATGTTCATGGTGCGACAGGTCGGTGGATACTGCCACGACCACCGGCGCCGCCCCTTGGATATGCGTCGGCAGTTCGGCGGCAATCCCGCGATAACGATGGTTCTCAAGATCGGTCCAGAGCACCGGACGGATGTTTTTTTCTCTGGCTTCAGCCAGCAGTGCGTTAGGTAACTTCGCACCTTCAGCCGGGTACAAAGGCTGACCGTCCGGCTTCAAAACGATTACCTCCAGGCCTGGGTGTCCTACCAGGGCATCTTCAAATTGTCTCGGCAGTGCTTCCAGTTCCTGGTCAGAATTCACTTTTTCCAAAGCGTGCCGGAGAAGTGCCAGCTTGCCATTGAGCAATGCCATGTCCAATTCTTCGAAGTGCCGCTCGACAAGCGAGCCGATCAGCAACCCCAACACTAAGAGTACGGTTGTCGAGGCCGATGCAAACAGCAGCGTCAGCTTGAAGGTGATGGATTTGTTGCCGATCCGCCTCACTCGGCGACCTCCAGCACATAGCCCATACCGCGGACAGTGTGGATAAGCTTCGGCTCCAGGCCATCATCGACTTTTGCTCTCAGACGCCGGATGGCCACCTCGATCACGTTGGTGTCGCTATCGAAATTCATGTCCCAGACCTGGGAAGCGATCAGGGAGCGGGGCAGCACCTCGCCCTGGCGCCGCAAAAGCAGTTCCAACAGAGCAAATTCCTTGGAAGTTAAGTTGATCTTTTTGCCCGAACGAGTCACTCGACGCCGCATCAGGTCAAGTTCTAGGTCTGCGGCCCGTAGAAACTCGGGCTCCTTGATCATGCCGCCGCGTCTGAGCAGAGTTCGGACACGAGCCAGTAATTCGGAAAAGGCAAACGGTTTCACCAGATAATCGTCCGCCCCGAGTTCCAGACCTTTGACTCGGTCATCCACACTGTCACGGGCCGTAAGAAAGAGGACGGGCATGTTCTTTCCCGCCCTGCGGATACCTTGCAGTACCTGCCAGCCGTCGATTCCTGGCAGCATCACATCCAAGATTGCCAAATCATAGGCTTCTGTTAGCGCCAAATGCAAACCGTCCAGCCCATCCCGCGCTAAATCGACGACGAAGCCAACCTCTGTCAGCCCCTGTCTCAGATAATCCCCGATTTTAGGCTCGTCTTCCACGATCAGGATTCTCATATGCACTCTCTCGCGTAGCTTGTCTCGTAATAATGCCATTCTATACGGGCAGCGAGACCAAGTCTCAAAGATTACAGCAATGTAATCTTCGGGTCAGTTTTCCGTTAACTAGGGCCGCGTAGAATACCGCTATACACAACTTGCCAGAGGTTATTACGAAAAAAATCCTGCTAGGCGCACTGGGGCTCCTTGGCCTAGTCACCGTAACCGTGATTGGCCTGCTCCAGGCGGGTACTATCGATGTGGCAGCCGATAAGCCCTACAGCCCCGCGATTCATCGCTTCATTGTGTGGGCACGGGAACAGTCCATTGCACGCCGGACAGTCAATCTCGTTCCACCAACCGACTTGACCGCCCCTGACCGAATTCGTCGGGGGGCAGGCAATTACGACGCTATGTGTGCGAATTGTCACCTGTCTCCCGGCAGCGAAGATTCCGAAATCCGCAAGGGGCTCTTTCCGATCCCGCCGAATCTTTCCGAACCTGCCAATGTCGTCGATTCCGATTGGGCGGACGTCCGTCGATTCTGGATCATCAAACACGGCATCAAGGCGTCCGGTATGCCGGCTTGGTCGAAAGGTGGTATGGAAGACGAAGCGATATGGGATCTGACGGCTTTCCTCAAGATCATGCCGAGCCTATCGCCGCAGGCGTATCGCCGGCAAGTCGAGACCAGCAATGGGCACATCCATGGCGGCCTGGAAAAGCACGGAGCCGAAAAGGAAAGCCAGCCAAACGCCGGACATGCTCACGACACGAAAGCGCATTCCCATAAACACGGCGTTCATAAGCACTGATCTGATTCAGGAAGATTACAGAAATGTAATGTTTCTGTCAGTCCCCGGTAAGGATCCCCTGTTTAAACTGGCCACATTCAAATCACTTAGGAAATCGTCATGAAATCAGTTCTGAAACCCCATCTCCGCTCCTTGCTGTTAATTTTCCTTACCAGCACTGGTACTGCATGGGCGCAAGACACGACGCAGGTAGACGTTTATAAAAGCCCCTCTTGCGGTTGTTGCGGCAAGTGGCTCGAGCACCTACAGCAAAACGGTTTTCAGGCAAGCATCCACGAGGTGAACGATATCCCGGCAGCACGGAAAAAATTGGGTATGCCAGATCGGTTAGGCGCCTGCCATACTGCCCGGGTCGGCGATTATGTGATTGAAGGCCATGTGTCAGCCGCCGACATTCAGCGCCTGCTCAAGGAAAAGCCTAAAGCGCTCGGTTTGGCCGTTCCCTCTATGCCGCTCGGTTCTCCCGGCATGGAAACCACCAAGCCTGTTCCCTACGAAACTCTGCTCGTTCAGACAGACGGCAGTACCCAGGTTTTTGCCAAACACTAAAACCACTAATCCCTAGGAAAGCTCATGAAAAGTTTGATTGCCCCCGTTTTTGTTATCCTCGCCGCCATAGGCTTTTCCGAACACAGCATCGCCATTACGGACCACGACGCTCATGGCAGCCATAGTGCAATGCACATGTCGACTGCTGCCGAAACCCCGCCGGCCGAAGAAACCGTGAAGAAAATCGACAAACTGACTGGCAAAGTCATGGCGTCTCAGGGGGCGCTGCGCAATTCGGAAATTAACGCGAGCCGTTCTGAACCAGCCTCGCCTGGCAGTCATACGCACAAACATACTGACAATCAATAAAAACCCCACACCCAATAATATACCTGAGAAACCTATGAAATATCTGCAATTGGCCTTAATCACTCTTTGTATTAGGCGCTGTTTCTGCGTGGGCAACAGATTCCCCTAGCTCTGCCGATAGATCGCATGACGACAGTCATGCCCAACATGGCGGCAGTGGGCATAGCCATTAAAGTAATGACAGCCTGAGCCTTATGACTGCAACTTTATCGACCCAGATCTAATACTTATCACAATGAAGCCTATCTCCCGAGCTCTCCTGAATTTACCTGATCCTTCCCGTCGGCGTTTTATTAAAGGATTAGCTGTCGGCGGCATGCTATTGGCGCTACCGTCCTGGGTTAAAACAGCGCAGGCAAAGATAGCAACGCCCGCAGAAGTGCTTGTCGGCACTGAATTTGATCTCACCATAGCCGAAACGCCTGTGGATTTTACCGGTGAGCCACGTGTGGCAACGACTGTTAACGGCTCGATGCCGGCACCGACACTGCGTTGGCGTGAGGGAGACACGGTGACGATTCGCGTCACCAACCGACTGGCCGAGGAGACGTCAATTCATTGGCACGGCATCATTCTGCCTTATGAAATGGACGGTGTGCCGGGCATTAGCTTCAAAGGCATCGCCCCTGGGGAAACCTTTACCTATCGCTTCAAAGTCCAGCAATCTGGCACTTACTGGTACCATTCTCATTCCGGTATGCAGGAGCAGACCGGGCTGTATGGGGCGATCATCATTGATCCGGTTGGAGCCGATCCTATTCAAGCTGATCGTGATTATGTGGTGCTGCTGTCAGATTGGACGGATGAAGACCCGATGACGGTTTTCGGCAAGCTCAAGAAACAAAGCGACTACTACAACTTCAATCAGCCTACGGCGTTGGATTTCTCGCAAGACATGGGGCATGAAGGATTAGGAGCCGCTATCAGTAAGCGGCACATGTGGAACATGATGCGCATGAATATGACTGATTTGGCCGATATTTCCGCTTTCACCTATACCTATCTCATGAACGGAACCACCCCAGCCGGTAATTGGACGGGGATATTTCGGCCGGGCGAACAGGTGCGGCTGCGTTTGATTAACGCTACTGCCCAAAACTTCTTCGACCTCCGTATACCTGGCCTCAAGATGCAAGTGGTCCAAGCAGATGGGCAAAACATCGAGCCTGTCACGGTGGACGAAATCCGCCTCGGCGCCGCCGAAACTTATGACGTGCTGGTTACGCCTAGTGACGAGGCCTACACCCTCTTTGCCCAGACTATGGATCGTAGCGGTTATGCGTGCGGTACCTTGGCTACGCGTGCCGGTATGAAGGCTGCACTGCCCTCGCTGGATAAACCCGAGTCACTTACTATGATGGATATGATGGGCAACATGGGGAATGACGACATGGCGGAGATGCATCACGAGGAGGGCATGGATCATCATGCGCATGCCATGGGGCACGTCACTGTGCGCCATGCCAGCACAGAATATGGCCCCAGCGTCGATATGCGGGTCGATACGCCACGCACCAATCTGGATGATCCTGGCATTGGCCTGAGGAATAATGGCCGCCGGGTACTCACCTATGCCGATCTGCATACCCTGGGAGGAGCGCCGGACCCTCGAAAACCAGATCGGGAAATTGAGCTCCACCTCACCGGCAACATGGAGCGTTATAGCTGGTCTATTGACGGCCTCGAGTTCGGTAAATCCACGCCGGTGCACTTTCGCTATGGCGAGCGGCTGCGCGTCATCTTCGTCAACGATACGATGATGGCTCATCCGATGCATTTGCACGGTCTATGGAGTGACCTGGAAAGTCCTGATGGGCATTTTCAGGTACGCAAGCATACGATCATTGTGCAGCCGGCGCAGCGGGTGACTTTTCAGGTTACTGCCGATGCGTTGGGACGCTGGGCATGGCATTGCCATCTGTTTTATCACATGCATGCCGGTATGATGCGTGAAGTCGTGGTGGCCTGAGCATGAAGCCAGCAACAATGGAGCGGGAAGCGATGATGAGCACCCGAATCAATGCAATCGCCATCATAATGATTTTTAAGATATCTTCTGCCTGGGCTCAGGAATATCAGCCCCCTGTCGATCATAATTCTCACAGTCACCATTCTGTAGCGGCCGAGCGTATAGCCCATAATGCAACGCATGGAGGCGACTCAGTGACAGCTCCAGTAGAAACGGCCGTAGACAAGGAAGCTATGCCAGCTATGGCTCACCATGCCATGCCGGACGCAACACCACATGCCGGGCATGCTATGAATCAGAATGGAGAACCTATATCCAAACAAAAAAATTCGGTTCTGCCAAACGTCCGCGATCCGCATGCCTATTCCGATGGCTATGACTTCGGGCCGATTCCAAGGCCCAAGATGGGGGATGAAGATAAGCATGGTTCGCTTTGGGTTGATCGGCTTGAAAGTGTAATGACTCGTAATAGCACGGCTATGACCTATGACTGGCAGGCTTGGTATGGACAGACTTATGATCGCGCACTGATCAGAGCCGAAGGCGAGATTGAGGACGGCAAGTTTAAAGACGCGCGCAACGAGTTGCTCTGGGCCCATGCTGTCACCGCTTATTGGGATACGCAATTGGGTATCCGTTACGACAGCGGCAAGGGTACAGACCGCGGCTGGCTCGCATTCGGCGTTCAGGGGCTGGCACCCTATTGGCTTTATGTGGAAGCAACGGCTTATGTCAACGAGCAAGGGCGTACGGCATTCCGTCTCGAAACCGAATACGACTTATTGCTGACGCAAAAGCTCATCTTGCAACCCCGTGTCGAGATGAATTTTTATAGCCGGCGAGATGACTCGCGAGACGTGAGCAGCGGCTTGTCCAACATGGAAGCGGGGCTGCGCCTGCGTTACGAATTTCAACGGGAGTTTGCCCCTTATATCGGCATTGAATGGGCCAGCCGATTTGGCTCTGCCGCAGATGCTATCCGAGCGTCCGGCAAAGATGCCGAGGAAGCGCGGCTCGTTGCCGGGGTGCGTTTCTGGTTCTGATCTTTTCGTGTAGTCCTGTTCTTTATGTGGAAATCGCGATAAATGGGAAAACTAATTGTCATTACATTAATTAGTATAGAGATTTTTGGCAGGATCTGAGTAAAACGCAATGAAACTCTAGCAGTGAGGAAACTATACACTGAAAGTCAGCAACACTTAAAGCGGTTCTAAGAACAGGTGCTGATGGTGAAAAAGAGGGCTGAATGGCAAACGGATAAAGTAAAGAAGAGGGTATATGATGACGATGCGTTGGTACAAGTTGATGGTAATTGTTTTGTTGATCGGTGCGGTTTTCTTGCTAGCGGGATGTGCTACCACCGACCCCGCATTCTACCGAGCTGCCGAATTTAAGCCGGAATTCATAGACCAGATTACGCTATTGCCGGCGGTCGATGCCAGAACTGATAAGGCTGCCGCGGTCAATCTTGAAGACTGGCTGCGTGTTGAGGCGGCAACAAACCTAAGAAAGAAAGGATATGCTGTCCTTCTGAGCGCTATGGCTCGCGGAACACCTGAACTGACATACGATACTCTGCGGGCAGCGGACCTGGCATTGATCAAACGCCTCGGCCCACCTGGAGAAAGGTGGATCATGATCTTAGCCTTGGTAGATCTGAATGTGGCCGGCAGCAGAGGCAAGGTGGAAGCGGCGGGTTTTCTCTACGACAAAGAAAAGGGCACGCTCCTATGGCGGGACACGAGCATCTGCTTGGTCGGACAAGGAGACTGGATATTTGGAACGTTGACAAGCGAAGTAAGGGGCAAAAGGGTAATTTCGGAAGCAGCCCACTGCTTGTTAGCCAGCATTCCTACGCGGGGTCCGTAGGGGGCAAAGTCATTTCAATTACTTAAACACGCCGTTTGTGAGGCTTGTTTGGTTGTCAAGGCCAATAAAGGTGTCACAGGTGCGGATGGAACCAACTTGGGAGGATTTTTTATTTCTAATGATACACAACCCAATCGAGTTGGTTATAAATAGTCATAACTCAAAACCTTAACTTAACGACATTTGACCTGTAGGGATTTTGCTGCTTTCTGAAAAGATCGATAAGCCCACCATGAAAAAGATTTGGTTCGACCAGCCGCTTCCCGAGATCACCCCGCAATTCGCAGCCTATAGTGATCGTGTGCTAGTCCCGGTAGAGGCATCGAAACGCTGGGCTCAGCAGAGGCCGAACGGACTGGGCAAGGCCCAAGGCATTTCTCCTTAGGTGCTCTTCGTGGCCCGCAAAGTAGGATGCGTTCGACGTGCTGCTTACACCGTAACGCACCCAAACAGTTAATTGAATTCGTCGCGACGGCGACAATTATTAGGAGCATTAATATGGTTTTCAGGACTCATAGTAGCCATACGCATCCATCCGGTTTACGGTATAAAATAGCCCTGGCGGTGCTTCTGGTTGTGGCTCTGTTTTTTCTGCTGACGGAGCACCGTGCGCACTTTTTGGGCATCTTGCCTTACATGTTGCTGCTGGCCTGTCCGCTGATGCATTTTTTCATGCATGGCAGTGGGCACCGCCATGAACACAACCAGGAGGATTAGTTATGCATGATACGTCCGTTTACGGCTTGTGGGGACTGGTAGCCGTCAATTCGCTGTTCTTCATCCTGTTTGCGTTCAGCTTTTTCAAACCGTGCACCGCCCGCGACTGGCGTACTTTCGGCGCCTTTTCGGCCTTTCTCGTCGCGCTGTTCTCGGAAATGTACGGTTTTCCGCTGACCATTTATTGGTTGTCCGGCTGGCTAAGCCGCCATTATCCCGACATCGACTTTTTTTCCCATGAGGCCGGTCACTTGTGGCATACCCTGCTGGGCTGGAAGGGCGATCCCCACACAGATCCGCTACATATTTTGAGTATAGCCTTTATCATTGCCGGTTTCTGGCTGCTGGCCTCAGCCTGGTCGGCGCTTTACGCAGCGCAACGCCACAATGCCCTGGCGTCTACGGGACCTTATGCGCGCTTACGTCACCCGCAGTACGCGGCTTTCATCCTCATCATGCTGGGTTTTTTGCTGCAATGGCCGACTTTGCCGACGCTGTTGATGTTTCCGGTACTGGTGTTTATGTATGTCCGCTTGGCACGCCGAGAGGAAGGCCAGGCGCTGGCGCAGTTCGGCACAGCCTATGCCCGCTATCGAGTGGAAACGCCAGCTTTCTTCCCGCATTTCCGAGCAACCCCCTTGGTTATTCCGCAAAGCCCTGGTGCTGTCCGGCTGCAAGGGCATGACCGATCTCTGGAGGCTCTCGCTGTGGAACTCGAAACCAATTCGGTTCAAGGTTTGACGGCGGAAGACGCCCGGCGGCGCTTGGAGCGCGACGGCCCTAACGCATTGCGCAAGGCCAAAGGTACTTCGCCCTTGATGCTCTTCTTGGGCCAATTCAAGAGTCTGGTGATCTGGGTGTTAATCGTTGCAGCCGCTGTCTCCATTGCTCTCGGGGAGCGGATCGATGGCGGCGCCATTCTGGCCATCGTGATCTTGAATGCCATCATCGGTTTCTTCCAGGAATATCGTGCGAGCAAGGCGGCGGCCGCACTGGCACGCCTTGCAACGCCAAAAGCCCGCGTCATCCGGGACGGGCATGCCACCGTGGTAGCCGCCGCCGAGATCGTAGGCGGCGACATCCTGCTATTAGAGGCCGGCGATCTGGTGGCGGCGGATGCCCGACTTCTGGACGCTTCACAACTGCGCGCGAACGAGGCACCGCTTACCGGCGAATCACAGTCGGTGAAGAAACAGGTCGGGATACTGCCTGGGGATACGCCATTGGCCGAACGTCGCAATATGCTCTTTTTCGGCACGAGTATTGTCGGTGGGTCCGGACGTGCCTTGGTGGTGGCAACCGGTATGAATACCGAGGTCGGACATATCGCTAATCTGCTACAAACGGCGGGAGCCGATGAAACACCGTTGCAGCGTCGGCTAGACAAGGTGGGACGGCGTTTGCTGTGGATTTGTTTAGGCATCGTGGCACTGGTGTTCGGCTTGGGTCTGCTGCGTGGTGATGAACCATTCGACCTGTTCCGTACCGCCATCAGCCTTGCGGTAGCGGCGATTCCAGAGGGATTGCCAGCCGTGGTGACGGTGGCGCTCGCTTTAGGCGTGCAACGCATGGCCAGACGCAATGCGTTGGTCAGGCGTTTACCTTCAGTAGAAACCTTGGGCTGCGCTCAGGTGATCTGTACCGACAAGACCGGCACCCTGACAGTCGGCGCCATGACCGCGCGCAAGATCGTCACGCAAGAGCGTCTGTTCAGTGTCACCGGAGAAGGTTATCAGCCGTCCGGCCTGTTCATTTCTGAGGGACGGGAACAGCGTGACGATCCTGCGCTGTTCGCTCTGTTATGGGCGGCTGCGGCTTGTAACGACGCTGAGTTGACCGTTAAGGATGGGCGCCCTGATATCGTAGGTGATCCGACCGAAGCGGCGCTGCTGGTGGCCGCGGCGAAGTGGGGTATTCACCGTGAAGCTGTTGAGGCTGAAATGCCCAGGTTGGCAGTCTTGCCTTTCGATTCCGAGCGCAAGCGTATGACCGTCATTCGACGCTGGGAAGATGACAAATCGGCAGGAAAGCCGATTTGCACGCCTAGCGCCCGAAGGGTGCGGTACAGGGATGTACCGCATGAGCCCCGTGCTTTCGTGAAGGGCGCTCCTGAAGTCATTCTGGAGCGTTGTAACTCTATACGCACCCAGGATGGCGTTAGACTCATGACGGCCGAGGACCGGGCCGCTATGGTCCGTGCCAGTAAACTGCTGGCCCACGATGCGTTGCGGGTCTTGGCCTTCGCCGAGCGGGTTCTGGAATCGTTCCCGAGCAATCTATCAGCTCTGCCTGATGCGGCTGAAATTGAACAGGACCTGGTATTGCTGGGGTTGGTTGGTCTGCAAGACCCGCCGCGCGGCGAGGTTCGTGAAGCGGTGGCCAAATGCAAACGAGCCGGCATCAAAACCGTGATGATTACCGGTGATCATCCCGACACGGCCAGGGCCATCGCTCATGAATTAGGGATTCTTGATAATGAAGGTCAAGTGGCTTTAGGTGCCGAACTGGAGGCGATGTCCGATGGTGAACTCCAGGAGCAGGTGCGGCAAATCGCGGTCTATGCCCGCGTCACGGCCGAACACAAGCTGCGGATCGTGCGGGCTTGGAAAGCGACCGGTGCCGTCGTATCGATGACCGGCGATGGCGTCAATGATGCGCCGGCGCTCAAGGAGGCATCGATCGGCATCGCCATGGGCATTACCGGCACGGAGGTCACCAAAGAGACCGCCGACCTTATCATCACTGATGACAATTTCGCTTCTATTGTTGCGGCGATCGAGGAAGGCCGAGGCATCTACGACAATATCGCCAAGACATTGGCTTATTTGCTGTTCGCTGCCGCTGCCGAGCTGGCCATCATGCTTTTTGCCGCACTGGTCGGCTGGCCATCGCCCCTGTTGCCTTTACATCTGCTTTGGATCAACCTGGTGACGGGTGGATTGCCCGCATTGGCCTTGGCTACCGATCCGATTGACGCCGATGCGCTTAGCCGGCCGCCGCGCAGTCCTCAGGCCGAGCTGCTGGATCGGAATTTTCTCAAGTTTACCCTGTTCACTGGATTTTTAACTGCCAGCGTCTCCTTCGGCACTTTCGCCTACGAGTTTTATAGAGGAGCCAGCCTGGATCAAGCCCGCGATGCCGCGTTCACTGCGCTGGTCATTGCAGAGCTCATCCGTTCCTTCGGCGCCCGCAGCCGTTACCGCACCATCTGGCAGATGGGCCTGTTTACCAATTTGCGGCTGTTTTTGATCGTAGTGGCCAGTTTTCTGCTGCAACTGGCCATTCACCATATTCCGGCGCTGCAAACTCTGTTTGGTATCGAGCCGATCACGCTTTATCAATGTGCCGCTTGGATCGGGGTAGGTTTTATTCCGTTAACGATCCTGGAGATGGTCAAAGTCGGGCGCCAGTTTTGGGATCGGCGTGCGGCGTCGCGAGCCGTACGCCGACCCACTTCTTAATGCCTAGGCTTATGAAGATTTTATCTAAGTATATTCCGGCACTTCATTTCCATTGGCTGACACCGTGGTACGATGAGGTCATACGGCGCTTGTATCCTGAACAAGCCTTAAAGACCGCATTGATTGCGCAGGCCCGCATCCAGCCTAACCAACGTGTGCTGGACATAGGCTGCGGAACGGGAACACTTGCCCTGTTGATCAAACGCACCCATCCGGCCGCAGACGTCTATGGGCTCGATGTCGATCCTCAAGTGCTCGACATCGCACGCAAAAAGGCCGAGCAGGCACGAGAGACCATCCTCCTGCAACAGGGCACCGCGACGGATTTGCCCTATGATGACGAGACTTTCGATCGCGTGTTCGCGAGCCTGATGCTACACCACTTGACGCGCGAAGATAAACGGCGGACGCTAGCGGAAGCATTCCGTATACTCAAGCCCGGCGGGGATCTGCACGTGGCCGATTTCGGCAAACCGCAGGATCGGACGATGTGGTTAATCTCACTAGCGGTACGTTGGGCCGCGAAGGCCCACGATAATATCCGAGGGCTGTTGCCGGCATTCATGGCGGAGGCTGGCTTTCACTCGGTAGAAGAGGTCAGCCATTATCGAACTATATCCGGCACTATCGCCCTGTACCGGGCTTACAAACCCACCGGAGAAGAGACAGGTGGCCATCACCCAGGAGAAACATCATGAAATCCGCATTGCTGTGGGCCAGTCTGTTGTGGCCCCTATTAGGAGGTGCCGAGGAGGGTATTCAACCGGCTTCATTGGACCAGCTGGTCCAGGAGGTGCTGTCCTACAATCCCGATATCCAGGCGGCCCGCCAGCGCTGGGAATCCGCCAAAGCCGTGATTCCCCAGGTGCAGACACTACCCGATCCCAAGGTGGGCATCAGCTACCGAGATATGGCGCCACAGAAGGAAGTGATGTACGGCATGAGCCAAGAGGTCCCTTTTCCCGGCAAGCTCCGACTCAGGGGCGAGATCGCCTCTCGCGATGCCGAGCGTCTGGAGCAGGATTACCTGTCCACCCAATTGGCGGTCATTGCCCAATTGAAAGAGCTCTTCTACGAACTGCATTTTGTCCATGCTTCAATCAATGTCGTCAGCAAGAACAAGTTGCTGCTGGAGGACTTTGAGCAAACCGCCACGGCCCGTTATAGCGTTGGCCAGACCGCCCAGCAGGATGTGTTACGGGCGCAGACGGAGATTTCGCGCTTGCTCGCCCGCCTTGCTACGCTGGAGCAGCGCCGGCAATCGCTGCATGCCGACATTAACCGTCTGCTGAACCGCTTGCCCAACGATCCGCTCGGTTCCCCGCAGGGCATGCGCTTTACGCCGCTTCGTCACTCGCCCGACGAGCTGAATAAACTCGTGGACCAAACTTCGCCTTTATTGCATGGCCAGCAAAAAGCCCTGGAACGTGGCGATCGGTCCGTCGCTCTCGCCAAGCGGGAATACTATCCTGATTTTGAACTGGATGCGCGAGGGCTTCACGATACGGCCATGAAGATGGACGGCTACCAGGTTATGCTGAACGTCAAAGTGCCGCTCTACTTTGCCACTAAGCAACGAGAGGGCGTGCGTGAGGCGGTCGCCGGACGCGAAGCGTCCTTCCAGGATTTGCAGGCGCTACGGCAGGAACTTCTGGCCCGGATCAAAGATAACCTGGCTCAGGCCGAGCGTTCGGAACGGCTTGTCAAGCTGCTGAAGGATGCCATTATCCCACAATCGCAACTGACCCTGACTTCGGCCCAGGCCAGCTATGCGGTGGGCAAGGTGGACTTTCTGACGCTCCTGAACAGCTTGCTGACCTTGCAGGAAAATGAGCTGGAATACCACAGTGAATTGGCCGAGCACGAAAAGGCCCTGGCCCGGCTGGAAGGCATCACGGGAGAGACGCCATGAGATTACGATTTCGCGACCTGCTCATCGGTATAGTCCTGGGTACCCTGGTGACGCTGGCCTTGTTTTTTTTCTTGCGGCCTCAGCCTCCGGCGATCGTCTCACCACCAGCGCCTGCCGAGCGTGCCGAAGCCCCAGCTCATCAGGGTCATGAGAGGGGAGATGAAGCTCAACCGATGCAAGAAGATCATGCCATCCCTGCTCAAAACCAAGCTTTGGCGCCGCCCGAGAATTCCATGGTCATCAGCCTGGAGCGACTTCAATCCATTGGCGTCAAGTTCGAGCCGGCGGAACAGCGCCTGCTGGAGCGGACAATCCGCACGGTAGGCCGGGTGGAAGTCGATGAGCGCCAGCTTGCCCGTGTCACCGTCAAACTGGAGGGCTGGATCGACCGGCTGTACGTCAACTATACGGGAGAGCATGTCAGGAAAGGCCAAATCCTGTTCACGCTCTACAGTCCGGAGCTGGTGGCCACTCAGGAAGAATACCTGATTGCGCTGCGCAGCAGCCGGACGTTGGGGCAGAGCGAGTTCCCGGAAGTGGCGGCCGGTGCAAAAGCCCTGTTGGCAGCGTCACGCCGCAGGCTGTTGCTGTGGGATATTCACGAAAGCCATATTCACGATCTGGAGCGCACCGGCGAGGTGCTGACCACCTTGCCCATCCATGCGCCCCTCAGCGGCACGGTCATCACCAAGACGGCCGTGGCCGGTTTGCAGACCAAGCCGGGCGACGAGTTGTACACGATCGCCAACCTGTCCCATATCTGGATTGTCGGCGACATCTACGAATACGAGCTGCCGCTCATCGAGACCGGCCAGACCGCCAATGTCAGTCTGTCTTACGCACCGGATGTCTCACTGAAAGCCCGCATCAGCTTTATCTATCCTACCGTCGACCCGCAGACCCGTACCGCCAAGGTGCGTTTCGAGCTGGATAATCCGGGGGAACGACTCAAACCCGGCATGTATACCAACCTGGAACTCAAGATACCGCTGGGCGTGCGGCTGGCTGTACCTAAGGATGCGATCCTGGAATCCGGAGAACGGCAGATCATTTTCATTCATCTCGGGGGTGGCCGGCTCGAATGGCGTAATGCCAAACTAGGCGTGCGTGCCGGGGACTGGGTGGAAGTCCTGGAAGGTGTTCAGGAAGGCGAGCACGTCGTAACCTCAGCGAATTTCCTGATCGACTCCGAAAGCCAATTGAAATCGGCGGTCGGCGGCATGCCGGGCATGAAACACTGAGGTAGGGCCATGGTCGAAAATCTAATTGAATTTTGCGCCAAAAATCGCTTCATCGTCTTTCTGCTGGTTTTTGGCTTGGCCACTGGCGGTTTGTGGGCCATGAAAAACACCCCCATCGATGCGCTGCCGGATTTGTCCGACACCCAGGTGATCGTCTATACCCCGTGGATGGGGCGCTCTCCGGACCTGGTGGAAGATCAGATCACCTATCCCATCATCACGGCCTTGCTGTCCGCACCCAATGTGACAGTCGTGCGGGGATTTTCGGATTTCGGTTACTCCTACGTCTATGTCCTGTTCAAGGACGGTACCGATATCTATTGGGCGCGCTCGCGCGTGCTGGAATATCTCAACCAGTTGGCCGGCAAACTGCCGGAAGGGGTGGCGCCGCAATTGGGGCCGGACGCCACAGCGGTGGGCTGGGTGTTCCAATACGCCCTGGTGGATGAATCCGGGCAGCAGGATTTAGCCTCGTTGCGCTCCTTCCAGGACTGGTATCTGCGCTACTGGCTGCGCGCCGTGGATGGCGTAGCCGAAGTGGCCAGTGTCGGCGGCTTCGTTCGCCAGTATCAAATCAATCTCGATCCCACCAAGGTGCTGGCTTATAAGCTTAACCTGAACGAGATCATCGACAAAGTACGGATGAGCAATCTCGATGTGGGGGGGCGGGTGGTCGAGTTTTCCGGTGTCGAGTACATGATCCGGGGACGCGGCTACATCAAGTCCACTGCCGATATTGAAAAAGTCGCTGTGGGAGTCAACATCCAGGGCACGCCGATCCTGCTGCGCGACGTGGCCTCGGTGAGTTTGGGGCCGGACATGCGACGAGGTGTGGCGGAGCTGAATGGCCGGGGCGAGGCGGTGGGCGGCGTGGTGATCATGCGCTACGGCGAAGACGCGCTGGAAGTGATCGGTCGCGTTAAAGCCAAGTTCAAGGAGATCGAATCGTCTTTGCCCAAGGGCATCAAGATTGTCACTGTCTACGACCGTAGCGACTTGATCCGGGAGTCCGTCGCTACCGCCAATGAAAACCTGATCGAGGAACTGATCGTCGTTAGCGTGCTCATCGTCGGCTTCTTGCTCCACATCCGGTCCGCTTTGATTCCCATCATCACTCTGCCGCTTGCCATCCTGATCGCCTTTATTCCGATGTATTTTCTTAGCGTCGGCTTGAACATCATGTCCATCGGCGGCATCATCGTTGCTGTAGGTGACATGGTGGATGCCTCCATCATCATGGTGGACAACGCCCACAAAAGACTGGAAGAATGGAAGGACAATGGAGGGAATGGCGATCGCAATCAAGTGCTCATCGGTTCCGCCAAGGAAGTAGGACCCGCGATTTTTTCCTCTCTTCTGGTTATCGCCATCGCATTTATGCCGGTGTTCACGCTGGAGGCCCAGGAAGGGCGCATGTTCACGCCGCTGGCGTTGACCAAGAACCTATCTATCGCGATGAGCGCAATACTGGCCGTGACGCTGATTCCGGCCCTGCTGCCGCTCCTCATCCGTGGGCGCATCATCCCTGAACAGCGCCACCCGGTCACTCGGTTTTTGCAGCGGATGTATGCGCCGCTGCTGACCCTGGCGCTGCGTTTTCGGGTCAGCATGGTGGTACTCGCCCTCTTGCTGATGGCCAGCATGGTTGTGCCATTCCAGCGCATGGGTACGGAATTCATGCCGCCGCTGTATGAAGGCACTATCCTCTACATGCCTACCACCCTGCCAGGCATTTCGGTAACAGAGGCGAGCAAACTGTTACAGCAAATGGATCAAAAGTTGAAGTCCTTTCCCGAAGTTGATCACGTGTTCGGTAAAGCCGGGCGCGCTGACACATCCACCGATCCGGCGCCGTTCAGCATGATGGAAGTCGTGGTGGAGCTTAAACCCAAGGAGCAATGGCGTGAAGGCTTGAGTTACGAAGATTTGATCGCAGAGATGGACCGGGCTTTACAATTTCCTGGCGTGACCAATGCCTGGACCATGCCCATCAAGGCGCGTTTGGATATGCTCACCACAGGCGTGCGCACACCGGTAGGCATCAAGATTTTCGGGCCGGATTTGAAAAAGATCGAGGACATCGGCAAGGCCATCGAAATGTTTGCCAAGGACGTCCCAGGTACCCGTAGCGTTTATGCCGAGAGGGTTTCCGGCGGCTACTACCTGGATTTCATCATCAACCGCGACGAAATCGCCCGTTACGGCTTCACGGTCATGGATGTGAGCCGAATTATTGAATCCGGCATCGGTGGCGAAAGCATTACTACGACTGTCGAAGGACGCGAGCGCTATCCCGTCAATATGCGTTATTTGCGCGAACTGCGCGATAACATCAATAAACTGGGTCGCCTGACGGTCAGCACGCCCAGTGGTGCTCAAGTGCCCATCGCCCAACTCGCCGAACTGCGTATGGTCAGCGGTCCCTCGATGATCCGCGACGAGGACGGCATGTTGTCAGGCTATGTCTATGTGGACATGGCCGGACGCGACGTGGGCAGCTACGTGAAGGACTTGAAGCAGGCCATGAAAGACAAGATCGAGCTGCCGGCCGGCTATACTATCGCCTGGTCCGGCCAATATGAGTTCATGGAACGGGTCAAGGCGCGGCTCAAGATTTTTGTGCCGCTGACGCTGGTCATCATTTTTGTATTGTTCTATTTGACCTTCCGTTCAGTGGCCGAGACGCTAATGGTCATGCTCGGTGTGCCGCTTTCGCTGGTGGGCGGACTTTGGTACATGGCTTTACTTGGCTACAACATGAGCATTGCAGTGTGGGTGGGCTTGATTGCACTGGCAGGAGTGGCCGCCGAAACCAGTGCCGTGATGCTCGCCTATTTGGACGAAGCCTGCAAGCGGCGCAAAGAATCGGGGCAGCTTCGAACCCTGCAAGACCTGTTGGAAACCGTGCAGCAAGGCGCGGTCGAGCGTATCCGCCCCATGGCCATGGCGGGGCTGGCCAACATCCTGGGACTCATCCCGGTCATGTGGGCCACCGGCACCGGCGCCGACGTGATGAAACGCCTGGCGGCACCGATGATCGGCGGGATCGGTTCGGCCATGCTGCTGACGCTGCTGGTGATTCCGGCGATTTACGTGATTTGGCGCTGGCATAGGGACATCAAATTTGTGGCAGATAAGTCGGCGGTATGAACGGTTCGGAGGCAACGACGAGGAAGGGCGATGACGTCAGGGCGGATTCGGGAGCCGTGCTGGCCACGAGCCGGTTCATCCATCGGAAAATCCTGATCCGGCTGTTTCTGGGATGGCTATTCCTCAGCGTGGCACTCGGCGGCATCTTCTTATGGCTGGAGCTTGATCGCATCCAGCAGTCCGTCCACGACCTCGCACTCAGAGAATCCGCGACATTCAGCGGGACATCCGCCCACAACCTGGAACGGCTCGACGCCACGGCCTACCGACATCTGACGGACTTGGCGCAGCAACTGGTCAACCAGCATTTCCTGGTCGTTGAGCTGTATGACCGCAATCAGCAACTCAGGCTGGAAATCGTTCGATCGGGACAGGAGCTTGCCGAACAAGACATCGATCGCTATCGCCATGGGTTTCCAAAGGCGGCGAGTGAGTCTTTTCACGAGTTTCATTATGTCCGAGGCGAACTGCTGCTGGTCATCCTGATTCCGCTGCATGATGCCCAGGATGCGCTGACCGGTTATTTCGAAGGCATCTATCAGGTTGATCGCGAGACGTTGAATTCGATCAAGGAAGACCTGACTCGCAGGCTGGTGTTTGTCACGCTCGGCATTACGTTTACGACGCTCCTGATGTATCCGATCCTGCTGACGCTCAGCCGGGGGATGATCAAGTTGTCCGGCGATCTGCTGAAAGGCAACCTGGAGCTGATGAACGTGCTCGGTTGTGCGATCGCCGAGCGCGACTCCGATACCAACAGTCATAACTACCGGGTAACGTTTTATGCGCTGCGGCTGGGTGAGACGATCGGACTCTCCCGAGCGAAAATTCACGACCTGATCGCAGGCAGCTTTTTGCACGATGTCGGCAAGATCGGCATCCGTGATCCCATCCTGCTCAAACCGGGCAAGCTGACACCGGAAGAATTCGAGGTCATGAAAACCCATGTGCCGCTGGGCGCGGATATTTTAAGCCAATCGAGTTGGTTGAGCGGTGCGCGGGATGTGGTTGAATCTCACCATGAGCGATACGACGGCAGCGGTTATCCGCTGGGGCTACAAGGCGAGGCCATCCCTTTGAATGCGCGGATATTTGCCATCGCCGATGTCTTCGATGCCCTGACAACGAAACGCCCCTACAAGGAGCCATGGCCGGTGTTCGATGCCATCACCATGCTCGAGCGAGACAGCGGCAGCCACTTCGATCCGCAACTGGTGAAAGTCTTTGCAACGATTGCCCCCTCACTGTATCAGGAGCTATGTTGCATTGAAGCGCACCAGATGGAAGCCATGCTGCAACACCGCATCGCTTATTATTTCCTGGCCAGCGCTGCTGGCGCCGAGGAAAAGACACGCCACCCTTTGTTTACTCTATTGGAGCACTTGCAAATGGCTACAAAAACTCAACCGAGTACCCCAGCGCCGGTATATACCTGCCCGATGCATCCGGAGATCCGTCAGTCGCAGCCGGGCAGTTGTCCCCAATGCGGCATGGCTTTAGAGCCAATAGCCCAGCCAAGCCCTGAAGCGCGAACCCAATATGTCTGTCCGATGCACCCTGAGATTGTGCGCAATGAACCGGGGAACTGCCCGCTTTGCGGCATGGCCCTGGAACCGCGAACCGCTGAAGTGGAAACCGAAGATCACGAACTCAGAGATATGTCGCGACGCTTCTGGATCAGTGCCGCATTAACCATCCCATTGTTCATGCTGGCCATGGGGCATGACCTATATCCGGCCGCCCTGCCTGGCTTTCTGGATGCGCGCAAGCTGCAATGGCTGCAATTGGCGCTGGCTACGCCGGTGGTGCTCTGGGGCGGTTGGCCGTTTTTCGTGCGCGGCTGGGCTTCCTTGGTCAATCGCAGCCTCAACATGTTTACATTGATCGCCTTGGGCATCGGCGTTGCCTGGCTCTACAGTCTGGTGGCCACGGTCTGGCCCAATCTGTTTCCGGCCAGCTTGCATACCATGGGCGGCTGGGTGCCGGTTTATTTTGAAGCGGCTGCCGTCATCACCACGTTGGTGCTGTTAGGACAGGTTCTGGAACTGCGTGCCCGTAGCCGCACGGGAGCGGCGATTAAAATGCTGCTGGGGCTTGCGCCGAAGACTGCGTGTCTTGTGAGGAAAGACGGCAGTGAGCGCGATGTGCCTTTGGAACAGGTGCAGCCGGGCGATGTGCTGCGGGTGCGCCCCGGCGAGAAAGTGCCGGTCGATGGCATCGTGCTTGAGGGTGCGAGCGCGGTCGACGAATCGATGGTGACCGGTGAACCCATCCCTGTAGAAAAAGGGGCTGGCAGTCGGCTGATCGGCGCCACCGTGAACGGGACCGGTACCTTATTGCTGCGTGCCGAGCGGGTAGGGGCCGATACCTTGCTGGCGCAAATCGTCCATATGGTCGGCGAGGCACAGCGCAGCCGTGCACCTATTCAGAAACTGGCCGATACCGTTTCAGGCTATTTTGTGCCAACGGTCGTGGCTATTGCCATTGCCACGTTCATCATCTGGTTTGTCTGGGGACCGGAGCCTCGCCTGTCTCACGGCATTATCAACGCCGTGGCCGTGCTCATTATCGCCTGCCCCTGTGCCTTAGGTCTGGCGACGCCCATGTCCATCATGGTAGGCACCGGACAAGGGGCTCTGGCGGGTGTCTTGATCAAGCATGCTGAAGCGTTGGAGATCCTAGAAAAAATCGATACCCTGGTGGTGGACAAAACCGGCACGCTGACCGAGGGCAAGCCGCAACTGGTCTCCGTGGTGCCGGCTAAAGAGACAGATGAACGAGAATTATTGCGTTTCGCTTCAAGCTTGGAACGCGGCAGCGAACACCCCTTGGCCGCAGCGATCGTTCAGGGTGCGCAGCAGCGCGGCATTCAGCCTGTAGCCGTGGAGGAATTCCAATCCCTGACGGGACGGGGCGTAACCGGCCAAGTGGAGGGCCACTCGGTCGCGCTAGGCACTGCGTTGCTGATGGCCGACTTGGGCATTCCAATGGGCAGTTTGGCTGAGACGGCGGACAGGCTGCGCCAGGAAGGCCAGACGATCATGTGGGTGGCCATAGACGGCCGGGAAGCGGGCCTGCTGGGGGTGGCCGATCCGATCAAGGCTTCCACGTCGGAAGCTATCGCCGCTTTGCACAAGGAAGGCGTGCATATCGTCATGCTGACCGGGGATAACCGGATTACTGCGCAGGCGGTAGCGCGTCGGCTCGGCATCGATCGGGTCGAAGCGGACGTGCTGCCCGACCAGAAGGCGGCGATGGTCAAGCGACTGCAAGCTGAAGGGCGCAAGGTTGCTATGGCGGGTGATGGCATTAACGATGCACCGGCTTTGGCGCAGGCGCATGTGGGCATCGCCATGGGCACGGGCACCGACGTGGCCATGGAAAGCGCAGGCATAACGCTGGTGAAAGGCGATCTGCGCGGCATTGTGCGGGTGATCCGGCTCAGTCGGGCTACTATGCGCAATATCCGCCAGAACCTCTTCTTTGCTTTCATCTACAACAGCTTGGGAGTGCCCATCGCCGCCGGCGTGTTGTATCCGGCATTGGGCCTGCTGCTGTCGCCCATTATTGCGGCGGCAGCGATGAGCTTTAGCTCGGTATCGGTGATCGCCAATGCGCTGCGGCTTAAATGGGCTCGTTTATGAGTCGCCTAATAAGGAGCTGTGCTATGCGTGAGGTGTCGTTGGATAAATGACTGCGGCGTAAGGCAGGGAATAATCAGAGGCTTATTCCCTGCGTTTCTCAATTTTTGCTTAAAAAACTTCTATTCAAGCTGAGATTCATCCTATAAATACAGCTGTTTTTTACTCAAAATAATCTGTACATCTTATTTACCACGCTTCGTCTGCATCTGTATTGCTTCAGTGTTTGAGGCTTTAGCGGCTTTTTATCAGGAGGATTTATGGCACCCTACCCTCGGTCGGACAAGCGGCCCCTCGTGACAGTCCTTGGCCTGAGCCTGCTTTTTCTAGCCGGGCCGTCAGCGATGGCTTGGGAACAGCGCAATGAGGTCTCCTTTCTGCGGGGGCCTTACAACATAGAATTTTTTGATCGCCATAACCGGTCTTTCCGCTACTCCGCCGCGATCCATTTTGCCCATGCCAAACAGCACGATATCCTACAATTGACCCCTTTAAGCCACCATGAAGAGACAGACCGGGAATCCGACGCCGAATTCGTGCACATGCTCTTCAATCCGCCCAGGACCGAGCCGACCATGGCCTATTACGGCCCTTATATCGCCCGGGTCGCCTGGCAGCTTTACCGGGCCATCGACTGGACGCATATGCATCACGAGCAGACCTACGACATCCTGTCCGACCAGAGCATCCCCTGGCAGGACAAGAAACAATGGACCGACCGGTCCGTGCACTATTATCTGACCCAGCTGGATATTCCCAGGAGTCCTGCGCCCTTGGATGTCACCATGCGCAGGGCCGGGGTCATGATGAAGCCTTACTTTACCTATTTCCGCAATTACTACCCCCAGTCGAACAACTTTTTCTACGTGGCGCACTGGTGGCATCCGGCTATCTATGAAGCCATGATGACCGGCGGCAATGACCGGGAGCAGGAAACAATGGTCGAGCAGACCAATGCCACGATGGAAAGGGAGATACTCAAAGACCGTCCCCAGAGAATGCTGCTGTCTCGCGAGGTCATGCCCCGCTACTCCCGCCTGAGCCCCGAATCGGCCAATATTTTTGACAACCTGCACATGCTCCATGGCATCGCTTATGACATTCTGGCCTACGAAGGCTGGAATCTGGAGCAAAAGCAAAAAGAGCTGTACCGGGTCATCAAAGCCATGAGCTACCAGCCCGGCGACGAAAAGCTGGTCCGGAAATTCAGTCTGCCCCACCCAGACCTGGACATCCGCGTTTACTATGACTGGATGAAAGGCACGGAGGGTGACATGAACAGGATCATGAAGGAGATGCTGGAGGAAATGATGCCCGCCATGATGCCGGAAGGGGTCAAGCCTGGCATGAAGCAGCAGATGATGGCGCAGTTCCGCCTGAAACTGACGCCCGGCATGCAACCGGGCGAAAAGCAGGGCTCGTTAATGGATGCCCTCAAGGCCATCATGCCGGCCATGAAAATGATGCCCGAAGCCATGGAGCCGGGAGCCACACCGACCAAAATGATCGAAACCATGCTGCGGAGCTGGCAGAAGAAATATGCCGATATGCCGGACATGGAGCCTATGGCGATGGCGTTGGAGCCGTCCATTCCCCAGGCGCTAAAGAAGCCCTAGCCATGAATTGACTGGATGAGGATATCTGCAATGAATCGAAAAAAAAGACAGCGAACTCCGAAACGCAGCAATTGGCTGGAGAAGATTTTTCAGGTGCTCGTTGGCGGGCTGCTGGCGATATCAATACTGCCTCCCGCCCAAGCAGCCGACCATACCAATCTAGAAGAAGGGCTGCCCACCCAGGTGGTCGATGCTTACGCCACGGCCTATCTGAATCGGGAAATTCAAGGCCTGTTCCGCTATGAGCATACCGATGACAACAAGGATCGCTTTGTCCTGGCGCCACGTCTGGAATACGGCTTTGCCCGCAATTGGCAGCTGGAAGTGGAGGCCCCTTTCCTATTGGGGGATGCTGACCGGACCGGCAGCGGCAATGTCCGTCTCGGAGCGCTGTATAACTTCAATATAGAAACACTGACTATGCCGGCCTTTGCCGTATCGGCCCGGGTGGACATCCCCTCCGGCAAGAACAGCAATGGCGCTGACACGACCTTGAAGTTCATCGCGTCCAAAATGCTGGTCAGAGGCGACTGGTGGAACGTCCTGCATTTCAATATCGCCTGGAATCACAACAGCGGCCGGCTGGACGATGAGCGGGAGAATTATTACCAAGCGGTTTTAGGCTACAGTTTCCGGATAGGCACGGATACGATCATGATCGTCGATCTGGTGCGTCGGGAGGAACGAAAAAAGCATGAGGAATCGAACCTTGTGGAGCTGGGCCTCCGCCGGCAGATTACCCCGTTAATGGTGCTGACCGGCGGGCTCGGGGCCGGATTCGGCGATGAATCGCCTGATGTTCAGGCAACTGCAGGCTTTCAATATTCATTTTAAAAAATTCGCTCTAGGTGAAAGGAGCGCCTGATCTGTATGGACAGAATCTGGGACTGTTGCCTTGATAGGCCTAGTGTGCCAGCTGATACGCAATGGGCGACCCATGGGACATTAATATTTTTACCCTTGCTTTAATTAGATGCATGTAATTCCGCTCATGCACCATTGCTGTGCAGCTTGTCTCAATTGCAAGCTGAAGAATAGCTAATCGACCGGCTTCAATAATGGCTCAGTTTGTGCTTAAAGTAAAAGCTCATAGCGGTAATGATGAGCCGGGTCTCGTGCCTCTATGAATTATAAAAAACGTGATGAATCAATTGTTTCTTTCACGGCTAATAAATTAGGAGGACATCCATGAAAACAAAGTTACTCATTGCCTTACTTTTAGCCATAGGCTTAGCCACTGCATGCAGCGAAATGGTCTCTCATCCCATGGACATGAGCCAAGCTCTGGAAAACGCAGCATCCAAGGCCGATCATGAAGCGCTGGCAAAGCATTACGAAGACGCGGCGAGAGACATGCAGCTTAAAGCCGATGAGCATAAAAAGCTTCTCAGCCACTATGAGGCAAAAGGCTATCTCTATGGTAAGCGGGCACTAGATCTTCAATCGCATTGCCGAGGATTGGTTAATGCCTATGAAAAAGCGGCCCAAGAAAACCTGGAAATGGCAAAGCTGCACCGTCAACTGTAGTATTTCCCAAGCCAAGGGATGGAGCTTTACCATCCCTTAGTATTCTGATTGATTTGATGTCAGTAATTGTCACTTTTCAAAGTCGACGTCAGCAGTAATCAGTCAGAACCTGCGATCGCCATGATGGACGCAAACTAAAATGTCATAGTCGATATCAGCAAATTTCAAAGCCGATGTCAGTATGTTGCAAATTGTCGAAGGCAATGTCGGCAGATTGCAATAAGAGGGTATATTTAAAGTTTTATGTCTCGCTCAGATTTTCAACTTTCTGCTGACATCAAGCTTGACAATCCCGCTGACGCCGGCTTTGAAAAATGACATGCCTTCTGAAAATGACAATAGCTGTGTTCTGTATGGGTATACTCAAACGGAACAGTGGCATGAAACACAAAAAGTGTCTCATTAGGGTTGTTTTGGCACATTTTAGCTGTTATTGTGCTAGGGTCTAAACCCTAGCGAGACAAATCAGGACTCATGGCTATTTACGGTTACGCCCGCGTCTCCAGTGCGGATCAAGATTATTCTCTTCAAGAACAGGCGTTGCGTACGGCGGGCTGCGAAATTATCCGGGCCGAGAAAGCGTCGGGTACCGCCCGCACCGGCCGCACCGAGCTGGAATTGCTGCTGGAGTTTCTGCGCAAGGGCGACACGCTGGTGGTCACCCGCGTGGATCGTCTGGCCCGCAGCATCAAAGACTTGCAGGATATCGTGTACGCGCTCAAGGAGCGCGGCGTCACGTTACGGGCCACTGAACAGCCGATTGATACGCAGAGCGCGGCCGGCAAGGCCTTCCTGGATATGCTGGGGGTATTCGCCGAGTTCGAGACGAATCTGCGCCGCGAACGGCAGTTGGAAGGGATTGCGGCGGCCAAGGTCCGGGGCGTTTACCAGGGCAGGAAACCTTCCGTTGATAGTGGGGCAATCAAGGCGCTACGCGATCAACAAAAGCTCGGGGCCACCGAAATCGCCCGGCAGCTCGGCATCAGCCGGGCCTCGGTTTACCGGGCGCTCGCCAAGCCTCACGCCGAGACCTGACTTGATCCCGGCCGATTCGCTGTTACGGCTGCGGCAACGGCTGGATCAATTGCCGCCGAAAAGTCCGGAGCGGGCCGCCCAGGTGGCGGCGGTCGCCAATCTCTACGGCGTCTCGTCCAGCACCGTCTACCGGGCACTGAACCACGTCAATAAACCGCGCTCCGCGCACCGGGCCGATTATGGCAAGCCGCGCAAGCTATCGCACTCCGAGCTGGAACGCTATTGTGAACTGATTGCCGCACTCAAGCTCAGGACCACCAACAAGAACGGGCGGCACCTGTCCACCCGGCGGGCCATTGAGCTTCTCGAGGACTATGGCGTGGAAACGGCCGAAGGCCTGGTGCAGGCGCCCAAAGGCCTGCTGACGCGGCCCACCGTGAACCGCTATCTGACGCTCTGGCGTCTTGATCAGCCTCGCCTGACCCGCGAGCCGGCAGCCGTCCGCTTCCAGGCTGAACACAGCAACGACTGCTGGCAGTTCGACATCTCGCCGTCGGACCTTAAGCACATCGACAAACCCGACTGGATTGACCCAGCTAAAGGCCAGCCCACCTTGGCGCTGTTCAGCGTAGTCGACGACCGCAGCGGCGCCGCTTATCAGGAATACCGCTGCATCTACGGCGAAGACGCGGAGTCGGCGCTGCGCTTTCTGTTCAACGCCATGGCGCCCAAGGCCGACGCCGCCTATCCCTTCCAGGGTCGGCCCCAAATGCTCTATCTGGATAATGGGCCGGTGGCGAAAAGCCGGGTGTTCCAGAACGTGATGCAGGCGCTTGGCATCGACTGGCAGACGCATCTGCCGGCCGGCAAGGACGGCACGCGCACCACGGCCCGCTCCAAAGGCAAGGTCGAGCGTCCGTTCCGGACGGTCAAGGAAGCCCATGAAACCCTCTATCACTTTCACAAGCCGGAAACCGAGCAACAGGCCAACGAATGGCTGCTGCGCTACCTGCTGAACTACAACGCCCAGCGGCATCGTTCCGAACCGCACTCACGGATTGATGACTGGCTGACCCATCTGCCCGCCGAAGGGCTGCGCGAAATGTGCACCTGGGAGCAATTCTGCCGCTTCGCCCGCGAGCCGGAACGGCGTAAGGTCGGCAGCGATGCCCGTCTCAATATTGATGGCGCCCAGTATGAGGTAGAGCCCGCCATGGCCGGCGAATCGGTCATCCTGCTCTGGGGCCTGTTCGACGACGAGCTGTTTGTCGAATTTGACGGCGAACGCTTCGGACCGTACCGACCCGTCTCAGGACCGATTCCGCTGCATCGCTACCGGGCCTTCAAACGCAGTCAGGCCGATCAACGCGCTGCCCGCATCCGCTCGCTGGCGGGGCAGCTCGGCTTGCCGATTGCCGCGTTGTCCGGCAACGATGTGCGCCTGGCGGCGCCAGAGCTCTCAGCGGCTATGCCCCGGCAGCCGTTCGATACCGAGGCGCACGAGTACCATTATCCAACGGTCATTGTCGCCAAGCTGGCCATCGCCGGCGAGCTGGCGACACCGCTGGCCAAACTGGCGCCCGAGGATAAAGCCTTCATTGACCAGGTTCTGGCCGAAACGCTGACACGCCGGATTGTGCTGGCGAAAGTCAGGGATTATTTCCGAGATAAAACAGGAGCACAGCATGCGGGTTGAAGTGATGCAGTATTACGGACTGGCCAGGCCCTTTAACCAGGCGGGCTATTATGAAACCGCCCACCACCAGGCACTGATGAAGGACATCCGTGGGGCGATCCACGAAGGGCGGCTCATTGCGCTCTGCGGTGTGGTCGGCAGCGGCAAAACGGTGATGCTGCGCCGGCTTCAGCGCGTGCTGGCAGAAGAGAAGAAAATAACCGTTTCCAAGTCATTAGCCATCGATAAACACCGCATCAAGCTGGCTACTTTCATCGCGGCCCTGTTTTACGACCTGTCTACCGAAAAAAACGTGCGCATCCCCAGCCAGGGCGAAAAGCGCGAGCGCGACTTGCGAGAGCTGGTACGCAAGAACAAGCGGCCAGTGGCGCTGTTCGTAGATGAAGCCCACGATCTCAATGGTCATACCCTGACGGGCCTGAAGCGTCTGATGGAACTGGTCGAGGATGGTGATGGTCGGCTGTCGGTCGTGCTCGCAGGGCATCCCAAATTGCGCAACGATCTGCGCAAACCCACGATGGAGGAAATCGGCTACCGCACCGATGTGTTTTCCCTGGATGGCATCGCCGGCCATCAGCGTGAGTATCTTCAGTGGCTGCTCAAGACCTGCTCGGAAGACCAATCCGAAACCGACCCTATCTTGACTGACGATGCCCTGGAGCTGTTAGCCGCCAAGCTGCGCACACCGCTGCAAATCCAACTGCACCTGACCTTGGCGCTCGAAGCCGGCTATCAGGCGGGCGAACGACCCGTTCCGGTTGAAGTCGTTGATTCAGTGTTATCACGCCAGATTGATGATCTGGAGCCTACGCTGACCCGGCACGGCTACCGCATCAAAGACCTGACGGAGCAATTGGATGCGAAGTCCGCCGACATCAAAGCACTGTTCAACAATACGCTGGATTCGGTGCGGGCAACAGAGTTACGCGAGAAAATGCTGCGGGCCGGGCTGCCCATTTGACGCCTGCGATAGTTGCAGATAATTTGAGCCCGAGAGAATCGATTGCAAGCCCATGCGGGTAAATGCGAGCTCGGTTGCAGATAATGTGAGCCGGGCCGGATTTTCAGTCGCAGCTAATTCGAGCCGAAACTGGGGATAATTGCGAGCCCGGCCATTTTCAAACGCGAGCCACTACATGTATGTTTCCGCTGTGAATACCGTCATGAAGTTGGCCACTCTGGGCGAGTGGCAGTCTGTCAGCCCCACCCGGGATTGCGGGATTCCACGGCGCAACTACCTGCCCGAACACAGCCGGGCTATGCCGGCCTTCCAACACGACACGCTCGTGGCTCGGGTCGATGAGCGTATCGGCGTTCTGCTGACTCTGCAGCGGACGCTGGGTCTTCGCTTCAGGGAATCGGTTCTGCTCGATGCTAGGAAAGCCCTGTGTCAGGCTGCTAAAGACAGCTATGTCATAGTGATCAGCGGCACCAAAGGGGGCCGGCGGCGGGAGATTCCGGTCAGCGGCGAGGCCCTGAAAGCGCTCGAGGCGGCCACCGGCATTCAACACGGACGCTCGCTGGTGCCCGACGATATGTCCTACGTCGATTTCCGCAGCGAATGTTACGCCCTAGCGCAAAAGCACGGCTTCAATTTCCATGCGGAACGCCACCATTACGCCCAGCAGCGCTATCAGGCCCTGACCGGCGTTCCCGCCCCGGTTACCACGGGCGTGCCGCGCAGGGACTGGCTGGAATTCATGGCGGAATTTCTGCAGGTCGAGGTCTCGGCCGCGGAGGCTATCGACCGCGAGGCCCGGCAGACCCTGTCCAGAGAGTTGGGGCACAACCGGCTGGAGGTGACTAATGTCTACATTGGTTAACCAGATTAGATCATTGGCGCACGCTTACGTCCGCGGCGGTTCCAAAACCAACCGCCGCCTGCAGGTGGGACGCATACTCAAATTCGTGGCATTCGTGGAAGAAACTGAGCGGGTGCACAATCTCCATGAGCTAGGTCAACGTCATGTCATTAATTTCTGGAAAGGTCACCGGGACCTGGCCCCCAAAACGGCCCATGACTACTGGCTGGCGCTGTGTGCGCTCTGGCGCCTGGCCGGCAAGCCCGGCAGGCCGCCCAGGCCGCTCAGCTTTTCCGGTGCGGACGCCGGCCGGGGGTATCGCCCTACAGGCCAGAAGCCCGGTTCCTTACCGGACATGGAGCCCTTGCCGTCGCTCGACGACATCAGCCAGGTCCTCAAAGGGCAGCGCCACGCGCAGGCGCTGACCGTCGAGGCCGTGGCCTGCGTCACCGGCGTAGCGCCTGACGCCATCGCCGCCATCGAGGCCGGCAGAGACTTGGCCCGCTACAGCGACATTGCTGCCATTTTCGCGTTTTATGCCACCCTACCCTGCAGGAGCCAATCATGAGCAGAATCATCATCAACAATCGACACTACGACCTTGGGTGGCTGTCCGATCCGGAAAATGACAGCGCGCAGAATCTGTTGCGGAAACACTATCAAAATCCCATCCGCCCCGTCTGCGGTTGCCTGTCCATGCCTGACGGCAGGAATCGCGAACTGTCGATCAGAAAATGCCGCCGGTTTCTCCTGGCCAGGCTGCCGAAAACGGGCGAAAACCACTCAATTTTGTGCCCATTCTATGGAACCAGCGAAAGCCGCGCGACAGCTAACGGCGGAGCGCAGCCGGCCATCATCGAGCGCAACGGCATTGTAAATATCAATCTGGCCAGCTATCTCCGTGTCGCCATGGACCTGAAGGGAGCCGGGGGCGGCGGCCATGCTCCGGCAGGCGCCACTCGCCCGACCATCACGCTGCTCGGCCTGCTGAACGAGAGCCTGCACCAGACCCGGCTTAATATTTGGTATCCCAATCGGCAGCGGAAGCGTAGTCTCACCACCCTGCATAACTGTATCCTGGACATGGCCCAGGACATGGTTATCGAGGGCGAAAGGCGCCGCTTAGCCGACATGCTGGTAATTCCTCACTGGCTACAGGACAAACCCGGGAGCCTGCGAGGGAATCGCGCAACGCTGTTCGTGAAGACGACAAAGCCTGAACGGGCCGCGATCATCATCGGCCACGTCACCCGCTGGATACCGTCGAGGCGGGAAACGGGCGGGATCGGCGTGGGGCTTGACCTGCTCGATGAGCTCCTGTGGATGACCCCGGAGACGGCCGCCGCGGCCGAACGAAGCTTCGGCCAGCTGATCTCCGAGATCGACAAACGCGACCGTCACATCCTGGCCATCTGCACCGTATTTCGCACCGGCAAGTACTGCACGATCGCGGACCTGGCGCTGCTGCGCACCAACCTGCAATTCATTCCGGTCGAATCGGCCTATGAACTGCAGATCGCCGACAAACTGGTCGCGGAAGGCCGGGCGTTTCGCAAACCGCTACGCGTGGACGGCAGTGGATTCAGGCCCGATTTCGTCCTGACCGACGGCGATAAGGATTGGGCGCTGGAAGTTTTTGGCATGACTCGGGATCCGGCCTATCAGGCCCGCAAGGAACGCAAGTTGAAAATCTATCACCAGCAGCGGATCCCTCTCTGGTCCTGGACGCCGGAAGACGACGATGCCGTGCCGGATTTTCCGGAGCGCGAAACGAAGCCGGCGGGGTAGCGGCTATTGTCGGCGGCCGCCATTACCGGTCCGCCCCCCGTCCGCCTGCGCTCTGAAGGGTCAGGATGGGTCGGGGGCGGGTCCGGGTTCGACGCTGGCGCTTGCCTGCCGGTTAAGCCCGAAGGCCGCCGCAGCGCGGCTTTCGGGCTTACTGGCCGGCTGAAGGCCGCCGGCGGCATCGGAATTCACGCAGTTCCTCGTTATCGACCCGCTCATAGATTTTCTCGACCGGCAGCATGAGGCCAATGGACTCGAACAGGGCCTCGTCGTCCAGATAGTAATACGCAGACCGCCAATCATTGGATCGGCGGAGCACGTGCACAGAGATAAAATCAGTCTCGATCAGGACATATTCCTGCAGGGACGGCAGGTTCCGATACCGCACCAGTTTGGTCGTGGTATCCAGGCGCCGGCTGGCCCTGGACAGCACCTCGACAATGAGCACGGGGTTGGTCGAGAACGCATCCTCGCCCGACAGGGAGTCGCAGTCGACCAGCACGTCCGGGTAAAAATAGTCCGGGCCGACGCGCACCCGCAGACCCACCGCAAAGGCCTCGCAGGGCGTGCCTTCCAGGTGGATGCCGAAGTGACGCGCGACATTGCCGGTAATGCGGGCGTGGTTTCGCGTTGAATCGGCCATGGGATAAGCCCGGCCGTCAATATACTCGCGTCTGATGTCCGAGGCGGGCTCCGTTTTCAGGTAGGCCTCCTCGGTCAGGCGATTTTCCGCTTCATCCTGATAGGTCATGGCAGTCTCTCCGGCTGATGCAATTCATGGGATTGCCCGGCATTGTCGGCCAAAAAGGCGGCGAAAACAAGCGTTCTGGACAAGCCTTTGCTTCGGCCGGCATCTCAGCGAGAGCCCGCACGGGCCGAAGACGGGAGCGCGCTCAGGGCATCAGCCTCACTCCAGCCCGGCTTCGTAGTATCGCGGCCGCCCCCTCAAGCAACCGACCCGAAAATGCCCCTGAATCTCTCGCTTTCAATCCGGGCTGCGCCCGTTCGGCCAAACCTCCATGCTGTACGGTCATGCCGGCCAGCAAGGCAGCCGGGCCTCCCCCTGGGCCATTGCCGGCGCCGTTTGCCCGGGAGACCGCTCATCATGTCCAACTCCGGACACAGGCCGGTTTTTTGGCGCCCGGCCGGGGTTGCATCTTTTTCGACCTATAGATAATAGCGGTACAGCCCTTATTTCAGAGGAGAATAAAAATGGACCTGTTAACGGTATACGCCCAAGCCCCAACCCACTTCGACAACCACGCGCGCGTGCGCGTCTACTGGCGCAGCGGCGCCAGCCGCCAGAGCGCCGTCGACGTCACTTTGGCGCTGAGCTGCCAGGACCCGCTCGCGGCGGCCGAGGCCATCGCGATCCGCTACTTGCTGGGCGAGGCCTGTATCTTCAATGCCAACCGCACCGGCATCAACTTGAAGCTGGTGGTTTCGAAAGGCGCTATCAAAAAAATGACCCGCCAGGCCACGCGTAAATTCGACCTGTACGAATACGGCTACCCCCTGCTGACCCGCTATGCCGAAGCCGAAGTGGCCATCTCCAAGGACCGGTCCTGGTTTCCGAACGCTGACCGGTTGGGCGAGATCCCGCTGATCGACGGCGAGCGCCGGCGGGGCATCGAAAAGCTGCACAGCGACGGCATGGGCCTGATCGCGGTGACGCGGCACGCCCTGGAGCGCTATGCGGCGCATTGCGGCACGCTCGACAGGAACACGGCCTGGAAGAACCTGCACCGTCGGCTGAAAGGGCGCCTCGACCAGATCCCGCTTCCCGCCCCCGTGCTTCGGCACAAGCTCAAAAAATACGGCGAGGCGCCGGAAGTCTGGAAGCATCCCGACAATCCCTTGCATTACGTGTTTTGCCATCAGGGCGACCACAAGCTGCTGGTGACGGTATTCAACAAGGATCCCGATGAGCCCCGGGTATTCCGGCCGGCCCTGGCCAACCGATGCTGATAGTCAGCCCGCTTTTTTATGTCAACCCTGTCCGCCGCAGAAAAGGCGGCCCACGCTTCACTTAAGGAAATAACCCTCATGAATTCGCATCTCCGTCTATTCGCCGCCGCAGGTCTGCTGGTTTTAATTGCCGGCTGCACGACCTTCAAACCCTACGCGCAAAACCCGTTTAACCCGAACGCGCGGATCAAAGCCGATTCTCCGGCATCCGGCTCGGGCCAGGCTTCGGACTCGGCGGCGCTGCGGGCCGCAGATCTGAGCCTGGCCGCGGCCAGCCGTCCCATCCCGGGCGCTCTGCCGCACGGCGCCGAGGTCGGGATTGCGGCCGCCGCCCTGCTGCTGGGCGGGACGTCCAGGCCGCCGGTCTCGGCGGACAACGCCAATTATCTGGTCATCGCCATGCCGCTCGCTGATGCTAAGGACGAAGCGGACGCCCAGGTGAAGATGGGCGCCCTGGTCGAGCATGCGATCGTCCGTGCCCTCTCGCCCGCCTACCGGACAAAAATTGTCGAGTATGATGACCACTATGCCTTTGGGCAAGTGCTGAGGCCTCGCTGGCTCCGGGTCGACGGCCCCCAGTGCGAAAACTGGTCGTGCCAGGTGACCGCTCCGATACCAACCGAACAGGCCGCGCAATGGGAAGGCGAGATGGAAACAGCCACGCACAAGGGCCAAGCAAGTTACCAGTATAAGCATGCTTTCGACGAAAAGATCGGCTTCGTGAAAATCGTCAAGGAATATGACAAGGACGGCCTCATCGCCGGTCTTCGGCATTTCGTGGAGGGCCGGGAGCTGCCCGACTTCGATTACCCGGCCTTCTACCAGCGGGTCTCGGCGCAGCTTCCGGACTGGGCCAATTTGCGCGTCGCCCTCGCCGGCCGGGGCCTGGCGCCTTATACGCTCAGCCGGGGCGCCAAAGTCGAATAAGGCTAAGCCGGGCCGGGGCCTGCGGCCGACTGAAGCGCTTGATGGGCCTGATGATTCTGACTATTCAGGCCAAGCGGTTGCCAAATGTCCGGATCCAGTCATGATTGACCACCCAAAAGCACTATGACAAGCGGGAATTTCGTTCGATTTCTGAGGCAGGATTCGCTGCTTTTCTGAAGAGCATAACTACCGATTGATCTTAGCCAAGTCGAATGCTTCACCCTTGACCAGCTAAGCCTCGAACACAATCCAGTGTCTCGGCTAACGAGTCGAGACATTAGTGATGGGCGACCATAAACGTCAAAAAATTTATTTATTGTCTGGCTACCCTTCTTTCCAAAATATCGTTCGAATCGGTTTTTAAAGGACTCGGTTTCAATTAGCTTATTATTGATGTATATACAGGTCCGTTTTATTAAAATATTATTTTTCGCTATTTTTAGCATAAAATTCAAATTCATAATTCTGGAAATAAATGATTATAAAAACCAGAGATTCAAAAGACCAAGATATTGCCGAATTGCAGGCGCTGTTGGATGAAAACATAACCAGCACTCAGCGCTTTCTTATTGAAAGAGAGCTAAAGTCAATAAAAGCCGGAGCGCATGGCGAAGACGATGCGGCTTATTTCATTGACTTCTACTATAGCCATTCCAAGAACTGGGCAGTTATTCATGATTTACGGATTGAGCACAATGGTCAAGTTGCTCAGATAGACCATTTGCTCATCAATAGAATGTTCGAGTTCTTTGTGCTGGAGTCGAAAAGTTATGCTTATGGGGTAAGAATTACTGAGGTCGGCGAATTTGAGGCTTTATACCAAAATAAATATTTTGGAATGCCATCACCTGTTGAGCAAAACAAAAGGCATATTACTGTTCTGGAAAAACTGATTAAGGACAATGATATTTTACCTAAGCGCTTGGGCATAAGAATTCAGCCAACGTTTAGGAGTTTTATCCTCGTGTCACCTAAATCGGTCATCACTCGTCCTGATAACAAGAAGTTTGATACCTCTTCTGTGATCAAGGCGGATACACTAAAAACAGTAATTGATAAAGAACTCGATGCCATAAAGCCAACTGATCTGGCGCAATTAGCAAAAGTTGTATCTGGCAGTACCATACAAGAAATAGCTGAAGTGTTAGCATCTTATCATTCACCCGCTCAGGTGAATTTCAAAGCAAAGTTTGGAATTAAAGAGGTAAATTACGAAACTGAGAATCTAGCAGTGGACGAGATAATTACCGAGCTTGAGCCAAAGGTGGAAGATGCTTTTATGGCTGCTAATAGTTCATCTCAACCTCAAAATTCTTGGTCCAAGTCGAAGTTTTTTTGCGCAAAATGCAAAACGTCAATTACAGAGAAAGTAGCGAAATTCTGCTTCAATAATAAAAAGAAATTTGGTGGCAAGGCTTATTGTTTTGATTGTCAGAATCAGATTTAACCAATAATCACCGTGTTGCTCCAGGAATTTGTCAACTAGCTGGAATTATGGCTGGTGATTTTTTAGTCAATTTAACTAAAATTCATAAATTTCAATAGATTATAGTTCAATGTCAGGATTTAATGACAAGGTTATCCACAGATTTTGTGGATAATTAGATTCAATGCCGTTAATCCTTATTGGCAACAGGTTTATCGATAATAGCCCGATATCTTTTATAGTAAAGACAAATGTAGCAATAGTATGTTGGATACTAATTTATGCTGCCCATCCAGGAACAAGTAAGTATCATCTTTCCTGGACAGGCCAATTATCGTTGTAAGTATGATGCAAGTAACAAATTGCTTTGCTCTATCCAACAATAAATAGCATCAACTGCTAAGCGTCTTGCAATGAATAAAGGGAACTACGCCAGCAGCTTGAAAAAACTTTTTGGAGCGCCACAAATGGGGCAAGCCCAATCCTCTGGAATGTCTTCCCAGCGCGTGCCAGGCGCAATGCCAGAATCTGGGTCACCTTTTGCTTCATCATAGATATGTTCACATTCCTGGCAATGGTATTTACGGTAGTCAGTCATCTCAGCTTACCTCATCAGCATCATTATTTTTTTACCTTATAGGTTAGCTTTTTGGCAGTGTCAATGGGCATTGAATATTGGTCAGTAAATAGGCTCAAAATTATGTCTGGGCCTAAAAAATAGTTCTGAAAAAATGTTATTTTGAAAGTGCAGTATTGCAAAAACACTGCAGGCTGCGTAATTACTCGGCTTCAATCAAGCACTTCGCCTTTTGAAGCTGCAGGATAAGTGCAGAATTCACCGATGAAAATGCAGGGCTGGCTTCACCAGGAAAGTACAATTGCATCTTATCTTTTCCTGGACAGGATAGTTAAGTGACAGTGGACAAAAGAGAAACGGGAAACTCAACAATTTCAATATCTAAATTATGGCATACGCCAGACTTGGCACAACATTAAAATTACTATTTGCTATCAATCCAAAGCAACCAGCCCAAATTGAGCTAAGCTATCTTTTGATATTATTCCGCTTAAAAACCAAATACGAACGATCATGACGAGTTAGGCAAAACTTATCAATCTAGGCTGGCTGGTAAGAGCTAGATTCTGCTCTAGGGTAATGTTGAATTTGCCGCTCATGGTCTATAAAGAGAAAAAATAATAAACAACAAACTTCAATTAAGTAGTCATGCATCTATACATCATCCGTTTTTTCATCCTGCTAGGGATATTTTTTCCCGTACTTGCCTGCGCAATTACTCCGGTCTCGCATCTAGCTAATAGCCGTGTTTTCACCTATGCGGAAGCCAACTATCCAGACATTTTCACTGGCAAGGCGGCAGAGGAAGGCCATTACCAGCAATATCTCTATCGCTACTATCCAACCAGTGGCAACTATTTAGGCATTGACCCAGCAGGCGATATTTTCATGCTAGGCCCTTATACCGATAATGAGCTGACAGCTGTAGGCAACGTGGCTGATTACGACAGTGCTGTCACGGCCTGGGAAGACGCCCAGTCTGTCACCTATGATCGTGTGTTTTCTTATGCGGAAGCCAATTTCCCTGCTATTTTCACCGGCAAGGTAGATGGGATGAGCATCAGTCCTCAATTTCCCTATTATCGCCACTATCCGATCAGTGACAACTCTTTAGGCGTTGACAGGAAGGGTGATATTTTTATCTGGGGGCCATATACAGGCAGCGTACAGACAGCTGTTGGCAACACAGATGATTTCCGCAGTGCCATTCTGGCCTGGGAACACCAACCAAGCTTGAGGCTCGATTATCCGGGCTTTACGGTCTGGCTGGATTGTGCAAAACGAGGTGCTACCAAATTTCAGTATGTAGCTCAACGGGATACAGGCAATGCAGCACGTTACGACAGTTTCTTTCTCGATCCGAATGTTCCGGCTGACTGCCAGCAAACCAGCGCCAGTGCCTATGGCATGAACTATGATAGAGGTCATCTGGTGCCAGCCAACCATCTGGATGCCTCAGCCGAAGCCATCAAGGCCACTAACACGATGACCAATATTCTACCGCAGGCCGCTAATATGAACAGGGGCGCTTGGTTGCAGACCGAAGAGATCGTTGAGTGTTATCGGGATATTGATGAACTATTGGTGATTGGTGGCGTAATCTGGGGCAATGATCCGACCGATGATGCCTTTCTCCAGTCGCATAGTGTCCAGACACCCGATGCATTCTGGAAAGTCATTATTAGGGGGACAGGTCAGGATGAACAGGCGATTGCCTGGATTGTGCCCAACAGTCAGGAAGCCACCCGGGATCATCTGGATCAGTATTTAGTGAGCATATCTGAACTGGAATTTAAAACCGGTGAAAAAATACCGGTGGCTGATTATGCCAAAGATAACAAGCCCAGCCAGTCTTGGATGATTCCGATAGGATGCAACAAAAGCTAGAAACCCGGGGAATTATCAAGATTGGATGTATGGCCGGAATGAGGCGGCTTGAAGCAGCCCTGATCGACTCAAACCGGCCAAGAAGGATCGATCAAGAATTTCAATCAAATGGCAGCTGCAATACAGAAAACTGTTGTTCAATGCGGAAGGTCAGGGGCTGGTGGCCAGCGTAGCTAGCTGACCGTTCCTTGGACCTTTTTGTTGGGCGGATATGGGGCTTATACATGGACACGTGATTAACGCTTTAGGCCCAATTTGGCGGTGACCCGCCAAGTATCATCATAAGCGCCAAGTAAGAGGAATTGTTGCCTCACACTGAGGACATCTCATGGTTTTTTTCCTTGTGGCTTCGGCGATGCCGCCCGCATCCTGAACAGTCATCACGCTACCTTATATCGTGCAATCGGTAGGTTCGTACCATCTGCTGACGATGACTGAGTTTGAGCCGTTTTCTCAAAACGAACGCTTCGATTCGCTTGGCCGGTGCCATTCTGTCGGAACCAATCCGCATTGACTTTTACGCCAGCCTTCCAATACTATTTGCCTAGTATGAAGAAAATATAAACAGTCAAAGTTGCATCGATTGCTTATCCTCTGATACCCAGCTACAAGGGCACTTTTGTTCCAGGAATCAAAAACATGGCAGTTACACAAAAAATCGCAAGCAAGATGAGTAGGGTCCCCTATCACCCGACAACCCATAAATCTCTATTGCTCCGCTATTATTATCTGCGCGTATTGAATGCTTTCCAGCTGACTTGCAGTGTCGAGCATGCCAAGGCTTCCTTAGGCCTTGCCAAAACCTTGCCAGCCGAAACAGACGATGGCAGGAGTCTGGGCCATTTTTCCGAGGCCAGTTACAAGTTATCCCGGGTATATAGTCTGACGATCTGATATCTATCGCCGATCTTTAAAACTACATTAACCACAAAGGAATGTTCATGTCCCAATTGTCAGCGTTTCTAATATGCATACCTCCCCATAACTGCTGGTGTCGTGATTGTGGGAACCCTATGGTGAGGATTGAGGATAATTAGATGTTGATAATTAATCGCTCACAGAAGCATGGCATCGTATTGAATCGTCGTAACTTGCTCATCAAGGACGTTAAAGAACATCTTGCCGAGTACCGCCCTGACCTTTTTCAAATTTATCCAAAGCCTTATCTGCTTTGGGCGATCAATGACAGCATCGATATTGCTTCTTCATTTAATATAGATGACGTCTATTCGATGCGTCTGTTCGTCAGGCTCCGCTGGGATATCGCTCCTGGTTTTTACAAGCAAGCCCAAATTGAAAAAGTGCTGAATCAGACAACTCGTACTGCAGAAGACCGCTTTAACGAGCTGGCAACCGATAACTTTGCCGAAGCATGGGAAGAGGCACAGAAATTTAACAACCCGCGTGAATGGCGCACACGCTTTTGGGAGATGGAAACATGACGGATACCTATAACGATGCGCTTGCCGAGCAAATGAAAAAAAACGTTTGGGATAATCTCAAAAGTGAAGCTGCAAATATGACGCCAATGGAGTATGCCACAGTATCCGCGGATATTGCCGGCATATTTGATCCGACTCCGGTTAGTGACGGCGCAGGCTTTCTACTCTCGGCTGCACAGGGTGATGCCTTAGGCGCATTACTGTCCTTGGGCAGCATGATCCCTTATGCAGGCGATGCGCTGGCTAAGCCTGCCAAGATTGTCAAGCGTGCGCCGAAAACAGCCAAGGCTTTGGAGGCTATGTTACAGGCGAAGGATAATTTAGCCAAAGTAAGCAAAGGCGTTCTCAAGGAGAGCGGTCTCAACCCTGCAAAAATCGCGGAAGCCCGTACAGACTTTTTCAAGAATAGTGGCCTCAGTCTCGAACAAGTTGCCAAGGCACGCAGACAGGCATTAGATAAAGTACAACAAGCCATGCTTGATGCCAAGAACAAAACGCCGGGGGTTGAAACCTGTCCACGCAAGCTTGTAGATGAGGTGACAGGAGAAAAGCGCCAGCTGCAGATGCCCATTAGCGGTAAGAATGGAAAATGGAAAACACCAGAGGGCGAGCAACCGGTAGATGGCAATGGTATTTTCGAATTTGCTGAGCCGAAAAAACTACCCGACGGACGAATGGTAGAAGAAATCGAGTTTCGAAACGGTGCGCCAGATTTCGATAAGTATGTCGAAGGCAGTAAATATGATCTTTGGGAAGTTGATGGAAATGCAAAAATTGATGGTGATCAACTTGCAAAAATGATGCGCGAGACTAACCCCAATTGGAATCCTCCTTCTAAAGATGACTTTGTTTTGCATCATTTTGAAGATGGAAAAGTCGGTTACGTTCCAAAAGTAATCCACAATAAACCAAGTGGCGTCGGACATACGGGCGGTAATTCCATGACTAATAATCAACTTTTTTGAGGAGAATTGTTGTGTTTCAGATTCCAGAATCCATGAAAATTTATTGGGATAGCCGTGGCAAAGCAAAAGCAACGGC
>NZ_JADMKV010000037.1 GCF_015476545.1 Methylobacter sp. BlB1 | reverse complement strand
CGTTGCGATCGAAGAGAAAAAGCTTGCAAAACGGAGGAGTCCATATATGTGCTGAACGCAGTGAAGCGCATCAATCGCGGCCAATGCGCTTCTTGATGTCGGCAGTCCCGTAATCTCGTATCCTACTTCTCTGCCAGCCCGGTTCCGCTTTCGGATTGCGTTCGAGGAGTTGAATCACATACAATCCTCTCCACCTTCAGCAACTTTTAAAAAACCGATGATCGATTGGAACAGCACTTATGCGGCCATCTGGCGCCAGCGTCAGGCCTATTTGCGCCCGGTCCGGCAGACAGACCCGATTCGCCTGGATCAGCTATTGGGGGTTGATTCGCAAAAACAGCAATTGGTAGCCAATACCGAACGCTTTCTGGCGGGGAAGCCTGCCAATAATGCCCTGCTCTGGGGCGCGCGCGGCACCGGCAAATCGTCCTTGGTCAAAGCCTTGCTGAATAACTATAAAGACAAAGGCTTGCGCGTCATCGAGGTGGACAAGGAGGATCTTTTGTACCTGCCGGAAATCGTCGATGACATCCGTGAACACGGTTACCGTTTCATCATCTACTGCGACGACCTGTCTTTCGAAAGCGGCGACAGTCTCTACAAGCCGCTGAAAAGCGTGCTGGAAGGCTCCATCGAACTGCCGCCGGACAATGTGCTGTTTTACGCGACTTCGAATCGCCGGCATCTGCTGCCTGAACATATGCGCGACAATCTGGAGACGCAATTGGTGAATGGCGAAGTGCATTATTCCGACGCCGTCGAAGAAAAAATCTCGCTCGCCGACCGGTTCGGCTTGCGGCTGGCCTTTTACCCGCAGCAGACCTCGACCTATCTTGAGATTGTCGACAGCCATTTTACCGATTTCATGGGCGACCGCGAGACTCTGCACAAGGCGGCGCTGGATTTTGCCCATCAAAACGCGTCTAAAAGCGGCCGTACCGCCAGACAATTTTTCAATGCCTACAGCGAAACCGCCGCTATAGATAATTGCTGACCCGCGCGCCTTATTGCATAAGGCAGATCTAAAGCCAAAGGCCGCGGCGCATTGAACCCGCCATTATCAATAGATCCTTTCCCGCTTTTTCCTTGCGCCGGCTGCCGAGGCTTGCAGTTCCCGCAATATGGCCATCGTCTCTTCGTCAAAATCCAGACGGAAAGCCTCGTCAATGTCCTGCATAAGCTGTGAGTCGATCTCGTCCAGACTGGCCAACAGTTCATTCTTTTCATCCTCTGAAAAGGCGGCTTTTATCCGGGTAAAAATCTCCTCGACCGCCAGTTTTTCGGGGTCAGGCGATGAAGGCATATCGCCGAGCTTATACATCTTTGGCGCCAGCTTATCGATAAGCTTTTTGCGCTCCCTGGCCAGCTTATCAAGCAACGTTCCGGTCTGTTCATCCTGAATGGACTCCCCGACCCGACAGTAATGATCGATCGATCTGAGGCCTGAGTTGATGACAGTATCAAGGGCAACCTGTTTTTCAGTTCTCAGCATTGCGCCCCTCCCAGGTAAAATATTCATCCGGCACGTACACCTGTAAACGGTTCGGATTCAGCTCGAAACAAGCGGGCGTTTTGGAAACATATTCCCCGTCCGCCCATATATCCATCTTTCTCGAAGTATTTATCCTGATGCTTTCGCCGCTGCGCAGCCAGACACCCTCGCGGCCTTTCAACTGGCCGCCCAGAATGACTACTGAGTGGCTCAGGAAACGCCAGAAGCTTTGCGGTTCCAGGCTGAAAATCCTCAGTTTATGGTCATCGACCGAAGCTTCCTTCGATAAAGCCATACCGCCTCCGTAAAACCGGCCGTTGGCAACGGTGATGTGAATCGAGCGCACGCTGAAGCCCTCTCCGTCGCAGACGATATCGGCGCGATAGGGCCGCATCGAGTTAAAGGTTTCAATCAGGCTCCTTGCATAGCTGAACCGTCCCCAGCGGGATTTAAGGTCTTTGGTCAGGGCGCGGTTTACTTTGACGCCCAGCCCGATATGCGCGGCGTTGACAAACCAGCGACCGTTCACCTTGCCCAGATCTATGGCATGCAGACGGCCGCTGGCGATGACCGCGGCGGCTGACTCGGCAGATTCCGGAATCTTCAAGGTACGCGCCAGGTCATTGGCGGTGCCCATCGGTAAAATGCCCAGAGCAAGACCGCATTCCGAGAGCGCCCCCGACGCGGAACCCATGGTGCCGTCACCGCCGGCAAGGATAACGGTATCGACTTTGCCGCAGTATTGCCGAATCAGGTCGTTAATCCGGGCAGGGTCCTCGGATTCCTGTTCGATCAGGCTGATGCCCGAATCTTTAAGCACCTCGATGGCGCCATTAAGCTCATTGTCTGCTTTGCCGCTTTTCTTATTTGAAATAAAGAGCGCGTTTCGTCTAGTCATGAAAGCCATTCCGACAGGATAAATATGCATTGCAATGTGATCGCTCCGGGAATCAGCAACAGTGTCAAATCGAACTTAACCTCACGGTGCAATCATTGATCAGGTTAATTCGGTGCATGTACTAATAGACAGTTCTTTTCCCGAGTTGTTTAAGTAAGTAATGAGCATGAAATAAATCAGCAAAGTGTAAGTGCGAATTGATTCGCACTGTGCGCCGGAAAATCCTCCGCCTGTTCAGGAATCACCTCAAAACCCGGATCGAGCCGAGCATGCCGGTTTCGACCGTCACGCTCAGGCGCGTGATTTTGTCGACGCGGATCGCGTTCTGGGGCTGTGACGGATCGATATTGAACTCATCCCCTTCCCGCACCATAAAAGTGCCGACGCCCGCCACCTCAAGCAGAGCGATAAAATTGTCTTCGTCCTGATTCATCAGACCCTTCAGTTTCATTTGAGGAATTTTGACGCTGTCGGCGGAAGGCACGAAACCATACGCACCGCCCGCCATCCCGGATTGCGCGCCGACCGTTTTGTACATCAGCGCGCTGGGCGTGAACGGATCGCGAACCCACTGCTGCGCCGGATAAGCGGGCTGATTCGGATGGGCGGCGGACGGCTGGGCTCCCGCCGCGCCGTTTGCAAAGAAAAGCAACAAGGCTCCCAATGACGCGCTAACAATAAAATTTACTTTTTGCACTTACTTTATCCTGATTCCAAACCACAAATGTCGGGTTACGGCTAAAGCCTAACCCGACCTACATGCTCGCGTAAAACGTAGGTCGGGTTACGACTGCATGGATGCAGGAGGTAGGGTAATGCAGGAGCAATTACCGAGCGCAGCGTAATCCGACGTTTGCCTAACGCCCGCCCGACACCAGCGAAAACAACGCCTGAAAAAACGCGTAATAAACAAAACCGACCATACTGCCGATCACCAGAATCATCGCCGGCTCGATCAGTGCCGACAGCCGCTTTATCGCTACCTCCAGCAATTTTTCGTAATAAACGCCCAGTTCCTGCAGCACATGGTCGAGATTGCCGGTGCTCTCGCCCACCGCAATCATCTGCAGCACCAGCGGCGGTATTTTCGGATGACCGAGGCTGCGGGAAACCTCCCTGCCTTCCAGAATTTTTACCGAGGCTGCCTGCAGTTTATCCGAATACACCCGGTTGCCGATCAGGCTGGCCGTGATTTTCATCGCGTCAAACACCGTCACGCCGCTGCGCAGCAGGATCGACAGGGCCCAGGACATCTGCGCCATCGAGCTGGTCACCAGCAGGCTGCCTATCACGGGTATCCGCAGCAGCAGATGGTCGATCCATAAACGGCCCATGCGGGTCTGATAAAGCAGCAGCACCAGGGTGATAAAAGCGATCAGGCCGCCGACGATGAACAGGCCGTTGGCCCGCACGACGGCCGAAATGTCGATCAGCATCTGGGTCGACGGCGGCAGCGCCTTACCCTGCCCCAGCAGAAACTGAGCGAACTTGGGGATGATCTTGACCACCATAAACGTGCCCACGCCAATCGCCGCCAGCACCACCACGGCCGGGTAAATCATGGCGTTGATCATCTGCGCGCGCAGCGCCGCCTTTTTATCGAAATGGACGGCCAGCCGCTCCATGATGGCATGCAAGTCGCCGCTGCTTTCCCCGGCGACCACCAGATTCACCGCCATGTCCGGAAACACCGCCTTGTGTTTGCGCATGGCCGACGACAGCGACTGCCCCGCTTCGATATCCTTCAGCATCAGGCGGAGGGTCAGGTTGAGTCGGCTGCCCGAAAGCTGCGCCTTGGCAAGCTCCAGCGCATGAGCGACCGGCAGCCCGGTCCGCAGCATGAACGACATCTGCCGGAAGAAGAAAATCAGCGCCGAATTGCTGACCGAGCGCTGCGAAGCCAGCCAGTCGGAAAAATTGTCCTGCCCCAGGAAACCCGACGGTCCGCCGCCCTGCTTCAGTTCCATCACGCGCAGGCCGCGCTGGCGCAGAATCAGCGCCGCCGCGCTCATATCGTCGGCCTGCAGCTTGCCGGCAATCTCGCTGCCGCCCGCATCCAGGGCCGTGTAGGAAAACCGCGGCATATCAGCTCAGCTCCGGCATTTCGCGCGTCTTGTTAACCGCCACATCGCGCACTTCATCCAGTGTCGTCAACCCTAAGCGCACTTTGCGGCAGCCGTCCTCCCACATGAACCGCAAGCGGTCGCCGGCGCTGGCTTCCAGCGCTTCCTCATCGGCGCCGCGCGCCACCAGACGGGCCAGCTTCTCATCAAACCACAGGGTTTCGAACAAACCTAAACGCCCCCGGAATCCCGTGCCCTGACACGCCGCGCAGCCGACCGGCTCGTAAATCTCGACGCTTTCATCCGCCGCGCCCAGTTCCAGCAGTTCATCCTGACTGGCGAACCGGGATCGGCGGCAATGCCCGCACAAACGGCGCACCAGACGCTGCGCAATCACGGCCGTCATCGTCGAACCGATCAGGAACGGCTCGCAGCCGATGTCGATCAGGCGCGTGACGGCACTCACGGCGTTGTTGGTATGCAGCGTGGAAAACACCATGTGCCCGGTCATCGCCGCCTTGACCGCCACATCGGCCGTTTCATGATCGCGGATCTCGCCGACCATCAGCACGTCGGGGTCGTGGCGCAGAAACGAACGCAGCGCGTCGGCGAAGCTGATCTTCGGCCCCGTCTGGATTTGCGAGACGCCGTCCATGACATATTCGATCGGGTTTTCCACGGTCATGATATTGATATCCGGGTGATTGATTTCCTGCAGCGCCGCGAACAGGGTCGTCGATTTGCCGCTGCCGGTCGGGCCGGTCAGCAGAATCATGCCGTAAGGCTTGTGGATCGCCTTTCTGAAACGCCGCAGATCGTCGTCCAGCATGCCCAGATCGGTCAGGGTCAGCCCGCCGGTCTCCTGCCCCAGCAGACGCATGGTGATCCGCTCGCCCAGCCGGGTGGGCGCCGTCGCGACGCGGATATTGAATTCCCGGTCGATGGGCGGCGACAGATGATAGGAAAAGCCGCCGTCCTGGGGCTGGCGCTGTTCGGCGATATCGAGGCCGGACAGCACCTTCACGCGCGACACCACCGACGCCGCCACCGGGGCGCCCGCCTCGGCCGGATAATCCCGCAGCTTGCCGTCCACGCGCAGGCGCACGCGCAAACCTGAAGCTTCCGTCAACAAATGAATATCGGAGGCGCGGTTAAGATAGGCCTCGCGGATGATCGTATCCAGCAGCGCCACCGGATCGGCCTCGTTCCCGGCCGGACCCGCTTCGCTGTCGGCAGGGCCGCCCTTGCCCGCCAGCGCCTGGGCAACTTTCAGTTGCAGCAGCTGCAGGTCCGCCATCGCCGGCGTCAACGCCCTGCCCAGCAGCCTTTGTACCGAATCGATCGTGGCGCGGTCGCCAGGGTCGGCGACGACCAGCAGCGTCCGCTCGCCGTCGACCACCGGCAGCAAGTGCTTGCGCCGCACCAGGCTGGCGGGCATTTTTTTCAACAGCGCCGTATCCACGGCCAGCGCGTTCAGATCGACATAGGCGAAGCCGCGCTGTTCGGCCACCGCCCGGTACAGCGTCGACACCGGAAACCGGTAGCGGGCCAGCACCATGGCCAGCAGCTGCTGGCGCTGGCGGCGGGACTCCAGGCGCAGGTTCTCCAGCACCGGCGGCTCTATCAGGCCGCCGCGCACGCCCGCGTCGATCAACTGTTCATCGGTTAACGCCATGACTCCCGCCCTATAAAGCCAGCACCAGTTCCGACACCAGGGCCTGCGGATACCCGGCCGGCGCCAGCGTCGGCGCTTTGCCGATTTTCAACCGCAGCACCGTGACCCGATAAGGCAACTCATCCAATCCGTGAATAAATTGCCGTATCGCCATGTAAGAGCCTTCCAGCTCGATGCGCTGCAAGGGCCGGTGAAACACCGTGCCCGGCGACATCCGGGCGATCCAGCCCGCCGTTTCCGGCAGAATCACAGGCTGATCCTGGCTCTCGTCGGCGGCCTTGGGTTTGTTTTTTGTATTTTTTGTTCGTTTCTTGCTTTTCTTGTTATTCGCCGCCGCGACCGGCGCATTGCCCTGGGCCTGAACCTTCAGCGCTTCATTGACGCGGATGCGCACCTGCGACTCGCGGGCGAGCTGCGAAATGCTCACGATCATTTCCTGGGAATCAAACGGCGCCAGCTGCTGCTCCAGCGCTTCCGCCTGGCTGCGGATCAACGCCATCGCCCGCTCCTGGTCATCCAGTTGCGCCATCAGCCTGTCGATATCCTCGATCGGCTCTTCAGGGATCTCCGTCTTCAGCAGGCGGTTCTGCGTCGCTTCCGCGCTTTGGGCCAGATCGGCAATGACCCTGTTGGCCGGCAGAAAGCGCAAAAAGCCATAACCGCCCGCCACGACCGCCGCGATCGCCAGCGCCGCCAGCAGTTGCTCCCGGTTATTCAGATCAGGCCGCTTCACTTCGCACCCGCCTTCTGCTGAACCGGCGCAGCGCTGTCGGACTCAACCAGCCTGACCAGCCGCATCAGCACCGCGAAGCCGTCCAGATTCAGCGGTCCCTTGCGGCTCGATACCTGCGCGTCGCGCGCTTCCAGATGCCACGGCGCCACCTTCTCTTTCATTTTCTGAATGAAGGCCTGGGCCGCGGCCTCGGAAACCGCCCAGGCCTCGATGTTAAAATTCTCCACCTCGGCGCGCTTATCCTTCGCCATGGCCGGCATGGCGGGCGCGACCGGCATCGCCTTCGCGCTTTTCGCCGTCTCATCGATGCTGACGATGATGACTTCATCGGTCACCGTATCCTGCAACACGCCCAGCACGCCCTGCACCAGCGCCACGCGCTCCGGAACGGCATGACTGTAAAAATTCAGCATGGCCTCCAGCCGCGCCTGATCGGCCCTTTGCTGCGCCAGCGCCTTTTTGCGCTGCTCGATCTGTTCGGTCTGGGCCTTGATGCGCCTGGTCGCCTCATCGATGGATTTCCAGCGCGCATCCACTTCCTGTTTGTGGGCTTCTACCGCATCTTTCCGGATCATCAGCGATATTTCCGCCGCCGCGCCGGACATCAGCAGCAACGCCGCCAGCGCGGCGACGCGCACTTCCAGGCGCTGCGGCAACGGCGGCAACGGCCCGCCCTCGCGCACGCCGACGCAACGGCCCTCGCCGCTGATGCCCAAGGCATGGCGTGCTGCCCCGGCCATGCCCGGCGTGACTATCTCGCCGATCGCCGGATCATCCAGTTCATTGACCTCGACCGCCAGCATCTGTCGCAAATCGGCGGCCAGAAGCGGCGCGTCGTGGCCGCACGCCAGCCACAACGGCTCGTTGGGCGCCGCCTGCATCGCGTGGTAGCTTTCCAGGCAGATTTCCAGCGGCGATTGGGTCAGACCGAGGTGCTGGTGCTGGGCGGCAATTTTTCCCGCCCGCAGGCGCGTCGCCAATGCCTGCCCCCGGCGCGGCTCCAGTATCAGTCCTGCCGTCTGGCTTTTCGGCAGCAGGTTTATGCCGCAGCCGGCCTGCGGATACATCGACTTCAGCTTCACCCCCTGACGGGCGAACACCTCCGTCCAGCGCTGCAGCAATGATTTATTGACGCAGCTGACCAGCCAGTGGAACGTGCCCGGTATATCCTCCACCGCCCCCTGCGGCGTCCAGTTGCACTCGATCAGTTCGTCATCCGCTTTCAGCCATGCCTGCGCGGCCAGACAGGCGTTCAGCTGGCTGCGCTTGATGTAGCCCAGCTCCTCCGCCAGCTCACCGAATCGACGGGACGAAAACTTGTCCGACAGCGCGAGCCCCCCGGCCGGATTGGGCTTGCCCTGCTGCAAGTCCATCACCGCCTGAACCTGCTCCTCGGCCATATAGCCCCGGCCGGCCAGCAACTGCCCGACCGACCAGCGCGCCATGTGCTGCATCAGCAGCGGCTCCGCTTCCCAGCGCACCAATTCCATCATCTGCGCCACCGGCCTTGGCTTTTTGGGGTTGACCGGCAGTTCCGCCAGCGCCGACAGCACCGCCGGCGTCAGCAAAACCGCCGGATCATCGCCCTTCCAGCCGTCGGTTTTCAGCGCGCCGACCACATCCGCCACGGCTTCGGCCATGTCCACCTGTTCGGTTTTCGCCTGGTGCAGCAATACGATCCGGCTGCCGGAGCGCGCCAGCACCGCTCCGCGCAAGGAAAAACCGTCGGTTTCGCAGACCAGCAGCCGGGAGGGTTTGCCGAAGGGCAGGAGTTTTTTAAGCCTCATTGGATGAACCCGGCAAATGAATACAAGGTACGCAATGCGTACCCTACAGTGGAGGGCTTCCCGCCGCAGGTCCGCGCCGTGCCATGCAGTGAAAAACCGCCGGTTTCGCGGGCCAGAAGCTGGCTAGACGCGCCTAAAGGCGGGCTATTACTCAGAGTCATTTAATGATCCAATCCAGCGTGAGGTTATGGCGGGGAACCGCGGAAAAACCACGGATATTCGCTGACATCGGCGTTGGATTGGCCGTATCGCAATCCCCATCAAAGATCACATAATTGTCAGGATCACCTGCCGGGACTTCATGACAAACCACGGCATACCCACGCCGCCCCATGGGTATCGCGTTTGAATCATCGAAGGAAAAGGTATGGCTTCTTTCATCGCTGACAGGAATGTCGCCTGCCGAAATAGTCAATGACGACGTTAAGCCATCATCCCCGGTTACATACTCAGCCAGTGTTGACAAGTAAACTCTCAGATTGAGATCGACATCCGAATCGGGCATGGCATTGCTGGCATTTTGATTGATGAAATTGACTGAAATACTATTGATCCGCCAATCTGAACCGACTACCAGTTGATCGGCTGCCGTGTCATCGTCACTATCAACGGGATCGAAGGCTTCACTGGCCAAACTGACGGTTGCGCCGGATACAGCATAAGCCCAGCCCGAATTCTGCGCATCGGACGCATCCGAATTGCCATAACCATCCCGAAAACGCAGCGCGCCACTCCGTTCAGGCAAGACCTGAATATAAGGCCCGCGCCAGCCGGAAGCGATGCCGGTATCGGCATCGATATGCCATTCGGTGAGGGTTACCGTATTGTCACAGGGCGATTCGAATGTTCTTGGGTCTGTAGCCGGCGTTTTCTCAGCGCCTAACTGCAATAATTCCGCCACGCATCCCGGCAGGCGCCCCATATCGGCGACAAAGCCGCTGATTTCCGGCCCGCCGTTGACGGTACGGGTCGGGTCGCCGACGATCGCCCTGCGCATCAGTTCCATCCGGCGCTTGGTTTCGTCGTATTTGGTCTGGTCCTCGACGCCTTCGGTCAGCATCAGTCCGGCCGATGCCATCAGCCCGATCAGAAACAGCACCAGCAGCATTTCCAGCAGACTGAAGCCGTGCGCATGAGTGCGCCGCGGTAAGATCTGCACGCTTTTCATCGCAGCAGGCACAGCACGGTATCGTCGGAGCCGGCGGGCGGATCGCACGGGTTCGCGTCTTCACCATCATGGGTTTTGTCAGGGCCGATGCTGACGATGCGCGCCTTGTCGTCATCGTCCAGATCCACCAGAATAAAGGGGGATTGATACGGATCGGCAATGCCCCAGACATCGTCAATGCCCCCATAGGAAATCAAACCGCTTTTGCGTTGCAGGTACGGGCCATTCCAGCCCCGGTGGGTATCGGGGTTCCAGCCGCTGCCTAATGGGTCGACAAACAGCATCCAGAAATTGGCCGGCGAGCTGCACCAGGCGATTTTTTCGGCATCCATGCTGCCCGCTTCCGTGGGAAAATCCATGTCCGGGTTGACACTGGCAGGATTGTCATTGGCGGCATCCGTGCAGTCATAAATCCCCTGCCCCGGAAAATCGTTCGTGCCGCTGTCGCGGCGAAACTGGAGCAGGGCTTTGCGCAGTTCGGCCATTTCAAAACGGGTGGCGTCGTCGCGTCCCTGATCCTGCACGCCTTCGTAGCCTTGCACCACGACTCCGGCGGTCACCGACAGCAAGGCGATCACGAGCAGCAGTTCGAGCAGGGTGAAGCCGGATTCATGTTTCATTCCCGCATGCCGCCGGGATTTCAGGCGCGGGCAGGGGTTCCCACGGAGGACCGTGGGCACCGGAACAAAGGAAAGGACAAACAATAAACACCTCATTTACTTGCTTGCAATGACTGGGATAAACACAGTGGCGGCACTGTGCTTAGCGCAGGCATCGTTCCGACTTGGTCAGGATGAATGCGCAGGCCGGTATCTCGTTCCCACACTCCTGCATGGGAATGCAGACCGAGCCTGATTTAAGCACCGATATGGGTTCCCACGGAGGACCGTGGGAACCAGAACACGGAAGATTCGTAGGCTGGGTTGGAGCTTTAGCGGAAACCCGGCATGGCCGGCTCCGAAATGCTGGGTTTGGCAACCCAGCCTACTTACTCAGTGCTTATGCGCCCGTATTCGCTCCGGCAAGCGTCTGGTCAACGATACGGCCTTCCGGATCTACAAAGCCGATCAGGCGCGCTTTTGGAAAGATTTCTGCAGCTGTAATATTTCCATCGGCTACAGTACCGTCACTACCATCTTCACCAACCTGGAATAAAGCGATTAAGCGCGCATAGTTTTGAGCCGGGTTAACGTTCGCTGTACCTGCTGTCGGTGCCTGTGCGATAGCGACTGTGCTTTCGAGCGTGGTACCCGGCACGTCCTTACCGAAGCCCAGCGCCAGTACCAGATGGCAGCCATCGTCATCTAAATGGTCGTTGATCAGGTTCAGGGCCCGGTTGCTAGTTAAGGTAGTACCGCCAAAAGTTGTATTAATAGCAATACCGCCTGCAGAACAGCCGCCAGAAGCCGTTCCATCACCGGTATCTGAAGGCACGATGGAGAAAGCTATATCTGTTGCTGCGACACCGCCGTATAAAGCAGCACCGGTTTCGTCAAATTCCAGTTCATCAGCCGGGTTAGCATCGGCCTGTGGGTTACTTTCATTGAACGCCAGATTAGGTACATTGCCAGGGAGGAAAGTACTGGTAGTTTGCAGCGTTTGCAATTCATTGATACCAACTGCATTCAATGACGCAGCGACAGCATTCCATACCGGTGCTACAGTTGCATCTGCAGTATTAGGTATTGCCCACTGACCAAAGAATGCCCTAGTCCTGTCTGCCAGCAGACCGAAAGCACCGCCAGCCGTTTCTCCAGCCAGATTTGCCAGGTTATCCCATTGGTTAGGATAATTGCCAGTTACCGCACGGAAGTTACGGACCGAGCTTTCAGCGGCGAGCAGATTGCTGGAGGCGGCAGAATCCTGCGCATTTTCACCGATGCCTTCATAAGCAACCAGCGCCGCTGTCGCCAAGGTCGCCAGCAAGGTGATGACCACCAGCAATTCCAGCAAGGTAAAACCGCCCTGTTTGGCTTGCAGTTTTTGCGCCTTAGCGCGCAGTTCTTCGTCTTTAACGGCGGAAAAATCGGCGGCGCGGAACTTTTTGATCGCTTCTTTCATTTGATTGATGTTCATTACAGTTTCTCTAAATTCAATGCCGCAACCGCCTCACGCAGCCTCTTGGTCATCTTGTCTTATAGTTTTAGCCGATGTGACCCCATCACACTCGTTATTTTTATTATCGTCGGGGCTTTCCCCTTCCGGTGCGCGGCCCTGCGCCTTAAGTCCCGATTCTTTTATTGCTCCCCGGGAGCGTCGACCACAAAGCGGTACTGCTTGCCGCAATGCAGGATGACTTCCTTCTGCCTGCGCTTGAGGATTTTGACCTCGACCCGAATGTCGCCGAAACCGTCATGCAGCAGCACTTCATCCAGCAGTTCCAGCAGCTTGCTCCTGACGGGTTCAGAGTGAGAGTCGGTGTGTGTCGTCTTCATTTTTATTATTTCGCTCCAGTTCAAATTCAACCGAGGACAAACGTCGGGTTACGGCTAAAGCCTAACCCGACCTACTCCGTTTTTTATTCAGTCGGGTAGGTCGGGTTCGCGCAGCAACCCGACATCCCAGCCATGTATTTCATATCACGGCACCTGCAGCGCCAGCCTGTAGCCGCTTTGCCTGGACTGCTTCAGCCAGTAGCCCGCTTTCTCCCGCATCAGCGGGTCGGGGCTGGCCGAATAGACCAGGTACAGCATGTATTGCCCGTGGGCATGGCCTTGTTTCGCCGCTTTCTCAAACCACTGCGCGGCCAGGTCCATGTCCTGTTCGCCCCCCAGCCCCAGAAAGTAGAGTTCGCCGATCAGGGCCTGGCTGTTGGCGTCGCCCCAGCGCGCCGACCGGTGGCACCAGTCAAACGCCTTGGCGAAATTGACACGGCGTATCTTGTCGCCGTAGCGATAGGCGTAACAGTTCTCCGCCGCCACGTCGGCTTCCGAATCCAGGCCGAAATGGGCGCAGCCGGCGATATTCAATAGCCCCCAGCAAACCGTGACGCGCGGCAGCCAGCTTTTGATCAGCCCCGTCATAAATCCGAATCCCTTAAATTGTCCGGCGCGCAGTACTCGCCGCACAACGCGGGCTGCTGCTTTTCCGGCACCGGCAGCGACTGCATCGCCGCGTCCGGCGCGTATTTATGGTATTTCTCGGTCGGGTCGTACTGTGCCTGCGTTTCGCCCTGGTTGAGGACATACGGCGTGATCAGCAGCACCATCTCCGACTTGCTGTCTTCATCGACCGTCGAGCGGAACACATTGCCGACCACCGGTATGTCGGCCAGAAACGGCACCTTGCGCCGGTTTCTGGAGAAACTGTCGCGGATCAGGCCGCCGACCGCAACCGTGTAGCCATGCCTGGCGAAAATCTCCCCTTCCAGCTTGGCCGTGCTGACGGTGTCGATCGGCAGGTCCACGACGCCGCCGGTGCCGTCGGTCACCGGAATGAAAGCCGCGCCCTCGTTCAGCGTGGAGTTCTCCTGCTTCAGCTGGATATGGATCGTGCCGTCATTGTTGATGTGCGGCGTGATCTCCAGCGTCGTACCGATATCCTCCAGTTCGGTTTCCGGCGTCGTGATCGTGCGCGTGGTGTTCAGGTTGTCGATCGCATCGATCGAATAGCCGCGCACCATGACCCGCTCCTCGCCGATAAACAGCGTCGCCGGCCGGTGGTTGGACGCCACCAGCATCGGGTTGGAAACGACATTGAGGCGGTTGTTCTTCTCCAGCAATTCGATATTCGCCCTGATGTTCTGGCTGACGAACTCGTACACCAGGCTGCCGCCGCCCGACAGCGCCGCCGCGCCGCCGAGCACGATCGGATTGACGCTGTCGCCGCTGAGCGTGGTGTCCTTGAACTCGAAGTTGAACAGGGACGAAAAATCCTCGCCGACCTTGATGTCAATAATCTTCATTTCCAGCATCACCTGGGTCTGCGGACGGTCCAGCTGTTCCACCAGGCTGGCGATGGATTTCAATATGGAAGCATCGCTGGTCTTGACGATCAGCAAATTGTGCTCGGTATTGATGGTGACATAGATCACCTTGTTCACGCCGGACACCGACGTCAACCGCTCGGCTTCAACCTGCTTGCCATCCTCGGACAACGCCTCGAGCTGCTCCACGGTCAGATCCTCGGGCAGTTTTTCACGCTGCCCCATATTGCCGCCGACACCGCTCATTCCCATTCCGCGCGAACTCCCCGAATAGCCGCGGCCGCCGAGCCCGTTCATGCGGCCGCCGATACGGTTTGCGCCGCGGTTATTGCCATAACCGCCGGCTACTCCGCGGCGATTGCCCACAGTGCCGAAGCCGCCGCCCATATTGCTGTTGCCGTAGGACACCTGAACCCTGTAGCCGTACAATTCCTCGATCGCCGTCGCAATGGCGATGACATTGGGATTGCGCAACTGAAACACGCGCACGGTATCGTCCTGCCCCACCACTAAATCCTTGCTGTATTGTTCCTTGGTCATCAGCCGGAAGGTGCCGTTGACGCCGTCGTCGCGCCGATACCACAGATCGCTGATGCGGCAGACCGCCTTGATCGCCTCCTCCAGCGTCACGTGTTTCAGAAAAATTGTTACTTCCTTCTCGCCCGCTTCCGGCGTCGCGATAATATTAATCTGCGCATCTTCGGACAGCACCCGGATAATGTCCGTAATCCGGGATTTTTTGAATTCCAGTTCCTGGATTTCAAAAGGCTTGGCGCCAATCGGCGCCGCAAACAGCATCAGCAGCAGCGGCATCATCATGCATAAAGCCTTGATGCGCTTTTTTCTTGCAATCTTCAATAACACCTTCAGCAACCCGGCAATCCATTTTTTGTACGCCCGTCGTAAAATGACCGATGCATTCAATGGTCCAATACGGTTGAGTTGACACTTGCAGGCCGGATTGCGCCCAAAGCCGCGCTAAGCAGTTTATTATCCTGATCGCAGGCATCAGCCGGACGGACCGCCGCACCCGCAAAATCAGCTGCCGTTGCCGCGCCAGTGCACGGCATTGATTCCCGGCTGTCCGGAAACCTTCTTCTCCTAACCTGGAACTGGCTGGCCACATTCCGCAGCGCCTGCATTGGCCGCATCGCTTCAGAAGATCCGCGTTTCCGGTTGATCCTGATATTTATCATTGTTTCAGCGAACCCTCATCGCCCGATATTTCATCGTAACCCTGTTGTTCCGGCACATCCACGGCAGAGCGATACCGCTTGCCGCAATGGATGATCATTTCTTTCGGCTTGCACTTTAAAAGAATGCCGAATGGCTTACGCGTATGTAAGCAATTACGCACATTATTCCCAGTATTGTTCGTTTCTCCTATAGGAAAAATTCCTGTCTTTACTGTGGTATTTTTTGATGCGCTATTGAGTCAAGCACAAACTGTCACGCTTGAGTAGCTTGTCGTTATTGAATTTTCAGGAGGGGGTGGCGATGGGTTTTGAAGTCCGCGTGCGGGAAAAAGCTGAAAGCAGCCGTTTGGCAAGGACAGAAAAGCTCAGCAGAATAAAGCAAGCCATAGCTTATAGCTATCAGAAAATACTGACAAAGAACTTCTCGCACTCTATCAATCCGGCTTGATCCAATGCCCGGATAGTGTATTTTAGCGGAAGCTCACACGAGAAAAGATCGCCCCGCACGATTCCGGGGGATAACCGTATCAAAAGGCTTGAGAATCCGGCAGAAATGCTGATCGCAGTATGGCGCCGCCCACTGCCGGCAGTTCGTAATGAATTGCCCGCCTTAACTATGCGTAGTGCAAGAGATAGAAGCCGGCTTGCGGTCTTTAATCACTGGTTTATTAAATATGATTGCAGGAGATAGGACTGATGAGTGTCAAAATGAAGCTGATAATAGGTTTCGTGCTGCTTGAAATCATCGATTTTATGCCGCTGCCGACCACTACAATGGTAGTCGTTTATATCATCTTGAGAAAACCTCGCTGGTTTAAAAACATGATATTGGATCTCTATAAGGAGGATGATCAGCCTGGCAGGCCGGATTAGCCCAGCAGCAAATCATCCGATAACGGTGATGCCCTTGTGATGCCGGCCAGCCCTGGCGGCTTTAATCCAAACCGACTGCAGAAGCAGGGTGAATGAGACAGGAAATGACGGCCGGTTTTGTGGTTTTGGCGCATACGGAACCCGGACCGAATGAAAACCGATCCAGGTTCGCACCACAGCGATATTTCTTAATCAGCGATCAAGAGAGTCGCACGGCTTATTCCTTTTCCTTGCCGATCTGGTAATACTCTTTCTGATTATCCTCGACGATTTTGCCGGTGGCGGCGTCCACTTCCAGCTTCACTTCGCCCTTGTCCGTCATGATGTCGAACTCGTAGGAGGCATCGCCGTTGGACTCGATTTCGTACTCGACTTCCGCTACCTGGCCCGGATGCGCTTTCAGGGCGATGTCCTTGGCCTGCTCCAGACTGATCTTGGCCTTTTGCTTGAACAACTGCGCTTCGGCATTATCGACTTCCTGCTCTTCCTCGGTGATCTTGCCCGTGTTGGCGTCGCATTCCAGTTCCCAGCTCTTGCCGTCTTTAGCCAGGATTTCGAATTCATAGGTCGGAACACCGCGTTCGTCCTTGAGTTCGAGCTTGATGACCTCGCCCTCGTGTTTCGCCTGGGCCGCCTTCATGCAGACTTCCATGCTGACCTTGGTTTTCGGCAGTTCTTCGGTGCCGGCCATGGCCGGCGCGCAGGCTGCAAGCGCGATGTTGGCCCAGAGGATGCGTTGGATAGTGTTCATGGTGCTTCTCCTGATTGATTGAGGATAAATAATCCCGATATGTAAGCGCGGGATGACCATTATATAGGCTTAGACTGACTGAAGGTCAACCTGTACCATCGTTGCAGCCGGTTCACCGCTGCCTTTTGAGCCGGAACCTGACTGTCTGCTCTGCCTGCTGCTCGACGGCGCGGCCTTCCCTGAAGGCGGGTTTGAAGCGCCATTGTCGGATCGCTTCGAGCGCGGCCCGGTCGAATACGCCCTTGGGGCTGGCGTCCACGACTCTGGCATCGCGGACGGTGCCTGTGGGGGACACGGTAATTTCGAGCCGCACCCAGCCTTCGATGCCTCGAGCCTCGGCTCTGGACGGGTAACGCGGCGGTACGCGGTGCAATACGACCAGATTCCGTCCGCCCAAGCCGCCTCCGCCGCCTGTCCCGCCTTGGCCACCCTGACCCTCACCGGTCTCGGGTGTCTTTTTCAGGTTCCACTGGGATGGCGGCGCGGTCAAGCGAGAATCCGCACCGGGCACGGGGGCGAACGGTGCCCCCGTACCCTGTTCAGGGATATCAATTCGAGGTGCGGCTACGCCGGGCCCTGTCGACTTGGCGCTGCCGGACTTTTTTGCCGCGCCGGGACGGTTCGGCTGTTGCGGCCGCTCCGGCGGTTTCCGGACAGAGGGTTTGACAGGGTCCGGCACCGGGCGTTCAGGGCCAGGCAGCTGTTCAGGCGCAGCCTCGACTATCTTTTCGGGTGCAGGAGATTTGGGTTCTTCGGCCTGGGGCGCGATGCGGATGAAGTCGATCGGCTGCGGGTCCGGCGCGCAAGCCTGCAGGGTCTCCCGCCGGCTGATCAAGGCGCCGATCAGCAACAGCAGGGCCAGATTGATGATCGCAGCTACGGCCAGGGCGCCGGCAAGAATACGAAACGAATGGTTTGGCCGGCTGGCGTCCTCCGGATTCATGGCTGGTCCGGGGCCGCGCTGGCCGCTACCGAGATGTTCACGAAACCGGCAAGGCGGAGCTGGTCCATAACCTTGACCAGCAGGCCGGTGCTGGCCTGGGTGTCCGCCAGGATGATAGCGGACCGGGTGGGGCCTGCCAGACCAAGCTGTTCAAGGCGGGCGTGCAGCAGACGAATGTCCACGGTAGCATTGTTCAGCCAGATCTGCTCGTCCGCAGTAATCGTGACGATCACTTCGGCATGCTTGGCCGGGGTCGCCGTTGCAGCCTTGGGGCGCTGCACGGCAACGGCGGATTCGCGGACGAAGGAGGTCGTGACCACAAAAAAGATCAGCAGGATGAACATCATGTCGATGAGCGGCGTCATGTTGATCGCATCGGAACTTTCCTCTTCGCCGTCAACGCGGCGGTTGAACAGGCTCCGCCTTTTCATGACTGCCTCAGGCGCTCGGCAAAATGCCGCTGGCCGGCCCGGGCACGCCGGTTCAGATCGTACCCGACCCCTACGCCGAACAGCCCCATCACCAGGCCGGCCAGGGTGGTGATTAGGGCCTGCGAGACACCGCGCGCGACGATATGCGTCTCGGCGCTCCCGAACACGCGGATCAAGTCGAAGGTTTCGACGATGCCGGTCACCGTGCCCAACAAGCCCAGCATCGGCAAAATGCCGGAGAGGGTCTTGATCAGGCGCAGATGGCGGCGCAATGCCAGACCGACTTCAGCCAGCTTGATCTCCGCTTCAGTAGACGAACGCCGGACCGACAGGCAACGCTCAATGAACGGGGGAAAAATGTAAAGCAGGAACCAGTAGCGCTCCAGGATCAGCGTCCACAGCCATACCGAGACAGCCACCAGCGGCCACATCACCGGCCCCCCCAGCGCCATCAGTTCCTCGATGTGCTGCTCGGACTGCTGCAGGAAGATTACGAAAGCCTCGAAGACCCGTTCTTTCATCCGCCGTCAGCCCTCCTTGTGATGTGGAAGACGCTCCGCCGCCGTAACGGCATGCCGGCGCTCGAACCGCTGCGCCAGCGCGGCGGCCGCATGAGCCTCCAGCAGACTGCCGAGCGCCTGGCGCTTGCTGGTCAACAAACTGTGCAACAGCAGGATCGGGATGGCGGTGACCAGTCCCTCGACGGTCGTGACCAGCGCTTCCGAAATGCCGCCCGACATCAGTTTCGGATCGGCCGAGCCGTGCAGCGCAATGGCCTGGAAGGTCTTGATCATGCCGGTCACCGTCCCGAGCAGACCCAGCATCGGCGCGATGGCGGCCACCAGTTTCAGGAAGGCCAGGGCCCGCCCCAGCTTAGCCTGCTCGCCGGTCAAGGCTTCCTCCACGGTCAGGTAGAGCGCCTCCTCGTCGTTCATTGTGGCCTGGTCGAGCCGGGCGAGCACCCGTCCCAACGGGTTGTCCAGCCGGCGTTCGGATGACTGCAACTGCCGCTGGATGCGGTTTTCGACCAGGGTGAGTTCAATGAAGCGGTAAACGCTGAGCGCACAGGCAAGAGCGGCCAGCGCCAGAATCGAATAGCCGACCATGCCGCCCTGGTCGATGCGTTCGCGCAAATTGGGGACCTGCACCACCAACTGCAGGATCTGGCCGCCGGAAGGGTCGAGGGCCACCGGCGCCAGCGATTTCGGATCGGCCTTCGGAAAATCCCGCGCCAGCTCGAGCAGGCGCGAGACCGGCTGGCGCGGCAGTTCGACCAGCCTGTCCACTTCCGGCGCATACACCAGATAGCGCCCATCGGCGATGAAGCTGAAGCCGCCGAGCCGCAGCACCTCTTTCTCGAACGCCTGTCCATCGGGAGCGTAAACCGGCGCCCGAAAAGTCGAGATGCGTCCCGAGGCATCGAGCTGTGCCTGCAAGCTGGCGAACAACTGCGCCAGCTCGTCTGCAGCAGGCATGTGGCGGTCATCGGCGAGCCGGCTGATCAGTTTCCGCTGGTTGCCGGCATCGCCCGCCAGCAGCGATTGCTGGTAATAGGGTTTGAGCTGCGCCGCGCTTTCCCTGATATTCATGAATAATCCTTCCTTGGCCGCCAGCGCTGCTGTCAATTGAGCGTCCGCCTCCGCTGGCGAGTCCGGCGCCGGTTTTGCAGTTTCAGCCTCTGCCGGTGCGGGGAGCGCGGCCTGACCGGCTCGGGCAGCCGATCCGGGTTTACCTCCCGGCAGCGGCAGGACGACCAGCTGCGGCGGGTCTATTTTGCGGGCCGTGCGCAGCCCCTGCGTGATGGCTTCGTTTTCCTCGCCCGAAAGTCGCTGCCATCGATCGCTGCGCCAGATGCCCGATTCGTGGCCATCCAGGGTCTGGTAGTAAAGCGCAAGACGGCCGATGCTAAGAAAATCCACCAGGCGCTCCTCTTCGCCTGTCCTAAGCGTATCCCGCTGCGCATCGACAGTCTTCGTGTAGTTGAGCTCAACCCGATAGGCTTCCATGACGCGCCGGAATTTTTCCGCCAGATCCGCTTCAGTGTCTTTCAGCAGTTTTTCCAGCCGCTCGATGCGCGCGCGCCGCTCCCCGATCAGGAACGGCGGGCCGTTTTCGACGCTCTGCCGCAAGGCCGAGACGGCGCCATCGAGGAGGCTGTGAAGCTGCGGATCAAGCCGGGAGAGCGTTTCGAGCAAACGTGTCTTGTCTGCGGCATCCGCAGGCGGCGGTGCCGGCCGGCTTGTTCCCTGGGCATCGGCGTGCGGGGACTGCACTGCATGCGCCAGCAGCGGCGCAAAGACCAGCAGAAAGGCGGCAAGAATTGGTCGAATCTGGCGGAGATGAAACATAACAAGCATTGGAATAGGCAACTCGGCTTGAATGTTGAATTAATGCGAACTATCGCATTGGCGCCCAGGTAAAGCAATGGGAAAAGCTCCTGAACGCGATGTTTCCTTGCGTGCGCCGTCAAACGGTTATTCCGCGCGGCGGGCCCATCGTATCGCACTCAGGATTGGATTCGAAATCACCTCTCGATATCCATAATTGAAACTTTGTGGGAGCGATGCCTACATCGCGACTAAAAACCGCGGCAAGTCGCGATGTAGGCATCGCTCCCACGAGGCAATCGTTGATTGCCAAAGCCTTAGGAAGGATCAATTCCGGCTAAAACTTCCCGATAATCGGCAGGGCTTTATGCCGCGGCATAAAGCCTGGCTGTCGGCCGGCGCTTGCCGGAGAATCCGGAAGGCTTACTTTTCCAGCTTTTGCTTAAGGCCGCTCAGGCCGTTTTTGAAAAACGCGTCCATGGCCTTGACGGCTGCTTCGTCACTGAGATTTTCGGGCGGCGTGTTGCTGGTGTCGCCGCGGTAAAAACGGCTTTTCAGCGTGACCACGCTGCTGTCGGCCGTCTCGCCGGCAGTCAACTGCATCGCGATGGAGTAGGAACTGGTCGGGAGCGCCTGCACGTTTTCGGTTTTCAGGCGATAGCTGTATTCGTGATCCTTGTCGCTGTAGAAATCCAGCTCTTCCACGAGCTGGCCGCCGTTTTGCAGCGTGATCGTGCGCGTGCCGCCGGATTCATGCTTGCCGTCGCCGGTACTTTCCTTGACGTCGGGATGCCAGCTCGAAATGCCGTCGAATTGCTTGATGGCGGCCCAGACCGCATCGACCGGGGCATTGATGACCACGCTCTCCTTGGCTTTTTGCGGCGTCGGCCCGTGGGCCAGGGACGCTACGGGAAATAACAGAAAAGCGATTAATGCTGCGGGTGTGAACTTCATATCAATACTATGCCTTATTTAAAAGGGCACAGTATCGATGAATCCGCCTTAAAGGCATCGTGCAAATTTCCCGATGCCGGCAGGGACAATTCCTTTTTTGACTCTACCGCTCAGGTACGCACATCTTCCCGCCTGGCCGGCTTGTCCATGCCCCTGAACACCGAACAGCGGTTGAACACGTCCAGGGTCGCCGCCACCCGTTTTTGCTGGCAGAACTTGGCGGCCAGTTTGGTCAGTCCTTTGATTTCCCGGCCGGTCGCATCAGGGAAAGCATCCGCCAGTTCTTCGATCAGTTCCGGGGCTACGGGCAAGTTGAACTGCTCGGTCATGACTTGCCAGATTTTAACCCGGTCCGCCCGTTGCGGCGGATAATAGCGGATCAGGGCGATGCAGCGGGAAATGATGGCTTCATCGATGTCATCGATGCGGTTGGTGGTCAGAAACAGCAGGCCGTTGAAATATTCCAGCACGCGCAGAAATACGCCGACCACGGCATTCGAAGACAAATCGTCGTTGCGGCGGCGGATGTAGACATCGGCTTCGTCAATCAGCATCACGGCGCCCCAGCGTTGCGCGCGGATCAGGGTGTCCTTGAGCGCCTTCTCCATTTCCGCGACGTTCAAGCCCAATTGGCCGGAATGCACGCGGTACAGCGGGCGCTGAATGATTTCCGAGTAAACCTCGGCGGTCAGCGTCTTGCCGACTCCGGCAGGGCCCGCGCAAAGTACCGTCGTGCCGCCGGATTTGCCTTCCACGATGTCATCCATCAGCACGTCCATCTCGGCGGTCAGGATGTCGATCAGATCGGTCTGCTCGGGCGGCAGAATCAGCTTTTGCTTCAATTCGGGCTGGTAGCGGTAGGGTTGCAGTTTGTCGACATGCACCCAGACATGGTGATGCAGTTCCAGATGGAACATCAGCATGTAGCCGTGCACCGGCAGTTCGGTAAACAGTCCTTTGGGAATGGATGCCCTGGAGGCTTCCGCCTGCTGTTCCACCTTGCTGTCGTATCGCGCGCTTTTGCCGGCCCGGCGCAGAAAGCCGCCCAGAATATCCCCGGACGCATCCAGTGTTAACACGCGATCGCCGAGAATATTTTCATCGTTGACCAGCCGGGTGCTGCCGCCGCCGGAAGACAGCACGACGACATTCTTGCGGGTCCAGTCGTTGCTTCGATGATTGGAGGTCGGGTCTTCGGCATAGATGCCCGTGCCCTTGCCCGAGAATTGTTCGCCGTAGCGCGCCCGCCAGTCGAAATAACGCGCCGCGGATTCGTCGTAGGCCGCGATCAGCTCCTGTGTTTCCTTCAGATAGCCCTTCATGGCCAGGATCTCGCTGATCGACTGACCGTCGATATCTTTTTGCCGAATGATCAGGTTTTCGATGGCGATTTTGCCGCGCGAGTTGGCTTTCAGCTCGATCAGTATTCTGCCGGCCTCTTCTTCGCCAGGCGGCGTATAGTCAAGCCGGGTGATCAGATAGGCCGTGGTTCTGCCGGATGCGCTGACGCGGAACAGCCAGCCGCGCAGCGCATCCTCAACCAGATAACCGGCAATCGCCGGCACCAGCCTTTCCAGGTCGTCGGCCGAATACTTCTGCCCGTCGTCATTGAGCGCTTTTTGCAGTGTGGCGATCATCGCCGCCTGGCTGCGCATGTCAGAGCCGGCCTGCTGGTAGAGATTCTTAAGATAGCCGAGCTCGGAACTGGATAGCCGGTTAAAAGGCACTTCCGCCTTGTTGCCGAAGCGCAGTTGGTCCTTAAGCGGCATCAGTTCCGGAAATTCCGCCACCATCGCATCAACATAATTTCTTTCAATCTGCAATTTCATTTTCTGATGCCTCTTTTAATAGAGAGTTTGTAATTGGTAGGCTGGGTTGGAGCTTTAGCGGAAACCCGGCATGGGCGGCTCCAATGCTGGGTTTAACAACCCAGCCTACGACCGATGCCTTCTGCTGTGGCTGGCTGTAAAAATCCATGCCCGTCTGCTCCTCATACGGGTTTTGCAGCAGCGTCAATAGTCTGTCCAATTCAGTGAAGTCGCCTTTTTCGGCTTTTTGTACGGCTTGATCCAGAAAATGCCTGCGCGGGATATAGCAGGGATTGACCCGGTTCATGCGTGCCAAGCGCTGGTCCGCAGATGCTTTTTCCAGTCTCAGCCGATCCTGATAGCTGTCCAGCCAGTTTTGCAGCGGGGCGGCAAATGTCGGGAAATCGAATGAGCCTCGACCTGGCTCAAAGCCGGCAAGGCTGCGGAAAAAGCAGGCATAGTCGGCGCCGGAACGGGCCAGTGCCGACAACAGGCCGCTTACCAGACCGGCATCGCCGGGATGCTGCGTCTGCAGTCCCAGTTTCGCCCGCATGGCTTGCAGATAATGCTGCTGGTAGGTTTGTCGGTACAAGCGCAGCAAGCCGGCCGGTATGGTCGGCGAGGGCAACAGCGAGGAAAACGCCTGGGCCAGCGCCAGGCAGTTCCAGCGTCCGATGTCGGGCTGCTGATCATACTGATAGCGATTCTGGTCGTCGGCCGGATTCGGCGAAAAGCCGGGATCATACGCTTCCATGAAACCGAACGGGCCCAGATCCAGCGTTTCGCCGCTCAGGGCCATGTTGTCGGTATTCATAACCCCGTGAACGAACCCCACACTTTGCCAGCCGGCAATCAAGCGGGCCGTTCGCCCGATGACCGTTTCCAGGAACCGCAGCGGCCTTTTTTCCGCCGCTTCATCGAGCAATTCGGGAAAATAGTGTTCGATAACAAATAGAAACAATTCCTGCAGGTCATCGACATCATCGCGGTGATGAAAGTATTCGAAATGACCGAAACGAATATGCGATCTGGCCATTCTGACCAGAATGGCGGCGGTCTCGCTGCGTTCCCGCCGTATTTCCGTGCGGCTGCCCAGCAGGCAGAGCGCTCGCGTGCTGGGAATGCCAAGCGCCGCCAGCGCCTCGCCGGCCAGGTATTCCCGGATCGCGGCGCCAAGCGGGTAGCGGCCGTCCAGTGTCCGCGAATAAGGCGTCAAACCCGCGCCTTTCAGCTGGATTTCGTAAGTCTCCCGGTTTGCGCCCCGCGTCTCGCCCAGGGTAATGGCGCGGCCGTCGCCCAGCCGCGAGGTAAAAATGCCGAACTGATGCCCGGCGTAAACCGTGGCAACGGGATGCATGCCGGGCAACAATTCGTCGCCGCTAAAACAGCGCAGTGCCGCATCATTGCTTAATTGTTCGGCCTTCAACCCCAACAGCCGCGCGGCCTGTGCATTGCAATGCACGAAATAAGGCGAGGCCACTGGCGTCGGTTCAACCCGCTGGCAGAATGACGGCGGCCGGTGCAGCCAGGGGCTGGCCCATTGTAGCGTGTTCACTGCCATAGCCCGCGGTCATCGGCCGAGCGCAGCATACAAGATCTCGGCAATATGCAGCGGCTTGGCATGGCCGCCGTTCAGGATTTGCTGCCGGCAGGAAAAGCCGTTGGCGACAACCGCCGCATCGGGCTCCGCCCGCAAGGCCGGATAAAGCCCCTGCTCTGCCATTTCGCGCGAGAAACCGGCATGTTCGGACTCCAGGCCGAATTGTCCCGCCATGCCGCAGCACGATGATTCAATCTGTCGGCTATCCAGTTCAGGGATCAGCTTCAGCACTTTGCGCATCGCCTTGGTCGCGCCGACCGCCTTCTGATGGCAGTGTCCATGTATCAGCAATTTTTGTTTGCCCAGCGCATTGAACGCCAGGGTCCAGCGTTTGGCCGTCTGTTCCCTGGCGATAAACTCTTCGAGCAATAACACTTTCGCTGCCAATTGCCTGGCCTGCTCGCCTAGGCCCATGCACAGATATTCATCCCGCAGACTGAGCATGCAGGATGGCTCCAGGCCGATGATCCAGCGATCCGCTTCAAGATGCGGCGTCAGCGCCTGCAGCAAGCGATGCGCTTCCTGACGGGCCTCGTCGATCATGCCGTTGGCGAAATAGGTTCGCCCGCAGCATAAAGGCCGCTTTGCCGCACCGGCATGCTCATCTTCATCCAGCAAATGAACCCGGTAGCCCGCAGCCGTGAGCACCGAGACGGCCGCCTCGGCAACGGTCGGATTGAAATGGCGGTTGAAGGTATCGACGAACAGCACGACTTCCGGCATGCCGGTGTCATTTTTCAGTTTGTCCCGCACGGATGCCGCGTTAAACGGCTGTCCGACGGGTTCCGGCAGTTTCACTTCGGCGCTGATGCCCAGTAATCGATCCCCGCACTGCGCCAGCATCCTATGGCGGTTGCGCCATCTGATCATCAGCCGGCCCAGCCGGGGAAACCGGGCCAGCAGTTTTGGCACGGCCGCAAACAGGCGGTTGCGCAGCGGTATGCCGGCGGTACTGAATCGCTGGGCCAGAAATTCGGCTTTAATCAGCGCCATATCCACTTCGTTCTCGCATTCGCGCTTGCAGCCTTTGCAGCTGACGCACAGGTCCATCGCTTCGGCCAGTTCATCATGCTCGAACGGTGCGCTGCCGAACTCGCCGTTAAGCGCCGCTTTCAGCAATTTGACCCGGCCGCCGGTTGATAGGCCGGGGCTGCCGCTGATGCGAAAGCTGGGACACATAACGCCCTTGCCGGCTTGCTCGCAGGCGCGACTGCCGATGCATACGGCAACTGCCTTGGCGAAGTCGCCGCCGGTCCTGGGAATGTCGGCATAGGCGTCCCCCATGCCGGCGTCCTGATAAGCTGACCAATCGAGAAAGAGTTTCATGATGACGCTGAAGTTGATGACAACAGACTACGAGCAAAATGGATGCCAGCGCCTTAATTAAGCTAAACGCTTGTTTTATAGGGGATTGGCTCTGGAGGGCAATGTAGGAAATCCTACAAGCGGCCAAGCCTTCGGGACGATTCAGTTTTTCATGATGCCCAGCACCATGGCGATATGCGCCAGTTCGGCCGTCGTCGACACCTTGAGTTTGCTTTTGATCTGCGTGCCGTAATTGGCCACGGTTTTATAGCCCAGGCATAGCTCATCGGAAATTTTATGCATGGTCAGGCCTTTAGCCAGCAACCGGAAGACGTCGAATTCCCGCGCGGACAATGAATCGATCAGCGCCCGGTAGTCGGAATCCTTATTGCGCTCAGGCAGGCTTTCCCTTAAGCCCTGTTCTATATAAGTTTCACCGGCGGCTATTTTCTCTATCGCTTCCACCAGAATCGCCGGCGCGGTGTTCTTGGTGATATAGCCTTTCGCTCCGGCGGCAAGCGCCCGGTTGACGTAAACCGCCTCGTCATGAACGCTGAACACCAGTATTTTGGCCGCACTATCGCGCAGCAGAATGCGCCTTATGCTCTCCAGCCCGCCGATGCCGGGCATCGACAGATCCAGCACGATGACGTCCGGCTTTTTGTCCAGGTAAAGCTGGCAGGCCTGTTCGCCCCGCTCAGCCTCGGCTACCACGTCTATGTGGTCCACGGATGATAACAGCAGGCGGAAGCCCGCCCTGACGACGGCGTGGTCGTCCACCAGAATAACTTTTATTTTTTCTTTCATTTCAGGGGAATGGTTGCGATGATGTTCATACCTTGTTGAGGCCGGGTTTGCAGGCGGAATTCACCGCCCAGGCTTTTTATTCTTTCTCTCATGCCCAGCAGCCCGAAACCCATTTTGACCTGTTCCGGCGCGTAGCCCTTGCCGTTATCGGTCACCTGCAGGCGCAGTTCTCTGCCGGAAGCGGCCTGAGGCACGATTTCAAGGCATATGACAGCCTGTTCGGCCTGCGCATGACGGACGATGTTGGTGATGCACTCCTGCACGATTCTGAAGGCCTGAATGGTAATTTTCTGCTCCAGTCCGTCAACTTCATCGGAACAGCTCAGGTTCAGCTTTAATTCGGGATTTCGGGTTGCCCATTGATTGATCAGGTCCTCCAGAGTCGCCTTCAAGCCTAGTTCGGTCAGGCTCAACGGATGCAGATTGCGCATCATGGAGCGCACGACCGTGATCAGATGATCGCAAATACCGGTAATGGCATCGGTAATCCGCTCGGTTTCGGCTTTGTTGCTTTTCGCCGTGACCGCCATGACTTTAATCGCTGTCAATGATTGCCCCAGTTCGTCATGCAATTCCTGCGACAGACGCTGGCGCTCCTCTTCCTGGATTTCCAGCGAGTGCAGCGTCAGGGCTCTGTTTTCCTTTTGGGTGTCGTCCAGCACGTGGGTCATGTGATTGATGGCCTTGGCAATGCGGTCGTATTCCTTAATGGAAAAATCAGGCAGTTTCTGCTGGTACTGGCCCAGTTCGATGGCTTTCAGTGCATCGACAATGACGGCTATCGCCTTGAAGGCCTTGTTGAAAGCCAGATTGACGGCCAGAAACGTGATCAATGTCATCACCAGCAGGGAAATGAAAAATGAGCAGCTTTCCTCCCATACTTCGACGATTTCGTCCAGCGGGTCGGCCTGAATGATCAGCGTGATCCGTTCGCCGTCAGCGGCAGTCAGCTGTTGCTCCAGTTGCGGGTAGTCTGCCGAAACCAGATGGATAAACCATTGGGGCGGCGTATAAGCATCGGCATCGCCTTTCTGTTTGGCTGTATAGCTGACCACCTCGCCGACAGGCTTTTTCAATTGAATGTTTAGATGGCGGGTCTGCTTAAGCGAGACGAACCGGGGCAGCCAGGCATCGACATCAAACGCCGCCTTTTGTGATTGCGGGAAATTGAGCTGGATAAGCTGGGCGGCCAGATTGAGCGACGAATCGATTTCCCTGCTGACAGCTGCACGCGCCTGCCAGACAGTCACGGTTCCCCCTAAAATCAGGATTGCGATACTGGTAAGCAGAATTCTAATGTTGATCTGGTAGCGTAAACTCATCTTCGGCTCGCCTAAATTTTCAATTATGGTATCCAGATTCCTCTCCTCCTATAGGAAAAATTCTTTTTTTTGCAGCCGTTATTTATCTTCTTGACAACAATGATATGTTGCCTGTTTTTTCGTACGGGTATTTATGAAACATATTATAACGGCTGTCCTGCTGATAGCAGGCGGCATGGCTCATGCCGAAACGGTTTTTGTGACGCTGGAAAAAGACAACGCCCTTGCGGTCGTCGATCCGGTTGAAGGCAAGCTGCTGAAAACGGTCAGTGTCGGTCAGCGTCCGCGCGGCATCGCCATCAGCAAGGATTATCGGCATCTTTACATTGCCACCAGCGATGACAATACGATCCGCATCATTAACAGCGAAACCTTTGCCGAGGAAGGGCAGTTGCCCTCCGGCAAGGACCCGGAAACGTTTGCGCTCGATCCCGACAGCCAGTTCGCCTACGTTTCCAACGAAGACGACAGCCGGGTGACGGCCATCGACATTGGGCAGCGCAAGGCCGTCAAGGAAATTCCGGTCGGCGTCGAACCGGAAGGCATTACCGTCAGCCCGGACGGCAAGTGGGTCGCCAGCGCTTCGGAAGCCACCAACATGGTGCACTGGATCGACAGGAAAAGTCTTCAAGTCGTCGACAACACGCTGGTCGATCCCCGGCCCCGCGCGCTGAGCTTTACCGCCGACAGCCAGCAGCTCTGGGTCACTTCCGAAATGGCGGGCACGGTCACAGTGATCGATGCGGCGTCGCGCAAAATCATCAAGCAAATCAAATTCGCCGTCACGGGCGTCACAGACGACAAGATTCAGCCGGTCGGCGTAGTGATCGACAGCAAGCGGCAGTGGGCTTATGTGGCCCTGGGACCGGCCAACCGGGTCGCCGTGGTTAATGCCCAAACCCTTGAACCGGAGAAATATCTGCTGGTGGGGCAGCGGGTCTGGAATCTGGCGTTCTCGCCGGACCAGAAACGGCTTTATACGACCAACGGCGTCAGCAATGACATCTCCCTGATCGATCTGGAAGCCCATAAGGTCACCAAATCCGTAGGGGTCGGGCTTTACCCGTGGGGCGTTGCGGTCAAGCCTTAGACGCTGTATCCGCTTAATGCAGGTTGCCCGGCAAGCTGAATTCAGATCGACTGAGTTAAAACGTCGCCAGCGCGACAGTTATTGGAATCGGGTTTTTCGATGCCGGTGCGAATCCGTTCGCGCGCCTGCATCGGAAACCCATCCGCACGGTTAAAGAGGTTGCGCATGCGCGTTGCTAAAGACCGGTCTCTCTACGTGGCCGCATCAGTCCCCATCGAGTAAATTCCCCAGTCCTCCCAGAATGGAGCCTTCGCCTTGTTGTCTGCCGCCCCCTTGCGGCGCCGATGACATCATCCTGCCCGCCAGGCGCGAGAACGGCAGACTTTGCAGCCAGACGGTGCCGGGACCGGTTAACTTGGCAAAAAACAAGCCTTCGCCGCCAAACAGCATGGTTTTAATGCCGCCGGCCTGTTGAATGTCAAAATCAATGCTGCCCGTCATCGCCGCCAGACACCCGGTATCGACATGCAGCATTTCTCCGGCGGCCAGTTCTATTTTTTGCAGGCAGCCGCCGGCATGTACAAACACCCAGCCATTACCTTCCAGTTTTTGCATGACAAAACCTTCACCGCCAAACAGGCCAGTTAAAATACGACGCTGGAAATGAATGCCGATCTGCACGCCTTTGGCGGCCGCCAAAAAACTGTCTTTCTGGCAAATCAGTTTTTGGCCGTAGTCGTTCAAATTCAAGGCAAGAATAGTGCCTGGAAAAGGCGCTGCGAACGCTACCTTACCTTTGTCGTGTGCGTTTTGCGTGAACACGGTAACAAACAGGCTTTCGTTAGTCAGCAGGCGCTTACCCGCGCCCAGCAATAGCCCCATAATACCGGATTGCTGATTGGCCGAACCGTCACCGAAAATGGTTTCCATTTTTACTCCCGCGCTTTTGTACATCATCGCACCGGCCTCGGCGACTGCGCTCTCTTGCGGGTCCAGTTCGATTTCCACAAACTGCATTTCATGGCCGTAGATTTTATAATCGATACCGTCCGTGACCGCCTGTTGGCCAAAACCGCCGGAAGATTGGACATCCGGTTGCGTATTAGCCGCATTGACCGGCTGAGCGCCGGCAGGCAATGCCTTCGGTTTGGGCGACATCATATGCGCAGGCGGCGGCGGAAAAGGCGTGACGCCGTCTTTCTTCATCGGCCTGATTTCAGCCGCTTCGAAAATGGGAATCCAGTCGGGAAAACGCGAACACCAGCAATAAGCGCCTTGGTGTTCACGGGCGAAAACTTTTGCATAATCCAATGTATAGGGGCCGCTGACTGTATTGTTAAAAGAAAAAAACCATTCATTCATTGTGGGAGCCTAGCTTAATTATGAAATGTAGAAACAGTCTATGAGTATAGACTAACCGGTTTTTTGATACAGCCGGGCATTCCTGTTCAGGCAGGGTGCCGGCGGCGAGTGAAGCGACGAGCAGCGCCGCTTCCGGCGAAAATAGCCTACAGGGCGCAAAAGAGAGTAACTCACCTTCGGGTGCGATAAACCCGATTCAGATAACCGTCGCGTTAACTGCATCTTTTAATCGATGCAATGCTTTCGTTGCCTGCGGGGCATGGGAGTCGGCCCGGCATGATGGATGCCTGCCGGGCTTTTACGGCTTAAGTCCGTAGCAGGCTGTTATCAAGATGCTTTCCTCAGTTCGCCCATGCCGTTCGGCTTCCTGACCACTTGCAGCTGCGCCTTGAAGCGTTTCTGCACACTTTCGACATGGGAAATGACGCCGACGACTTTTCCGTGCGTATGCAAGCTTTCCAGCGTGCTGATGACCGTGTACAGGTTTTCCGCATCGAGGTTGCCGAAGCCTTCGTCCAGGAACAGCGAATCCACGGCTCTGCCGTTGTTGGCCAGTTCCGAAAGTCCCAGGGCCAGCGCCAGGCTCACGATGAAGCTCTCGCCGCCGGACAAGGTCCGGGGCAGGCGGCGGACGTTGGCCTGATAAGTATCCTCGATTTCCAGCGCCAGCCCCTGTTCGCTGGGCACCTGCCGGATGTAATAGCGGCCGCTGATTTTTTCGAGTATTTCATTGGTTTGCGCCAACAGCTTTTCAGCGACCTGCCTTTGCACGCGGCGGCGGAACTCCACGCCGCTTTCGGCCGCAATCTGCTGGGCTTCCGCCAGGCATTGGCTGGCGATCGCTTCCTGATCCTGGAGCTGAGCCAGAATCGCATCATGCCGTTGCTTCTGCTGAGCCTGCTCTTTCAGCGTTCTTTCCAGACGCTGTACTTCCATCTGCGCAATGTCCATTTTTTCGGCCAGGCTTCTTAATTGAACCTCTATTTCTTCCCTGCTTAACGCCATGTCTGCCTGGGCCAGCTCGGCCTGCAGCAGGGCTTTCTGCTGCTCCAGCTGTACCGCCATGGTTTCGATGTCCTTCTCCAGCGCGGCCAATTGCCGCTCCAGCTCCGGCTGATGCTGCATCAGGTCAAGCGTGGACTCAAGCGCCTGCAGGCTCGTGAACTGCGTGCCCTGCAGTTTTTGCAGCAGCGCCTGCCGCAGACCGGCAAGCTCGGCTTCCTGTTGCGCGATTTGCCGTTCCTTATCGGCAATCATCTTCTGCTTCTCGATCAAAGCCAGATGCAGGCCGACGGTTTCTTCCTGCTGTAGGCGGCGGCCGTATACTTCGAGCTTGTCATTGTCTTCCTGTATCTTGGCCCGGGCGGCAGCCTCTTTTTCGGCCAGCGAATCCATCTCCTCGGTCAAGGATCTGCGACGGAAGACATAGCCCTGATAATCCTGGCGGCGGCTGTTGAGCCGGTCGAACAGGGCGTCCTCCTTGCCGCTGGCCGGCAGTTTTTCTCCGAGCCGGGCCAGCTGTTCGGTCATTTTGGCGACCAGCTCTTTTTCTTCCTGCTGATATTTGATCAGCGCCGCTTCCGTGTCGATCTGGTCCTGCGGACGTCCCTGCCATTCGGCATCCAGTTTCTCGGTACCGTCCTTGAGCCGTTCGAGCGCGGCTTCGTTCTTGGCCAGCGATGATTTCAGCTTTTCGATACTGTCCTGCTTGCTTCGGTATCGCGAGGCCAGCGTGCCTATTTCTTTCAGTTCATCGATTTCGGCCTGCAGCAGCTGCTTCATCAGCTTGGTGTTGTCGATATCCAGTTCGCTGCTGGCGACATTGAGCCGATTGCACAACATCGTCCATTGCGATTTGATCTGCGCCAACTGCTTATCGGTCGCCTCTCTCTTCTCGACCTGCCGTTGCGCGGCCTTGATTTGCTGCGTCAGCCTGCCGACCTTCGCCGTCAGCACCTGCAGTTTTGCGCGCTGATCGGTTAACGCCTGTTGGGAATTGGATACGGCCGGGGGGCGTCTGACATACGGGTGCGTCAAAGATCCGCACAACGGGCAGGGCTTGCCTTCCACCAGATGCTGCCGGTCCGCTTCCATTTTTTTCAGCAGGGCTTCGCGGACGACCGACTCTTCCAATGCGCGTTTGATATTTTCCTCGCGGCTTATTTCCTGTTGGGTCTGTTCCAGATCGCGGTTCAAGGCGTCGATATCGTATTCCGGCTCCGCTCTACCCAACAGGCTGCCGAAAAAACCCAAGCCCGCATCATTCAGTTTCTGATGCGCGCGCGCAAGGCTGTTCAATTCATCGAATGCCTTGACGCGCTCCTGCTGTTCCAGGCGCAGCTCTTCAATTTCATCCGGATTGTGGCCTTCCGCCAGCGATACCAGTTCCTGCTCTTCTTCATTTATCTGGTCTTTTAGCTCGGCCTGTTTTTTGGTGCCCTGTTCGATCGCAGACTTGTTGTTTTTCAGCGAAGCGGTCGTGTTCTTGGTCCATTTGGCGAAGGACTTCTGTTTTTCCCTTAACTCGACCAGCTCTGTCCTAAGCTTTTTCAGACGCCCGGTTTCAGGGAAGTCGGACAGCAAGGCTTCATCGGCGGCATGCTCGTCCAGCCATGCATTGACGGTCTCCAGCACGGCTTTCTTTTCCTCGATCTGGGCTCCCAAAGCCTGGCGCAAACCCATTTCCGACTGCCGATCCATATTGAGCAGTTCGATCTGCGCCTTGGTGCTGTCGATGGCCTCCTTCTGCTCGGCAACGGATTTATTGGCCAGATCGACCGGGGCGTTCCTGTCGATATTCGAGGCAGCGAACATGGCCTCCAGCTGTTTCAGTTCGTTGCGGTAGGCGGCCAGCGCGGCTTTGTCCTGCTGAACCGCCTGATTTTTGTCGGCAATGGCCGTGGCATCGTCCTGAAAGAGCAGCGCGTCCTGGGCGGTGGCCAGTTTGGCCAGGCTTTCCTGCTGGCTTTCGGCCTGTTTTCGGGCATCCTGCAGTTGTTTTTCCTGATCGGCGATTTCGGTTTTCAGCGCCGCTATGCGTCTTTGCGCGGCCTGCTGTTGCTTCAATTGGTTGTGATCGGCGCGCAATTCGGCGTACTGCTCGCTAAAGTCGATCAAATCATGCTCGCACGCTTCCCGTTTTTCAGGCGGCATGATTTGCACTATCGCCAGATCCTGTCTTAACAGGTCCAGTTGTCTTTGCGCGCTCTCGGCCTTGTCAATGACATTTTTCCGGTAATCGGCGTAGATATCGCTGCTGATGATTTTCTCGAGGATATCCATGCGCTCGGTATCGAGTGCGTTCAGGAAGGCGGCGAAATCGCCTTGCGCCAGCATGATCGAGCGCGTGAAATTGCGGAAATTCATGCCGGTGATTTCGGTAATCAAGGCACAGACCGAATGCGGGGTATCGGCCAGCCGTTCCTCGTTTTCGCCGAGGCGGGTCAGCGTCATGACCGGCGGCGCCAGTTCCGCATCGGGGCGGCCGCCTTCGCGCTCGACATGCCAGCTTGACCGGTATCGGTCAGCGCCCAGCGAAAATTCGATCACGGAAAAACAGTCGGCCGTATGCTTGGTCATGACATGCCGGGCCGGGCGTTCAAAGCGGAACGTCTCACCGTATAAAGCCAGCGTGATCGCGTCGAGAATGGCGGATTTGCCTGAACCATTAGGGCCGGTAATGGCGAAAACACCGGTATCAAACGGCGCCTGATCAAAGTCGATCCGGTTCTCGCCTTCTAATGATTTGATATTTTTAAAATGGATATTGAGTATTTTCATGCACTGACGACTCTGCCCGGCAAGGATTAAGATTTTTTTAATCCCTGCATTATAGCGCTGTCAGGCAATATTTTCCTGTTCAGACTTTGTCTTTTATAACCGGCGCTGAGGCCTGTCAGTCGAACGCGTGCGGCAAGGCTTCGAATCAGGCATCCGATGACTGCCGGGCCGACTTGAAGGCTCTTTTCGCCTCGTACATTCTATGGTCGGCGCAGCGGATGACGGTTTCGGGATCATCATAATGATCGGGGCCTGTCTGGAAGATGCCAATGCTTAAGGTGACATCCTGCCGGTATTGCCTGAGAGCGTCATTGAAGCGCTGCATATAGATTTCGCTGGCCTGCGATTCGGTGCAGTTAGTCAGAATGATGCAGAATTCATCGCCGCCATAGCGGAAGCAACAGTCTTCGGCACGCGATATTTTTCTGAAGACATCGCCTATCATGCGCAGCACGTCATCACCGCGCTGATGACCTTCGATATCATTGATTTTCTTGAAATCGTCAATATCAAAGTACACGAACGTCACGGGGTCGGAATGGCGCTGGGCTCTATGGAGGGTTTTCTCAAGCGTTTCAGTAAGAAAGCGCGTATTCAACAACCCTGTGAGCGGATCTGTGCGCGCCAACCTCTCCAGTTGCTGCGTTCGCTCCATGACCTTGATCTCCAGTGTCCGCGCGTAAGTCAGGGATTTGTCTTTTTCGGCTTTGACTTCCGAAACCAGGCTGCCGATGTAAGTTTCAAACACGAGCGTTATATCGAATAGCAATAATTTATCGAGCGCCGCCAGCGTGGCCTGGCGAGCGCCGGCGTCCGGAAGCGCTTCGTTTATCAGTCTGGCCAAAAGGCCTTTAAGCGTGTGGATGGCCGAAAGATAGAATTTGGGTTCGACGCCGATGCGTTTATGGGCCAGCCCTATGCCTAACCGGTCGCTTATATAATCCAGGCCGTACGAGCCGCCGAACAGGTCGAGGACATAGCGGCGCTGCATACCGCGCAGGCGCGCCAAGGTATCGGCGCCGTCGATCATCTGCGCAACTTCAGGTATGCGGATCTGAATTTCGTAAAATTCGTCTACCAGGGCATCTATTTTCGTCTCGATGACCGGCCGGCAACGGGCCAGCCATGCGGCATCGGCCGCGCTGAACGATAACAATGACTTGCGGCGCTCGGCGTCCGATTCAGTGATCGCCATCTGCTCCAGCAGAGTTTTGTCGGCCTGCTTCATTCGTCTTTACGGATAAATAATTACTGCGACAACATTTGCTTGTTAAAGTTGATAAACCTGACAGACGGCCTTGGCCGGGCGATTAAAACCGCCCCGGATTTGCGCAGGGTTACAGTTACATCCTGCCCAAATCCTGTATGGCATCCACGATCATGCCTGTTCCTATCGTTATCAGCAGAATGTCGGACGCCACGCGCACATAGCGGTAGCCTCTCGGCGCAGGCCCCAAGGACTGAACGAGCGAAGGCGGTAAATCATAAAAAATCACGTCCCTAGGAAGCTGCCGGCCGATCTGCCACTTTTTGGCCTGGCCGGGCGGCAGGCAGCCGTTCCGCTTGTTGGCCAGCCCTGGCGGACAATGCCCGGAACGGGACTGTTGAATGTAATAATCATGGATAGCGGTTCTGTGCCGGTCGAGAAAATAATCGTTTCTCCCCATGCTGCCCCCTGCCCTCGCGTTATGATCCGGCCGCTGATTCACATAACGGTCATGCTTGTCTTTCTGCCTGTTCTTACCATCAGGGTGATCGCTGAATCGTGTCGGCTTGTCCGCGTGCGCCGATCCGAAGGCAAACAGGCCGGCGATGATGAGAGCCAGCGCATGACCGACTCGTGAGGTATTTCGTTGCATGGTTTATCTCTACAAAAGTCAATGACGTATTAAACTTAGATGTTAATTGTCATCTTGTCATTATTTTTTCCTTGCCGAGCTTTTTTATGCTTTGAGCAGGATTAAAAAGAGAATTGTCAAGCGACAGTAAAAAGCGTGTAAATATTTAATTGAACATTGTTCAATTACAATTTAGAATTACGTCATCAAGACATCTCTCAATGTCTGCTAAGATGGTGCAAGGAGGAATATTATGCTGAAAAAAATTTTACGCTGGCTGCTGACTTTGATCTATAAGGTTGAAGTCAAAGGCCTGGAAAACTATAAACAGGCCGGGAACCGCGTCCTGATCATATCCAACCATACGTCCTTTCTGGACCCGCTGCTGCTGGGCGTTTTCCTGCCCGACGACATCACTTTTGCAATCAATACGCATATTTCCCAGCGCTGGTGGCTAAGGCCTTTTCTAAGCCTGTCGCGCGTTTTCCCGATGGACCCGACGCATCCCATGTCGCTGAAGGATGTCATTCACCATCTGCAGCATGATACCCGCACCGTCATATTCCCGGAAGGCCGCATTACGGTAACCGGTTCCCTGATGAAGATTTACGACGGCACCGGCATGGTCGCCGACAAATCGGGCGCGACCATTTTGCCGATCCGCATCGATGGCGCCGAATATACGCACTTCTCGCGCTTGCGCAATATCGTGCGCTTGCGCCTGTTTCCCAAGATCACAATTCAGATTCTGCCGCCGACCAAGATTTCCGCACCCGAAGACATGCGGGGCAAAACCCGCCGCAAGCACAGCGGACATGCCTTGGCTGACATGATGACCGATATGATGTTCGCCACCAGCCATTACCGGCAAACCATTTTCGCCGCCTTGCTGGAGGCGCGCAAGATACACGGCGGCAAACATAAGGTTGTCGAAGACCTGGAGCGCATCCCGTTATCCTATGACAGCGTGATCACGCGCACGATTGCGATCGGCGATGCACTGCAAAAAATCACCGAAGCCGGCGAAAATGTCGGCGTTTTCCTGCCCAATTCGACTAAAACGCTGTTTGTGATCCTAGGTTTGCAATTGCACGGCCGCGTGCCCGCCATGCTGAATTTTTCCACCGGCTCGGCCGGCATGGTGTCAGCCTGCCGGACGGCGCTCGTCAAGACCGTGTTAACGTCGCGCCGCTTTATAGAGATGGCCCGTTTAAGCGATGAAGCCGAGCAGTTGCAGAAAGTGGTCAAGCTGGTCTATCTGGAAGATCTGGCTGCGCAAATTACGTCTTTGGACAAATTCAAGGCCTTGGTGCAAAGCAAAACGGCCAACTTATGGTATCAGCATAATCGTTACAGCCCTGACAGCCCGGCCGTGGTGCTGTTCACATCCGGCTCGGAAGGCACGCCCAAGGGGGTCGTGCTGTCCCATGTCAATATTCTGGGCAATCATAAACAACTGGAAGCACGCATCAACTTCAATGCGCAGGATGTCGTACTCAATTTCCTGCCCATGTTTCACTCGTTCGGCTTTACCGTCGGCACGCTGCTGCCGATTCTGAGCGGCATGAAGGCGTTCTTCTATCCGACGCCGCTGCATTACGCAGTCATCCCTGAAATCGCTTACGAGATCAACGCGACCATCATGTTCGGCACGAATACGTTTTTTGCGGCCTACGCGAAAAAAGCCCACCCCTACGACTTCTACAACATGCGCTATGTCGTAGCCGGCGCCGAAAAATTGCATGAAAGCACGCGCCAGATCTGGGCCGACAAATTCGGCATCCGCATTCTGGAAGGCTATGGCGCGACCGAAACGGCGCCGGTCACATCGGTCAATACGCCGATGGATTACAAAGCCGGCACGGTCGGCCGCTTCATGCCCGACATGGAGTACCGGCTGGAACCGATACCGGGCATCGAGGATGCAGGGCAATTGCATGTCAAGGGACCTAACATCATGCTGGGCTATCTGCTGGCCGACAATCCAGGCCGGCTGGTGCCGCCTGAATCCATTTACGGCCAAGGCTGGTACGACACCGGCGATATCGTGCAGGTCGACGAGGACGGCTTCATCAGCATCCGCGGCCGTGTCAAGCGGTTTGCCAAAGTCAGCGGTGAAATGGTTTCCTTGACCGCGGTGGAACAACTGGCGTCCAAAGCCTGGCCCGAAGAGCACCATGCCGCCGTGAGCCTGCCCGATGCCAAAAAGGGCGAACAGGTCATCCTGCTGACGACGCATAAGAATGCCCATATCCATGATCTGGCTGCTGTCGCGGAAGGCGTCGCGCACATTGCCCTGCCAAAGAAAATTCTCGTGGTCAATGCGGTGCCGGTCATGGCGTCCGGCAAAATCAATTATCCGGCGGCGACAGAGCTTGCCGCCGCAAAGCTCATGCCCGTCGCCAAGCCTGATCCCGCAACCAACAAAGTGTCATGAACCGAAACATCTATCCGCTGCTGATTGCGCAGTTTCTGTCCGCTTTGGCCGATAACGCCATTTTGTTTACAGTCATCGCCATGGTCATGCAATCTTCCCATCTGCCCAGCTGGTATGTGCCGGCCCTGCAAAGCGTGTTTCTGGTCGCGTTCGTGCTGCTTGCGCCTTGGGCAGGCGGATTTGCCGACAATCACGCCAAAACCAAGGTGCTGATTATCGCCAACCTGATCAAGGCGGCCGGCGCCGGCCTGTTGCTGCTGCATGTGGAACCTCTGCTGGCTTACTGCGTGGTCGGCATGGGCGCAGCCGTTTACAGCCCGGCCAAATACGGCATTCTGCCCGAGCTGGCGGGCCATGAATTTCTGGTCAAGGCCAATAGCTGGATCGAAGGCTCAACGATTCTGGCGATTTTGCTGGGCATGGTGATCGGCGCCCGTGTGGCCGATTACTCGATCATCTGGGCGCTCGCGGGCACTATTGTGCTGTTTATCGCGTCCGCCTTGGTCACGCTGTCTTTGCCGGTCCGCGTCAGCAACAAAACCGATGCCGGCTCCGGAATGGTCGAATTCAGCCGCCAGATAGGCCAATTCTTCACGACGCCGCGCTCGCGCTTCGCCATTATCGGCGCGTCCATGTTCTGGGCCGCGGCGGCAACGCTGAGAGTCATTCTCGTGGCTTGGGCGCCGCTGGTTTTAATGTCGAAGAATGCGACCGAAATCGCCGAGCTGACCTTGTTCCTCGCCATCGGCATCGTCCTGGGCTCTGCTTTGGTGCCGAGATTGATTCCGCTGGAACACCTGCACCGCGTCAGAATCCCGGCTTATTTGATGGCGCTGTTTATTTTCGATCTGAGCCTGGCCGACAGCCTCTGGCCGGCGCGTTTCGCACTGCTTTCTATCGGCATCATGGGCGGCATGTTCATCGTGCCCATCAACGCCGCCCTGCAGGAGCTGGGACAGCAAAGCATCGGCAGCGGCAGCGCCGTGGCCCTGCAGGGATTCTTTCAAAACCTGTCCATGCTGGCCGCGGTGGGCGGCTATACCTATGCGGCCTCTCTGAACGCCGATCCGGTGGCTTCCATGCTGACGCTGGGCTCGCTGTTTTTCATGGCCACGTTTCTGGTATCGCTGCGCCTGCCCAAGCGTCAGCCGCTACAGCAGCCCGGCTGATCGATCCGGCGAGTGCTACCGGCTCGCATCAAGAGCGGCGGCTTTGCCGCGCTGCTCGTTGACTCTAGCGAGCAGCAGCAGGCCGGCAATAAAGAACAGCAAGGTCGATACCAGCGACAGCCGGTGGTCGCCGCCGCTCCAGTAATTGATCAGGCCATAGCTCAAAGGCCCCGCGATAGCCGACAGCCGGTTCATGACGCCCCACAAGCCCAGGAACTCGCCGCTGCGCCCGCTCGGCGAGAATTTGCTGACCAAAGCCCGCCCGACAGCCTGGCTTGCGCCCATGGCTAGGCCGATCATATTGCCGATTATCCACATATGCGCGGGCTGGCGTGCCAATAACGCCGCGGCCACGGCCGCGATCCAGACCAGCAGCGTTATGGCCAGGGTCGGCACCGAGCCTATGCGGTCCTGCAGATGCCCGCAGATAAACGCGCCGACCGCCGCCGTCACATTGACCACCATGATCAGGATAATCAATGCCTGCGTGTCAAATCCCATGACCTCCTGCGCATAAATGGCGGCCAGCACCACGACCGTACTGACGCCGGACTGGTACACGCCCAGCGTGATCAGAAAACGGAACAAATCGCGAAAGCGGGTCGCCTCTTTAAACGTATGCCCCAAGCGTCTGAAGCCGACAGCCAGCATGGACAGGCTGTGGTCATGAGCCGCTGGCGCCGCGCGCTCTCGCAACCATAGAAAAGTGGGCATCGCCGTCAACGCGAAGATGCCGGCCGTGATCAGCATCGTTGCGGGCACGGACTGGGCTTCCGATATACCTCGCTGTTTGGCCCAGGTGATGTAGGCCAGGCAAATCCCCAGCGTCAGCAAGCCGCCGAAATACCCCAGGCTCCAGCCGTAACCGGACATTCTGCCCATGTTCGGCTCCGGCACAATCTCCGGCAAGAACGCCGCGATCAGATTCTCGCCGCTGGAAAACATGATGGCCGAAACGGTGACCAGCAGCATGGCCGGCAAAATATCGCCAGGCCCGACTAGCGCCAGCAAGGCCGTCGATAGGATGCAGCCCAACGTGGAAATCAGCAGAAAGCGTTTCTTGCTGGCCCGGTCATCGGCAATCGCGCCAATGACCGGCCCGCTGAACATAACCACAAAATTGGCGATGCCGACAGACAGAGACCATAGCAATGTGGCTGAACCGGGCAGGTCGCCGGCAACTACCCCGACGAAATAAGTGCTGAATATTGTCGTCAACACGACCGTGGTATAGCCGGAATTGGCAAAGTCAAACAACGCCCAGGCCAGCAATTCCCTGCGCCCTGCATAATCTATGGCATGATTGTTCTGATCGGTTGAGGGCTGTTTTTGGTTATTGTTCATATAAGTGTGACCATAAGGTTAATGCTGTGCAAACCAAGGAATTTTTACCACGAAGGTCACGAAGAACGCGAAGAAATAATTAAGGATAAGAGAAATAACTTCTCTGTATTTTGACGAGCAGCATTGGGTAGGGGCGAATGGATTCGCCCCTACAGGGTTGCCAGTTAATGCGCCTGCGCCACCCAGCCGCGGATAAAGTTCCTGACCAGCAACACGACACTCTCTTCCACATCATGAACGCCGACCAGATCCATTCTGCCGGTCAGCGACAGCTCGCAAATGCCGTGAATCCCGCCCCATAATGCACGGGCCGCACGCTTTCGTTGCGCTTCGTCGCATTGCGGTGTCAGTCGGGCGAACTGTGCTTCCATCTCCCTGAAAACCTGATCGATTTTTGCCTGGTACCAGTCCGGAATCTCTGCCTGCTCCGGCAAGCGCTGCTGGAAAATCATGCGCCAGCGGTTATAGTTTTGGCTCGCATAGCGCAGATAAGCCTTGGCCAGCACTTCTATGCACTGTTCCGCCGGGTCATCATCAACCACTTCCAGATGCGCGGCAATGTCGTCAAGCGTTCGCCCTTTAATGTGCAAACCCAGATCGGCCATATTGGCGAATACCATGTAAATACTGCCTACCGTATAACCTATCTCCAACGCGATTTTGCGCACGGTCAACGCCTCGTAGCCTTCCTCGATCACTATATTCTCGGCGGCCTTCAGAACCATTTCCTTGATTTCTTCCAGACTGTGTTCGCTTCGTCTTGCCATAGTTAACTGTTCCCTATATTAAGTTGTAGTCTTTTCCCTTGTATTAAGCTTGTCGTCGTTGTAGTTGTTATTTTCGGCAAAGTATTTAATCAAAAAATCGACAAACGTCGTAAGCTTGGCCGGCAAAAAGCGCCTTTGCAAATAAGTGGCATAGACAGCCAGTGAAGGCATGCGATACGCTTGCAGGATCTCTACCAGCTGGCCGTGCGCCAAATAATTCGCGACCGATATTTCCGGCGCCTGCGTGATGCCCATACCTAAAGCCGCCGCCTGGCATAAGGCCCTGCCGTTGTTGGAAGCGAAATGCCAGTTGGTTTTGATTTTAACCTCATCCTCATCAATATTAAACACCCAATAATCTTTGTGCGGCGTGTCGATATAATGCAGGCAACAGTGTGAGTGCAGCGCATCAATCTGTTCAGGCTCGCCGTGCTCAACCAGATAGGCGGGCGAGGCATATGTACACAGGCGCGTTTCGGCTATTTTCCGGGCTACGACGCCCGGATCCAAGCTATCGGTAACCAAAATGGACAGGTCAAAACTGCCTTCGCTCAAATTGACGCGGCTATTATGCAAAGTCATCTGAATTCTAACGCCCGGATGTTCGCGCTGATAGGCATCAATGGCAGGCACCATATAAATGCCGCCAAAATCAATCGGCGCGCTGATCTTCAATGTGCCTTTCACCTGCCGCCCCAGTTGTGCGGTGTAATCGTCCAGTTCCGAGAAATCCTCGAGCAATTGCTTGCTGCGGTAATAATAGATTTCGCCGGCTTCCGTCAAGCTCAACTGACGCGTGGTCCTGTTCAGCAAAGCCACACCTAAAGACTCCTCCAACTGAGCCATGTATTTGCTGATCATCATGGCCGAGAGATTCATTTCGCGCGCGACAGCGGCGAATGTGCCCAATTCTACGATGCGGCAGAAAACTTGAATGTTGTTTAATTTATCCATGAATTTCAATTATAAACTATGAGTTTATATTGTATAAATTTTTATCTCTATTTAAAACACGGGTTTATTGGAATAGACTTCAAAACGGAGATAGTTTAGAGCCGTTGAGTCTTATACATGCAACATCATGTTAAGGCTCAACGGTTTTTTTATAGCCGATAATAATGATGAGAGGAAATCATGAGCAAAATTCTGAATGAAGTGCTGTCAGCGAACAGAGAGTATGTGAATAATTTTGGCGACAAAGGCGATCTGCCGATGCCGCCGGGCCGTCACTTCGCGATCCTGACCTGCATGGACGCACGCCTGGACCCGGCCAAATATGCCGGGCTTTCCGAAGGCGATGCGCATGTCA
>NZ_JADMKV010000036.1 GCF_015476545.1 Methylobacter sp. BlB1 | reverse complement strand
CCGTTTGTCAACCCCCTGTCGACGTTGCTTGCCTTCCCTGAAGCCCTGCCGAGGCTAGCGACACTAAGCAAGCGTTCAGCGCTCTATAATACCCCGCATAAATCAGCCTGATCCAGGCATACCTGATGCCAATTTACCCATATGCCTTTTTTCGGCATCAGCAGGAAAATTACTTTAACTATAATGTTTTTATACATCAGCTTTATGTCTATGATATAAAAACAATCAGCATAAACTTCTCAAAGGAGATTCCATGCCTACTATCCACTCTGAACTCAGGGCCGAACTGGATCAGGTTTTAAAGCAATTATTGTCTGAACAGCAAGCGCTGAGCGATCGCTTGCTTGAGCAAAAAGACTTTCCACTATGGGCGCAACATTTTGATGCGCCAGTGGATCGCGAGCAGTTAGCAGCGTTTGTTAAACTAGTGGTTTATGCCAATGACGAAATGAAGCCTGGTGATACGCTGAATTATATTGGTATGTGTGGGACCGATTTAGCCACAATGGATCAGATTGAGCGAGTCAATCAACTGCGGCACACTTTGCAGCGGGTATTAATGCGCATGGACAAGATTCTGGTCAATCAGGATGAGATAAAAATTCCGCTGTCAAAATTTGCGCTGGAACGTATGGGTTATGCCCGTTTTAGCCGTCGCCAGGCGAGCCGGAAATTTTTCTATTTTCCGCATGGGCTTGAATCCATTTCCTTTACCTGGTTTCGTTCTCGCATGGTATCAAGGCTCAGCGTATCCGATGCGCAACATCTGCTGGAAAAGAAAATTAACGGTGGCGGCGACGCTGCCTATATAGCCGGGTTGAAAATGCAACTGAGGCTGCTTGCCACGATTCCTTTCGATGAACCATTGGCGCAGGTATCGCCGCCGTCCAATCATCCGCGCGCCAACATTGCCTGGTTCGACGAAGACGGTATTTTGCGCCGCAAAGTATGTATGGCGGTCGGGCCGATCTTTTTTTTGGCTAACAAACAATCAGCCCTGCCCCGCTTTCGGGCCTTATCGGAAAATCCCGAAAACAAGCCATTGCGTCTTAAACGTATTGATGTCGAAATAGAGGATGAGATCTTTCTACCATCGATCAAAGTGCATCGGTACTTGCCTGAACTTCGTAAGAAAAAGAAGAACGAACAACAAGACGATTGACCCCAAAGCGACAATTGCAATACAGATGAACTGTAGGTAGAGTTCTCACTCTTACATTTGACTGATTGAGTTGCCTCAGGAGCTATGCAATATGAACATTTATCCGAAACTCCGCATGTTCGGCCTGGGCCTGGCGATCGAACTGTTTTGCCTGCCGGCGCCAGCGGCCGACCTTGATCGCGCTGCCATCGAACAGCTGCTTGCTACAGCGAACAAAACGCATCCTGCCGACCTGCGCAGAAAAGATCTGACCGACCTGGACTTGTCGGGACTGGACTTCCAGAACGCCGACCTGTGGGGCGCCGATCTGCGCAGAAGCAACCTGAGTAACAGTAATTTATCGGGCTTGAATCTGGATTTGACGGTCATGTCCAAGATCAACCTTTCCGGTGCCGATCTGTCCAATGCCAGTATTTTCGGCGTGCATATGGGCGGCGCCAATCTGAGCCATGCAAACCTGACGGGTAGCCGATTTATTGCCAATCTCGACAGAGCAAATCTCAGCCATGCCAATCTGTCGAATGTTGACTGGGGCGTGGATATGAAAAATCAGCCGATGGGTTTGATGCGAGTCAGCCTGAACAATGCCAATTTATCAGGCGCCAATCTGACCAATGCCAACCTGAATAAGGCACTGATGCGCATGGCCAATCTTTCCGGAGCCAATCTGAAAGGAGCGATTTTGTATGATGCCGACCTCTCCAAGGCGAATTTTTCCGGAGCCGATTTAACAGGCGCAGATTTGTCTGGTGCACACTTGAAGGATGCCGACTTTACAAATAGCACATTGACGGGCACCAAATTTACCGGCGTTAAAGATAAAGCAACGTTTCGCGGCCTGGACTCCAGCAAAGGCATCGAATCCGCTGTATTCGATTAATGCCATCTCCAGAGCCTATTAAAATTAGCTGCCGAGCCATTACCAAGAACATGAAACGATCTGGTAGACAGTCAATGGGCTCGGCCAGCCGATCTGATAAACAGCGAACTAATGGATAACAATTTTTTCGGCTTTACGCTCTTCGCTCTTGCCAATTGTCAGTAAATCCCATACCAACACCCCCAACCCGGCCGTTGTTACCCAACCAAAAATCATACGCCACTTCATGGCCCACTGAAACGAGGGCTGGTTCTGCGCGGCAAAATAGCCGGACCAGGTCGAGCCTTCCACGGCCCGCTCGATAAACGACTGCTCGTAACCGGCGATCAGCAGCGCGACAGTCATGCCTACCACGCCGGCATTCAGCAAGCCCAAGGCCCATTTCCAGCGCCACGCATTAGGCGTGCCCGCTGCCATCCAGACACCGCCGCGCCAGTGCTGAATCGCCAGATAAAAGAAGGCGATGTTGATCGTGGCGTAAGCGCCGAAGAACGACAGATGACCATGCGATGCAGACCACTGCGTACCATGCGTATATAAGTTGATTTGCGGCAAAGTATGCATAAAGCCCCATACGCCGGCGCCGAAAAAATTACCGAAGGCATGGGCGATGACCCAGGCCAACGCCGGATGGTTGACGGTTTTGAACGCGTGCACGCCAGAATCGTAAATGGCATGCACCACCATCGCGACCAGTGGAATCGGCTCCAGCGCTGAGAAGAAACCGCCTACCGACAGCCAGTATTCGGGCATGCCGATCCAGAAGTAATGATGCCCTAATCCCAAAATGCCGGAACCAAACATCAATGCGACTTCGATATACAGCCAGGTCTGCACGATCTTGCGTCTGGCACCCAGCAGTTTTATCAGCGACCAGGCCATGATCACGCCAACCAGCACTTCCCAGGTCGCCTCAACCCATAAATGAATCACCCACCACCACCAGTACTGATCATGCGTGATGTTGGTCATGTAAAACATGCCGGCCAGGTAAAGCCCGACCAGGGCAATCAGGTCCAGCGTTAAAACCCCGGCGATACCGGACCATTTGCCCTTGCTGAACGTCGCCACCACGTTGTAGGAAAAGACCAGCATCACTGCTGTAATGCCGAGATCAGCCCAGCGCGGCGCTTCGATATACTCGCGGCCCTCATTGATGAGCCAGAGACTGGAATCCTTGCCCGGCCCGGTCTGAACAAACAAATAAACCAGCACCACCAGCGTAACCGCGCCGGTCAACACCCAGAAGGCGATATTCGCCCATTTCAAGCCAACAATATCGGTGCCGCTTTCGTCTTCGATCAGCCAATAGATAGAGCCAATAAAACCATACAGCATCCAGACAATCATGGCGTTGATATGCACCATGCGATTGACATTGAAATCCAGAATGCCATACAGAAAGCCCGGATAGATAAACTGTAAGGCCGAAAGCAATCCGAATAAAATTTGGGCGACAAATAAAATAATCGCCACACAGAAATATTTAACGGCCAGTTGTTGCCCGGCAGTCAGATTATTAATGTCCAGGTTTACCCAGGCTTTGAAATCTTTTAGTAAATTGCGCGCCTTATCCAGTACCGAAGCCGGCTTAGGAAGAATGTCGTCTAATTTGGTTGTGCTCATGATCACTCCTCCTCTGCTTCAATGGTTTTAAAGTTATACGGAAAGCCATTGGTATCAATGCTGGACATCCACTTTAAAAACGCGACAAGGCCTTTCGCTTCCTGCTCGGTGATGCCCAGATTGGGCATTTTGCGATTGCTGCCGAAAGTACGGGCATTGTTCTCGGGGTCCATCAGAAACTTAACCATCAAATCCTCGCGCAAGTCTTTCGAAAGCCAACCCTGATCCAGCCAGGCTTTAGTCAAGTCGGGCGCAAAATAAGCGCCATTGCCCAGAATGGTGTGGCAATTCATGCAGTTTCTGGTCTGCGCGTTTTTTTTGCCGAGATCGACCAGTTCCGCAGCTTCCTGTTCAGTCAGTTGCTTGCCGAATAAAAACTCATCTTCACCGATAACCGGCACTGATTTATTGAGTTCCTTATTGAACTGATAGTCAATTTTTTTATTGATGATGGCATAAGCCGGCACCCGCTTGCCGCCTGCCTCCGTCTGGCTCAACGAGTCCATCGTCAATATGATCAAAATCACAAACGATACGCCAGTAACCCAGATGGCCATTTTCTTCCAAAATGATTCCGAAGCCCACAGCGGTGTTTCGTTCATTACTCGTCCTCCCGTACTTTATTGACAATCATCATGATGCCCATGCGTTTTAACGCACAAATGCCAGATGCCGATCGGTGCAAAGAAATAGCCGATCACCATCGCTACGGAGATAATCAGCCAATACCCTTGGAATTGCGCGGCCTGGGTCAGTTCAAGCACTGACACAAACAGCACCGTATAGGACGCTAACGCAGCAATTTTGATGCCCGCATGCGCATTGATTCTGGACCACGCGAACAACAACGCATAAGAGGCCCCGGCCAGAATGATCAGTGCCGAGGAAAAGAATGTGATAAAGAAGTCTTTTAAAGCAACAGGTTCAATCATAGCCGATTAAAGCGAGATCAATGATTAACAAACCCCACCGGACTAGATACTGGTGGAGGTAACGTCGCATGCAGCGCCTACTGGTTGGTTAGGCAGGCGCCCTTTTATATCTTGCCTGAAGGCGATTAAAGTCGCCCCACAGGTGGGTTAAAACAGCTTTTCCTTTTTTAGAAAGCCTGCGCCGTAAAATCGGCTCTCATTGAAGACCCGTTTAATCAAGCGATGTGGAAGCGACGTGAAACGCATCCGCATAAATATCCTGCAAACTCGCACCATTAAGATAAGCCTGTCTTTTGGTCTGGTTAACCATTTCGGGATGGCCGCATAGATAAACGCGCCAGCCTTTCAAATTAGGCAATTGGCTTAAAGCGACATCATTGGCACGCCCTACCGCCACACCTGCTGGCGAATCGCCGCGCGACACGCAAGGCGTATAATGAAAATTTGAGTATTGCCGCTCCAGTTCCAGCATTTCTTCAATCCAGTAAAGTCCATCCATCTCGCGGCTGCCGTGAAATAAATAAATATCTCCGGTATGCCCCTGCTGCAGCGCCTCGGCTATAATACCGGCTAACGGGGCAAGTCCGCTGCCCGTGCCGATCAGCAGCATGTTTTGTTCGGGCTTGTTTGGCAGATAATAGCAAAGCCCTTGCGGGTCCGAGACTGCAATCTTATCGCCGACCAGCAGTTCCTGATGAACCCACTCACTGAAACGTCCGCCCGCCAGTCGGCGGATATGAAATGTCAACTTTTTGTCATGCGCACGGCTATTTGCGATTGAGTAGCTGCGCGTCAGGCCGTCGGCTCTTTTGAGATTGACAAATTGGCCTGCATGATAATCCAGCGGATCCTTGCATTCGACTGCCAATAACAGTGTTTCTTGGTTCAGCGGTTTTTTATCGATCACCATGCCTTCGGTAAAAAACGCCGGCTGTTGGCTTAGGGTAATGGCCATGTCTTGTTCCGGATAGCATAAACAGGCCAGAAAATGCTTCTGCTTGCGCAACACATCTTTCAGACCGCTCTGCGAAGCTGCAGGCGGTTCAACGTCCAGGCTGCGCGCCATGCAACTCTGGCAGGCGCCTTGCCGGCAACTGTTCGGAATATCGATATTATCGCGTAATAAGGCATCAAGAACGGTTTCACCTTCGTAACAAATACTGACTTGATCGCCTAACGATATTTTTTTCATGGTCACTACCCAAGCTGTCTTTAATTATTTACCCAGAACGTCATTGCGCGTGCTTTCCGCAATAGCGGCAACTTGCGCGATTAATTCCTGTGGAACATTCAGTTCCTGTAAAGTTCCACTTAGATGTTCCATAACAGCATCAAAATGGGAGTTATCCAGCCCCATCTTGACCAATCTGGCGTGGGCATTGCGCATATCGGTGCCGTTGTAATTGTTGGGTCCGCCAAAAGCCATTGTCAAAAAAGCTTTTTGCTTTGCGGCCTGTTGTTCCATATCAGTATTGTCAAAAAAACGGTTGATTCGATGATCGCTCAAAACCTTGCGATAAAAAATATCGACCGCCGCATTAACTGCCGCTTCGCCACCAAGTTGTTCATAAAGTGTAGGGGTTGGAGTAGCTGTAGCTGTTTCACTCATCTCTTGGTACCTTTAAAAATTATTATTAAAAACCTAGGAGCATTGGTGCTCGAAAATTAGTTTAGTATCGATACAGAACTTTTGCAATATTTATATGACAAAAGGCGCTTGTATACACTACAATTTTACAAGCCTTATCGATTTTTTCCCTAATTTTATTATGGTTTTTCATTTCATTTTATCGTCTTAAACATTAACGAAATGGCAACAAGAAATTTATATGACTGACGGAACGAGCTCTCGACAAGATCAGATATTGAAACTGCTGCTGAACTCAAGGCAAGGCATGAGCCTTGACGAAATCGCCGCTGCATTGAATATCTCAAGAAATGCCGTTAAACAGCATATCGTCGGTCTTGAAAACAGCGATCTCATCAAAAAAGACGCATTCAAGATCACCGGTGGGCGGCCGTCACGCAATTATGTGCTGACTGAAAAAGGCATCAACCGGTTTCCCAAACAATATGCCTGGTTCTGTAACTTAATACTGTCGGAACTCAAAGCAGAGATGGGTGAAGACGCTTTCAGACGCTACATGGCAAGGCTCGGCGCTAAATTCGCCCAAACGCTTATGCCGCAATTCAACGGCAAAGAGCCTGCCGAGCGAATCACCGCACTTATCGAGATAATGCAGACGTTAGGCTATCATGCGATAGAAGACCAGAACAATTCCTCCTCTACCATACAAGCGTTCAATTGCGTTTACCACGATCTGGCTCAGCAATATCCGGAATTGTGCGAATTTGATCGCGCATTGATATCTGCCCTGCTGGACCGCCCGATTGAACAAACAAAGTGCATGACATGTAACGATTGCTCCTGCCAGTTTCTTATCAAATAAATGACCGGTTTAAGCAGGCTGGAAGAGATGCCTGAATACTCCTTACCGCCCATGCAGATCCGCTTTATCTCTTGTTAGTCGACATTAAGCCCTTCTTCCTGCAGCGCTCTTTTTACCGCAGGCCTATCGGCGATTCTTTTTTTATATTGCACCAGCGAGGGCCAGCGTGAAATGTCGATCGACATCAATTTTGCCCATCGCAGCACGACAAATAAATATGCATCTGCGATTGTGAAATCATTGCCCATGAGATAGGGCTGCGCAGAGACATTGTCTGCGACCCATTTAAACCGGGATGACAGCGTTTCCCGAAACAGATTTTTTGCCTGATCAGGCATATTGGCATTGAAGAGCGGTGAAAAAGTCTTGTGCAGTTCAGTGGAAATAAAATTCAGCCATTGTTGCAGATTGTAACGCTCGAATGTACCGGCTGCGGGCGCCAGTTTTTTAGCGGGCACCCTATCGGCAAGATATTGAATAATGGCAGGCCCTTCAGTCAGTTTGTTGCCATCGTCCAGTACCAGAACCGGCACATAGCCATTAGGACTGACGCTGCGAAAATCTTCGCCGGTTTCTGTCAGTTTTTCCTGCAAATCAACTTTAATGAGCTCAAACGGCAGGTCAGCCTCGCATAAGACAATATGAGGCGAGAGCGAACAGGCGCCGGGACTGTAATAGAGTTTCATCGTCGATCTCCTGAGAAAATTAGCCAAAAAATCTATCTGAACGCGGCATCGGTTTGGCTTTCAATGCCGAGTTTCACAGAATCCAAAACTTTAAAATTGGATACTTTCTTCCTGAGACTTGTTCAAAAAAAACTGGTCAAATTTATGACTTACAATTCGGGAATTGTTTATGACTTACACTGCGCTATGCCTGAACTGCATCAGCCAAACCGTTTTGTTGCTGCTGGCCGCCAATGGCGCGCCGGTTTTAGCCCGCCATTGGCTGAAAGACCGTTTCAACCTGCCGGTGGATATGGGGTTAAAACTAGGCGATGGCCGCGCTTTGTTTGGCAGCAGCAAAACCTGGCGCGGCATTATTGCTTCGGTCATTCTCACTTCTCTTGTAGCGATGGTGTTGGGAATGTCTGCGCTTGTGGGCGCTGTGTTCAGCCTGACAGCCATGTCGGGCGATCTGTTGGCCAGCTTTATAAAGCGCCGGCAGGGCCATGCCGAAAGCAGCCGCGTCCGCTGCATCGATACGATCCCTGAATCAATCATGCCTGCGCTGGTGCTGCATGAGCAATTGGGCCTGAGTGTTACAGATATTTTAGCCGTTGCCTTTACTTTTTTTCTGCTCGACGTTTTTCTATCGCCTGTTCTGTATCGGTTTCATATTAAAAACCGTCCTTATTGAGTTATCGCGCAAGGCCGGTTTTACTTGGCTGTTTTTGCATGAAAGAAGCAGAAAGAGCTTAATGGCAAGGTGGTTTCGCGAAAGCAAAACCGCCTTTTATGGGTGTAATTAGATTTCGTCAATCCTCTATCGTAACCTAGCCGATGGAGAACTGCCGATTAATCTGGTTCAAGACATCAGGGTTAAGGCTTGTGATCAAGGAGTAATTTACAGGCAGGAAAAACAGCACTGTTATTGAATTGGGTCAATGTCCAGCACCGCCTTCGCCATTGGTCGTCATGACGTCTTCGGCATGCCCAGCCGAGCCGGCCATATAGGCAATGAGCGCTTCCACATCGGCATCGCTCAGCCTCAGATTCGGCATAGGAACCTCATTATACTTATCAAACAATTGCATCGCGACGGAGTCTTTTTCTGCCAGCATCTGATCTGGTTCTTTTAACCAGCGTGCAAGCCAGGCGTGTTCCCGCTTCTCGGTTACCCCTGACAATCCCGGCCCCAATCCGCCTTCAGCGCCCAGGCTATGACAGGAGTCGCAACGCGAACGATAGAGATCTTCGCCCCGGCTAAGTTCTGGCAAACGCGGCGCCTTGTCATAACGCATCGCCCCTGGGTTCGTTCTATACGCATGTTGTTGCAGCGAATAGCCGAGCAACCTAACCAGAGTCTTAGGCTCATCAAAAGGCGACCGCTTGATCCACTTTCCGGTGACTTCATTTCCGACAATGAGGCTAATGGAGTGGTTACTGGTTACCTGACCTGACTCATCTTTGTTATAAAGCCCCAACTTCTTGCGCAAAAGCGTGATATCTGCCTTGTTTCCGGTCAAGAATGTCCAGCCCGGCCCTACCCTGAACTTTTGCGAATATTCCTTAAGCACCGCCGGCGTATCGTGTTCAGGATCTATACTGATGGAATAGAAGAAAACGTCGCGGCCTGCGCGATCTCCCAGTTCCTTTTGGACCTGGCGCAGGCTGGCTGTCTCTGCCGGGCAGGAGTCCGAGCAATGCGTAAAAATGAAATTGATCGCTACCACCTTATCCTTGATGAGATCGTCATAGAAACGAACTGTTTTTCCATCCTGCGTCACCAGAGAAATATTGGGAAAGTAGTCCGCTCCCCAGCGGGAACCGGCAGAAACGGCCCAAGCCGGGCCGCATCCAAACATCAGGACGATGGAGACTAACAGAGAGATAATAATCATATTCCTATCTTTCATGCTATGCCTTATGGTTGTTATTACATTTAGTCAGTCCTCCATCGCAACCTCGCCGATGGAGGACTGCCGATTGGTTTGATTCAAGATGTCAAAAACCGGGCAATCATCTTCTGGGCAAATTGACCGTAATCGTAAAGTTTTGGGTAGCCGACAATCCGCCCTGGTCTGTTACCCGCACTGATACAGATTGAGGACCTCGCTGCAAGACCCTCCAGGTAATCTGACCTGTTGAAGGATTAATGCTCATGCCCGCAGGGCCAGAGACCAAGGAGAACGTCAGTGTATCGCCCGGCGCATCTGTCGCCGTAACCCTGTAACTATAAGTTTGACCGAGGTTCGCCGTAGTCATGGGTGTTGAGGTAATCACCGGCGCAGTGTTTGCAACGGGAGCAGGCTCGACTGTCGCGTTAAAGCTTGCGGTGGTCGACGCTTGACCATCAGAAACCTGCACGGTTACCGAATGAGATCCTTCCTGCCCATTTGCCGGCGTCCAGGCGATCACCCCTGACGCACTGTTAATGCTCATGCCGGCCGGTGCAGCCGTCAATGAGAAAGTAAGAGCGTCACCTTCGGCGTCGCTCGCCTGCACCGGCAAGCTGAATGCCTGTCCTACGGTTGCAGTCTGATTTGCAATCGCATTGATCGTCGGCGCAGTGTTTGAGCCGCTTCCGGTGTTATCTGATGCACTAATACCGGTTTTAAAAGTCGGCACGTCTGTAGTGTTAGTGGGATCATATTCAACCCCCTCCCATCCTGTAACAGGCGTAGGCAAGGCTAAGGTCTGGCCCGGATGCTGGATATCCCACCGCAACAGCATGGCCTTATCCTCATGCTGGGTGTTGTGGCAGTGCTCCATGTAAGTGCCTGCGAACTCCCGGAATCGAATGGCCACATCCACAGTATCGGAACTGTCCGGCGCATCACCTATGCGATAAACGTCCTTGCGCGCCCACTTTTCCCATACGGGTGGAGGATTACCGTCTCGTTTGAGAATCTGCCCCTCCTCGAAATGAATGTGGACCGGATGGCTCCAGCTACCGCCTCCGTTCTTGATGTGCCAAATCTCGGCAGTGTCCTTGTCCGGGGCCGCCGATAAACGATGAGGGTCCATGGTAACCCCCTTACCGCCGTCGGTCTTAATGGTCCAGGGTTTGTCGTCAGTACCGCTGCTGCGCCCGAAATCGAATTCCCTGTGAATCGCGTTCTGGAGTTCCGTCGTCGTAAACGTCGGCAGCGGGATCATCTTCTTTTTGCCTTCGACGTAATCGGCCGGATTCATGCTGAGGTCAGCCTGACCCACTGGCATGCTTTTCACGCGGAATTCAAGGAACTTGCCAACGCCCGGGTCGCCATTGATGCCATCGGCTTTATACCGCCCACTCAAAACATTGCCGAGCGGTATTGCTTGCCTCGGGCCTCTGCCGCCTTCATGCTCCAGCAGATTGACGAAGTAGAGCTTGTCGCCTTCCTTGAAGTTTTTGAAGTCAATAACGATGTCGTAACGCTCGGCAATACCTTGTACAGGCAGATCGGCTGACTGGGCATTGGGGAACGGCACCGCATGTTCCATGAGGTTGCCATCGTTGGCGATCATGTGAAACGGCACGCGTTGGCCTTGCGCGTTCACCAGGGCGATCTTGAAATACCGCGATACGCTGCCGTTCAGGATGCGGAAGCGATAACGGCGCGCGCGCACTTCGATATACGGCTTCCACTGCCAATTGACGGTGATCTGGTCGCCGACAAAGCCGTCCGTGTTGAAAATATTAAAATAAAGTTGGCCGTTTTTGTCCCAGGCCTTGTCAGCGACCATCAGATTGACGTCATAGTCGCGGTTTCCCCAATCGAGGGCCTTGCCGCTGGGCAAGCAAAGATTTACGTTTTTCGGATTGGCGTAGTGACAGCCATAGCCGGGCTTCGCGCCGCCCGTTACTTCCAGCACGCTGGCGGGCTCTCGGCCGCGATCAACAGCACTGTAATAGTTCATCATCGCGGCATTGCCTTTATAAACATTCGGCGCGGTGAAGTCGAGCATGTGGTCATGAAACCAATGGGTACTCATTGTTTCCCGCCAATCGCCGGGAATTTTAGTAATGCCGCCATTGCCATCCGGGGTGCCGGCTGCCGGATCGCTGGCAAAGGGATTAATACTGTCGTGCCCGGCAAGAATCATGGGCCAATGATAGTCGTAGAATTCGCCAGGATAGAAATAAGCGGCAGTATAACCATCGCTCTCAGCCGGGTTGTGGCCGTTATGCTCATGCGTACTGATAGTCTGGTTGCCAAAACCGAAGTTTGCCCCGGCATCCAGCGGCAGTGCGTTGTAATGGCGGAACAGAACAGGTTGGCCATAGCGCGCCATAAGAAGTTTTGGCGGAAAGGTTCCGTCGAAGGTCCAAAGCGCTTTCGGATTCTGGACAGGCATTTTCGGATGAATTCTGGCTTCGATTCCTTTCGTGGTTCCGTTAAGATGATAAAGTCCTCCGCTGCCGAACTCCCCTTTGCTGTACCCATGCAGCTGATATTGATCGCGCAGTCCCTGGTTCGTGCGCGCCCCGGTCTGCGCGCTCTGGAAGTAAACCTTTGGAAAGAACTCATCCCACCGCTGATGGGCAAAGAACTCTCCTGATGGCCGCCCTTCCAGAACGGTCTGATTGAACGTGCCAACGCAATCCTTGACCTTATCCTCCCAGGCATTAGGCAGCAAATCATTCGCTTCCATAGTGGGAAGAGGGTGAAGAGGTTCTTTCAGGAAGTCGTCGAGTTCCTTGCCGTCCGGCATACTTTGGCAGTCTGAAGTTGCAGGCAGAGAACTGGTGCTTGAAGATTGGCCGGCCGGCATCGGCTGCAGGCCGAACTCCTCAAACATCAGCAGTGGCGCACTGAATGCCGTGGCGCCAAACAATGGGCTGGGCGATGCAATCCCATCCGCCACGCCCGTCGGAATATCGAAATCTTTTGCATAAGCTGCCCCGACTGTCATACTGAGAAGACAAACCAATTGTGTAGCTCTATCGAAATACAGCTTCAAATTACCGGCATTATCTTTTTCATTAATAACGCAATAATGGTTAATAGCTTTCCTGGACATGACACATGAATAACGAGTCAAAATCTTCTCGCGTTTATTGAAGTTCACTGCATTGATAATCTTCTTACACACAATAACCTCCGTTTAGTTCTTATAGTTGTACTGGAAAGTTAGCTTAAATAAGCGCTTGCCCAGCCTCCTCATTGGTCATGCTGCTGGTGATGGATTAGCGTCCGCATTCGGACCGATATCATTTTTTAAATGTAATAAGCCACCTCGTTACAGGAGCCAGTGTTAAAACTTTCAGATCGATGAAAATCCGTAGGAATGTCATGATCGGTGCTCCTCTTCCGATCCTTGTCGATTAACCGCTTGAGTTAAGCGCCATGTTATTTTTCGCTGTTAATGTAGAGCCGATCCTATTTGTACCTCTGCGAAAACTCCTTGCGCGCTTCGTCGCCCAGCATCTTATAAGCATCTTTTATGCTGTCTTGAGCACTCAGCAGCAAAAGGTCCTTCCCTTTAATCAACTTTTCTTTTTTATCGTTTGTCGGGGCGCTGGCAATTGCGTCAATTTTCTCTTGAGCAGATGCCAGATCCTGTTTTGCCGAGGCAATCTTTTTGCCATAGGCTGAAAGCAATTCCTCATGAATCTTGGCATTTTTCCCCGAGGCTTTAAGGGCGTCTATGCGTTTTTGAATTCCCAAAGAAGCTGCATCGGCATCCGATACAAGCTGGTTTTCCTTTGCTGCAAGAAACTGCTTTTCTGCACGCGCAACCGTGTGCCTGCTCTTTATCCATTCAGCCTTTATTTTATCGGCGACGTTTTTGATATCCTGCTTTGTTGCGCTCTTATTAATCTCTGATTTGAATGCATCAAACGCGATAATTTCGGCATCAAGCTCAGAGATCAGGGTTTTTCTTTCTGAATCGCTCAGCGTAGTCATGTTGTCTACCCTGGTTCTGAAAGGGCCCAGTTGCTTCAGGCGATTGTTGACTTGAGTTAAAAGATAATTTTTCCCTCTGCCAACCATGGCCTCCACATTGTCGAGACCGCCTTTTTCTTCAGCGAAAGACTTTCCTACCGTGAAGCTGTCTCTTTTTGCGGATTGCTGACCTTCCGCAGCCTGGTTTCCTTCCTGTCCTGTCAGTGTTTTTGCAATTTGCATGCTTTTATCGAGGACATTGTCTACGGATGAGGAGGCAAAGATTGCTGAAACAAAAATAGTGATTACAAGTAATGCTGTTGCGAAATATTTCATAAAAATGCCTTAAATTTCTAAATCAAGATCGAATATCGTCGATGCTTCTTGAGCTGACGGCGTCCTGTTTCGCCCTTTTTTCAGGATGGTGGCTGTGGGAGCGGCTTTGGAACCGTCCCACAGGCATCCGTGCAGCGAACTACGATTTTAATAGTGCGTTTTCTGAGTTATCGCCCCCTGCCCGTTAAGGTGCCGGTTGGGTTATTGCTGGCGTTGCTCACTATTGATAACGTTCCTGTAAACAGCTGGGCGGCAGTCGGCCTGAAGGTGGCGATAAGCGTGCAGGAACTGCCCGGAAGAACGCGTGTGGCACAGGTGTTCAGACTGCTGATCCCGAACGGCGCAGTCGCGCTCGCCGAGGTGATGAAGAGCGGGGCGGTGCCCGTGTTTCTCACCAGAACAGGCGCGTTGACAGTAGTACCCACCGGTACAGCCAGGCCAGCAAAGAAGCTCGTGTCGGCGACAGTAGCAGTCGTGGGCGGGATTATGCCGGTGCCGCTTGCCGTAACGCTGGAGGGTGACCCTGCCGCATTGTGCACGATATTGATAGTGACTGTCTTGCTACCGGCCGTAGTAGGCCTGAACCGCACACTGATAGTGCAGGAATTGCCCGATGTCACAGTCGTACAGCCGTTAGTTAACAAGAATTGTGTCGTATTACCAGTCATTGAAACATTGGATACGATGAGATCTTGCCCTCCGGTGTTGGAGACAGTGATGGTTCGAGCTGCCGAGGTAGTCCCGGTGGCTTGGTTCGGGAAAGTCAGCGAGGTAGATGATAGTGCGGCGATAGGGCCTGCTGGAAGGCCTGTGCCACTCACCGTGATGCTGGATGATGATCCCGCTGCGTTATGGGCAATGGAGACAGTAGCTGTCTTATTGCCGGCTGCAGTGGGCGCGAACTGCACATCGACTGTACAGGAATTGTTGGGCGCGACAGTCGCACAATTGTTGTTAGTCAACAAGAACTGTGACGCATCGGCGCCCGCCAATGCGACTCCCGATACGATGAGGCTAGAAAGCCCAGTGTTGGTGACAGTGATGGTCTGAGCCGCCGATGTAGTACCGGCAACCTGATCAGGGAAACCCAACACCGGTGAAGCAGGCGACACTTCGGCTACCGGAGCGGTTAGTTCCGCTATGGAGACTGGAGCGGCGCGGACATCACAGGTATTTCTAAGAGCGCCGAGAACATCACAGAAGCTGAGCTGCTCGATATTCCACAGAATATCGGTACCGTCATTGACGCCACCGCCACCACCGCCAGCGGCAGTATTATCACGTACACTCACGCTGCCATCGGCATTAGCGGTGATAGTGTAATTAACTGCCGGCCCTGAGAATAACGCCGTGTCGCAGTTGAGCGGTGTTGCAGCGCCGCAGTCAGGTGCGGGAACGGCCGGAGTCAGGATCTCACGAACGGCCACAATTTGGCCTGGATCGACAAGACCGGCGAATACCGCTTGTTGCAAGGTCATATTGGTAGTGCCAGAGCCAAAGCTTCCTGTAACGGCCTTGTTCTCCATGAGATTAGTGCTGCCAATCTCAACGCCCGTGCCGTCCGGGTTAGCACGAATACTGAGCCGGACGTTCAGGTAACGGTCGCCATCGAGAATGTCATTGGCGCCGCGCCCTTCGAGCTGGTCACTGCCGTCTCCGCCAAGGAGGATATTGCCCTCACCCCAGACGAAGTCACCGGTTAACAGACAAAAGTTGGTTACGGAATTGGCAATGACCGAAGCCAATGGCGTAGCCGTGCCCGCAGTCAGAGGCGGAACTAAGGCATCAAGACCGGCAATGCGGTCCAGACCGGCCTGGTCTAGCGCATCGCAGCCAATGAAGCCGCCACCACCAACCTGGCTAGGGATAATGTCATCGCCGCGCAGGGTATCGTTAAACTTCCAGCCGGACAACGCTTCAACTTCATTGTACCGGTCGCGAGTTTCGTTTACGGGTGGAGTGTTGAGAATCAGCAGAGCCAAATCAGCATTTTGAGGCTGTGGATCGCCCACACCAATCACCCAGTCATAGCCAGCGGCTCCGGCATTCTTCTCGACGCCGGGACCCGCCACGCCAATGTCGTCGCCGCCTTCCATGTCATAGTCGTCATCGCCGCCCTGACCGATCAGGATGTCATGGCCGGGCAGGTTGTGGTCATCGAAAAACAGAGTGGAACTGTCGCCGATCAGGAGGTCAGGCTGGTCGCCGCCCTCTTCCCAGTCGTCGCCGCTGTCACCGAAGACGGCATCTGTACTCTGTCCAGCAATAGAGAAGTCATCACCTGGGCCAGCAAAAGTTTCATTGATATTGCCACCGCCGTTGGTGAAGTCCTTGCCATCGCCGCTCATAATGATGTCGTCGCCGATACCGCCGTCGATGGCATCATTGCCAGGACCGCCTTTGAGGACGTCAGCACCGCCGAAGTCAGTGATGATGTCATTGCCTTCGCCGCCAAGAGCAACGTCGTCTCCGCCGCCGCCTTCGATTCTGTCATTGCCAAGGCCGCCCCAGAAAGTGTCGTTGTCGTTGCCGCCGTAGAAGTCATCGGCAAAATCAGTGCCGTTGTAAACACTTTGGCCGTTGATACCCGCCGGATCGACACTGTTGATTGAGCGATATCGTATCGTGCCGTCAGGCTCTCGCAGCAACAGAAGATTTTCGTTACATTCCGAAGCCGGATCATCATTGACCGAACCTGGGCCGGTAATAGCACTGCCTGCAGCCGCAGGGAAAGTAAGGTTGCCGCGCTCAAACTTGCAGTCGGCTGTCGCGAACGGATCAGCCTTCAGGGTGTGGGCTGGCGTATTGCGCATTATCAACTCGGCGAATGAATTGCCCTCGAGCTGGGTCCGAAGGTTCATACCCGGCGTGCGAGCCAGATAATAGAACCGGTCGCCGTTCTGGAGATCGGTGAGCTGTTTCTCGAACACATAGTTGAAAGTAGGACCCAGCAGGCCGCCAAACAGGTTAGTGTTTTCGGCAAGACCGCCCACCCAGAGGTCGATATCATCAACCCCGGTTTTGGATACGCCATTCGCATCATTCACCCAGGAACCCGTACTGAACATGAAGTCAGCGCTGTCATCGGGAGGGAAGATGTTGTCGGCGCTTTCATCTACACGTGTATTAGGATCGTCAACCAGGACGCCATCCGGTCCGGGCAGAACTGTACCGTTGACGATCTGGTCAGCGGCATTACGTTTACCGTCTAAAGTCGTTGCAGCAACAATGGTTGGATGTTTACCATACGCGGCAACAAAGTTGAGTAACGACGCATGGTGCTTAAGCACCTGGTCGAAATCAATCCAGTTTGCATAAGGCGCCAACTGACCATCGTTTGTTGTCGCGAAAATTTGCTTGCGAACGTTGTTCAGAGAAGGAATACCTTCACTGCGGGCGCGCGCCATGTTGATGCTGGGCAAATCGAGAGGCAGGCCCAGCAGGTGGCTGCGCATCGTTTCAGAAACGAATTCGTCTATCTCGTTACCGGTCTGATCCGATAAGCCCATGAGAATGGCGCCGGCCGCTTCCCTGGAGTTGATTCTGACGCCGTTGCCGCCGTCATTGTAGACTGCCGGGTTAAGGAATCCGTCGAACAGTGGTATGTCATTGTGCAACGGCGCACCAAGCGCCACAGATTCAGACGAATTTAAGCGCGGAATCGTATCGGTCAGCATTGAGTGGCCGAAACGGTAGACTGCATGGGCAAATTCAGCCGTGATGGCCGGGTTGAGGTCCGTCTGGTTGAAGGCAAAAGGCTCGAAAGGGTTGATGGCAGGCTGGACCTTGCGCGCAAACTCCTCGAACACCAGATGCTGATATTCCATCTCAGTGACGAAACGGGCGGCCTGGAACAGGCGCTCTTCATAGGTAAAGGTCTTATCTGGTCCCGGAGTGAGATTGACGTTCTTGAAATCCGCCAACAGCTCGGCGTTCTCGGGCCGGGTCAGCACGCCATCAGTCGGATTGCTGTAGTAATCGACCAGGCGATTGTGCTCGGAGTGGAAGACCTGATGGACCGCAGTCAGCGCAATATTCTCGTTGCAGCGCCCATCGCCGCAGATGAAGTGCAGATCCAGCAGTTCATCATCATACTCGCCGGTCGCGACCGGATCGAGGCTGCCGCCCGCCGTATCATCGGCATCAGGCGTCTTGGGAGCAGTGACAGTTCCCGGATCTGCGCTATGTGCGATGTCGTTCAGAAATGCCGTTTTGATACGTTCCACGTTAGACGGAGCGGCAACCGGAGCGCTCAGGTTGCCCTCGACGAGGCCGGTAGCCGTCACGTACTGAGGAAGACCGTTCGGGCCGGGCAGGAAGTTGCCGTACTGATCGGCCGCTATCATTGGGATGTCGCTGACGTCCGCATCGACAAGCTGAAGACCAAGCTTAGTTGCCGCCTGCTCCTTGATCATCGCCCAAGTGGGCAAACCGCCATCGGCTTGCTCGAAGAACCTGCCGGTCGCAACTGGCTTGCCCTCAGCATTGAGAACATACTCGCGGGTGAAGACCTGGTGCGACGAATGTGAAGTGTAGGTCTGGCTTTGATCTACGAACGGGGTGTCAGTGTTCGGGGCATTACGAAAGCCGTCAGGACCTTGTATGATAGTGCCGCGGGTCATGACCATGAATCGCTGTTGAGCCGGAAGATCATCGGCATTGCCGAAAATGTGGTCCGGCCCGGCGACCAGCGGGTCGTCCTCCTTCAATGGAACGAAAACCTGTCCATTGCCTCCGTTAGTGATCTTATCGAGACCATGGTCGAAAAATTGGCCAAAGATTGTAAACAACGAGTTGAATGGCGGCGAAAGACCGACATCAGTGGTAACGTTCGGGATGAACAGGGTTTGATGCGCAGGCACACATCCTGCGGGGAGCCCGTCGGTACCACCCGGCGTTGTCGGTTCCGTCGTGCATGGGAAAACCCCTTCATTGCCCTGGGTTCTAATGGGAAAACCAGCCACATTGACGGCAGCCGGATTGGTTGAAGTTTGGTCAACGATCAGGTTGCTGATCACGCGGGGCGAGGAGTCGAAAACAGAACCGCTGGTCTGGTTGTAGTTTGTGTTGATCCCGGCTCCCGGGAAACCTAGCGGGATCTTATCCGCAGGCTTATTGAAATTCGGTGTGGTCAGGCGCGGGAACGGCTGGTCTGCGGCGCCGAATTTCTCTTGGCCGGCTTGTAGGTTGTTGCAAGTCCCGTCTACCGTTCGCAGTCCGAGGGAAAGGAGCGGGCTGCCGATCTGGTTAGGGCCGTTGCCGAGAAGCGCTCCGCAGGGGCCTGTTGCTGGTGTGGTATTCGTTGAGTGATATTCAGAGATCTTAATCTGTTGAAGGATATAGGCTAGATCGGAAGCAGTGACAGTGAAGCCCGAACCGACCTGTGCGGGATTTACTGCGGCAAACGATGGAGCTACGCCGATATTCGGCATGGCCATGAGCAGCGATATCAATGCGGCTAAAGGTCTCTTGCCTTTTGGAGCAAACCTGGGTCGAGTTCTAATTAACATTTTTCATTCCCCATATTGATGGATGGACTTGCCATCTGGAGGAACCCTTTGGCGTCAGGCCAGGCCTTCGAAGGGGGGCCGCATATGTTCTCGCTGGCCAGAAGCCGCCTGGCAACAGCATCACAATTACGCTAAATACAGATGTCATAACTACATACTCCTTACTCAAGATTATTTTCAGGTTCAAACATCCTTCTGCTTTAGCTGAAGGATGTTCTATTCTTGACTACGGCAGTAGGTTATATTTAGTGTCAATCCTATACACTACAGTCAACACTGTATTTCAATGTAAGGAAATCCTGTATTTATGAGCTAGGGTATGAGCAAGGATGTAATCCGAACGAGATATCTTTTGGATGCACTGGTTTTGCGGAAATAAATAGGGAGACTTCCGCCCGGCAAAAAAACAAATATAGGGATTGGGAAATGTATTTACGCAAGCTGAACTATGCAAGACCTGAACAGCAGGTGTTCCATAAAGTTCGTGAAAAGCAGGCGCAACATGGAGAGTTGCTTGATGAGATTATCAGCTGATGTTGCGCATAGACCGTTTTTATCCTGCCTGCCGCGCTTTTCATTCAACTCGCAGCACATCGTTGCCTGAATAGTGATGCACGCATGTAGGTGCAAATTTACTTGTGCCCCTTGCGGGTATTCGCACTACAGAAACCGGTACACGGGCGTTTGTCCCGGGTCGAATACACTCTAAAAGGCACAAGTGAATTCGATCCTACAGTTGCTCCAATTTTGTTAAACCCATCGCAATTCGGCTGATGCGTAACATCAATTATCAGACCGGGCAATCGGTATTGGAAAAGTCAATAATCCAAGCTCCAGGAAAAAAATTCGCCACGATGTAATCAGTTAGATTTACCCATTGACTGACTTCGTCCAAAACAGCTGAATCGGAGGTAATTGCAATTTGACCGGAACGGATGATGAATTGATCAGGATTGTCCATTAAAGCAGCCTGCCAGTTCTGGCCCTGAGCTTCAGCGATTTCGCGCACCATGACCGCCAAGCGGCCGCTATTGGAAACAGGTCTGTCGAAAACCCATAGGATGTTTTCCGGCCCGAAAATCTCAAGCGCCTGACCGATAAGCACTATGACATTGCCGGTTTCATGGACCTGCCGGTAAGTGCCGTGGATGCTGGCTATATCGCGGATGCAGCCATCCCGGCAGCGCAGCGCTACGCCGCCGGCCATGATTGTTTCGATTGTAATGACCAGATTGAGCCCATCGATAACCAGTTGCCGCTCTTTGATGGCCTCAATCGGCAGGCATTTCGCTGCTCTCATCGCCCTGCTTTCATCCGAGCAGGCTGCTCTGGAAATAGCCAGGCGTTGGCGTTTAGGCAACTGGTAATGGTCGCCTACCAGCTTGATGGCGGAATGCCGAGCATAGCCGCGATTGAGTAGCCAGTCAAGGTCATAGGCGGCCTTGCGCAAGTGCAGCAAATTCTCATCGTTGAATAACTCTTTATCGCCGAGGTGCGCGCTTCGATGCCTTTGTCCATGCGTATTCATATTTTGCTGCCTGGCCCATTAAGATTATATTCCCGGCCTTGACTCCATGTGCTCCTGCCTGCCGGCGATCAGCATGCGCGCCAGTCTGCGCAAACCTTCCGAGGAAATCTCCAGGCCGAAAGGCGCGCCGAGATTCTCAAGCTCATACATGACGTCGGTCGCGGCTATGAATGTCAGATATTGCATGCCTTGTATACCGGGCACTTCCTTGGCGACGGTTTTCAGGACAGGCGCCAGACGCTCCCAAGTGTCGGTAAAGAATACGCGGACAGGATCGGCGCCGTTCGCGCTCTGCCCTTTCAAGCCGGCCTGGAAGGCGGCTCGCGAATCCAGCAGAATTTGCATCAAGGTTTCGCGCACCTCCTGCGACTGGGTGTCATCGGACGCCTTTTTAATGGCTGATGACAAAAACTCATCCCATTGCTGCCAGGTGGCCGCCCATTGCTGTTGCTCCGCTTCGCTGAAGGCCGGAGCCGGACCTTGCTTGGACGCGGCCATTTGAGCCGGCGCATCGAAGGCGAGATTAACGTTAATGCCGTTATCTTGCGCCTGAACGTTGTTGAATCTCAGCGTATTCACTATCTCCTGAAATTGCGCGGCGTTCTCTCTTGGCAAAAACTTGGCCAAGGTTTGCTGAATATCGACACGGGATTCATTCAGATCCACTTTCACGGCAGCAAGTCTGGGTTCGACGACGCGGGTGATCAGATCCTGCAATTTATCGATAGTCAATTGACGGCCTTGACTATCGTAAGCGTTGGCGCGAGTCACAGGAAAGGTCACGACAGACTGCTCGGCATTCAGGGTCGGCTGCTGAAAAGTCTCCAATACCCCCGCCCAGTCCAGCATGGGTACGCATTGACCGCCAAACCCGGTCCCGAACCGGGCCTGGACTTCATTTAATAGCCGGACCTGACCGTTTTGTCCGCTGACCTGTGGATTGGAAAACTTTAAATAACTGCATCCCTGCTTGTCGTTCCAGAGCTGGGCGCTGTGGCCAGCACCTTTGTAGAGCTGTGTAACCAGCGCTTTCTCAATCATGCTGTAATCAATCTGCAGCGGAACGGTGATTTGATTCGCCCAGCCGCTGTTTGAAAAAAGCGCGGAGAGGCTGAGCATCGTTATTGGAAAATATTTTTTCATGCGTTTTCTCCGAAAAATCAATGGACGGCCATCGAGCCGCCCTACTACGCTTGTAGCTTTATTTCGTTTTCTTGGTCTCTTCTTCCTGCTTGGCCGTAACATCGGCTGTTACAGGCTCAGAAATATCCTCCTCAATGGCAGGATGCTTGGGGCGGGTAAATTGGCGGCCTATGAACAAATCATTACCGACCACCAGCACGTCACGCAGCCAATCGGCGGAAGCCTGGCAGCCAGCCGAATAAGGCGGCTCCTTGCAGAGATCCACTTTCCCGTCGTGTGCAAGGTTGAAATGCAGGCCAGGCAATGGCCGCACCCGCATATCCGGCATGGAGTCGGTATAATCCATGATGGTCGGCTCGTTGAAATTCAGCAGGTTCAGTACGAACTTGGGCACCTGATAAAGCGGCATGCTGCCGAATTTAACCGGCCCGCGTTTGCCGTCGATGATCAGCATCGGCGTGCTGACATAAAACCTGAACATATCGGGCGTAAAGTCGCTGCGGTTGGATGCCAGCACGCCTGAATCGACATAGCCGGCAAAATTCTCGCCCAGAAAAGGCAAGTGATCGCCAAACAATACAATAATGCCGTCCGGATCGCGTTTGCGCATTTCGTCAATAAAACCCATCATTTCCCTGGACTTGTAATAGACTGTATTACCATAACTCGATACTTCCTCTACAGGAGAAGGCGATGACACTTTATCGGGCCTGTTTTCGCTTAAAGGATAATTCCAGTGCCCGAAATAGGTCACGATATAATCCAGAATCGGTTGCTTCGCATCCAGAGACGGCTGGATTTTCTCCATAACCTGGCGGTACAGCGAAACGTCGGACAGAAATTCGCGGTTCATGTCATCCAGCACGAAATCCTGTATCGAATAGTAAGTCTGGAAACCGATGCGCCGATAAGCATTTACACGATTCCAGAAGACGGGCACATTAGGATGGGATGCTATTGTCTTGTAACCGTTTTCGGCAAGAATATGCGGCAGACAAGGCACATCGTTCAGCAACTGGCGCTCGAATTTGACGTTATCCTTAACAACCGGAAACCCGCACAGGACTTCAAATTCCGAATTGGCGGTAAAGCCGCCGAATACCGGCGATAGCGCATGTGAATAGCCCGCGCTTTTCCAAAGCTTGCGAAATTCCGGCGACAGCGGATTCTGCTTGTATTTCGCTTTCTTCAGTTCATTCGGGTCCCAGAAAGACTCCAGCAGGACGAGATGTACATTGCGCGGCGTAAACGACTGAGCATCGGCGACTTTTTTCGGCGCAGCCATCCGCAGTTTTTCAGCCGCTTCCTGAGCCCTGTCCAGATCAGGCACCACATCGGCCTCGACAATACGGCGCGCGCTCTCCTGAATGGTATAAACCGTCGCGCCGTGCCAGACATAATTGGAACGCTGATCCCATACTGAATTGCCAAAGAATTTATCGAGAGGATCGACAATCAACTTGGGCTCATAGGTCATGGTGATGCCGAACAGAAATACAACGAAACTGGCGACATAAGAGGTCCAATGCCGCATGGTAAAGTTGTACAACAGCAACCCAGCGATGGCGGCCAATGGCACCGCCGCGGCAAAGAACCGCCAGCCTTCGAGGATCAGCAACAGGGAGCGTAACGCATGTATATCGTCCGGCATGATCGGGCCGCCGAAAAAAGATATCTTTATAGCATTGCCGACATAGAGTATGCCCATCACCAGGGCCTGGATCACCAGGAAGATCCATAGGCGTCTTGAAAAAGCGAAGAGGATGTAACCGATAATGACTTGCAGCAGATAATCGTAAGGTATGGCTTTAAAGTGGAACTCTACGTCGAATTTAAAGACGCTGATCAGATAATACAGCGCATAAAACACCGTCGTGGAAATAACGGGTAAAAATTTTAATAACATAATGATTAAAAAAGTGGGATTTCTGGAAACAGTCAAATAGATTGCTGATTGGTCTCAGCTTATTATAACCATCCTTACTGCACGCTGAATCATCTTCATCTAATTTTCATTATTGCCGGCTTCTCTTTATCCGTCATAGAATGCCCGTTTCTTATACTTTTAATTTTGGGGGTTTCAATGTCAGATACAATTTGGTTCAGAACCGGTGAAGCAACGGTATTTTCCAGCGAAGGTCAAGGCACGGACGCGATGCCTGAGATCCTGATTGGCGATGTTAAAGGGCCGGCAGGCCAGGCGTTTGCCAATCTGATGGGACAGACCGAAGGCCATACGCGCATGTTCGCCATTCGCGCCTGCAATCAGCAGGTGCGCCCTGCCACTATCATGGTGCCTAAAGTCACTATCAAATCCAGCGCTTATGTAAATCTGTTCGGCGGCCCTGTGCAGTCCGCCGTGGCTGACGCAGTGCTGGACAGCGTGATTGAAGGCGTTATTCCGGCTGATAAAGCCAATGATTTGTGCATTATCGCGATGCTCTGGATCGCCCCTGAATGCGCGGCGGACCCGGATGTGGATCGCAAGGATTTATACCGCACCAACTATGAAGCCATGAAGTTGGCTATTTCGCGCGCCATGAGCAATTCGCCCAGCATTGAGGAATTAATTGCCAACCGCAATAAAATTGTTCACGAGATGTACGATCCTGAAACTGGCGAGTCTCAGTGGTAATTTTGGATTGATGGACTTGGCCCCCATTCTGCTGTGCGGGATGGGAGTCATCTTTATCCGCCAAGCAGAATCGATTCCATACCCTCGAATTCGACAGTGGGATGATGCTTGAGAATTTTTTGCTTAATATCCGCTAGGCAGGATCGGTTCTATACCCTCAAATTCGGCAGTCGGATGATGCTTGAGAACTTTTTGCTTAATATCCTCTATCCGTTCGCGGGGGATATCGATTAGAACGAGCAATTCACCCTTTTCAATGGCATCTTCAAACTGTTTCAGCTTGGTATTTCCGACATTCATCCCCATCAGGCCGCCTCCCAGCGAACCAATGGTTGCGCCAGCCATGATGGCGCCCAGTATGGCGCCTCCGGCGATCACAAATCCGGAGAAAGCCAAACCCGCCAGACCGGCTAATAATCCACCGGTGCCGCCCAAGAGAGCGCCTCGTTCCAAAGCCGGAATAAAATCCGTTTTCTGCAATAGGGAGGCTTCAGGCATATCCTCTAGCGGCGTATCCCGTTTGGCGAGTACATGGATATGCCGTTCTTCTATACCTTCAGCACGCAGTTCGTCGACAATTTTATGGGTCGTTTCAATATCAGGAACTAAAAAGTATATTGTTCTCATGATGTTTCCAACTCAAGTCAGATTAAACAATCCGGATTTCTGCTTTAACGACAATAGAACTGGAACTAAAATCCGTTATTTTATTATGATGAAAAGACGATTTTTATCAATTAGTGCGACTACTTAAGCTATCTGTATGCATTCACTGGAAAATTCTCCCGCCGAAAATGCAAAATACGGCAATGTGTCACTCAAGCTGCTTGTAGGTTCATGTTATACTTAGCAGTTAATGTCTCAGCTTGATCGCCAATTTACCCGCTTAAAACAGTTGGACCATGAGTAGAATTGAACTTGATGCCTGCGCCGAATGCGATTTGTTATTGAATCCGGCCCAGCCAGCCATGGGCGACAAAGCGCAATGCCCCCGTTGCGGTTACTTGCTCCAGCGCCCGCGCAAACAAAGCATCGAGCGCACCTTCGCACTGTCGATCGCCGGACTGATACTGATTTTTCCGGCCAATCTATTGCCGCTGGTCGGCATAAAAGTGCTGGGCAACACGCGAGACGGTACGTTATGGTCCGGCGTGGCAACGCTATACCAGGAAGACATGTGGGCTGTCGCCATACTGGTGTTCTTATCCAGCATACTGTTCCCTTTGGTTAATATTGTGCTGTCTCTGCTGGTGAGCGGCCATCTTTATTTCCAGAAACCGAACCAGCTTCTGCCGCGCTGGATGCGATGGCTGCAACACATTGAAGAATGGGCCATGCTGGAGGTTTACACGCTGGGCATTATTGTTGCCTGCGTCAAGCTGGCATCGATGGCTGAGCTCAGATTCGGCTTCGGCCTGTATGCATTTGTCACTTTATTGATCGTTAACGCCATGCTGGCCAGCAGCCTGGATCAATACCTGTTCTGGCGCCGTATAGAACAGCTGCGCCCTAAGCATTCTCCATGAAAAAAGAAGTAAGCGCACTGGCGCAAGGCCTTATCCGCTGCCATGACTGCGGCTGTTTGACAAATATCTCGGCGGCTGGCCGGCCTTCGCATTGCCGGCTTTGCGGCAGCTCTCTGCATGCGCGCCTGCCGAACAGCATGCAGCGCACCTGGGCGCTGTTGATCAGCGCATTTCTGCTTTACATTCCGGCCAATCTTTACCCGATCATGACCGTTACCCAATTGACTGCCGGCGAACCGCACACGATTATCGGCGGCATTATCGAACTGATCAAAGGCGGCATGATGCCCATCGCCATGCTGGTCCTGGTCGCCAGCATTCTGGTGCCGCTGCTGAAACTGCTCGGCATCGCCTTACTGCTGCTGTGCACGCATTACCGCTGGCAGGTCGACGCCCATAAATGGACGGTCATGTATCGTATTATCGCCTTTGTCGGCCGCTGGTCCATGCTCGATATTTTCATGATTTCCATCCTCGTTTCTTTGGTCGATATGGGCGGCATTGCCCGTGTTATTGCAGGGCCTGCGGCCACGGCATTTGCGGCCGTCGTGGTGCTTACGATGCTTGCGGCCAAAAGTTTCGATCCACGCCTCATCTGGGACAACCAACATTAAGTATGAACAGCTTTAACGATTCTTACGACGCCACAGACGTAGCGCTCAACAAAAAATCCGAATTACCGCTGGTATGGTTCCTGCCGGTTATCGCGTTGTTGGTCAGCGGCTGGCTGATCTATAAATCGCACATGGAAAAAGGGCCGGTTATCACGATCACTTTCCCTACGGCGGAAGGACTGGAAGTCGATAAAACCAAAATACGCTATCTTGATGTCGAGGTCGGCAAAGTAACGGCCATTTCGATCAATGATGACAACAAAACCATTCGCGTGACGGCGCAGATGAACAGCACGGCCGCCGGCTATCTGAAGGAAAACACCAGCTTCTGGGTGGTAAGGCCTCAGGTCGGCCTGGGCGGCATCTCGGGATTGGGCACTTTGCTGTCAGGGCCTTATATAGGCATGAAGCCCGGCAATGGCCGCAGACAGGAGCATTTTACCGGGCTCACCACGCCGCCCTTGCTGAAAACCCATGTCGACGGCAAACAATTCATACTGGAAACCAGCAATCTGGGCTCGATGCGCCCCGGCACGCCGATTAATTTTCACGGCATTATCGTCGGCGAAGTGCTCAGCCATGAGCTGTCCGCCGAGGCCAATGCCATACGCTTAACCGTATTCATCAATTCCCCTTACGATCAGTTTGTCAGAAAAAACACGCGTTTCTGGATAGACAGCGGTGTCGACTTATCGGCCGGCGCCGACGGCTTTAAAGTCAGAACCGGACCTTTGATCTCCCTGTTGAGCGGCGGCATCGCTTTCCGGGCATCGGCTCAGGATAAGACCACTGACATCCAGCCTGAAAACACGCTGTTTCAGCTGTATGATACCTATGAGCAATCAACCCAGACTGTCTACAAAAACACGCTGAAATATGTCATGTATTTCAAGGGCTCGCTGCGCGGTCTGACGGAAGGCGCGCCGGTGCAGTTGCGCGGCATCCCGATCGGCAAGGTCACCGGCATCAATCTGGAAGTCGACAAAAAAACCATGGAAATACGCGTGCCGGTCATCGTGGAGCTGGAACCCGAACGCATCAAGGAAGTGAACAGTCAGCCAGGGGTCAGCGACGAGGACATGATGGCAAGACTGATCAAAAAAGGCTTGCGCGCGCAATTGCAAACGGGCAGCCTGCTGACTGGCCAACTTCTTGTCGACCTGGATTTTTATCCGGACAGCAAAATTGCCCTGAGCGACAACACGACACCTCATCCCCAGTTTCCAACAACGGCCAGTTCCATGGATCAGTTTACACAATCGGCCAATATCATCATGAATAAAGTGGCCAAATTACCGCTGGACAAATTGACCCAGGACATCGACACGACGCTGATATCGCTGCAGGGCACATCGAAAGCGGCAACCGACATGCTCAAGTCGGCTAAAGGCACGCTAGGCAACGCTGACCATACCATTACCTCAGCCCAGCAGGTGTTAAACACCTTTGAACCCGGCTCCACGGCGCGGTACGAACTGGAACAACTGCTTCGCGAGCTTTCTCAGGCGGCCAGTTCGGTCAGGCAGCTGTCCGATTTTCTGGAACAGCATCCGGATTCATTAATTCGCGGCAAGAAAGAGGAATAAATGCCCATGAAAATTTCACACTGGCTATTGATCGGCAGTCTGTTGTTGCTGTCGGCCTGTGCCTCGACGCCACCGACCCGTTTTTATGTACTGGAACCCTTCAGCAAGCCGCCTGCATCAGCGACAGACATGGAAAAACAACGCCTGATCGGCGTAGGCCCCGTCTCTATTCCGGCGCTGATCGAACGTCAAAAGATAGTGACCCGAAAGGCGGACAACAATATAGAAATCGCCGAATTTCACCAATGGGCTTCGCCGTTAAAAGAAAATATCACTCAGGTATTGACGCGCGACCTTGCGCTGCTGATGCCTGACGATGTTGTCCGGTCCTATCCTTGGGGCGCATTCGGCTCAGTGGATTACCGCATTATCGTGGATGTCGTCCGGTTCGACACGCATCCCGGCCGTTCCGCCAATCTGGAAGCCGGCTGGGCCATCATGAATGAGAAAAATCACCAAATACTGACTCACGGCCATTCCAGAATTGAACAGCCGCTTTCCGATACATCATATACGGGCACCGTCAATGCGTTGAGCGCTCTGCTCGGTGAATTCAGCCGGGAATTATCGCTGACGCTGGCCAAGATAAAATAGATCACCTTCACCCCCAGGCATGCTCCTTAAGACGGCCTGATGTATCGGAGCGATATTTCCAATAGGTTTTGCAGGAATCGGATGCGTCGTTTTCTTATATAAGGCCTGTATGCGTCTGACATAATTCCGGGTTTCTTCATAAGGCGGCACGCCCTGATAGCGCTCTACCGCCTCTTCGCCCGCGTTATAAGCGGCCAGCACCAGTTCGACATTGCCTGAGAAATGATGGATCAGCCAGCTCAAATAAGCCGTGCCGCCGGTAATATTCTGAACCGGATTCCATACATCCCTAACGCCAAAGCGTTCAGCAGTAGCCGGAATCAGTTGCATCAGTCCCTGCGCGTTTTTACTGGACAGAGCCTTTTGATTGAACGCCGATTCAGTCTGGATGACGGCCAGTACCAGATTGGGATCGATGCCATAGACAGGCGCAATTTTATTAACCCAGGACTCGACAAATTTTCGGCCGGGACTGTCAATAAAAGCCGAAGATGTGAATTTTGGCTCTGGGTTACAGACTGAATCATGAAAGGCTTCAGCATCCTGATAGTCTTTTACCATGCGCCGGGAATAGGCATCGCCCATATCTGCGGCCCTGCGGTAATACTTGAAGGCTTTCCTGCAATCCTGTTGAACGCCGCGACCTTGTTCGTAAGAGACCGCCAGTTTACGAATACTTGCCGACATCCGATCAGCTTCGGCCGCATGCCCCCATACAGAAGGAAAGGTTAAAAGTCCGACGATCAATACCTTGTTCCTGCTCATACCACTCTCCACACTCTGTTGCACGAGATTGATCTGGGGCATATGGCATGCCAGACCGGTGTGTCTTGCTTTTTATAGTGATGTTATTTCTATAATTATTGTTAAGTTAATGATTAATATATTTTTTTAATAATTCATACAGCAAAATTTATTTGCCCCATTTCTGCCTAAGCTTTGGCCTGTTCAAAGCCAGCCATTGGATGGCGAGGATGGGAATGGCGGATTCAATCAGGCGGTCTTCCAGCATCTGATAGACTTCATCAAAATGCACGGCGCGCACCATGATGTCCTCGTGCTCATGATCCAGACCATGAATGCCGCCGACATGAGTGCTGTCGACCTTGCCGCAGAACAGGGTAATCCATTCGGAAGAGCCGCCGGGAGTGGTATAAAATCCATTAATCAACATTAATTCCTGAATTTCACAGCCCGCTTCTTCCATTGACTCGCGATAAGCGACTTCCTCAGCCGTTTCGCCTTCTTCTATGGCGCCGGCGACAATCTCCAGCATCCAGGCTTTCTCGGGCTGCAAAATTCCCCCCACTCTAAATTGCTCGATCAGCACGACTTTATCGGCATCGGGATCATATAACAAAACGGCTACGCAATTGCCGCGCATAAACAGCTCGCGATCAATCTCGTCGCTCCAGCCGCCGGCGAACAGGGAATGTCTCAAACGGTACGTTTCCAGCCGGAAAAAGCCCTGGTAGCCGACTTTCCTGTCGATAATCTCAAACTGTTTTTTCATTATTTTTTGTATTCCACTCTGTAAATAACGCCCAGTTTATCGTCGCTGATCAGTATACTGCCGTCCGGCATTTCCAGCACATCCACCGGACGCCCCAGCACCTTGCCCTGTTTAATCAACCAGCCACTGACAAAGGGCTGTTCTGTAACAGGCTTGCCCTGGCTGAATTTTATCAGGGCAACGCGATAGCCTACTGGCGCGCTGCGGTTCCAGGAACCATGCTCGGCGACAAACAATTGATTTTTATACTCGGCCGGAAACTGTTTGCCCTGATAAAAACGCATGCCTATCGCAGCCATATGCGCTTTGATTTTCCAGACTGGTTTGGTGAATTCCTGACATTTTCTATCGCCGGCAAACTCGGGATCCGGTATATCATCGCCATGACAATAGGGAAAGCCGAAATGCTCGCCTTTGACAGACCATTTGTTGAGCTCATCGGGCGGTATGTCATCGCCCATGTAGTCGCGGCCATTATCTGTAAAGTACAGCGTTTTCTTGACCGGCTCCCAATCGAAGCCGACAGTATTCCTGATGCCGCGAGCGATAATTTCAGCTCCGCTGCCATCAGGATTCAGCCGTCCCAAAGAGGCATACATTTCTTCTCGAGGGTTACAGATATTGCAGGGGGCGCCGACCGCCGTGTAGAGCTTGTTGTCCGGCCCAAAGCGCAGGTATTTCCAGCCATGATGCTGATCCGAGGGCAGTTTATCGTAGATGGTGACCGGTCTGGGCGGATTGTCCAGATGCTGACTGATATTGTCGAAGCGGATAATGCGATTGACTTCAGCTACATAAAGCGCGCCATTTTTATAGGCTACGCCGTTGGGCATGTTCAACTCCCTGTCGATGACGTAACGTTTATCGGCGACGCCGTCGCGATTGCTATCCTGCACAGCATAAACATAACCTTGCTGCATTGTGCCGACAAAAACGGTTCCGTTGTCGCCTAACGCCAGAGAGCGGGCATTGGGAACATCATCGGCAAAAATAGAGATACGAAAACCGGGCGGCACTTGCAGTTGTTTGACGACATCCTGATAACGTCCTGATTGTGGAAATACCAGGCCGGCATTAAACAGAAGCAAGCCGAACAACATTATTCTCTTAAAAAACATGATGATGCCCTCCATTATTAAATTAATATTTATATTTTCATTCCCCAACTCTATTGAATTAATTTATTCCGTCCCTATATCATTGGCAACCTCTCAATCTTCAAGGACTTTTTATCATGAAGCGTATTCTTCTTTTTCTGGCTACCAATATCGCGGTAATGCTGGTCATCAGCATTATCTTTAACCTTTTAGGCCTGGGCGGCGCTCTGCATGCGCGCGGCGTAAATCTGGATCTTAACTCCTTGCTGATCATTTCGGCAGTTTTCGGCATGACAGGTTCAATAATTTCTCTGCTCATGTCCAAGTGGACCGCCAAAAGCGCCATGGGCGTTCATGTGATTGAATATCCGCAAAACCAGACTGAACAATGGCTGGTCAACACCGTTGCCAAACAGGCCAAGCAAGCAGGCATCGGCATGCCCGAAGTCGGCATCTTTCAGGCTCATGAACCGAATGCATTCGCTACGGGCGCGAACAGAAACAGCGCGCTGGTCGCTGTCAGCACCGGCCTGCTGCAAAACATGAACGCCGACGAGGTCGAAGCGGTTGTCGGCCACGAAATCAGCCATGTCGCTAACGGCGATATGGTCACGATGGCGTTGATGCAGGGTGTGGTCAACACGTTTGTTTACTTTTTCGCCACCGTGATCGGTCATGTCGTCGATCGCACGATCTTCCGGAACGAGGAAGGCGAAGGCTACGGCCCGGCTTATTATATCGTGCAGATGGTCGCGCAAATTGCGCTGGGCTTTCTGGCCACCATGCTGGTCATGTGGTTCTCGCGCTACAGAGAATTCCGGGCCGATGCGGGCGGCGCCAACCTGGCCGGCCGTCAAAAAATGATCAGCGCGTTACGGGCTTTGCAACGCGGAGAACAGGAAGACCTGCCTGGCCAACTGGCTGCTTTCGGCATTAACGGCGGAGGCGTGCAAAAATTGTTCATGAGCCATCCTCCGTTGGAAGAGCGTATTGCAGCGCTGCAAAATCAACGCTGATTTTATTCACCCAAGCCGGACAGTACGCTGTCCGGCTTTCTTATAAGTCTTGCCAAATATTTCTATCATAATCAATGAATGCTTAACTTCCGGCTATGGCATAGTTTTGGAAATCCGGTCGGCTTTCTTTAGCAAAGCAGGGATTCTGTATTCACCATGCATGGATTTAATGTGATCCTTCGCCTCAGATAACGGTATTCCAACGCTGGTGATATAAAGAGGCTTTTTACTCGCTCCTCTGTAGAGTTCACATTCCTGAGCAATATCATTAAACGGTCTTTTAGCGACGCCCACCACGCTGATTTTTCCTTGTAATGCGTCATACAGATGCTTACCCAAACCCGGCCTTGATCTACCGTCCAGATAGACAAATCCATCGATGACGATTAAATTAGGAACGAGCTCATGCTCTTCAATAAGTTTCAGTATGCACGGCAGCTCTCTGCGGTAAAACTGCCCCGATATATAGTCTTCGATATCGTCGAGCCTGCTTCTGAACACGCTTTTTTCAATTGCATCCTGCCAGTTTTCAAAGGCAACGCCCGCGATAAACGCGCTCCTGTCCCGATAGTCAACATCTACCGCTAATAGCATCGGTAAAATTAATCACTGCCGGCCTCCAGCGCTGACAACTCGGTCATTGTATTGACATTAGTGAATATGCCGGGCGTATCGCTGAAATCCGCTTTCACCCTATTCAGCTGCTCCAGCCACAGGCCGATCTTACGCTCGCCGCTGGACAAATAAGCTTCCAGGCTGGATTTCAGCGTGATCCTGATTGCCATAAAAACCGGATGCAGGCGCTCGCCGTCAAAGGCGACGGCAACATCGGCATCCTGTTCGGCGCGCGCAGCCAGCAGTTTTCGCAGGTGTTCGGCCTTCACCAAAGGCGAATCGCAGGGCATGACGAGCAGCACGTCCGCATCGGCATGAATCATGGCTGTCAACACGCCGGCCAAAGGCCCGTCGAAAGTATCGGTCTGATCAGCCACGACCGGCAAGCCAAATTGCCGGTAGCGCTCGCGGTTGCGATTGGCATTGATGATGAGCTGATCGACGACAGGCGTCATGGCGGCGATGGCATAACTGATCATCGGCCTGCCTTTGAAATTGATCAGGCCCTTGTCCTGATTGTTCATGCGCCTGGCCAGGCCGCCAGCGAGAATCACGCCTGTGACTTTTGTTTGACTGTTCATGATGCTAAGCTTATTAATCCTTGAATCAGGTGACCTACAGATGTTTCAACGATCCGTTATTTTCAGTTGCCTGCTGATCTTGGCAGGATGCGCGTCGCAGCCGGCCGGCGAATTCATACCGTATTATCAGGTGGAAACAACCAAACCCTATGATGATGTCCTGGCTGAACTGGAAAGCGCCATCGCCGAAAACAATTTCAGGATAACCGGGCACAGCCGCATCGGTAAAGTCATTCGCGACCGAGGCACCAAGGATTTTCCCGACTATGACACGATACAGTTCTGCAATTTGACGCATGCGAAAACCCTGCTGTTGATGTCGCCGCATTCAGTCAGACACATGCCCTGCAATGTGGTCATGTATAATTACCAGGGCAAAACCATCGTATCAACGCATTTATTGCCGACTGACACTGAAAATCCGGAATTGAACGAATTCTCCGTTAAAATGAACGCGCTGTTAAAACAAATTGTCGATTTTGCCGTTGAACAATAGGCCGATAGCACACTATGACCAATACAGCCTTTAAGCAAGCCAGCTACCAGGACATCCTTGATTTGCCGGAGAATATCGTCGGTGAAATTATCAATGGCCACCTGGAAACGCATCCAAGGCCCACGCCCAAGCATGCTTTGGCTTCTTCATCGCTGGGTGATGAATTAGTCTCGCCGTTTCAAAAAGGCAAAGGCGGGCCTGGCGGCTGGTGGATCATGGATGAACCGGAATGCCATCTGGGACCGCATGTTCTTGTGCCGGATCTTGCCGGCAGCGCCGGCAAATCATGCCGGCGCTGCCGGAAACGGCATGGTTTGAGACAGCTCCTGACTGGGTTTGTGAAATACTGTCGCCGTCAACCGCACGCGTCGACCGGATTGTTAAAATGCCGATTTACGCGGAACTGGGGGTCGGCTACCTCTGGCTGATCGATCCGGTTCTGCAAACGTTGGAGGCATATGAATTACGTGACCGGCATTGGCTGCTGACCGGTTCTTATGCCGACGACGATCCAATAGCCATCGCTCCTTTTACAGAGCATACTTTTTCACTTTCTGACTTATGGGAATAAGAAACTATCAATGAAAAACATCAACTCAATTTTAAGCGCCGCCTTATTGACCGTTCTTGCAAGCTGCACCGCTACATCGGAAAAACCAGCAGAGCAGGCAGCGGCCGAGCCCGCGCCTTTCGTTAGCGATTATCCTACCCGTGATCGCGTCGAATACGTCCTGAACTGCGTTGCCAAACACGGCGGGCTGACTTACATCACTCAATACGCCTGCGGCTGTAAAATCGACAAAATTGCCGAGAAGCTGAAATTCGAGGAATACGAGGCCGCGCAAACCGTTTCCTATTTGCGCAAGATGCCCGGCGAAGGCGGCGGTGTTTTCCGCGATCCCAAGAGAGCCAAAGATCTGCGTGAGCGGCTTAAAGAAGCCGAGGAATATGCGGAAAAAAGCTGTTTTGTAAAATAATCCGGGCAAATTACCTGATCAACGCTTGAAACCACGAAGGGCACGAAGTTTTTTACAGTTCCTTCGTGACCTTCGCGGTTAATCAGCGATCTATCGACAGCTCAAGATCAGGGATTGAGCGTATAAGTTTCACTATAGCTGTTGCCGGCCGTACAGGCATCGCGGCTGGTCGGGCTCTCGCATGAGGTATCGGAAACCTCGGCCTTCAACACGCCGGCTTTGTCCGGAACAAAGTAAAACCTGAAATTAGGGTCGGCGCTGATTGCGATATCGGTTTTGGCGGTCAGGATCGGCTTGTCGTTAAATGAAACGCGCACTTCCTTGACGAAGTGGGATTTCTTCACGAACCGTGTAACCTGATCCATTTGCATGCCGGTAATGTTCGGATGACTGATCAGCAGTTGAGCGAGGTTCGGCTCGCCGATTTTAACGCCTTCATCGAGCCTGAATTTCATCTTGCCCAGGCGCTGCATGGCGGCATCGAGATCGGCGCCTATTGGGGCGGAGCAGCCTCCGCTGGCTTTAACGAACTTCTTGGTCATGACCAGCTTGCCGTCATTCATTTCAGCGATAGCGCTGATATTGCTGTAAGTATTGACCCGAACCCGCATCGCCAGATCGGCCTTGCCGCTTTCCGGGGCAAATTCGAACTCGCCGACATACGGAAACGGGTTTTTATCGACCAGCACCAGGACTTTTTTAATGTAGCTGTCTTTAGTTTGAGGTATCTTGCTGACAATCTTGATAGGCACCAGCGCCGGATCTTCTGCCCGGTAAGGCGCCTCGATTTCGATGATGTCATTGGATTCCTCGATCGATTTGCCGGCAAAATACTGATTCTTTATCTTGCTGGTCCATTCAGTCTCGTCGCCTTCCGCCAAAGCCAGCGCCGGCATCAGCAGCAAAGCAAGAAGCCAGGATCTTGTTTTCTGTTTTTTCATACTATAAAACTCCAATCGCTAAATAAAACACCGGCAAGATTCTTGCCGATATCGTAAAAATCAATTTTCCCATTCCAGCTCGGCAAAAGCGGTCGTGACGTTTTTGCGGTGGAATTGATCGAACAACTGCCATTGCCCTTTCGCTGAATAGCCGACTGTTTCCACGGCCTCTTCCAGATACTTGCCCTGCTTGATCATGGCCCTGATTTCCGTCAGCAGCATTTCCAGATAGTCTTTTTCAGGCTGCATGCTTTTCGGCCAATCCTTGACTATCGGCCCATGCCCCGGAATCACCGTCTTGTAAGGATGACTTTCCAGTATTTCAAGCTCGGCCAACCATCCTTTCAGGCTGCCGTCTATCACGGGCAAATGCTCTATAAACAGCAAATCCGATATCCATAAGGTGTCGGTCTGTTCGTCATAGACGGTCAGATCATTATCGGTATGCGCCGCAGAATGGGCTGTCAGCTTTAATGTGCGTCCGCCCAGATCGATATCCAGGTGATCTTTGACGGCTATATCAGGCGGAATAATATCGTCGGCAGTCAGCTTGACATCGAGTTGGTCGGCTGCCTTATCGATATAGTAAGCGCCGCGTGTCGCCATGGCCCGGGCCAGTTTTTCATGACCTACGAACTTGACCCCGGCTTCTTTAAAGGCCTTGTTGCCATAGATATGGTCCGGGTGGACATGTGTGTTGATAACGTAGCAAACCGGCTTGGAAGTCGCGTGTTTGATCGCCAGTTTCAAGGATTCGCCCTGCTGCGGATTGCCGCCCGTATCAATAACCGCTACACAGTGTTCGCCGACAATAAAACCGATGTTGGCGATAGCGCCATGATTTTTAGTATCGGGCAATTCATGCACACCCCTATGCGTATAAATGCCGGGAGCAACTTCCGTTACCGACAGGACCTGTGCAGCTGTTGCATAGGCACTACCTGCCGACAGAATTAAAGCAAACAAAAATCTCATATTATCCTCTGGTAAAAACCTGAAACTTATTCATTTAAGGCACAATTCCAAAAATGCCTTAGTCACCCTGGACTGAATGATCTGCTTGGGCGCAACAATATTCAAATGCCAGAACAGGCCGTCCGGCGGATTGATGCGCCGCGCCACTAGGCCTTTGGCCTCATGGCGCAGCGCCTGCGAAGAGGCGAAACCGATGCCCAACCCTGCCCTGACCGACTCTTTGATGCCGGAAACGCCGGTCACTTCGATACTGACGGGCGCTGCGATGCCGGCTGCGGCCAAAGCCCGCTCGACCACATGCCGGGCTCCCGAACCGGGTTCGCGCCAAATCACCGGATGCTGGGTAAAAACCTCCAAAGGCACGCTTTCCGGATACTCCTGCGCTACGCTGTGATCTTCCGGCAAAACCAGCACGATTTCATCATCCTGCCACGGTACAACCTCGTAATTGCCTGGCAATTCATCCTCGTCCACCGGCCCTTCAATAAAGCCCAGATCAAGGTCGCCCAGGTTGCGGATGATTTCTGCCGTATCCCAGGTCTTCATAAATACCTGTACCCCCGGATACAGCTTCTGCAGTTGCACAACATGCTGAGGCAGATAAAAGCTGGCGATCGTAGTGGTGGAGCCCAAACGCAGAAAACCGGTATTGATCTGTTGCAGACAACGCACATAGTCGATAGCCTGATTGAAATCGGCATCCATTTTCTGGGCATATTCCAGCAAGCCTTTACCGGCCGGAGTCAATTCGATCTGATGGCCTTTGCGCTCGTAAAGCGCCTCACCGACCTCGCTCTGCAGCAACTTTAGCTGTCCCGAGACGGCCGGCTGCCCCAAATGCAGATGCTGCGCGGCCAGCGTGATGCTCTTGAAACGGGCAACGACGGCGAAAGTAAGTAAATGGTTGGGATTCAATGCAATTTCCTGAAATTTTATCCAAGTATTTTATAGTTTTTATTGAGCTGTAGCTTTAATAAAAGCTTCAAATATTAGCTCTTTATAATATCACCGTTTGTGATGTTTATTTTAAAAAAAGATGATTTGATATAGATATTACATCTGCAATTCAAGTTCTGCTCCGCTAAAGTCTAGCCAGGCGGCACCATCGAAATGCAGAAGAAGGAAAAGGAGAAAACGTGGTTAATAATTGCGCCAATATTAATGTCCATTACGAAAAATGGACCCGTTCTTGATGCAGTCTAGAGCATCATCAAGACTCTCGAAAACGCCCCAACACATGAACTGCTCACCAGCGCCGGTATTTAAGTAATGAACCGAAAATCCATGTTCAGTGCGAATGATAAAAGGTGATTTGGGAGTCAACACATTAGGTAAAAAGAGCGGATTAATCAGGTATCCATCAACAAAATCTTCAGCCCAATACTCAGTATCATCGTCAAGTTTAAACTTAGTCATGATTACCCCCAGGCCTTAACCTTAGTCATAATCATGATGACCATTTGGTCCCAGAATTGTTAATCTGTAGCTGACTGACTTAAATTTTTATTTTCCCGCACCGTCCCGGAAGTTACCGTTGGTTAAAGCAGTGTAAAACCGTGCTAAGCCTTGGGCCTAATTGTGCTTGAAAGGCATATTTTTAGCGTAGCCCAGGGCATCTTCAAAATTATCAAATATACCCAAACAGATGATGCATCCCCTAATTAAATAATGCACTGAAAATTTATGACTGATATGACGCATGATGAAAGGCGATTTTGGTATCGGTCTTTCCTCCAACAAGAGCGGATCAATTAGATACCCATCGATAAAATCTTCTGCCAAATACTCAGTACCGTCATCAAGCGTAAATTTAGAATAGCCATCGACAAAATCCTTCGCCAAACACTCAGTACCATCGTCAAGTTTAAATGTCCTCATGATGTTCTCCCAGTGTTAATACTTAGGTCTTAATACTTAGGCATCATAGACTACTTAATGTTTCGATTGTTAATCTGAAACTGGCAAAAAATTTTCTGACTTAAGTTTTGGCATTAATACTTGAGTGGGTAGCCAGCCAATACTAGCAAAGGGATACGTTTTTTATTTAACAGCCTTCCATCAGTTTGAAATATTCTCTCTCGGAAAAAATATCCCGATTATTCTCAACGCTATCCAGATACACCCTGCCCTCCAGATGATCATACTCATGCTGAAAAATCCGGGCAACAAAGCCATCCAGCTTTAATTCCACGAAATTCCCCTGCTGATCAGTATAACGGATCAGGATCTCCCGATACCTCGGCACCAAGGCGCGGATGCCCGGAATGCTTAAACAGCCTTCCCAGTCCTTTTCTTTATGATCCGACAAGGGTTCAAATGCCGGATTGATCATGACTGTTGGCTCCATCTGCGGCGCATGGGGATAGCGAGGCGTAGGCCGCGATGCCACGATAATGATCCGTCTTGACTCGCCGATCTGGGGCGCGGCAATGCCGACGCCCTGCGTACCCGCCAATGTGCTCTGCATATCGGCGATTATCCGCCGGATATCATCGTCATGCACATCACCAACCGCTTCCGCCTTTTTTCTTAGTGCCTCGGCCCCCAATTGGACAATCTCGCGCATGGTGAACCTCTTAAGACAGCAGTTCGTTCAGGAGCATGGTCTGAGCCTGTATTGGTTCATCATCAGCCGTTTGCGTAAGCCGCTGATAGCTGCCGTCGGGCTGTAGTATCCATGCCTGCGTGTTATCCTGCAGATACAGATCCAGATCATGCAAAATCCGATCATGCAATTTTTTGTTTTCAATGGGAAAACAGATCTCGACGCGCCGGAACATGTTGCGATTCATTAAATCGGCGCTGGAGGTATAAATTTCCCGGCTGCCGTCATTCTCAAACGCGTACACACGGCCATGCTCCAAAAAGCGTCCGATAATGGATCGAACTTCTATGTTTTCAGAAACTCCGGAAATTCCGGGTGTCAAACAGCAGACGCCCCGAACGATCAGCTTAACGACAACTCCGGCCTGCGAAGCCCGATAAAGGGCCTGAATACTTTGCTCTTCAACGATGGCGTTGACTTTGATGATAATTTTTGCCGGCTTGCCGTTTTTGGCGTGGCGTATTTCGCGTTCAATTTTGTCGATCAGCCCGCTATGCAAGGTGAACGGCGACTGCAACAATTTATTCAACTTGGTCACTTTGCCTAAGCTGGTCAGTTGGGCAAACACGCGCCGGACATCCTCGCCTAATTCCTTATCGCAGGAAAACAGGCCATAATCGGTATAAAGCTGCGCCGTCTTGGGATGATAGTTGCCGGTGCCCAGATGGACATAATTGCACAATTGACTGCCTTCCCTTCTCAGCACCAGGCACATCTTGGCATGAGTTTTATAGCCAACCACGCCGTACACCACATGCACGGCCGCTTCCTGCAGCTTGGATGCCAGATTGATGTTGGCTTTTTCGTCGAAGCGCGCCCTCAATTCGATGACGACAGTCACTTCCTTGCCGGCTCTGGCCGCTTTGACCAAAGCGCTGACGATGGGCGAGTCGGCACCGGTGCGATACAGCGTCTGCTTGATCGCCAATACGTCCGGGTCGGCGGCCGCCTGGCGAAGAAACTCGACAACCGGCGAGAACGATTCGAACGGATGATGCAGCAGGATGTCATTGCGCTTGATCTCCGCAAAAATATCCTTGTTGCGCGCCAGTTGCGGCGGCACGCTGGGCTTGAACGGCACGAACTTGAGATCGGGCCTCTCCACCAAGTCAATAATCTCCTGCACCCTGTTCAGATTGACTGGGCCGTGCACCAGATACAGGCGGTCGCGCGTCAAGCCGAAGCGGCCCAGTAAAAAATTCACGGTTTCTTCCGGGCAATTGGCATCGATTTCCAGACGCACCTCGTCGCCATAGTTACGCATGGCCAGCTCGCCTTCAACAGCCAGCAATAAATCGTCTATCGCATCGTCATCAACAAAGAAATCGCTGTTGCGCGTCACGCGGAACTGATAACAGCCCTTGACCGTCATGCCATTGAACAAGTCGCCCACGAAGGCATGAATAATCGATGACAAAAACACGAAATCAGCCGGCCCGCTGCCGGTCTCCTCGGCAGGCAATTGCACCAGGCGCGACAATGCGCGGGGCGCCTGTAAAATCGCCCTGCCGCTATTGCGGCCGAACGCATCCTTGCCGGTCAGAGAGATAATGAAATTTAAGCTCTTGTTGAGTATGCGCGGGAAAGGATGCGCCGAATCGAGGCCGACAGGCGTCAGAATCGGCAGCAGTTCGTCATTGAAGTAATTTTCCAGCCATTTACGCTGCGCTTCAGTCCATTTGCTGCGGCGGATGAAATGGATATTCTGCTCGCTGAGCAGCGGGATAAGAATATCATTCAGGACTTCATATTGCTCGTCAACCAGCTGATGGGCATTGACCGAAATCTGCTCCAATTGTTCATGCGGGGTCAAGCCGTCCGGCCCTATCGCCTTGGGGTCCATAGTCGCCATCTGCAACACGCTGGCTACCCTGACCTCAAAAAATTCATCCAGGTTGGAACTGGAGATGCATAGATAATTGAGCCTCTCTAGCAGAGGCACCTTTTCATCCTTTGCCTGCGCCAGGACCCGTTTGTTAAACTCCAGCAAACTTAATTCACGATTGATATACAGCTCAGGTTTTTGAAGATCTATTATTTCGTCTGTTTCAATTATGTCCATTTTTTACTACACCTTAAGCTGTCAGGTTGCAATACCTGTGATAAAAACATGTCGATCGCTGATTTGTTCAATGTTTAGATCCAAACCAGCCTGTGCTATTTGCCCGGCGATTTCTTCCATGCGAAACGCCGCCAGCAACGATTGATAAAAATCCCGTTTGAGAATGTCCGGCTCATCAGCTGCATAGGCCTGAACCATCGCCAGTGCCTCGTCAATGCCGTCCGGACGTAACAAATCCATGACCACTATCCGCGTTCCCGGCACGGCATATTTTTTAATGACATCCCAGAGCACCATAGGGTCCGGCAAGTGATGCAGCAGGCTATTGCTGAAGATAATGCCATAGCTGGCTTGCGGCAAGCTTACATAAGGCAATAAACCATGAATAAACTTGATGCGCGATTTCAGTTCATCAGTTATCGATAACTTACCATAATTTATCATCGCCGCCGAACCATCGACAGCATATACTTCGGACAATGGATAGGCTTGGACAAAACGGCGGCTAATATCGCCGGGGCCGCAGCCTAAATCCAAAGCCGTGCCGCTGAAGTCGGGTTCGTTAACGAAAACCTGCAGGCGCTCAATGAACTGGCTGTGCGGTATTTCAAAGTCGGCTTCGGCATAGGCCCTGACCTGCGCTTCATCTTCCATCAATTCCGGTTCCAACACTCTTTTCATTGGCAAAATCCTCTTTTTCCCTGCAAACCGCCGGTATGGACAGCAATAATTCGCTGGCCGGGCTTGAAATAGCCTTTGGCAATCAAATTGTAAAGCCCGTAAAGCATTTTGCCGGTATAGACCGGCTCCAGCGAAATAGGTGCCTTAAGCTCGAAAGCGGCGATAAAGTTCATCAATTCGGCATCGACTTGCGCGAAACCGCCAAAATGGTAATCCAGATTGATTTGCCAGTTAGTATAGGGCCGGCTCAGCAGCGATTCGACATCTCCCGTTAAAAAATTCGCGTTCTTCAATGCCGCAAAACCGATAACCGCTACATTCTCCGGGACGGCTTCAACAATGCCGGCCAGCGTCGTGCCGGTGCCGCAAGGCACGCAGAGCACGTCATAAGGTATGTCGATTTCCTGAACCAGTTCCGCCACGCCTTTCAACGCCAAGGCCTGAGCGCCCCCTTCCGGCAGCCAGTATTGCTGCGGCTCGATGCCGGGCAGATCCTGCCAGCCTTTATGGTGGCGAAGCGCTCTGTAATCGGAACGAGACACGAATTTCAGCTCCATGCCCCAATTCTGCACGTCGGCCAGCGTCGGGTTTAATGCATCCGGCTGTTCGCCACGGACAAGCCCTGTCGTTTTCAATCCCAATTCACGCCCTGCATAAGCCAGTGCATGCAAATGGTTGGAATAAGCGCCGCCCATGCTGATGATCGTATGCACGCCTGACGACAAAGCCTGATCCAGAATATATTTGAGCTTTCGCCATTTATTGCCGGAGATGACCGGATGCAGCAAATCGTCGCGTTTGATCCACAACTCGATTTCATGGCGTTCAAGCAATGGATCATGAATTCTTGATAGAATGGACTTGTCGAAGGTTTGTTCCAGTTGAATCAGTTGCGGGTGCATTATGTGTGGACGTTTTGTATTGATAGCCTCAGAGCAGCAGATTATTGAGCATTTCAGCCTGCGGCGTCTGGCCAATTATCAGCCTGACTATAATATTCCTCCAGGACAAAAAATTCTCAATATTGTTCAATTGGAAGACGGCAGCAACAAGGCCGCCTATCTGCATTGGGGATTGATTCCCTCTTGGGCCAAAGACCGCAGCATCGGCAATCGAATGATCAATGCACGGGCAGAAACATTGGCCGAAAAGCCAGCGTTTAGATCGGCTTACAGGAAACGCCGCTGCTTGATTCCAGCGACCGGTTTTTATGAATGGCAGCGTACCGAATCAGGCAAGAGGCCTTACCACATCCATTATCCGGATAATCGCTTGTTCGCTTTTGCAGGCATCTGGGAACATTGGGAAAATGAGTCCGAAACGATCTATTCCTGTGCAATCATCACCACAGGCGCCGGTACAAAAATCGCATCAATCCACGACCGCATGCCCGTCATCGTCGGGGCCGAACACTATACTGACTGGCTGGATAAAAAAACCGAAGCGGCCGATGTCTTGTCTTTTGATCAATCAGACGCTTATCGCGACATGCTGCTGACGCCAGTCAGCAATCGGGTGAACAACCCAGTGCATAATGATGCGGATTGTTTGTCTTGAAGGAATTGTTCGGGGGAAATGTTTGCCGTTTGGAAGATTGATCTTCCAAACGATAAGAAACCTTTTTAAGTCTGGTGGGTGCTGAGGGGTTCGAACCCCCGACCCTCGCCTTGTAAGGGCGA
>NZ_JADMKV010000035.1 GCF_015476545.1 Methylobacter sp. BlB1 | reverse complement strand
TCGGGCCGGGCAGCCATTTCAACTTCCTGCTGGCCAATGGCGCCGGCGGTGTCTTTGCAACGCCCGGGGATTACCTCTACCGGGATCAGGCATCGTTCCAGTTTGACGGCGGGCTGTGGGGTAAATTACGCGTGCAATAGCATCCCGTAAAACGTATCAAGGGTGCGGCCGATAGTCGGCTGCACCCTTTTCCATTTCTGCAGGACTGCAGACAAAACAGGAGCTTTAACCGATAAACTGCTTGATGCTCGCCGTGAAAATGCCTGGAGCTTAAGCTCACGAGTATCCGAACCTCCCTGCATGACGTCATTTTCGAATGACGGAAGCATCGTCACCCGACTACTTAGTTTTCACAAATTGCAGCCCACCAAATCAGGTACTTTCTGAGTTAAAAATCAGGGTTTCACCTGATATGCACTCTCTAGCTCTACAGATAAAGTCTGCCTGCCTTAATGATTTTTTAAGGTATCGCTAAGTGGGAATCGGCCAATGCCGTGATCCATTGGCGCTACCAGAATCAGGCGCCATTCCGGTTTGCCTGCGGATGGTGGAGGATGCGCCGCCACGCAATAGAAAGCAGGATAGTCCCGTCTTGCAGGTTAGACCAATGCCTGCCGTCGAGATGAAAAATGCGCTGTTAAAGGAACAGGAATGAATGCAAGAGAAATCATGCTCAGGTCGTGCACACGGGTGATCCGAGCGAGGCTCACGGATATTGAACAAGAATGTTTTAACAAAATTTACTTATTTATCAAACAATTATGTTTGTTTTTTAAAACATAAATTTTATAACTTAGCATTATTGAGGGTTTATATATGTCTCAGAGAGTGCATAACGACAATAATAATGTGATCCACAATCAGGACTTATGCAGTCTGCCTGTTCAACTACTGAGACAAGCGGCTCTAAAACCTGTGGGGGCGACTTCAGTCGCCCATTCAGATAAAGGGCGACTGCCAACAGTAGGCGCTCTAGGCGAAGTCGCCCCACAGGCTTGCGTAAGTCCTGATAATGATGTTTTTCCCTCGCTAGCAACTCAATCGCATGACCCGAAAAAGCTGCCCGGCAAAACCATAAAGTACCGGGGAAAAGTCAGGCAAAAAGCCATATGCCCACTTAAGCGGCGGACTCTGGCCGGAGTCAGCCTGATGCTTATGCTGCCATGGATGGGAAGCGCCGCCTGGGCAGCACTGCCGGGCGGCACCTTGGATCCGGCGACAATACCCAAATACGCCAGTCCTTTGTATGTTCCACCCGCAATGCCTAAAGTGCCTTACAAAAGTAATTCTAAAATCGATTATTACGAAATCGCTGCACGCCAGATTTCACAACAGGTTCTTCCGGCTCCGCTGCCTAAAACGAAACTATGGGCATATGGTGCCAGCAGTGATTCGAAAACCTTCCATTCTCCTTCCTATACCATCGAAGCGAAAGTCAACCGGCCGGTACAGGTAAAATGGATCAACGACCTCAAAGGTAAAAAAGGAAATTTCCTTCCCCACCTTCTGCCGGTCGATCAGACCGTGCACTGGGCCAATCCTGCCGGAGGCCCGGGAGGACAGGACAGCATGGGCACAAACCCGAATCCGTATACCGGACCAGTGCCTTTGGTTACACATTTACACGGTGCGCATGTCGTTTCGGGAAGCGACGGCTATCCCGAATCATGGACGTTGCCTGCGGCATCGGATATTCCGGCCGGCTATGCGCCCCGAGGCTCCCATTGGACACAAATAGACGGGGTCGCCGATGAGGCCGGAGCCGCAACTTATCAATATACCAATGATCAACGCGCCACGCATATGTGGTTCCATGACCATGCGCTGGGCATGACCAGAAACAACGTCTATGCCGGTTTGACAGGAAATTACTTTTTACGCGGCGGCGCATCGGACCTCCCTAGCGCGTCATTGCCTAAAGGCGCCTACGAAATTCCCTTGGTCATTCAAGACCGCGCTTTCAACAGTGACGGCAGCCTGTTTTATCCGGGCGATCGGGCGTTCTTCGAAGGACTGGCCAAGAACGATCTTCAGATACCCTTCATTCCGAGCAAAACCGCAACGGGCGGCGACAGCGATGTCTCGCCCATCTGGAATCCGGAATATTTCTCTAACGTGATGCTGGTCAACGGCCACAGCTGGCCGAAACTTAACGTCGAGCAGCGCCGTTATCGTTTTCGCATTCTGAATGCGTCAGACTCGCGCTTCATGATTCTGAAAATTGCCGACGACCCGACAGCCCGGCCAGCAACAGAGGCCGTGCCGTTTTGGGTGGTTGGAGGCGATGGCGGATTTCAGACCCAGCCGGCACAATCAGGTTCGCTTCTTATCGGGCCCGCCGAGAGAGCCGATGTGATCGTGGATTTCACCAATGTGGCTAACGGTACGCAGCTTTACCTGATCAATGAAGGCCCTGATGAGCCTTATGGCGGCGGCCAAGGCGGGGTGGATTATGCCTTCTCCGATCCGGACACCACAGGCCAGATCATGAAGCTTAACGTCGTGCAGGCAACTTCGAAAGACAACTCGATTCCTCCGCAACAGATAACGGAGTTGTTGCCGGCTGAAAATTTAGGCAACCCTTCAATGATACGCAAGGTTTCCCTCAACGAAATGGAATCCGGAACCGTGTTTGCCAATTACAACACCGATGCCAATGGCAACCTGGTGAATATTATCGAGGATCCTACCGGTATTCCGTTCGGCCCGACCATTTCCATGCTTGGCACGCTGGATAGCTATGGCGCTCCTGCGCCCTTCCCTTGGATGGACCCGGTTACCGAAAATCCCGGCAACGGCGCCACGGAGATATGGGAAATCTACAACTTCACCGCAGACGCCCACCCTGTCCATATGCACCTGGTAGAGTTCCAGGTTGAAAGCCGTGAGCCGCTGCAAACCGATCTGAACGGTATGCCTTTGCTCCCGGCAACACCAATAGGAGGCGCTGCCAGGGGACCGGAAGCCTGGGAATTCGGTTCCAAAGACACAGTGATCGCCTATCCCGGCGAAGTGACGCGCGTAAAAGCCCGATTCGACCGCCCCGGCCTGTATGTCTGGCATTGCCATATTTTGTCTCATGAAGACCACGACATGATGCGCCCCCTCTGCGTGGGCAATCAGGCTGACTGCCCGGTTCCGCTGGCGGGCAACTAGGCCAGGGCCGGGGTAAGGCGAGTATCGTTCCGACTTTGTAGCAATTTGTGGAGCAAATTACGTGTCGAATATTACCTAAAGCGTATCGGACGGAGTGCAGCCCCGGATGGGCTGTGCTCTTTCTCACGCCCACAGTAAAGCCGGCAGTATTTCGCTCCTTCGATAACGACAATGGTAGAAAGACTCTCATAAACGGTAGAAAACAGGATTAGGTGATCTAAAGATGAAAAAAAGCTATTCTAATAATGTGGGGGGCGACTGACTTTAGCCGCCCGTTTCAATATAAAAGGCGACTAAAGTCGCCCCCACAAGCTTGCGTAAGTGCTACCTTTCAGAATCTATGACCTGCTGACTGCCTGCCATGAAAAGCCCTGATAAAACAATAAACGGATTGGACGCGGCCGGCTTTGTGCTGTTATCGGCCGTGTTGTTCAGCCCTTCCCTGTCGGCTGCGCCGCTGACGGCTTCGGAAACGCGGGGCAAGCAGCTTTACCTGACCGGCGCCGGCCCTTCCGGCAAGCCGGTCAAAGCGCTGGTAGGGCCCGAATCGACGGAACTGTCGGGGACGGATGTGCCCTGTGCCGGCTGCCATGGCGAGGATGGGCATGGGCGGCCGGAAGGCGGCATCGTTCCAACCGACATCACCTTTGAGCACCTGACCCTGGCCTATGGGCACACCCATGACAACGGCAGAAAACATGCCGCTTTCACGGCCGGCACTATCGCCGCGGCTATTGCCGGCGGCCTCGATCCGGCCGGCAACCGGCTGGATTCCGCCATGCCGAGATACGCGTTGTCTGCCAGCGACAGCGCCGACCTGATCGCGTACCTGAAACGCCTCTCGACCGATGCCGATCCGGGGCTGAGCGAGTCTGTTATCCGGCTGGGCACAGTGCTGCCGATGCGCGGCCCCTTGGCGGGCATGGGCCAGGCCATGAAGGACATGCTGTCGGCTTATTTTGACGAGATTAATGCACGAGGCGGCATTTACAATCGCGAGATTCGCCTGGAAGTCGCCGAGTTCACCGGCAGCGCCGATTCGACCATAGAGAATGCGCGCCGTCTGCTCGAAGCCGAACCGGTATTTGCTTTAATAGCGCCGTTCGCCGGCAACCTGGAGCAGGATATTTTATTGCTGAGCGAGAGCCGCAGCGTTCCGCAGATCGGCCCTTATACCTTGTTTCCTGAAGAGAATCCGGTCCGCAGCCGATCCGCTTTCTATCTGCTGCCGGGCCTTAAAAACGAAGCCCGCGCCATGGTGGATTATGCGGCTGATGCATTGCGCCTGGAGAATGCCGCGCCGATGGTCATCGGCCCTAAAAACGCCATGGTCCAAGGCGCGCTCGAAGCTATCGACAAACAAAGCCGGGCTCGCGGCTTGGGTCCGGCCGGCAAATTCATTTATCCGCAGCGTCAATCCCAGATGTTTGCTGCTGAACTTAAAAGGCGGGCGCCGGGCGTGATTTTCTTTTTTGGCACTGATGATGAATTGCGCATGTTATTGAAGAGCGCCGAACAATTGAAGCCGAAACCTTACCTGTTTGTCTCCGGCTCACTGACAAGCCCTGGCATGTTTAATGAAGCGCCCGGCAGCCGGATTTTTATGTCCCTGTCTCTCGCGCCGCCCGCTCAAGCGAACGCGGATGAGTTTTTCCGGCTGATCAAACGAAATAATCGTTCAATGCATCATTTAACCGCGCAAGCCGTATCTTACAGTGCAGCCAAACTATTAGCGGAAGGCCTGCAAAGAACAGGCAGGGACTTAAGCAGGAAAAAGCTGATCAATACGCTGGAAACTATTTATCAGTTCGACACGGGGGTGATACCCCTTCTTTCTTACGGGTCGAACCGACACATAGGCTCAACAGCGGTTACTATTGTTTCAGCATCCCGAAATGAGCGTTAGTCCGCCAATTGGACTTGGCGAAAAGAAACAGGATTAAAAGATCGATTGTCAGAGCGGGTAATGCCGGCCTCTCCTGCCACTGAGATCAATTCCGCTACATTATGCACATTGAGTTTTTTCATCAGATTAGTCCGGTGCGTCTCCACTGTTTTTAAACTGATGCAAAGACTGTCCGCCATTTCTTTATTTTTATAACCCTCGGTTATCAATTTAAGCAATTCACGCTCCCGTGTGGTCAGGAGGTTCTGCAAATGGTTGGCCGACAGCATTCTTTCCGCCCGAAGATACCGGCTCATGATCGTCGGTAAAATCTCATCTGAAACATAGTAATGTCCCGCCAATACGTTTTTTACGGCGGAAACCAATTCTTCCGTCGAGGCGTTCTTCAGCAGATAGCCATCAGCGCCTGCCTGGAATGCGTCAGAAATGCTCGCGCCCGCATCCTTGAACGTGTAAACCAATACTTTTGTGCCATGCCAGCGCTTCTTGACTTCTTCTATGGCTTCCACGCCGTTCATCTTGGGCATGATCAGGTCCAGCAGCACCAGATCAGGCGGGACGAACCAGGTTTGCCGAAACAATTCAATGGGATCCCCGGATTGAGAAACAACATTAAACTGCGGTTCCTGAGTCAGTACCGCATACAGCCCTGCTCTTATAATCGTTTGGTCCTCAACTATTGCAATCTTATACATTTATAATTCTCCACTTCTGACGGGACTTTTTAAAAGCATTGAAAAGAAGATACTTTTAAAAATTTACAACTAATCAATTCTATTGATGCTCGAATAAAATATGTCTCATCAGGCAGACACATGATCAACATGGCTCCCCCAATCTGGTGTATCAGCGGACAAAAAAAACGTGACACGTTTCACAAATTTAAAAAAATGTCTGTTTTTTATTCTTTTTAACTTGACACACTACGACATTATGCTAGCGCTTGCGTCAGAAGGGATAAATAAGCACTACTACCTAAATATTAATTTTATCTAATGATTATTTAATTAAAAATTAAATAAATATATGAAATTATTGATATTAATTTCGTGTCGCACGGAAAATTTTAAGGCATTTTTGAGCTATCATTGATTTATGCCATGAATGAGCCGTGCCGTCCGTGGCGCCATTGTCCCTGCCAAGTGCGGGCTTAACCCAGCATTTCCGATTGTTTCGGCCGCCGTCCGTCAGGCTCCATCCAATAAAGATATTCGGCGATGTATTTGGGATTACCCAGGGCCGGGCATGTTCCCCAGCGCTCCAGCGGCTCGATGCCGTATTTGACGACGCCTATGTGCTGGGTTTTGTCCTGGTCCAGCATCGGGTCCGAGAAAGTAAAACCCAGTTGTCTGCGCAGCAGTTCGATGTCATTTTTTTTGCCTGTCAGGAACTTCCATCCCGGTCCGACCCTGAAGAGCTCGGCATAGGCTTTCAGCGCTGACGGCGTGTCATGTTCCGGCTCCAGCGTGATCGAATACATGAAGATATCGCGCCCTACCCTATCGCCGAATTCTTTCTGCACCTTTTTCAGATTCGCGGTCATGCCCGGGCAGATATCGCCGCAACGCGCGTACATGAAATTGATGAGTACGGTTTTGTCCTTGATCAGATCGTCGTAGAACCGCACGGCCTCGCCCTCATGCGTAATCAGCGGCACGTTCGGAAAGGATTTTTTGCGGCGCTCGGCCCGGTCCATTCTGGCCGGGTGAAAATCGCCTTGGGCGATAGCGGCGGAAGGCAAGGTGTTCAATGTGGCTATGCCGAGAGAAGCACCGGTCAGCTTTTTGATAAAATCTCTTTTGTTCATGGTTTTATCCTCGCTCAGTCGCGTTACTTGCCGGCCTTCGAATCATCGGGCGGCACGATGCGGAAACGAATCATCATGGCATGGTCTTCATGCACGACGTTGTGGCAGTGCAAGGGATAGTCGCCGTACCAGTCGCGGAATTGTATGTAGTAGCTGACCTCGCCCGATCCCGACGAACCCACGGCGCCATCGCCGATTCTTACTACGTCCTTGCGGGACTTGTCATCGATCGCCAGGTTCTCGGCCTTGCCGTTGCGACTGAGCAGTTGAAATTCCTCATGATGTGTATGCACCGGATGAGACCAGCCGCCGCTCGAATTCAGCGTCCATCGCTCCGCCGAACCCTCTGCCGGATAGGCGCTGATTCTGGAGGGATCGAATAGCCTGCCATTGACTGTCCAGGCGCCATTGCTTGAATCGAATTTGAAGGTCCGGTTGACCTTGATGGGATTGGTTCTGGCTGGCAACGGCACCATGACCTGAGACTGGAGCGTGCTCAACGGCGCGCTTTCATCGACGACCGGATCGCCGGACACGATGAACTTAAGAAGCTGCGTCTTGCTGCCGGAAGGCAGAAGCTTGCCGGAAGTGCCCTTGCCGTTGAGCTGTTCCAGCCGGTTTTCCAGATAAATCACCGTACCGGGCGCATACTGGCTGAAATCGACGATCACATCCGCCCTTTCGGCTACACCCAACCGTACACTGGAGACGACTTGCGCCTTGGGCAGCAGATTGCCGTCATTGGCGATGCGCGTGAACTTGGCGCCATTGCTCAGAAACAGTTCGATGAACCGTGACGGCCCGGCATCCAGGCAACGGAAACGGTATTTGCGGCGTTTGACATACATATAGGGCTTGATCTTGAAGTTGACCGTCTGCATATCGCCGATGATGCCTTCCAGATTGAAGGTATCGAAGAACATCTGGCCAGTCTGGTCGAAGACCTTGTCGGTAAATAGCAAAGGGACATCGTATTCACCGCTGGGCAGCCTCAGGCCGGTCGTTTCATCGCCGGTATCGAGGTTGATGTCATTGCTGAACAGCGTGTAGAACGAGGCCATGCCTTTATAGACGTTGGCGGCTGTAAAGTCGAAGCGGTGGTCGTGAAACCACAGCGTGCTTTGCGTTTCCCGCCAGTCGCCCGGACACCAGGCGCCATTGTACCAGGTGCCGTTCCTGTGCGTGCTGGCGAAGCCTGCCCGAATGTTCGGATACCAGTAATCCCACCATTCGCCGGAATCGAAGAACCGGGTCGGCCCGCCGTCGGATTCAGGGGGATTGTGGGCGTTATGCAGATGCGGCGAGCACTGATTGATGCCGAATCCCTGGTTTTCCTTGTCATCCTTGGGCAAGCCATTGTACATACGCATGAGTATAGGCTCGCCGTAATGGGCATTGATGCGCAGCACGCCGACCGCGTCCGAATTCAGGTCGACATAAGTCCAGACTTTGGAATTGAATGCCGGGTATTCTTGCGCTGAATAAAAATTCCAGTCGATTTCCCTGACCATCAGTTCATATTTCGTGCAGGCGTCCAGGCCGCCCAACTCGCTCCAGCGCTGGTGCGCCTCGTCGCGCGCTTCCTCGAAATCGTCGAAATCATTTTTTCCGGGATTCCAAAGCGTATGCTTTTCGCCGCATTTGCCTTCTTCCGGCGAAGGGCCGGTAAAAGAGCCTACCGATTGGCAGGCCTTCGGGATCGGCAGCGGCTCCGTCCAGGGTTTCCTACAGGGTGGACTGATCAATCCTCTATCGGCCGCTTCGGCCAGATTAGGCAGAAAATGGCGACCTCCGATCGCTGTCAGGCCGCCCACGCCAGCCGTCAATCCCATCTTGAATAACTCGCGCCGGCTGATGCCGGCTTTCTGAATATCGTTAACCTCCTGCATATACCGGGCTATGGCCTTTTCGCGCTGGCTGTAATTCGTTACTTTGACTGTTTTCTTAAACATGACACTCCTTCCCCATCTTTATTTTTGAAAAACCGCGCAAAGAAATTGTGTTTCAGTGCTTTTCTTTTTGCCCAACACTCAACAGCAAGTCCAGATGCTGTTTTGCCGTTCAGCCTTAAAAACCGGCCCCTGGCGGGGCCGGTTTCCGATTCCCTGCGCTTATTTGGGCGCAACAGCGATGTTTTCCCGCTTGGCGCTTGTCGCCGAGGAAATCAAGCTGATCGGCGTCCTGCAGGCTGGTCCCGGTCTTAACCGGACTTCCCAGGTACCGTTAGGCACGCCGGCAACAACAGGGGCGGCTGCCCCCAGTTTGTTGTCACTCAGATCGGCCGGCACAGATGCCGTCAGATACAACTGGATGCTGTTATTGGTCTGCACCGAGCTGGTGCCGGCCACGCGCCATTCGCCCGCCGTGGTACTGATGACCTTGCACTGTGATGTAGTTATCTGGATATTCTCAGGATTGACGACCGTCACTGCGACATGCGCTGTCGGCGAAACCTGGCCGTTGTCGTTGGCTACCGTGTAATCGAAGCCGAAGTTGCCTGCCGCTGTGCCGGCCGTGAAAGTCACCTTGCCGGTGGCATCGGCAGCCGCCGTACCGCCGGTGACGTTGGCTAACGTTACCGAGGCCGGATTCAGCGTGCCGCCATTGCCCGAATCGTTGGCCAACACGTTGATCACTACCGACTGGCTGACAGTCGCATTGACTGGACCATCGGGATTAACGATCGGCGCAGGACCTGCTGCGGACGGAATAACCGTGACCGTCACCGTCGCCGCATTGGACTGGCCGACGCTGTTCGATGCCGTATATTGGAAAGTCACGACGCCATTGACGGAACCCGGCGTGTAGATGATTTTCGCGCCATTAACGGACGCAGTTCCAGAACCGGCCGGTATCGCAGGCCCGACCAGTTGCAAGGACGTGATGGGCGCTGCCGTATTGACGATGTCATTCTCGGCAACCTGAATTTCGACTGCCGCGCCATTCGCTTCCGCCGTCGCGCTGTCATCCAGCGCCAGCGGCACGCCAGGTCCAGGTATATTGACGCCTGTCGCCTGATTGCGCATTACGGGGAATGTCCCGCTGCCGTTGGCAGACGACAGAACGGTGACAGTATCCGGCGGCGTGCCTACTCCCGTGGCCGTCAGTATCATTTCGGCGGGATCGTTGGCGTTGTTGGCGGCCACTGCCGTATGGCCAGGGTATTTATTCTCGTCGAGGCTTAGTTTTGGCGGCAGATCGGTTCCGAAACCTTTATCGCTGCTGGTTGCCGTTACGGTCAGCGTATCCGTGTTGTAATCGTAATTTGCCGAAGCCGCTGTCACGATATCGACGGCATCCTTCGTAACCTTGCTGGACGGCGTATCGGCACTGTTGATGACCGATACGGGACCAGGCAAGGCGCCGCTGGGATCCACCAGGCCCTGAGTATAGAATTGGCCGAGGCCAGTCGGACCGAACGGAATCATCTTGACAGGCTTTATATTGGCCGCCGCCGCTGTCAGCGAGGGATTGGGCTGGCTGGGCAATGCCTTGATATTGCGGGCGTAGACATCGACCTGCGTACCGTCCGCGTCGCGCTTATAGAAGCTGTTGTAGATTTCCAGCGGGCTGGGAATTGGATTTGCCACAAAATCGTGCAGGCGGCCCATCAGGCTGAACTGGTCGGAACGAATACACATACCGCTAGCGCCCTGATCGCCCAATATGATGGGCGTGCCGTCTGTACGGACGCCGCAGATCTCGAAATAATTGGTGCCGAAAGGACTGCCGGTGACAAATTCCGTGGCAGCCCCATCCGACAGGAATTGAGCGCCGTTAACCGTGACCGGCCCGAGCGGGGCGCCCAGGCTGTCGGCTCGCTGCAGGAAAGGCCCGACGCGGCTTTTGAGCGCGCCATCAAATATGCCGCGCGCCACGCCGACGTCTTCGCTGAAGACGATGTCGCGATTGCCGGCGGAAACGGAATCAACCGGAAAGGTTTCAACGCCGTAAGGGTGCGTCACGGTATAAGTGCCAGGTTCGGGAACGCCGGCAAATACGCGGATACGTGTAAATGTTATTTGATCGCCTATGACTACAGGGCCTACAGAAAATGCCGCTTCCAGCGCCGTAACCAGCGTGGCGCGCTTGCCTGCCGGCATGTCCATCACGGATGTGGCATTGAAGTAAAACGCTTCATCGGGAAAGTTGTTCGGGAAGCTGTAAGGCGGATCGGGCAAGCCGGGTCCGACCAGTAAACAGGCATTCTGCTGCGCAGCGCCGGGGTCATTGGCGTCCGGCAAACACAGATCCAGAACTGTGCCGTTCAGATCCTGATACCAAAGAGGAAAGCCATATCCCGGCGGTGATGGCACGTTACTAGGCCCGACCCTGGCCAGATCGGCCTGTGCGGAGAAGCCCGACGCAGCGAGCGCGACTGCAATAGCTGTGTGTCTCATTTTCATGTTTAAACCTCATTGTAGGATTTACATTCATTAGGCGGTAATCCATGAACTGCTGTATGAAAATTATTTCTTGTATCGATAATCCTCATCCATTCCTCAACTGAAGCCGACCTAATTAATGTCTGGTATGGGCATCAGGCAGGCTCGTTAAGGGCCGCAATGGCAGCCAGACTGAGCTGCTCTCGATCACAGCGTATAACAAAAGCAAATCAAACAAACTCGGGTGAACACCTGAAATTGAGTCAGGCAAATACCTGATTATAAAAGCGGGATTTAACTTTTAACTCAAGGGAAGGCTCCCGCAGGCAGGATACTCAACAAATTGAAATGATTGAATTTTCCATAGTGAATGGCAAAGACCTCAATCATGGCTAAGCACCGGACAAACGCATCGATACCAAGCGATCGAAAACCTCGCGCAGCAATAAAAGGAGATGACGAAAAAAGCCGAGCCCTCTTCAATCCCGCAAGTTTTCACAGCCTCGCCCCCCGGCAGCGGCATGCTTTGCATCAGACGGGATGAGACGCCCATGCGCGACAGCAGGGATAAAAAAACCGCCGTACGGGATTGTCAGATTCGACCATCCGGCACGGCGGCTTATTGCTCTAAAGCGGCTTTACTATCTCCTTACGGTGACAGGGACGGTTATTTTGCCGCCGCCTGACGAAACGACAGTGATAGTCGTATTGTTTCCTAACGGGGCGCCGCCGCGGCTATCGAATTTCCATCTGCCGCGCTGGTCCGCCGCCGCAGTGCCGATAACGGTTCCCGTCTCGGATGAACCGACATGGATGGTGACGGTGGTATTGGCCCCCGAGGTGCCTCTGATCGACCAGCGGACGGCCCTCGTCCTGAAATCGGCTGTGATCACTGTCACCTGATCGGTTACGGCGACGGGATTGACCGTGATCGTCACGGTGGCCGTGGCTGTCAGGCTGCCGTCGGAAACGGTGTACTGGAACGCGTCGGTGCCGGTAAAGCCGGCATTTGGCGTATAGGTGACACTGTTGGCGTTAAAGTTTACCGTACCATTGGCAGGGGATGATGCGATGGCCGCTACGGTCAGATTGTCGCCGTCTATATCGCTGTCATTGCCCAGCACAGAAACAGTGACCGGGGTGCCGGCAGTGGTTGTCGCCGCGTCATTGACCGCGACCGGGTTATCGTTGACTGCTGTCACGGTAACTGTGATCGTGGCAGTGGCCGTGAGGTTGCCGTCGGAAATGCTATAAGTGAAAGCGTCTGTGCCATTGAAGTTGGCATTGGGCGTATAGCTGACCGTATTATCCGGATTGATGGCCGCTGTACCATTCACAGGCGGATTGACTGATGTCAGAGTCAGCGTGTTGCCGTCCGCATCGCTGTCGTTGGCGAGCACCGCAATATTCGCCGGCGTATCCTCGGCCGTTGTCGCCTCATCGTTCACGGCCACCGGAGCGGCATTCGAGCCGATGACATCGATCGTCACGGTTGCCGGACCAGACGAGTTGCCGTCCTGCGCCGTATAAGTAAAGCTGTCCTGTCCGATAAAGCCGGTATTGGGCGTATAGGTGAATGAGCCGTCCGGATTCAGGGCAAGCGTGCCGTTACTGACATTGGCAGCCAGAACAGCGGTCAGCGCTGTCCCATCAGGATTAATATCATTCCCCAGCACACCGGGCGCAGGAATCTCAAGCACGGTATTTTGCGATGTGCTGTAAGCATCGTTGACGGCTACCGGCTGTGCCGCTCCCACAATGGTGACATTCTCGATATCCGATCCGCCGGCCGTCGAGATCACCCTGACTTTGGAAGGCGCAGCCGTTATATCGGGAACCGTCAGGCCGCCATTGCTCAGATTGCCGAATCCGAATGCCGTGAGTGTCGGCGGATTGAGCAGATCACTGGAAACGGCTTCTATGGTCATGGTTTTCAATTGCAGATTATATTCCGCTCGCGTAATGTCGACCTTGTCGGTCAACAGACTCAGCAATCGGGTAGGTGTCTTGCCTGAGCTGTTGGCCGTCACACTGACCACTCGGGGCAATATGGCGGCATCTTCCAGCAGCAGACTGGAATAGAACAAGCCGTTGCCGTCGCCGATCAGCGGATTTTCTCCGGCCGGCAGATTCGCGCCGCCGCTCACGGTTACATTGGCCGCTGCGTCCGAGGTGGCAAAGATATCCACCTGGCCGGCGCTGTTGGCCTGACGGGCGTAGGTGGTTCGGGTGGTCACCAGCGCGGCCGGTTCAACTTGCGTGAAAACCTTGCCGGAAACGGTGAACAGGTTGGTCTGCACGCTGCTGGCGCTGCCATTATTGTCGCTATCGCCCGGGTCGATAGCGAGCGGCGTCACGCCGTTCAGCGCCACGGCTTCGATGCGGAAGAAATTGGTGTTGCAGGGGCTGCCCGTCACAGTATGAGGTATGGCCGGATTGCCGATGTATTGCCCGCCCTGCGCGTCAGTGATCGGCAGATCGGAATCCCATTGCAAAATCGGCCCGATGCGGCCCTGATGCACGGAATTGGCGGCAAACGAGAAGTCGAAGCTCTCGTTGACGGCCCGTCTGGCCGGCGTTTCGATCGTATAGACTTCGCGGCCCCAGGGATGGGTTACCGTGTAGATGCCGGCCTGTGGAATATCGATGCGGATCCGCAGGCGCGTAAACGGAAACTGGTCGCCGTTCCTGGGGGTTTCGGTCAAAAAAGCGGCCTCGACGCCGGTGATCAGGCGCGCATCAATGCCGGCAGACGTAGTCAATCTGGCATCGGCTGATGCCCAGAAGCCCTCGGCGCCGAAACCGATCTGTTCAGAGAAGACATTGCCTGGAATCACCGGATCGGAGATGCACAGGTTCGGGTCCAGGCACATTTCCACGGTCAGTCCGCTGGAATCCTGAACCGATAAAGGAAAACCGTTTTGTGGGTTAATGGGACCGATGTTCATGGGCGTTGCCCCTTCGATCGGGCAGCCGCCGGGAATTGCGTGGGCGCTCTGGGTGCAGGCAAACAGCGCGAAGGCGGCGACAATACTCGTATTAAGCCTTGAATTCATGAGGTTTCTCCGTATTTTTTATCAGTCGTTGCAAGTGTCGGCATAAGTCAGATATAGCCGCACCTTCACCGGATGATGGTTATGTCTTCGCTGTCTGATCCCCTTTTTGCCGAGGTCACGGTGACTTTCGCAGGCGGAGCGATCACATTGCTGAATGTGCCGCTGCCGTTGGTCAGATCGCCGAACCCGAAGACCGTGAGGACAGGATTCGTTGCCTTGTCGCTGGAGTTCGCCTGGATGGTCAGGGTCTGTGATGTCACGTTATATTCGGCCTTGGTAATATTCACGGCATCGGTGAGCAGGTTGATATGCGAGGCGTTGGCATTGCCGCTGTTCTTGGCGCTGACTTCCACTGAATCCGGCAACACACTGGCGTCCACTGGAATGCTCTTGAAAAACAGGCCTTGTCCGTTGCCATCCAGCGGTACGTCATCCGGGGGCAGATTGGGCTCCCCTCTCACCGTGACTTCGGCTAAGGGCGCCGAGGTGACAAACGCGTTCACTTGCCCTTCATCGCCGATCTCGCGGGTATAGCTGGTGCGGTCGACCACTAACGGCGCCGGCGCGTTGCCGCTGAAAAGCTTGCCGGAAACGTTAAATAAATTGGTCTGCACGCTGCTGGCGCTGCCATTATTGTCGCTATCGCCCGGATCGATAGCGAGCGGCGTTACGCCGTCCAGATCAACAGCCTCGATGCGGAAAAAATTGGTGCCGCAAGGGCTGCCGGTCACAGCATGGGGTATGGCCGGATCGCCGATATATTGCCCGCCCTGCGCGTCGGTGATCGGCAGTCCGGCATCCCAGCGCAGAATCGGCCCGATGCGGCCCTGGTGCACGGAATTGGCGGCGAACTCGATATCAAAGCTGTCGTTGACAGCGCGCACGCCCGGCGTGTCGATTGTGTATACCTCCTGCCCCCAGGGATGCGTCACGGTATAAATGCCGGCCTGCGGAACATCGATGCGGATGCGCAGGCGCGTAAACGGAAACTGCTGGCCGGCAGCCGGATTTTCGGTCACGAAGGCGGCCTCGACACCGGATATCAAACGTGCATCAATGCCGGCGGTCGTGGTAATAATCGCATCGGCTGCCGCCCAGAAACCCTCGGCGCCAAAGCCGATCAATTCCGAAAATTCATGCCCTGGAATCACCGGATCGGAGATGCACAGCGTCGGATGCAGGCATATTTCCACGGTCAGTCCGCTGGAATCCTGAACGTAAAGCGGAAAACCGCTGTCCGGGGAATTGTTGAGGGGACCGATATTCATGGGCGTCGCCCCTTCAATCGGACAGCCGCCGGTGATCGCCTGCGCTGTCTGAAAAAAACTGAACGGCAACAGTACGAGAGGAAGAAAAATAGTACGCCTTGATTTCATAATTTTTTCTCCAAGCTTTTCGAAAGATGCGAATGACGAAAAAGGCACCCGAATTCCTTTACCTAAAGATAAGGACGTAGAGGTTTAAAGTGGTTAGGCGGCGGTTTCATAATCGTAATCGTGAAACCGGAATTGTTGCGTCCTTTAACGCTTGCTCAAGCATATTAAAGGCGAAGAAAATACGCTATCAGGTGAAAACTGTATTTGGCGCTGAAAAATACCTGACTAAAAATTAAGGTACATTGCAGCGGAATGGAAATCATGTGGAGATTTATTGAGCCAGACGAGCAGCCATACCTTGATATAACTGATTTGGCAGAGTCCTTTTTTATTTTGTCGGCCGGGCTGGCCGATAGGGTGTCAAACCGGTCTTCATTCAATGTCCGGCACTCATCACATGACGGGGGTCTGCATGCGTAAAGTCGGATGAAACCGATCCTGCACTCATCGTTTAAAATAAGAGCCAGGCTTTATATAACTTCACTGTTGGAACTGATTATCGGCTAGTTCAGCGCTGTTTCACAGTTTTTGGTAGCGGACCGGCATACACAAACGGAATTGAATTTCAGCTATTTGGGGCTTCCAAAAGATTGTCGGCCGGCTTATTGACGGCCAGCACCAGTTCGGCGCGCTGCTTTTCCAGAATCAGCAATTCAATTTCGCGGCGCAAATACTCGTCCGATTTTTCAGTGGCCTCGAAACGCTTCTGCTGCTCCTTGACTTCGGCTTTCAGCTGCATATCTTTCAGGCGCGCTTCGTACTCAATCTTGTCCGCCTTCAGCTTCTGCTGCACATTGTTCCTTTGCTGCTGCTGGTGTTCCTGCGCCTTGAGCTCGGCTTCCAGATCCATTTGCTGCAGGCGCTGCTGCTGCTTAAGGTTCTCGACATGCATTTTTTCCTTGGCCTCGTTCCAGCGCGCCTGCTGCTTTTCGAATTCCCTGATTTCGGCGTCCAGCGCCGTTTCTTTCAAGCGCGCGTTATGCGACAGTTGATTAAGCTGGTTTTGCTGTTCGATCTCATGCAGCAGCGCCTGGCGCTTTTCCTGTTCCTCGATTTCGGCCCGCCATGCCATCTCTTTCAGGGCATTTTCGTGTCTGATTTTTTCCGCATGCAGGCGCTTTTCAATGTCAAATTGCTCGGCTTGCAGCTTTTCCTGATCCTTCAGGCGCAACTGCTGGTTTTCGGCGTCCTGAATGGCTTTCAGCCTTCGCAGTTCCTCTTCCCTGTTCAGCTGCTGCAGTTGCTGTTGTTCATGCAGCAGTTTCTGATTTTCCAGTTCCTGCGCCTGGCGCTGCTTTTCCTGCGCCTGTTTTTCCCGGAACTCGAAATTCTTTTTAACTACGCTCAGATAGACGGACGCCTGCGCAAACCGGCCGTCCAGCGCCAGCGCCGCATCGTCAGGAAATTCTTCGAAAGAGGGCTTCAACGTGCAGAAAGTCCGGCATTGAATATCGCGGATCATCAATAGCTCATTAACGGCCTGGGCTATCTTTTGCTCTGTGCTCCTCAAGCCTGTCTGTATCCAGGCGCCGTCGTCCAGATTCAGCAATTCCCTGTCGACTGCATCCCTGACCAGGCCTTCATAAGCCGCTTGGATATGTTGGTTGATGTCGGGCAACAGCTCCCAGTTGGCGGCCGCGTACTTGATTGAAGCCTGAAAGCGAATATCGAGCCGCGACGCTATGGTGCAGAAGCCGTCATAGAGTTTGTTATCGGCCGTTAAGGACCAGTCGGCTATCGTGAGCGGATAGACGGTATGGTAAAAGCGCTTGACGAATTTCTCGGGCCGGCTGAACAGCTTGCTGTAAAAGCCGAGCCGGGAGTGAACGATGCGCCGCTCGGCATCAAAGCCGGGGTCCCAACTCTCCTGCCCGGCAATGTCCTGGCCGGAATCGAAACCGCCCAGCCATTTTTCCAGATCAGTGTTTTCATTATTCATTGGCGGCCTGCTGCACTGCTTCGAGTTTAATTCCGGATTCGGCTTTGATAGCGCGGATTTTTTCGCCCATGCGCTGGGCGATCAGCGGATACAGGTTGGGAGCGAACTCGACGGTTCGGGCATCGACCTTGCGCAGGAAACCGCGGCTTAGCAGTAAGCCGACGGCAAACATTCTCGACCAGTCGGAATAGCGTCTGGCCCGCTCCAGCTCGCTTTTCTCGATCACCATTTCAAGCTCGTCGTTTTCGTTGATTCTGAATTCGGTGAATTGCCGGAGGCATTCGAACACCAGTTCCTCCTCCTGATCGGTCAACGGTCCAGGCGCCGTCATCTCCAGCCGATATGACAGCAATACCGTAAAAAACTCGATCATGGAGGCGCAGACGAACGCGAACGGGGAAAAATCTCTCCACATCAGGAACGACGGCTGCACGCCCTGCACAAACTGCGCGTAAGACATCACCGCAGGCGCTTCGGGCACGGCATGCCCCAGACCGGTCGCAAGCTGGTTGAATTTAAGCTGCACGTCGTTAAGGCTGGACAGCACGGTCTGGTAGGCGCCGCTTTCATCCTGCCCGAGGCTCACCTGCCTGAGGCTGGCCTGCAGTTTGCGCATGTCGTCGTCAAGCTGCCGGAATCCCTGTTCAAGCTGGGCTGACTGCTGCGCTTTAGCCTGATAAAGCTCATTGTAATGCTTCCAGAACGGCCCCTCGCCTACCTGATTTCTATACTCGGCAGCAATTTGCGGATGCGTGCCGAAATAGGCTTGCGAAACTTCCTTGGACGCCAGTTCCAGTTGTGCGCGCTGCTGCTCGAGAATCTCGGTTTTTACGGCCAGGATTTTGTTCAGGTAATGATTAACGTCATCCCTCACCTGATTCAGCCGCTCTATATGCAGGTTGTCCTTTTCCGATATTTCGTAAAATTGAAAATAAGAAAATGAAACCGAGGCGATAATGGCCACCAGCAGGGAAGCTAATACGCTGATATAGCGAATCCGGTTGGCTTTCCAATGGATGCCGGCAATTTCCAGCGAACAGATGACGATGATGGACTGAATCGCCACGGTGATGATCAAGGCGATCCACGGCGTGATGAAATGCGACATGCCGTAGTAAGTCGTAAATCCGGAGGCCAGGCTCAGCAATAGAACAATCGGGATTGTCCATATCCTCAACAGGCCGACGAACAGTGTCTGGATACGGTTGATGATGCCGCCGGTGCCACCGGAGCCCATGACGCGAAAATTATTCAGGTTCATTCCTCACACCTTGATTAATCTTACCGATGCGAGAATTTGCAGGATATTTTTTCAGCTGTTTTCATATCGGTATTTATATGGCGGGTTATTGTTAGTCGGCTTCAAATCAAAGCCTTTATGCCTGTATTTCAATATGTTAAGTACGAATACTTATAGCCGGCTTTGAGCCATGCGGTCAAGATAATATTTACGGCGCTTACTTCTTGTGGAAAAAATGCTTTGTAGGGTACGCGTACCATTTTCAAAGTTTTTCGATGAACCAAACTTCAAAAGGTACGCGATGCGTACCCTACGACCGAAATTCGCCTTCTCACGTAAAACTTCATAGGCTCGGCTTGATACAATGTTAAATTAGCCACTGGAAAAACACTCAACATTACATATGGACATTATATTTAAAGAATACGGCCGGGTTGTCTGGCAGAAAAAGTGGTATTTTCTGTTATCGCTGTTTGCTTTGGTCTGCGCCGTTATGCTGGATTTGTCGGCGCCCCTCTATTACAAAAACATCGCCAACGGGTTGGCGAAGCCCTACTCCGATGCGACCCTAGCTTCTTTGCTGGACAATCTGAAGACGATCGCGTTGATCTACGCCTGCATCTGGCTGTCATGGCGCCTGCTGGAAGTCGCGATCGTGCCGCTCGACGGCGGCGGCGTCAACTTGCTGGAAAAACGCTGTTTCGAGGTGCTGAAAAAACAGAAATACGCCTTTTTCGAAAACAGCTTTTCAGGCAGCCTGATCAAGCAGGCCAACCGCTTTTCAAGGTCTTTTGAAATCATCATGGACTGGTTCCTGTTCCAGTTCTTCATGAACATTGTCGCGATCGCGATCTCGTTCGTGATCTTCTACCGGCAGCAGCCGCAGTTCGCGATTTATTTCCTGGCCTGGGTTGTGCTGTTCGTGGCCTGGAACATCGGCTATTCAATCTGGAAACTGCGCTTCGACAAAGCCGTGGCCAAAGGCGATTCGAAAGTCGGCGGCGCTTTTTCGGACGCCATCAGCAATATCTTCATCGTCAAAAGCTTTGCCCTGGAAGCCAGGGAGCAGGCTCAGATCAACCAGGCGTCGGATTTCGTTTACCGCAAGAAGAAAATCGCCTGGATATTGATGTTCGTCTCCTTTGCCGTACAAGGCCTGATGACCTTCGGCATCGAGCTGCTGCTGGTTTATCTGATGATCCGCAAATGGCAGGCCGGAAACTTCCAGGTCGGCGAGTTCGTGCTGTTCCAATCGATCATGCTCATGCTGATCCAGCGTCTGTGGGAATTCGGACGCAATTTCCGCAATTTTTTCACGGCGCTGGCCGATGCCTCCGAGATGGCCGATGTGTTCAGGCAAAAGGACCTGGAAGTCGATGCCTCCGACGCCAAGCCGCTGAAGATCACTAAAGGCGCAATCTGCTTTGATGGCATCGGCTTTAGCTATAACCCGTCGAATCCTGGCCAGCCGAAGCTGTTCGAGAACTTCTCGCTGTCCATCAAGGCCGGCGAGAAAGTCGCCCTGGTCGGGCCGTCCGGTTCCGGCAAATCATCGTTGACCAAACTGCTGTTCCGCTTTCTCGACCCGCAGCAAGGCACGCTGTCTTTCGACGGCATGCCCGCCAAAACCTTTACGCTGCCTGCCCTGCGCCAGCAGATTTCCATGGTGCCGCAGCAGCCGGAGCTCTTCCACCGCTCGGTGCGGGACAATATCACGCTGGGTGAAGATATCCCGGAAGAACGCTTGATCGACGCGGCCCGGAAATCGCGCAGCCTGGAATTCATCGAGAAACTGCCCAATGGATTCGATACGCTGGTGGGCGAACGCGGCGTCAAGCTCTCCGGCGGCGAAAAACAGCGCATCGCCATTGCCCGGGCGTTTCTCGAAGATGCGCCCATCGTCGTGCTGGACGAGGCTACCAGCGCGCTCGATTCGCTGACCGAAAAACAGATCCAGGTGGCCATTTTTGAGCTGATCGAGAACAAGACCGCCATCGTGATCGCGCACCGACTGTCCACGATATTGAACATGGACCGCATCGTCGTCCTGGACAAGGGCAACATCATCGAACAGGGCACGCACGAGCAGCTGCTCGCCCTGAAAGGCAAGTATTACGCCATGTGGCAGCATCAGAGCGGAGATTTTCTCGGAGAGTGAGCTGCAGGTTTTCAACAAACAATTCTGGACAAACGGGACCCACAGCCGGACGGGGCATGTTGCCCCGCCCGAAACGTTTGACGCTGGTTAAGTGCAGTTCCTTAGCTCACTGCGGAAACGTCGGAGTTTAAAAATGTGGGGGCGACTTTAGTCGCCCCCACATCTGATCCTAGCCCTGATATTTAAGCACTGCCAATGGCAAAGTAATGCACACAAAACAATCCGTCCCGGTCGCACCAGCAGTGCCCCGGCTCGAATCCGGCGCTGAGGGCCAGAGACCGGAATTCCTCGATCCCGTATTTGTAGGAATTCTCCGTATGAATGGACTCCCCATCCAGAAAATCAAACGTTTCGCCAGCCACGACAACCTGCTGACAGGATTCGCTGCACAGATGCATCTCGATGCGCCCTTGCGGCTCATTGTAGAAAGCATGATGGTGAAAACGGTCGAGGGCAAAATTCGCCGCCGCTTTGGCGTTGATGCAGCGCAACAGGTTCAGGTTGAACAGCGCCGTTACGCCGGCGCTGTCGTTGTAGGCCGCCTGCAATATATTCCCATCTTTTTTCAAATCGAAGCCGATCAGCAGGCCGCCATTGGGCTGCGCGCATTGCGCTATGCCACGCAGCAGGTTTTCCGCTTCCGCCGGCTCGAAATTGCCGATGCTGGAGCCCGGAAAAAAAATGACTTTCCTTTGCGCATCCGGCAAAAACGGCATTTCGAAACGCTCCGAGTAATCAAGGCAGGCCGCATGAATATCCAACCACGGATAATCGGCCGCCAGCGTGCGGCTGGCGGCGAGCAAGTGCTCTCTGGCAATGTCGACCGGGATGTAAACAGCCGGCCTTAGCGCCTCCAGCAACAACCGGACCTTGCGGCTGTTGCCGCTGCCCAATTCAATAAGCGTGCCGTCCTGCCCCAGGGTTCGGGCGATGTCCTCTGCGTGTTCGGTCAGAATGCCGATTTCGGTGCGAGTCAGGTAATACTCGGGCAAATCGCAGATCGCCTCGAACAGCCGGCAGCCTTCGGCATCATAGAAAAACTTCGGCGACAGCGTCTTCTGCGGCAGACGCAGTCCTTCGACGACCTCGCGCCGGAAATCAGCCGGCGGCGGCTTAAGGTCCGAAAACCGAAGGTGCGGTCCGATCAGCTCAGTCTGCATCGCCGGCCAGCCGTATGCCCATGAACTGCCAGCGGTCGGCAGGGTAAAAGAAATTGCGGTATGTGGCCGCGATGTGCGACTGAGGTGTTACGCAGGAACCGCCGCGCAGCACCATCTGATTGCACATGAATTTGCCGTTGTACTCGCCCAGCGAGCCGCTCAGCGGCTGAAATCCGGGATAAGGCCGGTAAGGGCTTTGCGTCCATTCCCAGACATCGCCGAACAACTGGACCGGTCCGTTCCATGTGCCGTCTTCGGCGGCCACAGGCTGCAGGAAGCCGGCTTCGCGCAGATTGCCGCGCGGCTCGTAGTCCTGGGCTGCAACCTCCCATTCCGCTTCGCTCGGCAAGCGCTTGCCGCACCAGCGCGCATAGGCATCGGCCTCATAAAAACTGACATGACAGACGGGCTCGCTCAGATCCAGGCGTCTGAGTCCGGCCAGCGATAGGGTCCACCATTCGCCGTCAGGCTTCTCCCAATAAAGCGGCGCCTGCCAGTCTCTTTGCTGTAAGGCCGCCCAGCCGTCGGAGAGCCACAAATCGGCGCGCCGATAACCGCCGTCCTCGATAAAGGCCAGAAATTCGCCGTTCGTCACCAGGCGCGAGGCCAATTGAAAATCCTCCAAAAAAACCTTGTGCCGGGGCGTTTCGTTGTCATAGGCGAAGCCTGGGCCCGAGAAACCGATCTCTCGAAGGCCGCCGTCATAACCCAGCCATTGCATCAAAACCGGCGGTTTCCCGACAGGCTCGGGCGCTGGCCGATAAGCCGGGCGCAACGGATTGAATGCGAAGTTATATTTGATATCGGTCAACAGCAGTTCCTGATGCTGCTGTTCATGGTGCAGCCCCAGCACGGTACGGAACATGATCTGATCGCGCCGGGAATCATTCGTGTTGGCTAGCAGTTCCGCCATCGCGCCATCGACATGGGCGCGGTAGCGGTAGACTTCCTCGACGGTCGGCCGAGACAGCAAGCCGCGCTGAGGACGCGGGAAAAAACTGCCGACAGTTTGGTAATAGGAATTGAACAGGTAGCCGAAGCGGGGATGAAAAACCTGATAACCGGGCAGATAAGGCGCCAGCAGAAAGGTCTCGAAAAACCAGGAAGTATGGGCCAGATGCCATTTCGGCGGGCTGACGTCGGGCATGGCCTGGATGCCGTAATCCTCGATGGCGAGCGGCTCGCACAGCTGTTCCGTTTCATGCCTGACGACCTGATATTGCGCCAGCACTTCGCCCGAAAGGGCCTGATCCAGTACTGCCGAACTGCGGGGAATTGCAAAATCGGTACGGCGCATGCTGAACTCCTCATCAGAGTTAAACTGACTGGCATCCTAAATCCGGATGCTTTTCAAGTCAATCCGGGAATTCCCTATATTCCGTCAGGAGTTGTCATCCCCATTGGCAGCCGCCAGTACCTGTTCGGCGTATTTATCGGCGCCAGAAGGCAGCGGCGCTGACGATGATTTGATCCAGGCGACGATATCGTTCCATAGAATCGGGGCCTGCCGGTCACGCAGCAGCATGTGATAACCGTTTTCATAAAAGGCGACCCTTTTTCGCTGCTGACGGGTTTGCAGAAAATCCTGCAGAAAGCGGTAAGTAGGCTGTTTTGGCACAATCTCGTCTTTATCGCCATACAGAACCAGCGTATCGGCTTCTATCTGCTTGGCGCTGTGCAATGCTATGTCCATCAGGTCGGCCAGGCCGGACATCGCTTCCACACGCGTGGCCTTGATGACCATTGGATCGCGGCTCAGCGCTCTGAGCATCTCGATATTGTCGGACGGCGTGACTTTGACGACGCCTTTGCCGGTCAATGTCAGCCAGGGCATGGTATGCGATAACGCCCATAATAGCGTCTGCTGATACCAGGGCATCGTTTCCCGTCCCCAGACAGCCGGCGCGGCCAGAATCAACCCATCCACGGGCGTTTTCAGGGAGCGCGCCATGGTCGCGATGATGACGGCCCCGCCCATGCTTTCGCCCAATAAGTAAACCGGCAGCCCTGGATGTTTGTTCCGGATCAGCCGCACGAATAAGTCCAGATCCTGCACATAGGCATCGACGCCGCTCCATAAGCCCCGATGCGGGCTGCCGCCGAAGCCGCGCTGGTCATAGGCGTAACTGATAATGCCCTGTTGCCGGAAAAAATCGCCGGGCTGCTGCAGAAAATGACTGTAGTCGTTGAAGCCATGCAGCGCTATCAGCACCGCCGACGCCTTGCTATGCTCGGGCAGCCATTGCCTGAGCGGTAATTCAATGCCATCGGACGTTACATAGCGGTTTTCCAGTATTTGTCCGCCATTGAGGACATAGGGGCCGGGTTTGTAAATCCTGGGAGTACAGCCTGAAAGAAAGGGGCAGGTTGAAAGTAGCGTCAGCATCAACATAGACAAGCTGAGCGTTGAAGGGAAAATAAGGCGTTTTAGCATGCGGAAGATTTACTACGTTGTTTTTGTTACTGCGTTTTTAAAAATCAATGGGATCGTTCTATAGAGGGTTAACCGGGGCACAAGTTGCAATAGAGACTCAGACAAGATGACGACAATATTAGGAGTACTTTTAAATACAGAAACTTGCAACATAAATTAAATGTTGAATATTTTTTCCCGTGCCGCAACGATTGCCGATTCAACGGATGTAAGAGCGCTTCGCTGCCTTGCCCCTGCTCAGCCATAAAAACGGAATAAGCCGGTTAATGAAGGGGCGCTTCCTGTCCAGGCATCGTCTGAGTCTTTTGTATCGGCAAATACAAAACGCTTCCATTCACTCCGGACACCCACCATGCTCTTTCAATGCTAGACTATGCACCTGTTGAAACTGAGCTCTGTATGTCACTGACCTCTTTATCAAATTATTTTATCGCCCGCAATCACTCAGCGCCATGCCCTTAACATCGTTTCATCCCGTTATCGCCCAATGGTTCAAAGCGCATTTCAATGCGCCCTCGGACGTGCAACGTCAGGCATGGCCGACCATACGCGCCGGCAATTCCACGCTTATCGCGGCGCCTACCGGATCGGGCAAGACGCTGGCGGCGTTTCTGGCCGCCATCGACCAGCTGGTGCAGCAGGGGCTGGAATCGCCGCTGCCCGATGAAACGCGCATTCTCTACATTTCCCCGCTGAAGGCGTTATCGAATGATATCCACAAGAATCTGGAAGAACCGCTGAGCGGCATCCGCGAGGGCCTGGCCGCCGCTGGCCTGCCCGACGTGCTGATCCGCGCGCAGACGCGCACCGGCGACACTTCGCCGGCCGAGCGCCACGCCATGAAGCGCTGGCCGCCGCACATCCTGGTCACGACGCCGGAATCGCTGTATATCCTGCTCACGTCGGATTCGGGGCGCGCCATACTCAGCACCGTGCGCAGCGTTATCGTCGATGAGATTCACGCGCTGGCCGGCAGCAAGCGCGGCGCGCATCTGGTGCTGTCGCTGGAGCGTCTGGCGCAGCTGACCAAAACGCCGCCCGTGCGCATCGGCCTGTCGGCCACGCAGAAACCCATCGAAACGATAGCGCGCTATCTGACCGGCACGACAGCAACCGATTGCACGATTATCGATACGGGCCACGTGCGCCGGCGCGACTTGCAGATCGAAGTCACCGGCTCGCCGCTGGAAGCGGTCATGGCAGCCGAAGTCTGGGGCGAGATCTATGACCGGCTGGAGGAGTTGATCGGACAGCACCGCACGACGCTGATCTTTGTCAACACGCGGCGTCTGGCCGAGCGCGCGGCCGCGGCCCTGGCCGAACGGCTGGGCGATCAGTACGTCACGGCGCACCACGGCAGCCTCGCCAAGGAACACCGGCTGTCGGCCGAACAGCGCCTGAAACAGGGCTCGCTGAAAGCGCTGGTCGCGACCGCATCGCTGGAGCTTGGCATCGATATCGGTGATGTCGACCTGGTCTGCCAGCTCGGCTCGCCGCATGCGATCTCGACGTTCCTACAGCGGGTCGGGCGCTCCGGCCACCGGCTCGGCGCCGTGCCGAAAGGCCGCCTGTTTCCGCTGTCGCGCGACGATCTGGTCGAATGCACGGCCATGCTGGCTGCGATTCAGCGCGATGAACTGGACCGCATCCTGATACCCGATGCGCCGCTGGACGTGCTGGCGCAGCAGATTGTGGCCGAAGTCGCCTGCCGCGAATGGCAGGAAACCGAGCTGTTCAAAGCCTTCGCTGCTGCCTGGCATTACCGCGAGCTGAGCTACGAGCCGTTTCTCGACGTCGTCAAAATGCTCAGCGACGGCTTCCACACGCAGCGCGGCCGGCGCAGCGCCTACCTGCACCGCGATGCCGTCAATGGCCTGCTGCGGCCGCGCAAGGGCGCCAAGCTGACCGCGCTGATGAATGGCGGCGCCATTCCCGACCAGTTCGACTACGATGTGATCATGCAGCCGGAAGGAAGGCCTGTTCGTCGGCACCCTGAACGAGGATTTCGCGTTTGAAAGCCTGCCCGGCGATATTTTCCAGCTCGGCAACAACTCCTACCGCATGCTCAAAATCGAGCAGGGCCGCGTGTTTGTCGAGGATGCGCACGGCCAGCCGCCCAATATTCCGTTCTGGTTCGGCGAAGCGCCGGGCCGCAGTGACGAACTGTCGCAGGCCGTATCGGACCTGCGCGCGACGCTGGACGCCAAACTCGAACTCGGGCAGGAAGCGGCCTACCGTTATCTGGCCGACGAACTGCAACTGCCTGCCGCCGCGGCCGAGCAGCTGCTGCTGTATCTGGCCGCCGCCAAGGCAGCGCTGACCGTATTGCCGACGCAGCAGCGCATCGTGTTCGAGCGTTTCTTCGATGAAACCGGCGACATGCATTTCGTCGTGCATTCGCCGTACGGTTCGCGCATCAACCGGGCTTGGGGACTGTCGCTGCGCAAACGCTTTTGCCGACGCTTCAACTTCGAATTGCAGGCCGCGGCCAGCGAAGACAATATCGTACTGTCGCTGGGGCCGACACACAGTTTTCTATTGGAAGAGCCTGCGCAGTATCTGAAAGCCGCGACCGTCAGAGACATACTGGTTCAGGCGCTGCTGGCCGCGCCGATGTTTCCGACGCGCTGGCGCTGGGTTGCCAACACTGCCCTGGCCGTGCCGCGCAACCGCGCCGGCAAGAAAGTCCCGGCCTATTTCCAGCGCAACAACGCCGAGGACCTGATCGCGGTGATCTTTCCCGATCAGCTCGCCTGTTTTGAAAATATCGCCGGCGACCGCGAAGTGCCCGACCATCCGCTGGTCAACCAGACCTTGTCCGATTGCCTGCATGAGCTGATGGATATCGGCGGCCTGGAGCGCCTGCTGGCCGGCATCGAACAAGGTACGGTCGGCATCGTTGCGCGCGAACTGGCCAGCCCTTCGCCGCTGGCGCTGGAAATCCTGAACGCGCGGCCCTATGCGTTTCTTGACGATGCGCCCGCCGAAGAACGACGCACGCTGGCCGTACAGCAGCGCCGTTTCATGGACCCGCAAACGGCTGCCGAAACCGGCCATCTGAATCCCGAAGCGATCGCGCGCGTGCGCATGGAAGCCTGGCCCGAGGCGCAAACGCCAGACGAACTGCATGATGCGCTGGTGGTGCTGGGTTTTCTGACCGAAGCCGAAGGCAAACGCGGTTCGCTGGCAGCGCAGCAGGATTATTGGCCCGAGCTGCTGGAAACGCTGACAAAAGCCAGACGCGCAACGGTCATGACTATAGCCGATGATGCGCACCTATGGGTCGCGGCCGAACGGTTGAAAGCGCTGCAATGGGTTTTCCCCGATGCCAGGATCGATCCGGCAATCCGGCCTGTGGATTCGAACGAGGCCGCAGACCGGGAAAGCGCGCTTGTCGAAATCCTGAGCAGCCGGATGGAAGGGTTGGGGCCGGTTACGGCTGCGCAGCTGGCCACCTCGATGCGGCTCAACACATCTGAAATTGAACTTGCCCTGCTCGCCCTACAACAGGAAGGCGGCATCATCCAGGGCAAGTTCACGCCGGGCACCGAAACCACAGAATGGTGCGAGCGCGGCTTGCTGGCCCGCATCCACCGTTACACGCTGAAGCAGCTGCGCAACGAGATCGAACCTGTCGCGCCGGCTGACTTCATGCGTTTTCTGTTCCGTTGGCAGGGGCTGGACGATCCCGGCACCGGCGAAACCGCGCTGCAACAGCGTTTATTGCAGCTGGAAGGTTTAAGCCTGCCGGCAGCCAGCTGGGAAGCCGATATTCTGCCGGTCCGCATCAGACCTTATGCAGCGTCCGATCTCGATAAACTCTGCAGTGCCGGCAAAATCAGCTGGTTGCGCCTGCACCTGCCGGTCGGAACCCCGAAGCGCAAGAGCCCGGCCGGCAAGACCACGGCCTTCAGTTTCATTGCTCGCTCGCACCTGCAGCACTGGCGCGCCTATTCGTCATTACCCGATATTGAAACGCTGGAATTGTCGGGTAAAGCTCAGAAAGTCCATGATGCGTTAAAACAATGGGGCGCCAGTTTCTTCGAAGAACTGCTCAGCGAAACCGACCTGCTGAAGTCGCAACTGGAAGAAGCGCTGGCTGAACTGAGCGCCTGGGGCCTGATCACGGCCGACAGTTTTCAGGGCCTGCGCACGCTGATCACGGAGCAGAAAACCCAGCACCGGCTCAGCCAGCGCTATTCATTCTACGATCCGTTTGCGGAGGCCGGCCGCTGGTCACTGATCCGCCGGCATACAATAGCCGAAACGGAGCGCCATCAGCATTGCGAGCATATTGCCCAGGTTTTGCTGCGCCGTTATGGCGTCGTGTTCCGGAAAGTGCTGGAACAGGAAAACAACCTGCCGAGCTGGCGGGAACTGCTGTATGTGTTCCGGCGCATGGAAGCGCGCGGCGAACTGCGCGGCGGGCGCTTCGTGCAGGGCTTTGCCGGCGAGCAGTATGCGCTGCCAGAGGCGGTCAGCGTTCTGCGCGAGATCCGCAAGCAAGCGAAACGCGGCGATCTGATCGCCATCAGCGCCGCCGACCCGTTGAATCTGACCGGCATCATCACGCCCGGAGTGCGCTTGCCGGCGCAGGCCGGCCGGCGCATTCTGTACCGTGACGGCGTCCCGATAGCCATCGGCGCTCAGGGAAAAATCAATTTTCTGGCAGACATCGAGCCGCAAGACCAATGGCAGCTCAAGAATGCGTTATTGCGCCGGCGCTAGAAGACATAAAAAAGCCATCGCCGATATGCCAGCGATGGCTTTTTGTTTAACAAGGCACCGGATTTTAACCCGGCGCTTCCCGGTTACACCGTTACTGTTGCTTCGTCAGCTTGCGCAGGTGTTCGAGAATGAATTTCCGTTTGGCGATCAGCGTATAGCTCAACAGACCCAACAGGATACCGTTGAACAGTCTGCCAATGGCCGAACCTTCTTCAACAGCCGGCGCGGAGGCTGCAGCTGCTTGTTTAGCAGGCGCTGCTGTTGTTTGTGCAGGAGCGGCTTTTTGATCGGTGACGCCTTTCACTTCAGGCAAGCCCAAGCTACGCCATGCATCATAGTCCTGCCAGATTGGATAGTTCTTCTGCCAGAAACCTTTGGTGAAGTAAGGCGCAAGGCTCATGCCATGCGATTTGGGAATGCCTTTCTCATCAAGAAAGTCTTTATAGACCACCAGGCTGATATCGCCGCCCTCGCCCGTGCCATTGGTTGTAAAGGACTTCTCGACGTGGTCGTGGAACATCCAGATGCCCTGGCCGAAACTATGCAAGCCGTCATCGACGCCGCTCAGCTCCAGGTCAATCCGCTGAGCCGGAACCATGCCGTGCACGTCACGCGTAATATACGAATCGGGGCCGTTATCGACGCCGTCATAATGCGTGATGGTCGGTTTGTGCCCGTGAATGTGCATGGCAAATGCTTCGGTATGGCCATTTAAAATGCGCAGTTTGACTTTCTTGTCCTGCTCCATTTCGATCAACGATTCCCTTAGTGTGTAAGGGAATGAACGGCCGTTCAGCATGAAGTAGTCGTCGGTCGCGTCGGTCACGTCGTAATCGACGTTCAGATGTTTCGCGATCAGGCGCGGATCATTGGCTGACCGGGCGACAATTTCATGCAGTTCCTTGTCTGCAGACTGATAATGTAGGTCGTATTCCCGGGAATATTTTTCCAGGACTGCCACAGAGGGATGACGAACCTGGCCGTTGCCAACGTTGAAAGTTTGCACCCAGTTGTTCGGGCGGTTTTCCTCAATAATAAACATCCCCTGCAAGCCCATAGGAATATGCGTATGGGGCTGGACATGGCAGTGATAATACATGGTGCCAGGCTGGCGCGGCTTAATCACATAAGTTTTGGTTTCTCCAGGCATCGTATCCATGTTGCTGGTCTGGCCTACACCGTCGTTGCCATGGCCGCTATGATCCATGAAAGGGTGATCGATGCCGTGCAGGTGGATGGAATGCGGCAGATAATGGGTGTTTTCCAGCACCAGCCAGATGACGTCATCCTGTTCGACGCGGATAGCAGGAGACGGCGCACGCAGCAGCGGATTGGCCTGGGGTTCGTACAAGCTCAGGGTCGACATATCGCGTGTTTTAGGTGCGAAAACCCAGAAAGTCGGTTTTATGCCCGGTGCTATGTCAAACTGGGTAGTCAATTCAGTGCTGTCAGGCGAATGACCGTTCAACTCGATAACTTCGAGTTTGATAACAATCTTGTCAGGGTCGCCGTCGCCATCCATATCGTCGGACATGGTGATAGCGTCGGCAGCCAGTTGGGTTTCCATTAATGTTTGCATGGAAACGCCGTTCGTGCCTTTAACAAAAGCGGCGATATCGGCAGGGTTGTCAGGGTTGCATAACCGCGACTCCTGTATCGTTACCCCATCAATAACCTGTTCCTGGCGCCATTCTTTTGGCGTGAAGTCAGAACATACCTCTTCCACCTCTCCCATTTCAACTTTGGCCGAAGGTGGTAAATCATTAGCTGCCTGTATCCAGGGAGGCATAAGGAGCATCGCTGTGCCCCAACTAATGGTAAGAAGTTTTTTACGCATAGGATGACCTCGGAAAATTACACTTATAAAATAACTAGCCGCTATATAAAACGGAAAGAATACTAAAGCAACTATTTTAAACGAATATGGCGCAAAATTCTTTCTTAACGCCCGAATAAAATAAAAATGGCAATGGTTTCAGGATTTTGTGATGGGTGTATGAATGACGATCAAACCATTGAGGTGTAATCTGATAACTGCATAGTGGGCTTTAGAGGACAGACTATTTATTCTCTATTAATGATTGATTACCCGCTTGGCCGGCATCAAACCGACGTTGCAACTTCTCTCTCATCCTTAATAAACATTCGCTACTTTACACAAGACATCTGGTCAGTGCCTGTCGCATCGTATTGACAGAGACTTCGACTCTGACAGTTAAAAACAGTTCCCACTCAACACCTAATTCAATAAAAGAAGCTTACCAGCCCGTCAAGAAATTAACCACTATAATTTTAAGGTTATTTTTATCCTGATCGGCTCTGTTTTTCTGCTTTTTTATCTAAAAAAGGGCGAATTTATCTGTTTTTAGTCGTGCAACTCAATCGGAGTCCTGGTTTCTATGAACCGATAAGATCAACTGAAAGGTGAAAAAATACGATATTAAGTTTTCAGACTTTAATACCACATGCCGCCTATTCGCCAGCGCGGCCTGCGTTGAACTCTCTGCACATGCAGAGGAATGGTAAGCAGTCTGGATTCATCGGAAGCATCATTGGATGGGTTTTTGCTTATTTTGAAATGAGACTTTAGCTCTCTCATTCGTTCCTCAGTCGCGGGATGCGCTCTCAGCAGGGACGGTTCAGGTGTTCCGTGTCCAGCCAGGAACAACCATTCGAATAAGCCTGCACCGTAGTATTCCATCTTGAATAATGCGCTTACCAATCCGTCAGGATCGCCTGTCAGATATACCGCATGCGTATCCGCCTCAAACTCGCGCGTTCTCGGCAGCGCAAGTTGCAAAAGACTATTGATAATCGGAGCAAAAAGCATCATTACAATCACTGACCAAGGCACTATGGCGCCGTCCAGAAAAAACATCGGCAGGTTGATCAGCAGCAATAATTGGCCAAACGTAGACAACAAACTGGTCATTCGGCTGAGCATGTCGGCGATGCTCAGCACCTGATTGTCATTGTTGCCGATATGAGCGATTTCGTGAGCCAGGATGCCGATGAGTTCGCGCCGGCTCAACGTACGCAGCAGGCCGTCAGTCAGGACGATGCAGGATTTGTCGTGATTGCCTACGCTAAAAGCATTCATGGTACGGCTGGGCACATAATACAGTTGCGGCACGGCTCCAAGCTTGGCATGCGCCGCCAATTCCGAGACCAGCTGTTGTAAACCGGGAATCTCATCATGAACGATCGGCCGCGCCCTGTACAGTTTAAGGATAATTCCCGGCATAAATTTGATGCCGATGAGCAACAGAACTGCGCCAACAGTCGCCGCCCATTTCAATCCTTCCATACCCCATAACAAATAACTGACAAGGGAGATCAGGAACTGCATTGTGACGTATAAAATCAACGACTGAAAAAAATTGCTCAGGCGGTGATGATTGAGCTGTTTTTGCTCCCAGATTGCTTGCGTATTCACTGTTTCATCTCGCTTTTAAGTAGGTCTGTAATTTCTTCTCTGTTAACAACTTCTTTTTCTTGCAGTAGATTCGCCAGTTTGTCCAATACCTCTCTGTTGGTTGTAATCACTCCGCGGGCACGCGTTTCAGCTTCTTCGATCAGCGCCATGACCTCGGTATCGATAATTCGAGCGGTCTCATCACTGAAGTTGCGGACTTCGGGTGTTTCTGCCTCCAAAAACTGCAGTTGCTGCCGTTTGCCGTAGGTCAACGGTCCCAGTTTTTTGCTCATGCCCAGACTGCAGACCATGTTGCGGGCAATCTCGCTGGCCCTTTCCAGGTCATTCTGGGCGCCGGTCGAGATGTTGCCAAAGATGAATTCTTCTGCGACGTGTCCGCCCATCAGAATAGCTAACTGATCCTTGAGCTCATCTTCGGTGGACAGAAACTTTTCCTCGACGGGTAATTGCAGCGTAAAGCCAAGGGCCGATACACCGCGGGGGATAATGGAAATTTTATGCACCGGCTGTCCGGTCGGCACATGCTCGGCGACCATCGCATGCCCCGCTTCGTGGTAGGCGACCCGGCGCTTTTCGTCGGGGCTGAGGGCGCGGTTTTTCTTTTCAGGTCCGGCCAGTATGCGATCTATAGCCGCTTCGAAATCTTCCATTTCAACTTTGTTATGGCCGACCCGGGTCGCTATGATCGCCGCTTCATTGGCAATATTGGCAAGGTCGGCGCCGACCAGCCCCGGCGTGCGTTTGGCGATGATCTCGATATTGATGTCATCAGCCAGAACCATATTTCGGGTGTGCAGCTTCAGAATTTCGATGCGGTCCTGCAAATCCGGTTTATCGACAATGATCTGGCGATCGAAGCGTCCGGCGCGCAGCAGCGCCTTATCCAGAATTTCGGGCCGGTTTGTTGCCGCCATGACGACCACGCCCACCGAAGTATCAAAACCGTCCATTTCGGTCAGCAACTGGTTCAAGGTTTGTTCACGCTCGTCATGGCCGCCTATCATGACAGGCCCGCTGCGCGACCGGCCGATGGCGTCGAGCTCGTCGATAAAGATCATGCAGGGGGCTTTGTTGCGTGCCTGCTCGAAAAGATCGCGAACCCGGGCTGCGCCCACTCCGACAAACAATTCAATGAATTCCGAACCGCTGATATTAAAGAAAGGCACGCCCGCTTCCCCGGAGACCGCCCGTGCCAGCAGCGTTTTACCGGTGCCGGGCGGGCCGACCAGCAATATGCCTTTGGGCATGCGCCCGCCCAGTCTTTGTATTTTTTCCGGCGATTTCAAAAACTCGATGGATTCCTTCAGTTCCTGTTTGGCATTGTCGGCGCCGGCCACATCGTCAAAGGTGATCTTGGGCAGCGTATCCTGATGAATACGGATTTTATTGCCCAGATTCAGGAATTCCCTTTGTCCGCCGGTGGTGCGGCGAATAATCCAGGACCAGATAAAAACGAATATTAAAATCGGGATGACCCAGTTGAACAAAATATTGGTCAACCAGTTCTCTCCGCTTCTGACTACATATTCGACGTTGTTTTGCTCCAGCAAATTAGCCAGATCATCCTGTAATAGCGGAATGGTCATGAAAGGCCTGGACGGCTCGCGCGGATCGTCCGATTTAATCACGCCGGTAATATAGCGGTCGGTAACAACAGCCTTTTCAACCTTTTTTTCTTTTACGTACTTCAGAAACTGGCTATAAGGGATTTCATCCCGCTGAATTTCCTGGATGCTGTTAAACAAAGACAATAACACTATGAAAAACAGCGCCAGGTAAATGATTCTTCGCTGTTTGGAGTCGGGCGTTTTTTCGTCGATGGGTTTATGAAGCTCAACCTCCGGCTTTTCCTTGGAGAGTGAGCTGGAACCGGCCATTAGCAAATCCTTCAAATAGTTGTATAACTTATTCAATAGATTTTTAATGCTGTTTACCGGCTTATCCATTGTACAGTTCCTTCAACCTAAACGTTGTATTAGAAGCGGCACAGTTTTAATGTGGGACGGCCTTGGCCGCCAATCGATAGATACTTGCCTGTCCATGAATCTGAAGCATGTCAACAAATCCGCTCCCGTATCCGAAAAGCCCTTTTGGCGATAGAGAAAAAATAACTTTCAATCGTCCAGGGAACTCTATTAATTTGGTTATACAACGGCTTATCCCCATCAAAGAGCAGTCACACCTTAATCAGGCATATTTTACATAGCAATCTGGCTGCGCTGCCTCCTCCGCAAACTCGTTCGCGTTTGTGGATTCAAGCACGGCAATAACCTCCTCACAGCTGATCGTATCTTTATCAGAGTCGATAATGTAATTGGCCAGCTTGGAAATTGCTTTCCAGTTTTCATAGTCGTTTATGAAGTCAAAGGCGACATTAAACAACTCGTCCAGTTTTTCATCCTGCCGTTGTTTACTGGGGGAGTAACTTTGTAAATATTCATAGACCGATGCGATATCAGAACGTCCGCCATAATTCTTCAATGCGTTTAAATTGACCAGACGATGATTGAATAGCTCATTATCGGCATCAGCAATGTATTTGGCTTCGGCAAGAGGACCAATAAGCAGATTAACGATGTCTGCCTCGAAAGCCGTGACATAATCCTTCACTGCCTGAGCCATGTCGTCATGTCCAGCCAATTTATCCAGAAACTCATCCATGGAATAAGGCAATGATTGAATTAACCGTCCGCCTTCCACTCTGGCAATACAATCATCATGGGCGATGTGATAAACGTTTTTAGGGCCTTCCGAAACCGCTCCTATATCCTTGAATAAAATCTGAAAGAAAACCGGAGGCAGACTCTGGGCCTTGTTGTTCAGATAAATTGCCGCTGCATGCCCGGCTTCATGGAAAGCGACGCATTGCTTGTGTTCTGTGAGTTTATTGTCAAAACTGGGAACGTCAATTATTTTGTTTCGCTTCATATTGAATACCATGTTTAGGAGATTCCGTGTGTTCATGCATCACTTAATGTGTTTGGTAAAAAGACTAAGGAAGTAAAAAACTCCGTTTCAAAAAGCTACTCCGCATCCTGAAACCAGTAGAAACATTGATTTTTAATTTCCTCTTCGGATTCAAGCCAGTCTTCGAGTTCGTGTCCTGCTGCAAAACCTCTTTTTTCGGCTTTGGAATAAGCGCGTTCTGCCACCATTTCCTGAAACGTATCAGGGTTGATAGCTGTCTTGGGCATGTGTTGCATGGTTTTGCAATCATCTTTCATCTTTCTTCCTAAAGTGCGAAGAAATATTCATTGGAGTCTATTCTATGAACAGACGGAGTTGGCAACAATCCGTACAATTACCTAGCAATTGCCTAATTAATCAAACATTTAGAATCAGTTGCAAAAATAAATAACGTTGTTTAATTTTTTAAAATGTATCAATTTCACAACATCATTTTGCAAAGAAATTTGCGTCTGGCAAAGCAGGAGGATAATAAAAATGGCCTTGCCCCATATCGCAATCCAACTCTGCCAGCAGCTTTTGCTGGGCTTCCGATTCAATACCCGGAGCAATAACTTTTAAATCCAAACTGTGCCCCAAGGCTATCATGGAGCGTATGATGTCTTCGTAGTTGGAATTACGCAACATTTCAGATATGAATGAACTGTCAATTTTCAGCTTTTTTACCGGTATACGCTTTAAATTGATGAGTGAAAAATAGCCTTTGCCAAAATTAGCGATGGTCAAATCTACCCCCGCCTCGGCCAATCCATTTAAAGCCTTGATGATCGGTTCGACATTGTCCATAAAACTGTTCTCGCTAATTTCCAGTTCCAGACAATGAGGTGAAAGCCCGTGCGTGCGCAGTATGCGTTCAACGGTAGCCACAAAATCGGAACGCAGCAATTGAGCCGCCGACACATTCACCACTATTTTGTTCATCGGCGCGCCTTCATCCAGCCAATGCCTCATCTGTTTACAAGCCGTTTCTATCATCCATTCGCCCATAGCCAGGATGAAGCCGCTCTCTTCGGCTATGGAAATGAAGCGTGCAGGATTTATCAAGCCCATAGTCGGATGCTGCCAGTGCACTAACGATTCGATAGCGACAATGTTTCCGGCCGTAAGACAGATTTGCGGCTGGTAATATAAAACCAGCTCATTTCTATCTATCGACTGTTTTAAATCGCTTTCCATAGCCATTTTTTCAAAAGCCTGCGTCGTTAACTCCGGGTTATAGTATTGGAAGTTATTGCGCCCTTCTTTTTTGGCGCGATACATAGCGGCATCGGCATTCTTGATTAAACTGTCAGTGTCGTCCCCATCTCGTGGAAACAAACTGATGCCTACGCTGGTGGTTATTTGCAAGCGGTGACCTTTGACTTCAACCGGGTCGTTAAATGTTTCAATCAGTTTTCTAGCCAATCTGGCGGGGCTTTTCGCGTCCAAAAAGTCTTCCATAAGCACGATAAACTCATCACCGGCATAACGTGACACGGTATCTTCCTTTCTGACCAGATTCTTGATCCGCCTTGCCACTTCCTTTAACAAACCGTCGCCGACGGCATGCCCATAGGTATCGTTGATGATCTTGAAGCGGTCAAGGTCAAGAAACAGCACAGCCACCAGCGAGCCTTCCCGCCGCGCATTTTGCAGGGAATGATTGATGCGATCCTTTAATAACATCCGGTTGGGCAGTTGAGTCAGCGGATCATGATAAGCCAGAAATCCGAGACGATTCTGAGCCTTTTTAAGATGGGTAATATCCATAACCACATACACATAATGCGTTGTCTTACCCTGCGCATCCTTGACCTGATTGATGGTTGTCCAGCAAGGGAAATCGTCGCTGTTTTTACGCCGATGCCACATTTCGCCCTGCCAACTGTGCCTATTTTTTCTGCTTTTGTGGAGCTCATCATTGATTTTTATGGCATTTTTTTTGGATTGCAGAAAATCGGCTTTCCTGCCGAAAACCTCCTGCCGGGAAAAACCGGTTAGAATCGTAAAAGCAGGGTTGATTGAAATGATGTTGTTGTCCTGATCGGCGACAATGATGCCTTCACCCGTATTATTGACGATAACCGATGCCAGATTTAACTCCTCCTCGGCCAATTTACGCTGAGTGATATCGTTCAAAGTCATGAAAACCTGATGGGGTTGTCGCTCTCCCGGGCGGAATTCCGGCATGGAACTGGTCATCACCCATGTATGATCTTGTCGGGCGTGATTTAAAAAACCCATAACGACATTTTCCACCGGTTTTCCGGTGCGTAAAGCCAGCATGGCCGGATGCTGCTCATGAGGAAGAATCGAACCGTCTTCTCTGACAATCCTGGCGCAGGTCTCGGTCAATGCGCGCCCCATCATGTCATCCGACTGCAAGCCCAGAATTTGCTCTGCCGCCTGATTGGCAGAGATGATTGTCCCAGTATTATTTAGATATACAACGCCCGTATCCATATTTTCCAGTAAATTCCGATACCTGGTTTCGCTCACTCTTAAGGCCTCAGCGGCCAGATTGCGATTCACCAAGCTCTGCATAAACAGAAAAAATGAATTAACATTCTGCGATTCGTCCTTAAATAAATTGAACATAGCCCATTTACTCCTTCATCACTTCGCACGATAAAGGCGTCATTGCATCAGGATGTTTCAAACATTCCTGGTAACTTGTATAGCGATATTTATGCTGGATCAACATAGTGATTTTCCCACTTGGGTCCCAATCTTCAACTTTGAAGAGATTTACTCAAGCCTTTGAATAAATCTCTTCACGCCTGCCTTACAACATAGATGGCTGGAATTCTTTGCCAGATCGTAATGAAGGGAAAACAGTCAAATCTAACTTAATCTTTAATGTTGTTATTTGATAATGACTTGATTTACTCTTACGGCCGCCATGATTCTCCGGATGTTCCGGTTGATGCCTTGCCGGATAATTCGCCCAATTGACATTCGATCATCTACAGAATTTCACTTAATTTATTTTTGCCTGTCTTGGCGAACTTTTTTCTTGGATTTGGTTTTTGTGGATTTGTAATACTCGAACTCATCATCCATAAATCTCTTTTCCTTTAACTCAATATCAACCTCGTCAATTTCGTAATGCCAATCAAAACTTTTCTGTTGCTTAAGTGCATTAATATTAGCCGACATTTTATACTCGCTATTTCATCTGAATTTTCAACAACCATTTAAATCTGAAAATCTATCTATTTGGATAAATTATGTATAAAAATCCTAAAGAGATACTCAATTTGAAAGCAGTCCTGCAAAGCTAAACTTAAAACTATTTAAATGGTCTTATATTTATAAAAGAAAGAGCTTGATTAAAACATTCGTATATTCACCTAAGTGTTTTTACGCATATATAGCCATTGGGAAATGTAGTAATTTTCTTACACGTAGACGAAATTGAGATTCTGTTTCGAGAAAATGGGTCCGCAATTGTTGAAGAACGCTCATTCTGGAAAATTCGTAGATTAACTCGACTGCCGCTTTGCTGAGGTCACTGGTTCTGATGCTTCCTTAATTACTCATATTTATTGATACTGCGCACCCTCTCTCAAACAGGGCATCAAAGCTCTTGATAGAGCGCTTGTTTTTAAGGTTAATCGGGTGTTAAGCTGAAATCCTTCACCAAAAACATGAAGAAATGAAACAAGAATCCAAAATAATTCAGCAAGGTAGCAAATTAGAGGACCTATTCTGTGAAGTCAGGCAACAGCAAAGTAGAGCCAAAAGTCACATCTAGATCAAGTGTTCATGATGTACAGCATAAAAAGCATTTAGTAAGCTCTCTATTACCTGTAGTCGGCATTGGAGCGTCAGCCGGCGGCTTGCAAGCATTAGAAGCATTCTGTTCCAATCTGCCGTTGCACAACGGTTTTGCTTTCATCGTAGTATCTCACCAACAGCCCAGACACATTAGCCTGCTACCTGATTTACTGGCTGGATTTACCAAAATTCCTGTGATTGCTGCCGAAGACGGTATGCCATTGAAAAAAGATCATATATTCGTATGTCCTCCCGGGAAAAATCTCGCCGTATTCCATCGTCGAATTTATCTTATGGACAGAACCGATCATGAGACAATGCGTATGCCTATAAACTTCTTTTTTCATTCCCTGGCGGAAGATGTAAAAGAAATGAGTGTCGGCATTATTCTTTCAGGTACCGGTACCGATGGCACTTTGGGGCTAAAAGCCATCAAAAGCGCATCTGGCATGGCCATGGTTCAAGATCCTGCAACTGCAAAATTTGACGGCATGCCCAAGAGTGCGATAGCAAGGGGCGATGTCGACTTTGTATTGCCCGTTGAAAAAATGGGACAACAACTGCTTCAATATTTTGATGCACCTTGCTTCAACAATTTTCAAACGCTGGAACCGGCGGAAATGTTAGCTGCCACCGAACCTTTACAAAAAATTTTTATCCTGTTGCGCAACCGCACCGGCCATGACTTGTCTGCCTATAAGCCTACCACGGTCAACCGCCGCATAAGCCGGCGCATGAATATCCATCATATTCAGACCATGAACGCTTACGTGCAGTTTCTGCAGGAGAACCCTGTTGAAATAGATAAACTGTTTAAGGAACTGTTGATCAACGTCACTAATTTTTTCAGAGACGAACCCGCATTCGCGGCATTAAAAAATATTGCCCTGCCGAAACTATTTGAAAATAAACCCGACAATTACGAAATGCGCGTATGGGTTCCGGGATGCTCCACCGGCGAGGAGGCCTACTCGCTTGCCATTCTGTTTAAAGAATATAATGAAACACATGGCAAAACTTACAGCTTTCAGATCTTTGCCACCGACCTGGACGAGTCATCCATCATTCAGGCACGGGAAGGCCTTTATCCAAGCGGCATTGAAACCGATGTTTTGCCGGATCGCCTGACCCGCTACTTTGAACGGGAAGACAGCCAGTATCGTATCGCCAAGGAAATTCGCGATACCGTGATATTTGCCACGCAGAATCTGCTTCAGGATCCGCCATTCACCCGCATCGACTTGATCAGTTGCCGTAATCTGCTTATTTATCTGGACGGCGAACTGCAAAAAAAGATTTTTCCGCATTTCCACTACACTCTGAAGCCAGGCGGCCTCCTGTTTCTTGGCACATCCGAGTCGATCGGCAATTTTGATCATCTGTTCTCAGTTGTTGACAAAAAGAGCAAGATCTATCAGCGAAAAGATATCCAGGCCGGTTTGCCGACATCCAAACCCCGTCTGTTGCCGACAAGCGCCAAAAACGCACCATCAATGGAACATAAATCACACAAACTCGATTCCCAGCCCGGCCAGATCGCCCGGCAAATTGAGAAGTTATTGCTGGAGCGCTATGCCCCGGTCTGCATTATCATCGACGAACACGGCAGAATTATTTACATTCATGGCCATACAGGAAATTATCTGGAACCTGCGCAAGGCCAGCCCAACTGGAATATCATCGAAATGGCCAGAGAGGGCTTGCGCGTGCCATTAGCAACATCGCTGCGTAAAGTCCAAAAAAAGGGCGATATGGAAATCATCAATAGTGGAATCAGGGTCAAAACCAATAACGGTTTTGAAACGATCGACCTGAAGCTGGTAAGGCTCCTGGAGCCAGAAGCACTACAGGATCTGTTCCTGGTCAGTTTTCATCCGCATCATAAAGATGCCGGCTCACAAACTGGCGAGCCAGCTGTCTTCCCGATCCTGATCAATAAAAACGATAAGGAGCAGCTCGCTCATGAACTGCTTTCTACTAAAAAATCACTGCGCGCAACTATCGAGGAACTGGAAACATCGAACGAAGAACTCAAGTCCACGAACGAAGAACTGCAATCGGCCAATGAAGAGCTGCAAAGCTCCAACGAAGAACTGGAAACTTCCAAGGAAGAAATGCAGTCTTTGAATGAGGAATTAAATACCATCAACAGCGAGCTTCAAACAAAGGTCGATGCCTTATCGAAGATCAATGACGATATGCAAAATCTTTTGAACAGCACGAATATTGCAACCATCTTCCTCGACAATAACCTCAAAATAAGACGCTTCACCAAATCGGCCATCAATATTGTCCATCTGATCAACAGCGATATAGGGCGGCCGCTCGGCGACCTAGCGTCAAGTCTTAAATATGCCCACCTGATAGATGATGCCAAAGCGGTGTTGCAAACACTGATTTACAAGGATGCAGAAGTGCAGTCCACAAACGGTGCGTGGTATCTGTTGCGCATCCTGCCGTATCGAACCGCGGAAAACATGATCGACGGGCTGGTTATTACGTTTATCGACATCGACAGACTGAAGAAAGCCGAACAGGCGGCTTTGGACGCCAGTATGGCCAGCGCGATTGTCAATACCGTATCCAACCCGCTGCTGGTGCTCGATGAAAATCTCAGCATCATTACCGCCAATCCTGCGTTTCATAAGGCTTTCAATCCGTCCCATGAAGACCTGACAGGACAATCTTTTTTCACTATCAATAGGTCGGCCTGGGATTCGGATCAATTACGCGGCCATTTATACGAAACATTAAACAGCAATACGCCTTTCGATGCGTTTAACTATACGTGTGAATGCCCTGTCATAGGAAAAAAACATCTAACCCTCAATGGCCGCTTGCTTCAGCAGTCATCGACCAATGCCAGACGCATTCTGTTAGCCATTGAAGATGTCGAACGGGATAACCCATGAATACAATCGTCCTAATTTCTCCGGCGCATAGGCAAAAATTGCGCACTATAAATCCGGCGAGCGCCTGCCCCAACCGCAGGCGTTCACTTTTTCACTTATCCGCTGGAATAAATCGCCATGTTTAATTCATTCGACGGGAATATCGATTACGAAATTCTCCAGACAGATGCGGAGAACCTGCTTGTCCAGTATCGCGAGAATCTCCGCAATCGGGCGGAAACGATGCTTAACAAATCCGGAACCGACATTACGCGCATGTCCAGCCAGGAAATTCAAAAGCTACTGTTCGAATTTCAGGTCCACCAGATAGAGCTTGAGCTCCAGAATGAGGAGTTGAACAGAACGCATCAGGAGCTGCTCGCCTCACGCGACCTGTATGCCAACTTATACAACCTTTCTCCGGTTGGCTATCTGACCCTCAATAAAGACGGCGTTATCCTGCAGGCCAATCTGACTGCGACGCGTCTATTGAATCATCCCATTGAGGAGCTGATCAACAGGAAACTGGCGCAATATATCGATGCCAGCGATCAGGACCCGTACTATTTATTCCTGCGCAGGCTGGCAACGGAACGCACTCATCAGTCATTGGATGTCCGGCTCAAGAGTGACGGCAGCGAGATCACTCATGTGGAATGTCAGGGTAAAATCAATGACATCAATAATAATGACAGCGAAATCTGGCTGACTTTAAACAACATTACGGAGCGCAAACGCGCTGAAGAAACCATAGCCAATCTCAATAAGAAATTGGCTCAAAAGGTGCTCAAGCAAGATTGCGATTTGTCGCTGAGCAATCAGAACCTAACCCAACTGGTTGAAGAGCTCAAGCATTCCAAGCAGCAGATACTGGAACGCGAGGCTAAACTTAATTCCATCTTCAATGCGTCTGTAGAAGGCATCATCACCTGCGATATGTCCTGCAAGATCATTTCCGCGAATGCGGCGGTAGAAACCATTTTTGGCTATACGGAAGCAGAACTGATCGGTTGCAGCATCAACAAACTCATGCCCTTATCGCAGGATAAATGCTCTCATCGTGAGCGAAAGAGCTATCGGCAAGAAGCCGATATGCCCAAAGTGCTGGGCCGCATTCGCGAGGTTGAGGGCATGCGCAAAGACGGCTCTGCAGTGCCGCTGGATATATCCATCGCTGAATTTACGCTCGACGGCCAGAATTATTTCACCAGCATTGTCCGTGACGTCACCCAGCGCAAGATGCAGGAATTGCAGCAGAAAGAGCATCTGGAAGCGCTTTCCCATGTCATGCGCCTCGGCCTGATGGGGGAACTGGCATCGGGCATCGCTCATGAAGTCAACCAGCCGCTGACAGCGATCGTCAATTACGCGCAGGCCTGTCTGCGTTTCATTCAGGCTGATCAACCCGATCTGGCAAAACTCAGATCAATTCTGGAAAAAACCCATGACCAGGCGCTGAAAGCCGGACAGATCATCCATCACATGCGGGACTTTGTCAGGTCCAAAAAAATACATCGGTCGACCGCCGACATCAATGCGCTGATCGAAAATGCGGTCAGCCTGTCAATAACAGATTTAAAACAATACAATATCCAGCTGTCTTTCAACCTGGCCGATAATCTGCCGAGTATTTATGTCGATAGCGTTCAAATTGAACAGGTCATTCTAAATCTTGTCAGAAACAGCATCGATGCGTTGAAAGACGTGGCACATAACAAACAACGAAAGCTCTTCATTCAGACACTTTTGAATGATGAGAATTTTATCGAAGTAAAGGTCAAAGACAACGGCCACGGACTCGGCGAGTCCAGCCAAAAGAAAATATTAACGCCTTTTTATACGACCAAATCGTCCGGCATGGGAATGGGATTGTCCATCAGCCAATCTATAGTCAAATCCCATGACGGTTCATTGCATTTCGCCAGCAAGGCAGGAAAAGGCAGTACTTTTTATTTCACTATACCTGTACGGAGGAAATCTAATGACGCATAACAAGCCGACGACTCCTATAGTCTATATAGTTGATGATGAATTCGCCGTGCGTGATTCGCTGACGATATTGATCGAATCAACTGGACAGCCTGTGATGAGTTTCGAATCGGCCGAATCCTTTCTGGACCACTATGATCCTGAACAGCCAAGCTGCCTGCTTCTGGACGTTAGAATGCCGTCCATGAGCGGGCTGGATCTTCAGGAAGAGCTCATCAGAAGAAGCATAGATATTCCCATTATCTTCATCAGCGGCCATGCGGATGTGCCCGATTCGGCCAAAGCATTCAGAGCCGGAGCCGTCGATTTTCTGGAAAAACCGTTCAATGAAGAAATATTGCTGAGCCGCATTGAAGAAGCCCTGAGCAAAGATGCTCAAGTTAGAGAGCAACTCAGAGAGAAAAACAAGATACTCGAGCGTCTCAGTCATTTAACAACACGCGAGAGAGAAGTACTGAACCTGATAGTCAGGAGCCATTCCAACAAAGAAGCCGCTAGAATACTCGATATCAGCAACCGCACCATTGACGTACACAGAGCCCATATCATGGAAAAAATGCAGGCCGAAAATCTGGCCGAATTGATGGTTGGACGAAGCCGCTAACGCGGAGAAAAAGCCCCAGTGCCCGATTATTTATAGA